>JAMORY010000034.1 GCA_027063305.1 Sulfurovum sp. | reverse complement strand
TAATTTTGGTTTGCGTTGCTTTGCAACGCCTCTATTTGATAAAAAGCATTGCAATGCAATGCTTTCCTTAACTCCTCACTCCTCACTCTTCACTCCTCATTTTTATTGCGTTCTCATGCAAGAACATCGCCTCTTCCTCTTCTACCAGACAACGCGGACATGTCTGTTCTCCGCCAAGGTAGGTGAAGGGATTTCCGCATTCATTGCATCGTTTAATGTTGAAAGTCGCCAATGTGCGCTGGGTCGGTTCAAAGAACTCTTTGATCTCAAAACCGGGCTGAAGTTGAATGGAGGCGGGTTCACACACATCATGGCAGAGATGGCACTTGACACAGAGCATCGCATCGAAGTTGATCAGGGAGAACCTGCCATTGGAGCTGAGCGCCCCTGTCGGGCAGATGCGGTAGCAGATCTGACAGTTGGTACAGCTTTCATCCACGAACTTCTGGGAAACAAAGCTGACATCTTCCTGTGCCAATACTTCGTAAGCTTCCGGCTTTTGTGCATGTTTGAGCATCGTAAAGAGTATCTTGCGCTTATCGGGAAGATGCTTGTCCTTGATCTTCTGCGTCATGGATGCATCGATCTCGAACCGGTGCAGCTCTTGGGCTTCAACCGCATCATCAAACTCTTTTTTGTGTTTGACAACGCCTTTGAGGGAGGCAGTATTGCGCAGAAAACTGCGTCTGTCCGAAACCTCTTCAGCTTCTTCCGTACTGTTGTCATATTCCACTGCTGTTTCTACATTGACCTGAAGCGCTTTGTCAGAGAAAGCAGAAAGCACAAAATTCGCCTCTTCGATACGTGCTGCTATGACGCTGTAAAGGTGACTCTCCTTCTCATAGTCATGCAAATCAAGTGTCACAGGCGTATCACTTGCCAAAGCAAGAGAGATCAGATGCTCCACACTCAGTACGGAAAGGCATGGGACATTGATCTTGCGCGATATCAATCTTACTTTGCTGTCAAGAAAGGTAAAGAAGAACTCCGTGACCGAAAAATCCGACAAAGAAAAAGCCTCCGTAGGACATGCCCCTACACAGGCGGCTGCTTCTATGCCCGTACCCTTGGCAAAGGTCGGAAGCTGCTCTTCTATCTGTACCAGCCCCTGGGTCGCATCGACACACTGGGTACATGTGGAAAATTTACTTGTAGCTCTGACACACAGTGCCGCATCAAGATGAAGTCTCATTATGCCTCGGTACTCTCGGTTACACAGTGCGTGTTCAATTTCTCATTGACATACTCAAAATCACTCAGCAAAAACTCCAGTGTCAGTTCGCTTCCGTCATGGTAGAGTGGTGTACGGGACTCTTTTTTGGCATTGATCAGGAACATCGGTGCCCACTCAAGCAGATGCTCACGCAAAAAGGCATACTGCACTTGCAGGAGTTCGCACACACCCTCTTTATCATCGGCTTCAAGTGCCTTTTTCTGTGCATCACACAACATATACATGAATTCAAGCTCCACCCCGATGTGGTCTGCACTGACCACACGTGCCGACTCCAGTTCTACCCTGAAGTCCAATGTATTGTAAAGTTCGATCACGGGATTGTCACCGCCACTCTCTACCATCTGGTCATCACGTGTGTAAAAACTTTCATAAGGAACAAGATGCATCAAAAAGAGATTGGCAAAATCGACATTGTAGTACTGCTCGATCAGATCTTTGCGACTCATCTCTTTACGCTTCGACCAATCCCGATAGTTAGGAAAGAGCGCCAAAAGGTTCGCATCCGCTTCGATCTTCTCCAAAAAGGCATTATCCACCTCAAGCATCATCAGTCGTGAGATCAACGCATAGAGCGCGATCCGGTTATCAATATCTTGTTTCATCTCATTCATCTGTACTCTTTCTGTTTTACTATCATTATTTTTTTAATTGGCACTATACCACTTTCAAAATAAAATCAACGATTCGATTTTAAAAATGGTAACACCAAGGCGAAAGACCCGCCTTTGATGTCATCACTACCCTTTCAGGTTCACCGTATAGGCTTTAAGCGTCAACGGTACGGCCGGACGTTTCATATGTACCGGTCGTCTAAGTTTATCGTTGGCATTGAGAGGACGTGTCAATTTGTCTCTCCATGCCTGATAGACCTTCATATTGTTCTCATAGTTGACATAGATATCACCGATCTTATCACCCTGACCAGCTTTTTCGATGCTTACTTTCTGATGCCATGCATGGTTACCTGCGATCGGGTCAGGATGTGAAGGCGCTACGGCATTCTGCCATGAACCGCTCAGACCATCCCACCAGATGTTATCAAGATCTTTGTTGAATTCTTTGAACTGCCATGTATCACGGCGTGCTTGCATACCTTCATCAAGCCCCTGCTTCGGCTTCAGTGTTCCCACTTTACCATCCATGGTCATCTCGTAAAGCGGCGCACCCAGTCCCATGACACCAAGTTTATGCTCGAACCCCGGGATCTCTACAGCATTTTTGAGCTTCCAACGACCCGCATGGTGTGAACATGCAAGTACACCTGGCATCGTTGCTTCCGTCGGTACAGCCATCGCAATGAAGTAACCAGACTCAAGTCCTGAGACCGTATCGGTGATGGTCACTTTGATCGCATCACCACGCTTGATACCAAGACGCTTCGCATCTTCGGCATTGATCCATACAGGGTTGTGGTTCTGGCTGATCTCCATAAGATGCTTGGAGTTGACCGAACGCGTATGGATGTTATACGGCAACCTAAATACCGTGTTGAGCGCGAACTCATTGTCTTTTTTCATGAAGTCGTGGTGAACCTGTGTAACGACATGGGTCATCTCACGACGCTCTTTCTCGTTCTTCGGATAGATAGGAATCGCATACTCAGGCCACTTCCACTCTTTGAACCACTCCGAGTAGAACTCAAGTTTCTTAGAGAGCGTATGGAACCCTTGCATGATCTCACCGTCTATCTCGACACCGATCGCTTTTTTACCGCCAAATACATGGTCGTCTACCAGAAGTACACCGAACTCATCTTTCTCCACTTCACTTGCATCATACTCATGTCCGTGCGCGATATATTTGTCACCCACTTTCTTAAGCGGACGCTCTTGCGGTTTATAGATGTGATCCTCTTCGAGCCATGTACCCATGTCTCTCATCATCTCATAGTTGGGGTACTTCGAGTTAGGATAACGCTTCTTCGCCTCTTTTCTTAGGTTCGGAAGTTTGTCAAATGCTGCTTGGTACCACTCAGGAATGGTCACCGCACGACTAGGATCCTCTTTGGACGCCCAGTATTTTCTTACACCAAGACTTCCGTCAGGGTCAACATGGTGTACCATGATGTTCGCCCAGAACTCAACCTCTTCCCATATCTCACCCAGACCCGCTTTGATGTGTGCTTCAAGTGTTGCACGTGTCGGATCTTTCGGTTTCCATCCCATCTTCTCAAGCGCCACTCTGAGTGCCGGGTTACGGAACGAGAGCCAACGAGAAGGCTGTGTCGCTTCAGAGTGCTGATCGTGACGCTCACCTGCAAGTCCTACAGGCAGAATGTAGTCACAGTACCAGTTCGTCTCAGACCATGTCGGCGAGAGGTTGAACGGCAGTTCGATCTTATCTTCACGCTTAAGCGCTTCGATCCATCTGAAACCGTCCGGGTTGATCCATACAGGGTTGTACATACGCGGGATCCAGACTGCCAGTCTGTCAGGTACGTTCAACCCCTTAGCGTTCCACTTGTTCCTCCACTCGTCGTCAAGAAGGAGATGCGGCATAATGTGTGACATCTCATAAGTCGAGAGCGGATACTCAGGCGGCCATGCGATCTCGTTCCAAACATCGACACGCGGTGGTCTCTTCCCCGCTTCGGTCGCCGCATCACCCTTACCGTTAACGGAGATGACATGCCAGTGGTGTAGTCCGACACCACCGACATCTCCAGCCATCGCACCACGAAGTACGAACGGTAAGAAGGCACTTCTTGCAATCATCCATCCACCTTTGTGACCGATCGGTCCCGCTCTCCAGATGTAGGTTGCGACTCTTGCTCCCGCATCGATGAACATATCGTAAAGCTTCTCTACAATACGCGCTTCTACACGACACTCTTTAACAACAAAGTCAAGCGTATAAGGCGAGTACATCTCGGCGATCATCGTAATGAAATCCTCATAGCTGTCACCTTTTGGAAGAGACTTGATGTATCCTCTTTCAACAAGGTAAGAGAGGTACTCTCTATCTTTCATCAATCTATCCCAGTTAACCCAGTTCTTCACGAAGTTATGGTTTACAAGGCTCTCGCCGTTGATCCCTTTTTCGTTCAAGATACGGTTTGCAAGGTAGAGATAAAGCGCTGTCTCCGTTCCCGGCCATACCGGTACCCAGAGGTCCGCCATACCCGCAGAGTTGGACATACGAGGGTCCATAACGACAAGCTTTGCACCCTTCTTACGTGCATCGGCGATACGACCAGCCGCTTGCTGGAAGTAGTGCCCCGCATCGGCTGCATGAGAAGACTGAAGGAAGATCAGCTTCGCATTCGACCAATCAGGAGAGTTACGGTCGTCGTTCGTCCACTGAATGGTACCTTCACGCGCACCTGCCGAACAGATATTGGTGTGAGAATCGTATCCGTCACATCCCATTGAGTGCGGTACTCTGTGACCAAACCCGTTCTCGTTCGGACGACCGACATGGTACATAATGAGCTTTCTTGACATCTCATCACCCTTTTTCAAGGTGTCATGCATCTTCTTACCGATAGTCGCCATCGCTTCATCCCAAGTGGTTCTTACCCACTTTCCTTCCCCTCTTTTAGAACCCGGCGCTCTCTTAAGCGGAAAAGGGATACGATCGGGGTCGTACATCTGTGACTGGGTCGCATACCCTTTGGCACAGTTACGTCCGCGTGAACCTGCATGAAGCGGGTTACCCATATATTTACGAACTGCAAGCTGTCCGCCTTTTTTATAGGTGGAGAGATCGACCCATGCGGTCAGACCACAAGAGGCCTCACAATTCGAACATGCCGTAGGTACGAGCATATACTCGATCGCTTTGATCCCGTCAGGGTTCTCTTCGCTCTCAACACCGTTACGTCCCGTACCACCACGTTTCCAGTCATTCCCGTCAAGCTCGGTAAAGCTATCCCACTCTTCAAGCGGCGGATAGAACGAAAGTGTCTCAGGTGTCGGAGTGAACTTCCCTTCTGCATTTGCCGGTGTGTCTGCAATGGTCTTGAATACACCTGTTGCAAGAGAGGCTCCTGCAACCGTGTATGCCGTTCCTTTTAAAAAGGTTCTTCTACTCTCTACGAAAGTAGGCTGTTCATTGTTTACTTTAGTCATTCATACCCTCCTTAACTCAACGGTAGCATCTGTGGAATTTTAAGCCATACATCTTTTGCCATGTAGAGCCCGACCAATGCCAAGATCGCTGTAAATCTCAATAGTGTTTTATTGTCACTTTTCATGTTGCTCAGTGCCAAGAAGAACGGGATCACGAACCCTAGGATCATTCCGAACCAGAACTCCGCATTGTACTCGCCGCCTGCATGCACATATGCCAGTGTCGCTTCCGCTTCTGCCGATTTGAACGAGAAGAAATACTCACCCATATACATCAAGAAGCTAAAGAATGTCGCGATCGCCAATACCATCGCAAGGTCACGTCTTGCCTCTTGGCTCCAGTTCTTGGAAACCAAAATAAGTGCCGCCGAACCTGCAAGCAGTGCCGCCCACATCATCTGCATCACTTCCGCAGGTGCCTGCCAAAGCTCACGTGCGCTCGACTCAGCCATAATGATGGCCGTATAGAGCGTTACGGGGATCGCCAAGAAAACAACGAACGGGAACACCTTTTCATAGAAAGGTGAAATACTTCTGATCTTCTTCGCGAACGGACAGTGACGTCGAACATCAGGGAAGGCATCCAGCCCGCCAATGAGCATCAATAGCGTTACAAGTCCCGTAAAGAGTGACGCCATCCAAGCCCCAACCGTAATGGCAGATGTCCAGTGCGGATGCAAGAAGATATTGATCATTCTATACGGCTGGTGCAGATCGACCAGTGTAAAGAGTAAAAAGATGTTCAAGAAAATGAACGAGATCAACGGCATGACCCATCTGATATTGGGCATCTCGTCTTTTTTATGTCTATAGAGCAAGAACGCACCGACCAAGATGACCCCTGTACCTACAGACTTCGCCCACATGTTCAATGTGATCATCCAACCCCAGATAATACCCGGAAGTGCCACATCCAGTGTCACCACCGCTTGTGTTGCGTGAATTGTATTCTCTACCATCTTAGTGACCTCCCTCTTCTTCATGTGATCCATGGGCATTCATATCGTTCTCAAAGTCCATGAAACTCTTATTGTCCATCTCTCCATGCGATGTGAACGGAGCAAGGAAACGATCGAGCACACCATGGTTCTTATCACCGATCGCATCAAGATGTGTGATCTTGTTAAAGAGACTGTACCCTTCTATACGCTGATGTGCCAATGGATTGAGCGTCTGTGCTCCACCACCGACATAGAAATGTTTAGGATTGGTATGCTTTTCAGGCTTACGTACCTGAACATCCCCTTGGTGTGCCATGATATACTGCGAAATATGGCTGGTGTCATCCTCAATGTCACCGAAGATATTCGCTTCGACAGGACATGCGACCACACATGCAGGCATCATACCGCTTTCGATACGGTGCGCACAGTAGGTACACTTATCCGCCGTATTGGTCTCAGGATCCATATAGATCGCCCCGTAAGGACATGCCATCATACACCCTGCACACCCGATACAGCGTGAGTTGTCGACATTGACGATCCCATTTTCAAGATAATGCAGTGCAGAGACCGGACAGATACGCTCACACGGTGCATTCTCACAATGGTTACAACGTAACGGGGTAAATGATCTTGACGTATCCGGGAATGTCCCGATATCGATATATTTGACACGTAAACGCCAAGAGCTGAGCGGTACTTCGTTTTCCACTTTACAAGCGATTTCACAACCTTTACAACCCATACACAGGTTCAGGTCGACTAAGAAACCAAGTTTCATACTTCCTCCTTAATGATTTTTATCTTTACCAAACCAATTTCCAAATTTTATAAAATAAGTTTGAATAATACACTTAAATTGTAATATATAAAATGTTAACTTCAAATGATTTTTGGCGTATCACCGCTTTTTTAGAGAAATATGCCCGATTTCACACGATTTGAGAGAATATGATCAGCAAAGCTCAATCATTCTCATTCAATATATCAAATAAATGAATGGTTGACGTTTTTGGAAAAGGTTGATAGTGGTTTCTTCGTCAATTATGCCCAAAAGGCTACGATTGCGTCGCTTTTAAGAGGCAAAAAGAGAAGGTCGACCCCTCTTTTAAAGTGCTATCGATGTGTAGAGAGGTATCATGTAGCTGAAGGATGGTCTTGACAATGGAGAGTCCCAACCCCATAGAGTTATCCCAGTTATGTGTACCTGAACGGTAGAACTTCTTCGTAACCTTCTCGATATCGGACTTGCTGATACCCACACCGTGATCACGCACACGAATACATCCATCTTCCTCTACAAAGACCTCGACATCGGCTTTGGAGTACTTCAATGCATTCTCGATAAGGTTCTTTAAAACGACCTCTATCAAAGTACGGTCCGCTTCGACCATAACGGAAATGCCCAAGATGACGATAGTACGACCTTTGTACTTCTCCTCCAGTGCACTTTTGACCTCTTGGGTCAATGCAAAAAGATCGAAACGGCTCTTATGCAAGGTCGCCTCACCGCTCTCGAACTTGTTCCAGAGGATCAAACGGCTTAGAAGTGATTCGATCTTCTGCCCGTTATTGTAGATCTTCTCCAGAAATTTCCGTTGTAGCGCAGGTGGGATCTCGGGATCTTCATAAAGTGTTTGGGAGTATCCCATGATCGATGCGATCGGATTACGGAACTCATGTGCGATTGCTGAGAGCATATCGGCACGCTGACGGTTCTTGAGCTTGAGCTTGGCATTGTAGCGCTGTTTGATCTCTTCACGCTTTTTCGCCTTTTTTAACGCTTTGATCAAATAGCGATTGAGTTCATGGAACTCTTTGGTGAAAAAACGTGCTTTGTAGTCGATATTATCGACCTCTTCGAGATTCTTTAGGTAGGTGTTGATCGTCATAAGCTCTTTTTGCATCCGTCTTGCCCCGCGGTAGATCGCATAGATCAGTACGGCAAAGGTCATTGCAACGAAAAAGGTAGAAAGAAAGATGGCTTTGGATGGCAGATCGAAAAGGTTGATCACAATAAGAAAAAGAATAAAGAGGATCGCCGCCATACTGATAAGACGTGACATCACGTACTCGGTAAAGTGCGGACGTTTTGCCATATCTTCCCTCCTTGGCTAGAATGAGGCGACTACGGTACGAAAGACCTCATAAAGTCCTTCTACTTCTTCAATGGAGGTACGTTCGTTGGGTGCATGGATCGTGTCATTAATGACACCGAACTCCACCACATCGATACCGAACGCTCCCATAAAGCGGGCATCGCTCGTACCGCCTGCGGTCGAAAGCTTTGTCTCTACACCCGTTACGTCAGAGATAGCTTCTTGCATCTTCTTGACGATCTTCGAATCACGCTTGGTCACGAACGGATAAGAGCCTTGGGTCAATGTCAACTCAAAGTCTAAGCCTTCAAGTACTTTTTCAATGTGTGCGCGCACTGTCTCTTGGGTCGTTCTTGTCGAGTTTCGCACATTGAACATCAGTTTAAGCTCACCCGGTGTGACGTTGGTCACTTCCATCCCTCCTCGGATGTCGGTAATGACCATTTTGCTCGGTGCGAAATCCTCGTCACCTTCATCCAGATTCACACCTGCAAGCTCTGCAAGCCTCGGTGCGATCTGATGTACGGGATTGATCGCTTTTTCAGGGTACGCAGCATGCCCTTGTTTACCGTGAATGCTCAAGTAACCATTAATGGAACCCCGCCGCCCTATCTTGATCGCATCTCCAAAACGCTCTTCACATGTAGGTTCCGCGACTACACAGTAGTCCGGTAACATCCCTATCTCTTTGAGGTACTCCAGCATGATCACCGTACCATAGGTCGCATCACCCTCTTCATCCGAGGTCAGAAGCATCGAAAGCGTGCCGTTAAAATGCTCCGTATTGCGCAGTGTCTGAAGAAAAGCGGCAACACCGCTCTTCATATCCTGTGTTCCTCTGGCATAGATCTTCCCGTCCTTGATCATCGGTACGAAAGGATCGCTCTCCCACTTATCACCGGGAGGTACCACATCGACATGCCCTGCAAAGCAGAGATGGTCGCCTTCTCCAAAACGTCTATACATAAAGAGGTTCTTGACCCCGCCTCTATTGACATAGATCACTTCAAAACCGGGAAGGTAGGATTCGATGAATGCCAAAGAACCGGCATCATCGGGCGTGATGGACTCGAAACTGAGCAGTTTCATAAAAAGGTCTATCAGGTCCATAGGTACATGATCGCGCGTCTTTGTCTCTCTCATCTCGACTCCCCCTGATACGATACTATCTTTCAATACTGCCGCGATAGGTCACGATCCCGCCGGCATGGTTAATAGCACGATCGAACCCGTTACTTTTGAACACATGCTGCACTTGACCGCTACGGTTTCCCGTACGGCAGGTAAAGATCACTACTTTCCCCTGAGCGCTGTTAAAGAGCTCTTCCGCCCATTGCTGGAACATCGATGTCGGTTTCAACATATCGACCCCTGCGATATGCCCCATCTCGTACTCCATATCTTCACGGACATCGACAAGCAGGAAATCCGCTTCGCCTTTCGCTCTGGCATCCAGAAGTGCTTCAAGCTCTTCAGAGTTGATATTGTCTTTGTTCAATAGTTCATGCATTGGTTCGGTTTTCCTTCAAAATATATAGTGTGACGATAATATCCCACGAAAAAATAGCCGATATTATAGCACATTAAGTTTATGTCGCCGAACTCTTTTTAACTGTTGGCCTTAACGAACTCCGGTGTACAGAAGATACCGCAGTGGCATTTCCCCTCTTCAGGAATCTCCTTCTCCAATGCTTGAGGACACGGACAGACACGGTCATCGACACTCTTGTATTTCCCAGGCTTTGCAGGATCCTCTTCAACCATGAAACATGGACAGAAACGTTTTCCGTAAAGAAGTTTATGGCGTGCAAGCCCCATGATGACACCTTCGTTCACATCTTCCATCGGGTGATACTCGAACCCGAACTGCTTACATACCTTGTCGGTGAACTTCTTGGTCTTTTCCAACTCTTCAAGAAACTCCGGAGAGCTCATATCTAATTGCTGTAACATTATTTTTCCTTTAGTAAAAATTCGATTAGTTAGATTGTATGTCGTTATATCTTAAACCAAATTAATATATAATAAGAAACAGTACTAAAAATTACGAATAGGCACATAACTATGCAGATAGATAACACTCTTTTAGAAAAACTTGAAAAGCTTTCACACCTTCGCATTGCAGAAGAGAAAAAAGAAGAGGTCATGGGGCAACTTACGGATATCCTCGTATATATCGATAACCTTAACGAACTCGATACCGATGCGCTTGCGCCTACTTTCTCTACACTCGAAGGCGGAACACCGGTGAGAGAGGATACCCCAAGAGGAGAGAGTGACGTCGCACGCAAGATCCTTGATCATGCGCCACAAGCCGAAGATGACTTCTTCGTCGTTCCTGCGATCATCGAATAGGCATATCCGAGATGATCGAGCTTTACGGTATCAAGAACTGTGACAGTGTAAGAAAAGCACGAAAATTCCTCAAAGAGCACCAGATCCCTTACGAATTCATCGACTTCCGCCAAACCCCTGTCGATGAAACGAAGATACGCTTATGGCTTCAACATACCGATATCAAAACACTGTTCAATACCCGAGGTACGACCTACAGAACGCTCAAGCTTAAAGATCTCGACCTCGATGACGATCAAAAGATCGCATGGATGGCAAAAGAGAACATGCTCATTAAAAGACCGGTGCTCGTCTTGGATAAAACAGTCATAATCGGCTATAATGAATCCCAATACAACGAAAAACTTTTAGACTATAAGGATACCTATGGCAACTTTCGATATTAAAAAACTGCTCCAAAGTGTTGTTGCACACGGTGCTTCCGACCTTCACCTCGTAAGCCGTTCCGAACCGCAGATCAGACTTGACGGTAAGCTCAAACCGGTCAATCTTCCCAAAATGACCGGAGAGGATATCGAGGAGATGGCATACTCCCTCATTACCGAAAAGCAAAAGAAGCATTTTGAAGAGAATAATGAGCTCGACTTCGCACTTGAACTGCCGGGGATCGGACGTTTCAGGGCGAACTACTACCGTACGCTCGGTGATCTTGCCGCAGCATTCAGGATCATTCCTATCGAGATCCCATCGCTTGACGACCTCGGTGCCCCTGAGGTCTTTAAGAAGCTGGTCAAACGTGAAAAAGGGCTTATTCTCGTTACAGGACCTACCGGATCGGGTAAATCGACTACGCTTGCCGCTCTTTTGAACGAGATCAATCTCTATGAACAGAAACATATCGTGACCGTTGAGGATCCGGTGGAGTTCATCCACCAGAATAAAAAAGCGGTCTTCTCCCACAGAGAGGTCGGTGAAGATACCAAAAGCTTTGCCGCTGCACTGAAGTATGCCATGCGTCAAGACCCCGACATCATCCTGATCGGGGAGATGAGGGATAAAGAGACCATTGAAGCTGCACTCACCGCTGCAGAGACCGGACACTTGGTATTCGGTACACTTCACACCTCTTCGGCTCCGGGTACCATCAACCGTATCATCGATGTCTTCTCAGGAGATGAACAGCCACAGATCAGAGCGATGATCTCCTCTTCGCTTGTTGCGGTCATTGCGCAGTCACTTCTGCCAAAACTGGGAGGCGGACGTGTGGCAACACACGAGATCATGGTAACCAACCATGCCATTGCCAACCTCATCCGTGAAGACAAAGTACACCAGATCTACTCACAAATGCAACTTGGGCAGGGCGATACAGGTATGCAGACACAGACACAGGCATTGATCAAGTTCTTACGTGACGGAAAGATCAGCCGTGATGTAGCGATGCAGTATGCCAACAAACCCGATGAACTCGCGAAAGCGATGCAGCAGGCTTATTGATAAAGCGGACTTATCCGCTTTTTTGATACAATACGCAAATTTTTTACTGAAACAGAGGGCGTATGGAACACTTTACAATGATAGATTTCAACTATTTTGATGCAACCATCGGAGCGATCATCCTTCTTTTGGCGATCAAGGGCTTCATGAATGGTGTTATTAAAGAGATCTTCGGGCTTGCCGGTCTGATCGGAGGAGTCTATTTCGCCTCGAGAATGGCAGGAGAAGCTGCCCGTTTTATCGATAGTAACTTTATTCATATCGAGAACGCTTCACTACTGAAACTCTTCGGTTTCATGTCGATCCTGATCGTTATTTGGCTTACGGCAACGATCCTTGGATCTATCTTTTCCAAGCTTATCAGTTTAAGCGGTCTTGGTTTTGCCGACAGGTTGTTTGGCTTTATCGTAGGTGGGGGAAAATATTTTATTATCTTTGCACTTATCGTTACGGCACTCTCCAATGTCGCATTGATCAAGAACAACCTTGATAAGTATGTCAAAGATTCCATACTCTACCCTCTCTTGTTCAAAGCAGGATCGAAGATCATTCAAATAGACCCGTCATCACTGGGGATCACAACAACACCGGCAACATCCGCAAAGGCCGAGACGAATACTACTGCAACGGTAGAGTAAGGAGTTGTGCGTATGACCCACTATCCTGCATTGCTTGAACAGTTCAAATCGTTACTAAAGAACAATACGCTGAAGTTCACCAAACAGAGAGAACTTGTCCTCAAGTGCCTCTACAGCCACCAAGGGCACTTTACACCAGAAGACATCCATAGACTCATCAAAGAGGAGTATCCCGATATCAATATCGGGATCGCTACGGTCTACCGTACCCTGACCCTACTCGAAAACGAGGGGATCGCCAGTTCTATATCCTTTGGGACACAAGGGAAAAAGTATGAACTGGGACTCAAAGCACACCACGACCATCTCATTTGCAGTCAATGTGGTGCTATTATCGAGTTCTACGATGAGACGATAGAAAAAAAGCAAGAGGAGATCGCAAAGCGATTCAACTTTCAGATGCAAGACCATACCATGAAGATTATCGGTATTTGCCAAAAGTGTCAGGAAAAACAGTAGTGGATTTATTTCAAATGCCTTCAGGCAATTGAGATAAGTCCAACAAGACAACCAATTTGAGGAGAGACCTTGATATTTGACAATCAATATATCCAAGAACGTATTAAGAAAGCCCAGAAGCTCAGAGAAGAGGGGATCAACCCCTACCCGGCGAACATCACCAAAGGAATGCCCTCTTCGGAGTTCTTCGAACACTTCTCCTACGTCAAAGAGCAAGACGCAGATGAGAAAAAAGATGAGAACCAGACCGTTACCCTGACAGGGCGTATCAAATTCATCCGTATCATGGGAAAAGCCGCTTTTGCCAAGATCGAGGACAATGACGGTTTGGTACAGATCTACTACAACCGTGACGACCTTCCCGAAGGCTACTACAACAATGTGGCAAAGAAACTCTTTGAAGTCGGTGACATCATCGAAGCGACCGGTTTCCCATTCGTTACACAGACAGGCGAACTGACACTGCACTGTAAAGATATCAAGATCGTCTCCAAAGCGATCATGCCGCTTCCGGAGAAGTTCCACGGACTGACCGACCACGAGATCCGCTACCGCCAGCGTTATCTGGATATGATCATGAACCCGGAGGTCAAAGAGACCTTCATCATGCGTTCAAAGATCGTCTCCCTCATTCGCCGTTTCTTTGAAGACCACGGCTTCCTTGAAGTCGAAACACCGATGATGCACCCCATCCCCGGCGGTGCTAATGCCAAGCCGTTCATCACACACCACAATGCGCTTGGCGTTGACAGATACCTGCGAATCGCACCGGAGCTCTACCTCAAGCGTCTGACTGTCGGTGGGATGGAAGCGGTATTTGAGATCAACCGTAACTTCCGTAACGAGGGAATGGACCAGACCCACAACCCTGAGTTCACCTCCATCGAATTCTACTGGGCATACCACAACTACCATGATCTCATGAAACTGACCGAAGAGCTTTTCGACTACATCTTTGCACAGCTTCAACTGCCAAAAACACTGACATACGGTGAGATGGAGATCGACTTTACTACACCGTTTGCCAAAGTGCCGTTCATCGAATCGCTTACCACCATTGGTGGGGTTCCTGAAGATGTGGCTGCTGACAAAGAGAAAGCGATCGCTTACCTCAAAGAACATGGTGTCGAAGTAAACCCCAATCTGACATTGGGCTACCTTCAGGCAGAGCTTTTTGATGAATTCGTCGAAGGTAAGCTTATCAACCCGACCTTCATTACCGACTATCCTATCGATATTTCCCCACTTTCAAGAAGAAGCGATGACAATCCTGAGATCGCGGAACGTTTCGAGCTCTTCATGGCAGGCAAAGAGATCGCCAACGGCTTTAATGAACTCAATGATCCGCTTGATCAGTTCGAGCGTTTCAAAGCACAAGCAGAAGCGAAAGAGGCGACCGGAGATGAGGAAGCAATGCACATGGACCTTGACTTCGTCCGCGCCCTTGGACACGGCATGACACCAACCGCCGGAGAAGGTATCGGGATCGACCGTCTGGTGATGATGCTGACAAACAACCACTCCATCCGCGATGTCATCCTCTTCCCTGCCATGAAGCCTGAAGTGGCACTCGAAGAGAAACCGAAAAATGCTTGTAAAAAATGTGGTAACACGATAGAAGAGGAGCTCAAACCTGCCAAAAAAGGTAAAGGCTTCTTCTGTATCGATGCAGCAGCGTGCAAAAAGCGGGAGCAGGAGAAAAAATGATCTATAATCTCGTATACCCACAACTTACGCGGGTATACGGACAATCCACTTGAAACAGATACCTACTGTTCTAAAAAGATCTTTTCAACATTGATCTTCCCATATCCATAGTATGGGTTAAAACCATCCATATATTCAATATTTCCTATTTTATCACTATTTTGATGCAGCTTATCCTCTATCTCCTTACGAGTCAGATCCGGATTTTTTTCCAACATCAATGCGATCACACCAGTAACAATGGGGGCAGAGGCAGAAGTTCCTATAAATGCTCGTGGATCATCTGCTAGTAGATAATCTTCCTTTTCCGTAGCGATACCATTTTCATCAGAGGGATCAATCGTAGTAATCCCTACAGAGTATCCACCAGGTGCTAAGATATCCAGATTCTCTCCATAGTTACTGTACCAAGCTCTTAAGTTATCTTTATCTGTTGCACCTACTGCGATCACTTCAGGAATTGAAGATTCATCATTTCCCATATCTCTTGTATCGTTACCTACTGCAAATACGATCACAATACCTTTACCATCCCTACCATTCATTGCTAAATCCTGTATCGTATCCTTAACAGCGGTAGAGACATCATATGTCCCCCAAGAGCAATTAATGATATCTGCACCTAACGATTCTGCTTTTCTAAAAAGTTCTATGGTCTCACTATCACTCATATCTTTTTTATATTTGAGAAAAATGATCTTACTTCTGTTCGCAACACCTAATATACCTTTACCATTAGCATTTGCTGCGATAATACCTGTTACTGCGGTACCGTGATAATCATAAAAATTCGTATGTGCAACATTGTCTGTCTCCGTTGCAATATCATACGTAGCAATAATAGAATCATTGATCTCAGGATGTGAAATATCCAATCCATCATCAATAATAGCTATAGTCACTTCTTTGCCACTGTACGCCTTCAGTATCTTTCCTGCATGGATACTTGCATTCATATCGATCGTATGCATATTGTAATAACTCTCATTATACTCCAGATACCATTGCTGCGTATAATACGGCTCGGCAGAAGGATCGATCAAGGTATCCGTACTAGCCTCCTCTCTGCTATGACCACTTCCCCCGCATCCAATAATAAATGATAAACAGAGTCCTAAATATAGATAACGCATCTACCGAAGAACCCTTCTTTTAATAAAGTCCGGACTAGCATACACAATACATTCCTCCTTATCCAAAGCATTTGCAATATCTAAGGTTTGATCCAGCGATCCTACTTCTACAAGATACATAGAGGCACTCAACTGTCGAATATGCTTAAGATGATATTTTTTAACATACGGTTCAATGGAAATATCTTTTGCAAGCTTTACAAGGATCTTATTGGTAATACCTACTTGTATACCCTCCATAGTCTTATAATACCGTACTTCCTCCGATCTGCTTTCTGCTTCCGTAACCGGTTTCAAAATAATCTTTTTATGATCTTTATAGTAAAAGTCACTAGAGCAACCATACTGAACTAATACTAGAAAAAACATAATCGCTTTTCGCATTTTCATTTCCTTAGATGAGCCGCATTTATGCGGCTCTAAATTTTATTTTGCCGGAAGGTCTTGGAAGAGTGTGCTATCAGGAGTCTGATCCTGTGTCAAGCTTCTTTCCCCAATATCTTCATCACTACTTCCATCTACACCGAATAGACATTCTGAAGTACATGGTACGATCTCACCATTGACGATCTCAAATACCTTCCATGCATTCCCTGTCTCGTTCGGGACATAGAATGTTTGCGAAACATCACCGTAATATACATCCACTTTTGCTCCGGATGCAGCAAGTTGGGTATCATTCTGGTCACTTCCATTACTATAGTCATGTACATAGTACTTATATACAGAACTGTTACTTACACCATTTATCGTGATCGTTTCCGGTCCGTAACTGCTTATATCATCTATATCTAGATTCGCATCAGCATCAGCAGGTGCCATATCATAGTATGCTACATGGTAATCTTGCACTTCATTTGTAAATCTTACAAGGTGACTATCAAGGTCGCTTGGGCTCTCTCCCCATGTAAGTACGATACGTACTTGATCTCCGGCTAACGCTGGAGAAATAGAGAACTCATATGAAGTATTCGTATCTCCCAGTATCGTAACTGTATTATATGCATTCGTATATCCGTTAGCACCGATCTCTACGGTATAGATACCCGGATACATCTCAAGATGAATTGTTTCATTTCCATCACTGTTAACGATCTCTTGAACTACATCACCGGTCTTATTGTTCTGCCCTTCTCTTACTCTGATATAACCATTGGTTATCACACTTCCGTTAAGTGCATCTTTAACAAGAATATCCGCCCCACCTAATGTTGTAGCATGTTCATCATCAATAACAAGTGATACTTCGTATACTTTTGTTTCATCTTCTCCCAGTGTCAACGTAGCTTCAACAGACTGATATCCAGGTTTTGAAATAAGAATAGTATACTCACCTGCGGCCAATCCACTCACTTCATAGTTTCCTTCTTCATCTGTAAAGTCCGTTAATCCACCCGGCACCAATGTTACCTGAGCGTTTACAATAGGTGCACCTGTTGCAGCATCCTTAACTGAGCTTTTCAGGGTAGAGCCAATAATGGTTTCATCTACCACATTTTCTAATGTTGAAACAACAAAGTTTTTACTAACGATTTTTTGTTTACCTGCTACCTCTATCAATAGAGATACTTTAAAGGCAACATATTTATTATTAAAAACTTCAAACTTTTCATTATCAAATAATTTATCAAAACTCAATACATACTTACCAAGATCTTCATCATAAATAAAGTTCTCATTCAAGTTTCCTTCAATATTAAAAGTATCATGCTCTATATTAATATTATCAATAACCCAAATACTTTTTTTCTCATCATATGTTAAAGGTAGACCATATGCATTAACCATTATCTTTTTTATCTGAATTTCTTCAAGCTGACTATCTGAGAACTTTAAACTTGCTTGCTCCATTACTTGCTTAAATGTATCATAATTTGTTATACCATATATATGTTGTTCTCCTTCTACAGATCTTACACTTCTTGTATATCCTATTTGTGTTAATATCCAATCAAAGGTATCTACTTTATATTTGCTACTTACATGAATTACAGATAAATTACATATATCCCCTGCCTCTGGTACACATGGAGAAAAAGTTATAGGGTCAATTACTTCTTCTTTTTTCATAAGTAATGACTTCAATAAGATTTTATATCCGGCTATTTTATTAATACTTATAAGTTTTTTTAGTTGTTCTTCAGATTTTGTATCCCCGTATGCAAAACGGATAATTGTATATAACATATTTCTATCTTCTTGAGACATATCACTATATACTTCTTCTACTAAAAAATAATCCGCTTGTATATCTGTATATGGACTTAGAAATGTTCTTCCCAAAATACCAGAAGGGTCAAGTTTTCCTAAGTAACTTTCACCATCACACTGACTCACATACTCAGATGGTCTACAGTCATTAATATCTTCTAATGCAAATTCATAAAATCTATCAATATCATTTTCTATTACTACAGGATTAGGAAAAAATTCTTCTTTAAACTCTTCAATTGTATAAGATTTGGCATTAAGACCTAGTAACCAACTAAATTCTCCTCCAAGTTTTGACCATTTTTGATCTAGTCCCAAAGTTAAAAATACAGGAGCACTAGCTTTAATATTATCTTTCTCATAGTAAGCTGTCACAAATTTTCCACCAAATCCAATAATAAAGTTTGTACCTAACTCCCTAGCTAAATCAGCATACTTAATCCCCTCTTGAGCAAGCGTAGTAAAAGTTGTCCATGCATATCCTGTAGCATCTGGTGCCATATCACTTGGCCAAGCATAATCTATTGCCGCTCCTGCTAATCCAACTGAAGCTGCAACTGTCGCTGCCGTACCTCCTGTTTCAGCAGCAGCAGCTGTAGCAGCAACAGTAAATCCAATATTAATAGCCAATTTCACATTATTTACAAAAGATATTTGCTCATTTGTAGCTTTCACAGCTCCTACCCATGGAGCAATAACTTGCGTTATTTGCTTAATTGGTGTAAAGTAGTCAAAACTTGTTCGATAGTTAACATTTAGCTTCTCACTAGCAAGATATCTATATGTAAATTCTTTCCAATCGTTTTCATTATAATAATGTAGCATTTTGGCATTCTCATAAGCTATCATTTGATTGACTATACCTGCTAATATATTATAGTTATATATTCCATTACTATTTTGCTCAGTTAATACCTTTATAAACTTTGCATTTCCAAAATCATCTTCATATAAATAATTTATAATATCTATTTTATCATTCTCACCAAATAGCTCTCCTATCAGTTGTTCAATATATTTTTTATAGTCTGTTATAAAACTATATACTTGTCTTTTTGATGGTTGAGACTGTACCATTTCAACTCGAATTATCTCAGATGAAAATACGCCTCTTGAAACTTGTTTTTTCAAAGGAATTTCAAAGTCTATCGTATTTTGTGCATAATCAATATTTGTAATTTTTAAGACCTCTGAATTCTCACCATTACTATAAACAATTCTTAGTTTACGTGGATCAGGCACAATATATGGATTATATTTATATTTAAACGTAACATTTTTATCACTACCTTCACTAAAATTAATTTCAAATCTTGAAATTGTATTTACTGTACTTGGAGTGTATTCAGCAATGTTCAAACTTGTTTCAGCAAATAAAGTATTAGCAGGAACTAAAAGTACATTCTCTCCTATTGTTAAATTATAATCAACTTCTGTATCTAGAATACGAAAAGTTTGTTCTGCAATTTTTTTATAAAAATTTATTGTTTTTTCTACACTTAAAATAATTTGTTCATTACTTTTATTTATAACGATCATACCAATAACGAGATCTTGAGCAAAATCATTTACAGTAAATGAAACACTCTTCTCAGACACATTCGCATCTTCCGGAATGCCACTCCATTTAATCTCATAATTACTATTTAGCTCTGAGAGTCCGGAAACTTTAACGGTTACGGGTTCTCCTACGGGAACACTTTCAGCCGATGCTTCTAGTGTAATAGTGTTCTTTACAAGGTTTCGATAAGAGAAATCTTTATTTTCAATACCATCATTGTTCAAGATATCCTCTTTTATCTTTTCAACAGCATCTACAGGCAGTTGCCCTCCGTATAACTGAGCCAACTCCGTCATTCCCATAGCCAAAGAACTTTGAACATCAAACCGGTTCTCTTCTAATGTTTCACCGTTGATCTCAATAAAGTAATCTCTAATCAACGCTTCTGCCTCATCAATACTTTTACCCGATCTTACCAGTTGATATTTTAACTCTGTAATTGGGTTCGTATTGATCTCGGTATTGGAAGCATACTGAAAAATACTATGTAATACTACATCCTGACCTGCCAGCACTCCCTGACTCTCAAGCGTATACTGCTTACCTTTTTCCACTCTTGCATCCAATTGATAATGCCCGTTCTCATCGGCCTTTGTCTCAGATATGACATTACCGCCATTATCATACAATTTGACTTTTGCACCTGCTATCGGATCATCCTCGGCATAACCTGAGATCTCTACATTGGTAGTACTGCTACCTCCTCCACATGCACTAAGCATTATGACCGTTAGACTTATCAAAAGCCACTGTAAAACTTTAGTCATTTTCCTAGTCTCCTTTTTTTGAGTTTTAGACAGTAAAATTATAGCAAATCAAAAAAAATCATAATCTTAATTATATATATATAAAGACTATATATTTGAGCATAATGCCCTTTTTAGCACTTTTTCGCTATAAATACGCATATATTTCACCCCCCCATTAAAGGAAAGTCAATGAGCTATGCTATTGAAAGTTTTGACCCGGAGATCTTTGAGGCGATCGAAAATGAGCGCCAGAGACAGACAGACCATCTTGAAATGATCGCATCTGAGAACTTCACGCTTCCGGCAGTGATGGAAGCGATGGGTTCTGTATTTACCAATAAATATGCCGAAGGATACCCCGGTAAACGTTACTACGGCGGATGTGAATTTGCCGACAAAGTAGAGCAACTGGCTATCGACAGAGCATGTGAGCTTTTTGATTGTAAATTCGCCAATGTACAGCCACATTCAGGTTCTCAAGCAAACGGTGCGGTCTATGCTGCACTTCTTAAGCCGTATGACAAGATCTTGGGAATGGACCTTAGCCACGGTGGACACCTCACTCACGGAAGTAAACCGAGCTTCTCAGGAAAGAACTATCAGAGCTTCACTTACGGTGTAGAACTTGACGGTCGTATCAACTACGATAGAGTCATGGACATAGCCAAGATCGTTCAGCCTAAGATCATCGTATGTGGTGCATCTGCATATGCCAGAGAGATCGACTTCAAAAAGTTCCGCGAGATCGCTGATGAAGTAGGTGCCATTCTTTTTGCAGACATCGCACACATCGCAGGTCTTGTCTGTGCAGGTGAACATCCAAGTCCGTTCCCGTATGCAGATGTAGTAACGACAACAACACACAAAACACTTGCAGGTCCTCGCGGTGGTATGATCATGACAAACGATGAGGACATCGCTAAAAAGATCAACTCTGCAATCTTCCCGGGTCTTCAGGGTGGTCCGCTGGTTCACGTCGTTGCTGCAAAAGCGGTAGGCTTCAAGCACAACCTCTCTGATGAGTGGAAAGTCTATGCAAAACAGGTTAAAGCCAACGCTTCCAAACTGGCGGAAGTACTTGTTTCTCGTGGATATGACGTCGTTTCAGGCGGAACGGACAACCACCTTGTACTTGTCAGCTTCCTAGACAAAGAGTTCAGCGGTAAAGATGCCGATGCAGCGCTTGGCGCGGCAGGTATCACCGTTAACAAGAACACTGTTCCGGGTGAAACAAGAAGTCCGTTCGTCACTTCAGGTATCCGTATCGGTTCTCCGGCATTGACCAGTCGTGGGATGAAAGAGGCGGAATTCGAGATCATCGCCAACAAGATCGCCGATGTACTTGACAACATCAATGACAGTGAACTTCACACGAAGATCAAAGAAGAGATGAAGGAATTGGCTTCTAATTTCGTCATCTACGAAAAACCGATTTATTAAATAGGACGCGTTTTGAACAAAGTCCAAAACACTGCGCTAACGCTGAGTTTGCTTCAGCAGCAGGCTCATGCGACTAGTCGCATTGTTTAAGGAGTAACACATCAAAGTCTTCGATCTGGAGTTTGAGACCGATCACTACTACATCAAGCGTCCCTCCATTGTCGAACGTATCCAGTTCGACAACCGTACCTTCTATGCCAAGTTCGAGCGCATAGAAGAGCCACTCTCCCCACTTCTTTTACAACAACACCTCAACAAACAATATACCGTTGCCGTACCACTGCTTCATGAGGGATATACCAACTATTTGGTACTCGAATACAAAGGAAAGGAGCATCAGCGCTTCGCACCACTGGTCAAACATCTTTTTCGTACCATGGGGATCACGTCATACCATATCTATCGTGGGAGAGATACACAGAAAGTGCAAGTATTCATCGATGTGAAGCGCCTTCTACTCGAAGAGGCGGATCAACGACTGCA
The DNA here is from genome assembly GCA_027063305.1 of Sulfurovum sp. Taxonomy (GTDB): domain Bacteria; phylum Campylobacterota; class Campylobacteria; order Campylobacterales; family Sulfurovaceae; genus Sulfurovum. The sequence continues at coordinate 57,332 of JAMORY010000034.1, read as the reverse complement.
AGAGATATCTGCAAAGTTGGAGCAACGCCTTACCAAACGGTGGAAATGCCTCCCCTCAAAGCAGTTGCCAGAAGCGTACAATATCGTTACGCTTCCATATCAGGAGCTTTAGAGGGTTTTTAACTTCTCACAGCTCCCTTTATGCCCGAGCTTACATGCTTTTTGATAATAACGCTTCGCCTCTTTCGTACTCTTTGCCGTACCGATTCCTACAGTATAGTCATACGCAAGGTCCGCACACCCTACGGGGGAATTAAGCTCACAACTGTTCGAATCGAGCTTGAACATCTCACTACTTGGTGAAGCGACCTGAACCTGTTTATTATAGATCATCATCGAAGCGGCATGACATGCACTTCCATGTGCGAGATTACACGCTTTGATGAACTGATTATATGCCGCAGTGAATTTCTTCTCTTTCTGATAGAGATAGCCAAGGTTCGAGCATGCTGTAGGATCTTTACGCTCACACCCTTGAATATAGTATGACTCAGCCTTTTGCAGATCACCCTTCATCTCATACAGATAGCCCAGATTATTGTAGGCATTGCTTCCTATACGGATCGCTTTTTGCAAATAGGTCTCTGCAAGGTCGAGGTTCTTCACCACACCGGAACCATCCATATAGGAATTACCGATATTGTTACATGCTGTACCGTTATTGAGTTCACACCCTTTCATGTAGTAAGATGCCGCTTTTTGCTTATCCACTACACCTGCATACCCATGATCGTAAAAGTTCCCGGCACGGTTACAAGAGGACCCATGACCAAGTTCACACCCTCGCTCAACATAATAGAGTGCCTTTTGCATATCTTTTGCTGCACCAAACCCTTTTTCATAGAGTGTTGAGATGTCTCTACACCCTTGCCCGTCCCCATTTTGACAACGGATCAGATAGTTCTCTTTTTGTGAGGCGTAGACCTTTCCTTCACTGGTGGTCGTAACTACCGTCTGTCCGTTCATTGGCTGAGGGACTTTTTTCTTCGGTGCTTCCGGTGTGGGCTCAGAGCCACACCCTGCAACCAAAAGTACCACCCCTAAAGAGAGTATCCCTTTTTGTACTACCTGCATACTGCACTCCTTCTTCAATAACTTCTATTTTGGCCTAAAAGTATACTCAGTTAAGCCAAAATACCAAAGCCTTTGGCTTCCTTTCCAAGCTCATTATCAAATCTACGTTACAATATCTCTTTAAATCACTTCATATGGATCAGCATGGTTGAAAAAATCTTACGCTTTTTTGTTGAGCATGCACGGCTTAACTACTTTCTATTTGTCTTTGTCTTTGTTATGGGTGTCATCTTCTACACCAAGACCCCGAAGGAGATATTCCCTTCGTTCGAACTTGATATGGTCTCCGTGAACGGACACTATGCCGGCACATCAATCGAAATGCTCGATAAGATGGCCGTTCAAAAGATCGAGGATGAGATCAAGAACATTGACGGTATTGACAAGATGGCGACGATTATCTCTTCAGGAAAGTTCAATATTATCCTTGAGCTTGAAAAACGTGTCGACAAGTACAATGTTGCAGATAAGGTCAAAGATGCCGTAACACTCGCCAAACAGTACCTTCCCTCCGATATGGACGAACCTACGGTCAAGGTATTGGATATCAAGCGTAACCTGCTCAGGATCGCTGTCTCTTCAAGCAGTGTCGATAGAGCCACACTGCTTGAAGAGGCGAATCTTCTAAAATCCCGTATCAATGCATTGAACAATATTGCCGAAGTCACGATCTACGGGGATTCTGACAAATATTACGACATTAAACTCAACTCCGAGAAGATCCGTGCTTTAGGATTGGATGAGAACAGAGTGATCGATGCTTTGGCAGAATTAAGCTATATCTATCCGATAGGAACGATAGAGGACAAAACACACGGCTTCTATTTCATCTCGACCCATAATGGTCCAAAAGATGCCAAACAGATGCTCCAAAGCCGTCTTCATATCGATGGGAAAACACTCTATATTAAAGATATCGCTACCGTATCGAAACGATATGAGGATACTGCCACTCTCTACTCCATCGATACCAAGAACGCATTCGACCTGAACGTGAAACAGAGTCCTGAGGGAAATGCACTGACCCTCTCCAAAGAGATCTACCGTATCGTTGAAGAGAGTAATCAAGCACACCCCGACATTACCTACACCATTCATGATGACCGCTCCGTTGCGATCAAGGACAGGCTCAATATCATTGCATCCAATATTCTGCTTGGCCTCATACTTATCACCCTGCTCGTAGCACTACTCATCAACAAACGTATGGCGTTCATCATCTCACTGGGTATACCCACCTCCTTTGTCATGGGGGCAGCTTACCTTTATTTTGCCGGATATACCATCAATATGATCTCTCTTATCGGTGTATTGATCGCACTGGGTATCATCGTTGATGATGCGATCGTCGTCAGTGAGAATATCCAACAGTATATCGAAGCGGGTATGCCGCCAAAAGAAGCTGCGGTACAAGGGGCAAAAGAGATGTTCGAGCCGGTCACTATTGCTTCACTTACCACCCTTTTCGCTTTTATTCCGGCATTGATGATGCACGGAACGATGGGTGAAGTGATCAAACTGATCCCTATTGCCGTTTCCGTTTTGGTACTTGCATCACTGATCGAGTCGTTCATCTTTCTCCCTATCCATGCGGCACACCTGCTCAATGCCAAAGAGAAGACCACGTCATGGGAGCGGGCAAACCGTATCTACAGCCGTATCATCCACTACTTCATGCAACGAAGAAAACGCTTTTTAGCACTCTTTGTGATATTAGTCCCGCTATTGACCTTCTGGGGTCTTGAGTCGAGTAAATTCCAGATGTTCCCCAAGTTCGATGCCACGACACTCTCTGTCACGCTTAAGGCGAACGTCAACACCACCAATGAGCAGACCCTCTCCTATCTTAAAGCGATCGAGAAGACACTCTATGCACATAAAGATGAGCTCTCCATCACACATGTCGGTTCGGTTGCGGGATGGAGACGAGACAGTGCCGGAAACTCCGAAACCTACCCCTATGTCGGAGAGATGACCATCGAACTCCAAAAGCTCAAGCCTCAGAACTTTGTCGACAGGTTCATTACACCGACATTGAGTTTCTATTATGACGAGAAGGGACGTACCAGAGAGGAGAAATCCGATATCATTGCCGCAAAGATACGGGCACTCCTGAACAAAGAGAACTTCAAACAACGCTTCGGTCTCAGCGACCTTGCCGTTGTTGAAAAGAAAGTAGGTCCGATCAAATCCGACCTAAAGATCGGACTTGTCAGCAATGACTCACAAAAGATCATGCACTTTAGCAAGGTGATAGAAGAGCAGCTTTGGCATATCAAAGGAGTAGTCTCGGTCAATGACAGCATGAACTACGGTCGAGATGAGATAAAGCTCAAGGTCAACCCTTATGGAGAATCATTGGGATTGACAGAACAACGTATCGGAGCATTACTCTCCAATGCATTCCTTGAACGACGTATCGCGTTGGCATTTGACAAGAACCATCTTTTGGAATTGAAAGTACGCAGCGAACAGCAAGACCGTCTCGATACGCTCAAAAACTTCCAACTTCCCTTAGGTGATGGTACTTTCGTAGCACTCAAAGATGTCGTGACATTTCAGACCGTACACTCTTTTGAGAAGATCATCAAAGATGGCGGAGTGAAAAACTTCTATATCTATGCCAATGTCAACAGCAAGAAGATCACGGCGACCGAAGTGCTTGAGCAATTACGACCGATCCTCGATCAAGTACGTAAAGAGGGGATCAAGATCGTTCTCAAAGGAGAGGCGGAGAAGAAAAAGGAGCTCAAAAGCGACATGTTACTTGCCTCTGCAGTGGCTATGGTCCTTATCATGCTATCTCTGCTCTACCTCTTCAACTCATTTAGAGAAACGTTCATGATGATGTCCGTGATCCCATTTGCCTTTTTAGGTGTGATCATCGGACATTTTCTACTGGGTGTCAACCTCTCTTTACCTTCGATCATCGGAATGCTGGGACTCTCCGGTGTCGTGGTCAACGACGGTATCATTATGATCATGAACCTGAAAAAAGCACGTAATATCGATGAGATATTCGACTATGCAGCAAAAAGGTTCCGTCCTATCATCCTCACCTCCGTTACGACATTGATCGGTTTGGCAACACTGATATTCTTCCCGACAGGACAAGCAGCTATCTTCCAGCCTATGGCGATCGCTTTGGGGTTCGGACTGGCATGGGGAACAATCCTCAACCTGCTCTATCTTCCTGTACTCTACACGATACTGAACGAAAAGAAGCTCAAACGTACATAGCCCCTACTACACCTTGCTCAAATGCCATCCCTGCTCCCTCGGACAGGTGTAGATCTTCAAAGCTATTCCCTGTTCCTTCTCCAACATCTCCCTCACACGCAATGCATCTGAACGGTCAAGATAGAGATTCTTGGGAATTCCCATTGCATCCAGACAGCAACACCCTTTCTGTGTCCTTTTTGCTTTCTGCCCTTCCTCTACAACTAAGAGACGTTTGACATAGGCTACAAGCTCCTTTCTCTCATAAAGATGGAGATAGGACATGATCTCTTTCTCTTTCATGGAAGCAAGCGGCGGATAGTACCGTTTAAGCCTCCAAAACGCAACCTCTTCCTCTTTTAGTTCTTCTTTCAACTCCCGTAAGATATCTGTTTTCATCTCTTTCCTTATCAGATAACGTAGAACAAGCTGTTTACTTGCACATAGTGCAATGATAGCCGCTCTTTTATTCATTCTAAAAGCAAAGGAGGGATCGTACGAGAGAAGTAAAGCATTGAGAGAAAACGATACATTTTCTGCGTACATTTTTCTATAACATATCATTGGGTATAATTGATCCAAAATTAACTCCGGAGCGTACCTCTACTATGAACGATCACAATCTAGATGACTTGATTATCGATACCCCAGACCACCAGAACGGCGGAAAAGCCAAGGGGATCTTGACCATTATCGCACTTTTGATCATCATCATGATCGCTGCGATCGTATTGACAAAGATCATTCTCAAAGACCCTGACGCACAACCTGCTGTACTTGAAGAGACAGATATGGAGATGATCAGTCCGGAGCTGACCCTTCAGCATGTTACGATGGGAACGGATGAGTCACCTGAAGCCGTAGCACCCAAAACCACAACGATAGAAGAGACAAGTGTAGTACAAGAGGATACCTCCGCACCGCAAGAAGAGTCACCGCTCTCTACACCACAGACTGCACCTGTAAGCACACCGGCAAGTACCAAGCCGCCAAAACCAGAGCATACGACTCCACCACATACAAAACCTAAAGAGGTGGTTAAAATACCGACATCGGTTACATCTGCACATACGGCTAAACCAAAACCACAGCAAACACATAAGAAACCGATAAAAAGTACAGCTACAACTACATCACGCCCTAAGCCTATTGCAGCATCTCATGAACAGTTCTATATTCAGGTAGGATCCTTCTCCAAAGCGCCTGAGCCTAACTCACAACTGGTCACAGCCATTAGAAAACAAGGGTTCAAACATCGTATCTTTACTATTAACGGGATGAAAAAACTTGTTATCGGGCCGTACCCGAGCAGAGCTGCTGCCGATAGAGCCATCGTACGTGTCAAAGCACTCATCAACAAAAGCGCATTTGTGATCAAGCGATAAGGAGATACGATGCACAAGACCATTCTTTTTGACCAACTGACCCCTGTCGCACTCTATGGAGAGATAAAGCAGCGATTCCCCAATGAAGTGACCATGCTTTTTGAAAGTGTTGTCAATACCAGTGACGGGAACTTCTCTTTCATCACTATCGGCACGAAAGAGCGTATCGTCTATAAGAATAAGATCACCACATTCCATGCTGAGGACGGACATACTCGTATCTTGGAAGAGGATCCCTTCTCTTTTCTTAAAGGCTACTACAACAATATTGACAAGGCAGCATATAAGCAAAAAGCCCAAGAGGTCGGCTTTTCGTTTGTTGATGGGTTCATCGGCTTCATCGCCTACGATATGGTCAAGGTCTTCGAGCCGATACTCGAAGAGAGCATGGATCCGCTCTATGACCCACTTAACACACCTGACCTTGATCTCGTACGTCCCAAGATCATTATCGCCTATTCTCACAAAAGCGCCAAATTAACACTGATATTGAACGACGACTCGATGAAAGAGGCGATCGAGGAGATCGAATCTATCATTCTCGGCTGCTTCACACCACTGCCGGTCAAACCCGTAGAGCTTGAAGGAGAAGGGGAGTTCAGTATCGATGAAACGCGCTTTAAACAGCTGGTCATCGAATCTAAAGAGCATATACGTTCAGGAGATATCTTCCAGATACTTCTCTCTAACCGCTATACACAAAAAGGGAAGATCGACCCACTAAGCTTCTATCGTGTTTTACGCTCGAAGAACCCCTCACCCTACCTCTTCTTACTTGACTATGAGGATTTCTCGATCTGCGGTTCCAGTCCGGAGGTCATGGTGCGCCTGACCGACGGTGAGATACTGCTTCGCCCTATTGCAGGAACACGAAAGCGTGGCAAGAACGCCCAGCGCGACAAAGAGCTTGAGATCGAGATGATCAACGACCCAAAAGAGTGCGCGGAACACCTCATGCTCATCGACCTGGGACGTAATGACGTAGGACGTGTTGCACAGACAGGAACGGTCAAGGTGACAGAGATGATGCGTGTCGAACGCTATAGCCACGTCATGCACATGGTTTCGGATGTCGAAGCACACATCCGTGACGACAAAGATATGTTCGATCTCTTTGCCGCCACCTTCACCGCAGGAACCATGACAGGTGCACCAAAGATCAAAGCGATGGAGCTCATCGCCAAGTTCGAAGGTCTTAAGCGTGGTTTCTACTCGGGAAGTGTAGGATACTTCTCATTCAACGGAAACATGGATTCCGCTATTGCCATACGTACCTCTCTTATCAATGATGAGGGGATCATACTGCAAGCGGGAGCCGGAGTGGTCGCAGACTCCGTACCGGAGCTGGAATACTTGGAAGTAAAGAATAAACTAGGTGCCCTTTTGGCTACACTTAAAGAGATGAAAGCATAGGGGACAGTGCACACTTCATCTCATTAAGGTTACAAATATTTCTCTGAACGGGGAGGGAGAAATAATGATCCATACACTCTATATCAGTCATAAAAAAAAGCGTCATCTGATCATCTATCTTTTTAGTTCGCTGGTCTTTATTTCACTTTTGAATGCCTACTGGACATACCAGACCAATAAAGAGCTACTCTATCAAATGGTTGACGGCAAACTCAAGACCGCTGCGCTAAATACAGAGCTCCTTGTCGATCAAGACTTTTTCGACCGGGCAATCGATGCAGCCTCTATCAAAAAAGAAGAAGATCTCAACAATATCCGTAAACTTTCTCAATTTACCCAAAACAGTGACATAGCCTATGTTTATGCTATGACGATAAAGAACGGTAAGGTTCACTTTATTCTCTCCAGTGCAACCCCTTCGGAAATACGGGAAAAGACATTTACACGCTATTTTGACAGTTATGACAAAGCAAGTAAAGAGCTCTTGCATATCTTTGAGAGCAACAGCCCTTTTTTTGAAGAGAGTAGTGATCAATGGGGTACATTTAGAAGTATATTGATCCCCAAACATACACAAAACGGCACGCCTTATATTATTGGTGCGGATATGCGTATCGATACGATCAAACAGCTACTGTTCAAGAACTTTAACGCTATCTTCACCATGCAGTTCCTGATCCTGATCGTACTCTTTGCAATCTTCTTCTACTTCATCTACCTCTCGCACCAAGACTATAAGCAGATACACCAAATAGAAAAAGACCTCTCCAACGAGATCAAGATCAAGACACATTCACTAAAGATCGCGAAACAGAAAGCGGAACACTCCGCACAGGTCAAAGCCGACTTCCTTGCGAACATGTCTCATGAGATACGTACACCGATGAATGGTGTTCTGGGGATGACACACCTTCTTTTGCAAACGGAACTGAACGAAAAACAGAAACGCTTTCTTCAAAAAATCGATCAGAGTGCGAAATCACTTCTGAACATCATCAATGATATCTTGGACTTTTCAAAGATCGAAGCGGGGAAACTTGCCATTGAACATACGAAGTTCGATCTATTCAAAATGGTTGAGAACTCTCTGGCATTAATAGAGATGAAAGTACAGGAGAAGAACCTTGAGCTGATCGTAAGTTACGACTGCAATATGGGTCGTACCTATATAGGGGACGGACTGCGTATCGGACAGATATTGACGAACCTGCTTAGTAACGCCGTCAAGTTCACACAAACGGGACATATCGGTGTCTATATCGTACGTATTGAAAAGGGGCTATACCGATTTATCGTAGAAGATACGGGCATCGGTCTAACAGAAGCGCAACAAGAGAAACTCTTTAGCTCCTTTACACAGGCAGATAACAGCACCACACGTAAATACGGCGGAACAGGATTAGGGCTTAGTATCTCTAAGCAACTTGTAGAGATGATGGGGGGACAGATCTGGGTCGAGAGCGAAGAGGGAAAAGGAAGCCGGTTCATTTTTGAACTTCCACTCGAAGAGGTGGAAGAGGCGTGTCACTATACCCTCTTCAGCAATAAGCGTGTACTGCTTATCGATGACTCTGAGAGTTGGCATAAGATCCTTGGGGATATGCTTGAGAGTTTTGACATTCAAACACACCATGCCTATAATGCAACCGATGCGCTGGAGATGTTCCAAGAGTGTAGAACGAAGTTCGACCTTATTATCGTTGACTGGAACATGCCACAGACCGACGGAATAGAGACAGCAAAACAGCTTCAGGCACTCTGTAAAGCCCATCATATGCCTCAACCCCCATCGATGATCATGATAAGCAGTTTCCGTCAAGAGAGTATTATTGAGACAGCCAAACGGTCAGGGATCGATATATTCTTGCAAAAACCGATCAACCCTTCAACGCTCAACGATATTCTCAGCGGTATCTTCTATCAGACCACACCCAAACAAGAATCTCAAGAACAACAGACATCTGTCTTATCCCTTCAAGAAGAACTACGTCGATATGCAGGTTCATCGATCCTGCTGGTAGAAGATAATGAGACCAACCAAGAGATCATCAAAGGATTACTTGAAGATACAGGAATCATACTCGATATTGCACAAAACGGGCAAGAGGGGGTGGACAAAGCCCTTCATAATACCTATGATCTGATCTTGATGGATATTCAAATGCCTGTCATGGATGGGTTTGAAGCGACCAAGATCATTAGAGAGAAGGATACACAGATCATGATCGTAGCCTTGACTGCGAACGCAATGAAAGAAGATATAGAGGCCACAGCACTCGCCGGTATGAACTCCCACCTTAGCAAACCTATTAATGCAGAACAGTTCTATGAACTCTTGATCCACTGCCTGCCAGAACAGCCTCATCAAGAACAAGAGAAAAAAGATAGCTGTCATCAAAAAGAGAGCATCTCCCTACATACGACACAGACCGATACGGATACCATACCGCATTTCACCCATATCGATACTCAGATCGGAATGAAGTATGCAGGAGAGAACATCAAGCTCTACCGTATGATGCTTCAACGATTCAAGAGTGATTTTGAGATGCTTAATCTGGATACACTGGATGAGGAGAACTGTAGACGTACGATCCACAATATCAAAGGGATGTCCGCAGGTATAGGGGCAACTGAACTTCATGAGATCACCAAAATATTGGATCAAACCTATGACCGCTCCCTCTTCCCTATTTTCCATGATACACTTCAAGAGGTCATTGAGGAGTTACAACAGATAGAAGTACCTAGCTCCCAACAAGATGAGAAGGAAGAAGCAAAAAGTGATGCTATGGATAAAACACATCTTATCTCGGAACTAGAAGAGGCACTTCAACATAAACGCCTTAAAGCATGTAAGCCACTCTTGGAGAAACTTCTAAAAAGCAACACATTGACAGAGGAGGAGAGAGACATTATCTCCCGTATCGATAAACTCGTCCATAAATTCGATTTTAAACAGGCAATTGCACAGATAAAGGAACTTTCGTGACCCAGACAGAAGAACACACCATTATGATCATCGATGACAACGAGACAAATCTCGAACTACTATATGAAGCACTCTCTCAGCTCTATGATGTCATTGCCATTGCTGACGGAGCATACGCGATCGAAACAGCCAAAGAGGAACAGCCCGAGCTCATCCTACTTGATATCATGATGCCGGGTATCGATGGATTTGCCGTATGTAAAGCACTAAAGACAGACCCTGCGACAACTCACATTCCGATCATTTTCGTCAGTGCTTGTGATGACCAGATAAATCTTAGCAAAATGAAAGATGCCGGTGGCTATGCTTTGATCACCAAACCCATTGAGTTCACACAACTTTTTGAGATCATGGATACAGCACTGATCAACCCAAAAGGAAGCACACTATGAGCCATTACCTCTACGCCATCTTCGGCAACCCCGTCTCCCACTCCAAGTCACCGCTGATGCACAACTATGCATTCAAAGGCTTGGGATTTAACGGATGCTACAACCGCTACAGGCTCGAAGAGGGAAACAGACTCAAAGAGATTTTTTTCACACTCAAGCTCAAGGGTATCAACATCACCGTACCGCATAAAGAGGCGGCGTTTGCAGCGTGTGACAAGTTGGATGATTTTGCACGAAAGGTAGGCGCGGTCAATACCATCGTCGAGAGAGAAGGCAAACTCTACGGCTACAATACCGACGCACCGGGCTTTCTTAAAGCAATAAGCGAACTTGAGGGCAAGCGCGTACTCTTTTTAGGTGCAGGGGGTACGGCACAATCGACTGCCGTCATATTGAAAGAAGCAGGATACGATGTCAGCGTTCTTAACCGCAGTGCGGGTCGTTTGGCAAAATTCGAAGAAGAGGGCTTCAAGACCGCCACATTCGAAACTTTTACCCCACAACGCTACGATCTTGTCGTCAACATGACCTCCGCAGGGTTGGAAGATGAAAGCCTCCCCGCCCCGCAAGCCCTCCTCGATGCGGTCATCCCCCAAGCAAATGCCTGTGTCGATGTCATCTACGGTAAAGAGACATCCTTCTTGAAATTGGCGAAAACTTATGGAAAACCGACCAAAGACGGCAGCGATATGCTGCTCTACCAAGGTATTATCGCATTCGAGCACTTTACCGACTACAAATACACATTCGACGAGATCAAACCCCATATGCAAAAGGCATTTTTATGATGAAGAAACTACTCTTTTGGCTCTTTTTTATTCTCTTGATCGCATTGGCGTTCATACTGGGCAATATGCCAAAGATCACCGACTACTACGACCAACTGACCCGTACACGCATTCCAAAAAATGTCGATTTGCAGCCGGCAGCACAAAAAGAGGCGACATTCGTCGGTTCGTCCAAGTGTAAAGCGTGCCATAAAGAGAAGTACCATGACTGGCACGCATCGATGCATGCGAAGATGATACAGGATATCCGCAAAAACACTAATGTTATTGTCGCAGATTTCTCCAAACTCCCTAAAGATGCAGACTTTACGCTTAAAGATGCCGTCTATACTATCGGAAGCAAATTTAAGCAGCGTTATATGATCCCCGCAACCATCAACAGCAAAGAGGATTTCCGTCTGGGAAACTACCAATGGAACACCCAAACGGGCAAATGGCAGCGCTTCAAACCCTATAAATACTGGTACAAACATGCCTACCCGCATGACAATAAGCAGTTTCCTACCTCGACCACCTGTGACGGCTGTCACTTTACAGGCTTTATGTCCACAGGTAAACGCATTGAACCAGCCATCGCCTGCGAAAGCTGTCACGGACCAGGAAGCAACCATGCCGCCGATCCCAAAAGCGCTATCTTCCGTGCTGACATGAGCGACCCTATCCGAACCAACGAAGTCTGTTTGCAGTGTCATATGCGTAACCGTGACAAACGGCTGCAAGCGTCCAATGTCACCCAAAAGAGCCTCTGGATGCAGGCGGTCGACTACCCTCAAGGGTTCGAACCGGGCAAACCGCTGGTTGCGTATAAACTCCCCGCCCCTTTCACTCCGGGTAAAGAGAGCAAAGAGTTCTGGCCTAATGGTGCGGCAAAAAAGAACCGTACGCAAGGAAACGAATATGTTCACGATGCGATGTACCGTCACGGGATCACCTGTATCAACTGTCACGACCCGCACCGCCTCACCAACACCGCCAAAAAACCCGAAGGCAACCGCACCTGCATGAAATGCCACAGCTTCGGCTCCCTCATCGGACCGCACCAACCGACACTCGAAGCGCATACGCACCACAAAGCCGACTCCAAAGGCTCGCAGTGTATCGAGTGTCATATGCCAAAAACCGGTAAACATACGGGAAAATCTCCGCTTACTGTGCGTTCGCACCGCTTTGCATTCACCTACCCCGCACAGACCGAAGCCTACGGTATGCCGCCACAGACCAACGCCTGCTTTTCCTGCCATCAAGATCGCACGCTCAAAAGCCTTCAAAAAGATTTGGAGTCGTGGGGAATGGTCTCATGGGAAGAGATGTCCGACACACCCCGAATGCAAAAGTGATTTGGGTTCAATTAACCTTGTGAGGATATAATATAAACAAAAAGGCGTAATGTGTGGTGAAGTAAAGTGCGACAAACAATGCACCTAACCCCATCGGGGCGCTTGCGTTTGCATTGTACAGGAGTGCTTTGCTTCACCACACTCTTTTGCCGACAGGATTTACCATCATGATCAACATCTTAATGATTGAAGACGATCCGGAATTTGCGGAACTTTTAAGCGAGTATCTCGCACAATTCGACATCAAAGTGACCAACTACGAAGACCCTTTTTTAGGACTGAGCGCAGGGGTGAAGAAGTTCGACCTTGTTATTCTCGACCTGACCCTTCCGGGCATGGACGGACTGGAAGTGTGTGAAGAGCTCGTTCGCAAATATGATATCCCCGTTATCATCTCTTCGGCGCGTTCGGACATCAACGACAAAGTACAAAGCTTCGAGCTTGGCGCATACGATTACCTGCCAAAACCTTACGACCCCAAAGAGATGTATGCACGCATTATGGCGATACTCAACCGCGTCAACAAAGGCGAAGGAAAAAGCGGTGCCACCAACACACCCAAGAGCGACTTTGAAATCAGAGGCGATACCATCTACTACAAAGGCGAAGCGCTCAACCTCACACCCGCAGAGTTCGAAGTGCTATCCTTGCTGGTCAAGAACCAAGGCATCACCCAATCCAGAGAGCAGATCATCAACTCTTCGGCAACCATGAGCATCGACTCACAGGGTAAGAGCCTCGATGTCATCATCTCCAAGATCCGCTCCAAACTCGGAGACAACAAACGCATACAAGCCGTTAGAGGCGTAGGGTACAAACTTGTTTAACCACTTCACCTCACTGCGCAGCAAGATCAAACTGATCTTCTCTATTACGCTGCTGCTGCTTGCCATTCTCTTCATCGGCTCGATCAAGTATGACCATGCCCGATATGAAGAGCTCAACGAAGCAAGAGAGCGTGCCATCGCACACTATCTCTACACCTACTACCTCAAATACGGTAAGATAGACGAACCATACTTGGAGTCACAGAACTTCTCACTCATTAAAGACAAGGCAAAAACCGTACAGATAGAGCGATACTTCAAGAAAAAGGGTAAGTACAAGAAGTATGCCGTCGATACGTTCAAACTACAGCGTGTCATTCTTATTAACAACGACCGCTTCAAGCTCTTCTTAAAAAACAAGAACAAGCCCAAATATCCGATTAAACGGATGATCGTCTTTACCATTGTCTTCTTGCTCATTATTATCCTCTACTTCTGGGTCATCCGCTCTCTGCGCCCGTTGACGGAGCTGAAGAACAAGATCAAGAAGTTCTCGGAAGGGGATCTGAACATCCAGTGTCACAGTGACAAGAAAGATGAGATCGCAGAAGTTGCCAATGAGTTCGACCATGCCGTAACGATGATACGCGAACTGCTTCAATCACGTCAACTCTTCTTGCGTGCTATTATGCATGAGCTGAAAACCCCTATTGCCAAAGGAAGGCTGGTGAGCGAGATGCTGCCCGATGAGAAGAGCAAAGCAAGAATGCACAGTATTTTTGAACGCCTCAACCTGCTCATTGACGAATTTGCCAAAATTGAGAAGATCACCTCCAAGAACTTCGAGCTGCACCTTAAGCCTTATAAGATGAGTGACCTTGTCGAAGCAAGTACAGACTTGCTGATGGTAGAGAACCCGCTGCGCTATGTTGGGGTCGAGATACATAAAGACTACATCATCAAAGTCGATTTTGAGCTCTTTACGCTGGTGATCAAGAACCTGCTTGATAATGCTATCAAGTATGCACCCGATAAACGTGTTATCGTCACTATTGACACCGACTACATCGACATTCGCAACAAGGGCGAAGCGCTTAGCGAACCGCTTGAGAACTACTTTAAACCCTTCCACACCTCAAAAGGCGGATTGGGACTTGGGCTATATATTGTGAAAAGTATTTTAGATATCCATACGATGGAGCTTAGCTACCGCTATGAGAATGGAGAGAATATCTTTACGATACATTAAGAGGCATAAAGCCTCTTTGAAGAACAACTAGATCGTATCGGAGATCATAAATGCAAGTTCAAGCGCCTGAGAAGCGTTGAGTCTCGGATCACACTGTGTGTGGTAGCGGCTTGCAAGCCCTTCATCGGTAATGGCACATGAGGTACTTCCAGTACACTCCGTTACATCATTCCCCGTCATCTCAAGATGAATACCCGCAGCAACCGTATCGTGCTCTTTATGGATATTGAAGAACTGCTCGACCTCAGAGAGGATATTCGCAAAGTCACGTGTCTTAAATCCGGTAGAGGACTTCTCGACATTTCCGTGCATCGGGTCGATCGTCCAGACCACGTTCTTAGCTGCATCACGCACTTTTTTCAAAAGCGGTGGGTAGCGTTCGGAGATCTTGTCCGCTCCCATACGTACGATCAGATTCAAGCGTCCTTCTTCGTTGTTCGGATTAAGCGCATCGATCAGTGCAATCAGCTCATCTTCACCCATACTGGGACCTACCTTACACCCGATAGGGTTATTAATACCTCTGAAATACTCGATATGCGCTTCGTTCAGGTCACGCGTTCTGTCACCGATCCAAAGCATATGCGCAGAGCAGTCGTACCACTCGCCCGTTTCACTGTCTTGTCTGGTAAGTGCCTCTTCGTAGTTTAGCAACAACGCTTCATGTGATGTGTAAAGCGTTGTTTGGTGAAGCTGCGGCATCACATCGCTTGTCAGACCGCATGCAGCCATGAACTTCATCGCATGGTCGATCTTGTCGCTTAGCTCATCGTAGCGTTTACCAAGCGGATTATCCTTGATGAATTCAAGGTTCCACTGATGCACCTTGTTCAAATCCGCCAATCCACCACGGCTGAAAGCACGAAGCAGGTTGAGTGTCGCAGCCGACTGATTATAGGCTTTGAGCATATTCTCAGGGTTCGGCACACGCGCCTCTTCGCTGAACTCGATAGAGTTGATGATATCCCCGCGGTAGCTTGGCAGTTTTACCCCGTCTTTCTCTTCGAAGTCGGAGCTTCTAGGCTTGGCGAACTGTCCTGCGATACGCCCCACTTTTACCACCGGTTTCCCCGTAGAGTACATCAAGACCATGTTCATCTGCAACATCAACTTAAAGAGGTTCTTGATGTTCTGTGCGTTGAAGTCCGCAAAACTCTCCGCACAGTCACCCCCTTGAAGCAAGAACGCTTCGCCACGTCCTGCTGCGGCAAGCTTCTCTTTGAGTCTGCGCGCTTCACCTGCAAAGATCAGCGGCGGGTATGAGCTAAGCTCCTCCTCTACACGCTTAAGTGCCTCTTTGTCGGTATAGGTCGGTTGTTGCTTAATGGGAAAATCTCTCCAGCTGCTTGGTGTCCAACTCATGGGTTACTTCCTTCAAAATAAATTGCCAAGATTATAGCTGAAAAAAGATGAAACAAATGTATGCTTTAGCATAAAAAACTGAAATTTCTTCATCATAGTAAGAAAAATTATTCACAATTTACACCGTGAATAGAGCGTGAATAACTCATATTAAATAATGCAACCCGTAAATTAGGGTACCTTTTTGGATAGTGAAAAAATATAATTTTTCACAGAGTGAATAAGTTGTGAATAACTGTGCGCTTTTAATCTGTTTTCTCTCTATAATGTGTGATATTTTTGATATGTTCTTCACATATTCCAAGCAGTAAAGAGCACTTTACTTCTTAGCTACGAACGTTACGAAGTTCGCCCACTGAAAGATCGTATCTACGCGTGTGAAACCGGCATCCTTGCACATACGGATGTTCTCTTCGATTGTAAAGGGGATCAGTACATTCTCTAGCGCCTCACGCTTTTGTGCGATCTCATATTCACTATAGCCCTGACGCTTCTTGTACTCATAGTAGATATCGATCATCTGCTTATCAAGCTTCTTGTCCTCAAAGACCACCTTCTCCGAGAAGATAAAAATCCCCTCCTCATTCAACCCCTCATAAAGCCGCTTGATCAACTCTATCCGCTGCATAGGACGGATGAACTGAAGCGTATAGTTCGCGACTATTACATCTTCATCGTTATAGTCGTATGTCAGCATATCGGCAAGTTCAAGAGAGATCTCCGCACCAAACGCCTGACACTTCTGTTTCGCTCTTTCGATCATGGCAGAGGAGTTGTCCAGCCCTTTAAGCTGCATCGGTACGGACTTCTTCGCATGCAGATCAAGCAGGAACTTCGCCGTTGAAGAGCCAAGATCAAGTACCTTCATTCCCTCTTTTTGCTCTGCTAGTATCAACGCGATCACCAATTTTCGCACCTCGTCATAAAAAGGAACCGAACGGCTCAGCATATCGTCAAATACCGAAGCGACCGCTTCATCAAACTCGAACTTCTTTGCTATCGGTTTTGTAAATACCTTGTCTTTATCCATCTAATATCCCTTTTGCCGTCTCAATATCGTTCATGATCTGTATTTTGAGCGCTTCGAGACTATCGAACTTACGGTTAGGACGCACAAATGAGAGAAACGAGATAAAGATACGCCCTGTAACCTTACCGATATCCTCGTCTATCACATAGCTCTCGACCGCAAAGCTTCCATCCGTAGTTGCACGGTGTCCCAAAAAAGTGACAGAATCATACAATCTCTCTCCAATTTGTGTAGTTGTCACATAGACCCCCTCTTTGGGCAGCTGATAGTGCATCACCTTCAAGTTCAGTGTCGGTACCAGTTTCTCTCTACCAAGCCCCTGCCCCGCAACGACCTCTCCGTCAATACTGTAGGCTCTGCCCAAAAGACGGTTTGCCATCATGACATCACCCTCTTTAAGGTAATTACGTATGGTTCGCGAGTGTACCGACACACTGTCTACCGTTACCTCGGAGACCACCTCCACCTCTTTGGAAAAAAGTGCTTCAAGCACCTCCACACTCCCCTCTCTTCCTTTCCCAAAAGAGAAGTCATACCCCACCACAATCTTCTCCAAGGCAGGAAAGTCCGCTTCCAGCTTCTCCACAAATGCTTGGGGAGAGAGATCTTTGATCTTCTCAAAGTGGTAAAAGCAGACCGGTTTGTCCACATACCACGTCCGCTTATAGCCGGGAGTCAAGTAACCACCGTTTCGCTCAATAACCACCACTGCTTCCGCACGCGCGATGAGTGCCTGATGCGCCACATGAATTCCGTCAAACGAACCGATGGCGATGGACTTGATACTATTTTGTACCTTTAACTCCTCACTCTTCACTCTTCACTCCTCACTTTTCACAAAGTGAAACAGGTATTCAAGGTTTCCCTCTTTCCCTGCTACCTTCGACTCCGCCTCTTTTACAAGCTTCCAGCCAAGCTTCTGTGCCTCTGCGACAAAGCCCTCTTTCTTTCTGGCGATCGCATCGGCATCTTGTACCACCCCTTTACTGTCACGCTTGACATCCTTGCCTACTTCAAACTGCGGCTTGTAGAGAATAATGATGTCCGTTCCCTCTTTGGCAAGCCTGTCTATATCATTGATGATCTGTAAAATAGAGATGAACGATACATCACAGGTAATGAGATCGAATGGTTCACTCTCAAACGCACGGATATCTGTCTCTTCATGCACTGACACCCTCTCATCTTGACGCACAGAGACATGCAGTTGGTCACTGCCCACATCGACACATGCAAGAGAAGCCACACCATTCTCCAACACGATCTGCGCAAACCCACCTGTTGAAGAGCCGATATCAAGCGCTCGTTTACCACTCATTTTTACAGGGTGCTCCACCAAAAAGTTCTCCAGTTTCCGCGCCGCACGGCTGACATAGAACTTTGCATCCGCCACTTCCACTAACGTATTCTCATCGATCTTCAATGAGGGCTTCGCCTTCTTCCCATCTACCGTCACTTCTCCAGCTTTGATCGCCTCATGCGCACGGTTACGGCTCTCAAAATAGCCCTCTTCTACGAGGTATTTATCTAATCTCATTTAAACATCTTTCATAATCCATTACATCTATGCCACAATCGACAAACTTTTGATCTTCTGTTACCACGATAGCACACCCCTCTTTTTTGGCACACAAGCATTGGAGCATATCTTCAAGATCCAAATTGTTTTTTAGTGACCTTTCAACAGCTTCTTTCATCAGATCCAATCCATAAGGTACAACATTCCAATGGAAGAGTACATATTGGTAAAATGCCAATACCTGCTTTGGATTTTTTCTAATATAAAAGATTGTACTCATCATATCTTCACTGATGACAATTTGCCAATCATGCGTAGCCAGTAGTGCTATAAGTTTAAGTGCATCTTCATGATGCGGGCGTTTATCATCTAAAAAATCCAATATAATGTTGGTATCAAGAAATACTTTTTGCATATAGCTACTGCATCTCTCTCATTTTTTTTGCCTTAATCTCCTGCACACTCATATTCTCTGTTGCACCAGAGAGTATACCCGCAAACTGCATGATCTCATCAAGTTTCTTCTGCTTCTCTTTGGCGATCTTCTTTTCCAAAAAGGCTTTGACATCATCGGCATACTTTGCCGAGATCAACACCCCTTTGTACTCATGAGATTTCCTGTCTTCTATATCAATGTAATCATAGTCGGCGATCTTACTGCCGCTGCGTGTCAACTCACGGATGCTCATCTTTGTTGTCATCATTAGCTCCTTTGACGATATATGTTTATTGTAGCAGATATAGATTATGTTGTCAAAGTTTTATTATAATATACCCCTTAGTTCACTCAACAATATACCCAGCTTATTCTCTCCCCTCCCATCTCTATTTACTCCCCAAAAAAGATCTTTCTGATTATCATAAACTATCTCTTTTCCTCGTGTCTCAAGAAGTATGTGTTTCAAGTTTTTATTTTGTGTGAACTTAAAAAAGAGTCCACTTCTCATCAGAGCACATTTCATATCTTCATCAAGAGATATGGTACTAATATACTCCTTTGCATATGCATATACTTCGATAGGAGACTGCATAGTCCTTATTTTCCTTGCAATATCCGGATATATTTTGATCAAAGCATTCGCGTAATAAAAGTGAATAACACTTGAAAAAAAGATACCCGACGTATTACGAAAAGAAGCTAGATAAAAATTTGAAAACTCTCCATACTTTTGTGCTGTATCGTTAAAATAAATTGTACTCATCATACTACTCTTATGCAATATTGAAAGTTTTGATCGTATGTACTTTATTAATCTTTTCTCCCGGATAACCCAACGGGCAACTTACCAATCGAGTCGTACCGACGGTAAAGTCATAAGATCGATGATCATGGCCGAATATCCAGAGTTTAGGGTTGATGCGCAAGATATGCTCTTTCCCGTCAAAACGGTAGTAACTATCGGCCGGTTTTTCGATATCAAACGGAAGTGTCGGTGCGACATGCGTTACCACAACATCCGCTTTGGGTGCCGTTTTTAGCTTTTGCATTTCCTGCTCGTAGAGTACGTGCGGATCGAACCGATACCGCACACGCTTGCCGTAACCATCAAAATCGATATGTGTCGTATGAGGCGTGACAATACGCATAGCATCGGTCATAGTTGCTCTCCAATGTGCCACATTTTCGACGAAATACCAAAGCCCGCTTCCCCAAAAACGCACTCCTTCTATCTCCACGGTATCGCCGTCAAGGAAAAAGACCCCTTCTATTTCTTTACACCCTTGCTTGAACGCTTCCAACCGTTGCTGCGAAGTACCGTACTCTTTTTCCTGTCGTTTGCTAACAAGATACAAGTCGTGATTGCCCCACGTAAGCACAATGTATTTGTAACGTTCCCTCAATTTTTCTATCAGTAGAAGATTTTGCCGGTTGTAATGGCCTATGTCACCGGCAATGACCAGTACATCGGCATCGGGCGGTTTAAGTACATCATCTATAAACCGCCGTAGCAGTTTGTGCTGTTTGGCGTCATTCTCTTTGGGATTGACCCAAAAGTCAAGATGTATGTCGCTGGTGTAAGCAATTTTCATCACTCTTCCTTCCGAACAATCCGATTTGATCATCATATCATACATTTAGGGTTACCCCGAAATAAACTATAAGGAGTGCAAGATGCCTGTATGGTTGGCCATATTACTGGCTATAGCCGTTATGATCGGCTCTTTATTCGATTCAAACGATAACGACGACGACGATCCTATTTACGGGAAAGGGTTATAGCCGGTTTTTAATCGAAGTA
Source organism: Sulfurovum sp. (assembly GCA_027063305.1). Taxonomy (GTDB): domain Bacteria; phylum Campylobacterota; class Campylobacteria; order Campylobacterales; family Sulfurovaceae; genus Sulfurovum. The sequence goes on along the minus strand of JAMORY010000034.1, from coordinate 36,565 downwards.
AACATTGTGCGCTTGCAATTAAAACGCACAATGTTTCAAAAAGCGCAAACTAATCCATGCTTTTAAACAACTCCCTTGCCAATATATCCTCCCGAATGGAGCGGAACATATCGTCAAGCATATCTTTATCCCATCCGTTTATGCGCACCAAATCCTCAAAAAACGGCGATTTATTCAAACGCTCCGCTATATCCTGACAAAACAGCATCCGTACCGCGGGATGATCAAAACGCAGATACTTTTGCATAAGAGTATATGCCTTTTTCGGCTTGCCCGAATAAAACGCGATAACGACATTTTCAAAAAAATCGGCAAACCCGCGCACATCATCCGTGCGTAAATACCCTTCTTTGTCAAGATAGATACGATGCGGTTTGTAAGCCGTTTGCGTTTTAGGCGTTTGTTGATGCAACATGGCCGTCGCTTTGGCATCCAACATAAGACGCGTCGCGTTCGCATCCGGTTTTAAAGCTATTTGTATATCCGCCGCACCGTCTGTTTCCAGGAACATATTACTAAAAGGACGCGTCCATGAAACTATCTCCTTGACACCATCCTTATCCACATCTTCCACATCGTAAAACTCGACTTCACTCGGAGGCAGAGAGACGATGCGACGCAGATGAGGACGCAACGGGATAACATAAAGTCGGAAATCTCTTCCTCCGTCAAAGGTTTTGATGACAACCTCTTTTTTTCCATCACCGTTTAGATCCGCTTCTACGGGGTTGTAACAACGCATGTCATGTATCTTTCCTACAAGTTTGCCTTGTTGGGTAACGGTGATGTCGCACCGCTCGTTGTCAATTTGCAGGCTATGACCCTCCTGAGATATTTCGATATCTATCCCGTAGGGGTATGGAGACGATGATATCTCTTCGGCAGATACCGCCGCCATGCACGCTATCACCCAGCTTAACACATACCTTCGCACCGCTTAATCCCTCCAAATCGTAGGTTGACGCAAAACCATTTTCGTCTGCAAGTAGGTTTTGCCCTCTTCTAACACCACACGCATGCATAGCGTATTGTATGTGCCGATCACAAATCTGCCTTGCTTGACAAAGCGGGTATGGGTACATACTTCATCACCTGCATCATGTAGAGCTTGGCGCATAGCGTGTGCTGTTTTTTCACTTAGAACACGCCTTTTGTCCGCTGGAGTCTGCTTCAGCAGATGCGGGCGCAGCACATACCCGCCGTTTAGCATCGCACTGTATGCCGCGATAAGCTGTATGGGCGTTGCCTGCACGGCATAGCCGTTGGCAAGTGCAACCTTAACAGGTTCAGATGAGACAAGGTGTTCAAGAGACGGCAACACACCTTTGGAGGCGGCAAGCTCTTCAGGTACGGTGATGTCCATTGCAATAGCCTTACCAAAATTCAGCTTGCGCAGTAGCAAAAGCCATGTGTTCTCATCCAGTTCCGTAGCAATTTGTGCCGTAACGGTATGACTTTTGCTGCGCAATATATCAGCAATGCCAAACGCTTCGGTGGCATTTTTATCTTTGACGACTGCTTTGCCAACTTGTAGTGTTTTAGGTGCATAGCGATACCCCATAGCATCTATCATTCCCGTTTCCAGTGCCACTGCAAGCGTAATCGGCTTCATCAACCCACCGGGGAAAAGCAGCGTATGCGCCAGTGCAGGATCGTGCCAGTAAGGCTCTTTTTTTTTCATCCCCGCAGGCTCAAACGCATGCATTGATGTTGCATATGCTACGATATGCCCAGTATCAACATCGGTAAGCGCCAGAAGTAGTAGCCCTTCATCATGCGTCATCCGGTAGGCTTCGGCCTTTTTGTCAAAACGTGATTGCCAACTTCCACCCCATGCTAAAATACAGATTCCTATCCACACTGTTAATATTTTTGCCATTATTCCTACCCTAGTATTTGAATATTTTCCAAAATATTTTATCAGATTATAAGTAAAACTTAAAGCATCTCCCTCATCTCTTCTTCTTTAAGGGTTTTCACTCCCAAGCTCTCAGCCTTGGTCAGCTTACTTCCGGCATCTTCACCATAGATCACGTAATCAGTTTTTTTCGAGACAGAACCGCTCACCTTCGCACCAAGCCCTTCAAGCATCTCTTTGATCTTTCCTCGGCTCTGGCTCATGGTTCCTGTGAGTACAACGGTTTTGCCTTTGAACGGGTTGTCTTCGGCTTCCTTTTTCTCTTCCACCGTCGGTTGTACCACTTCAAAGAGCTTCAGTACCTTTTGGCGATTCACTCGCATAAACTCCAACAGTGAATTTGCCATCTCCTCACCAATGCCGTCAATGGCAACGATCTCATCGAAGGTCGCATCGACAATGCCAAGCCCGAACTTCTCAGCCAAGGCTTTACTTGCCACCTCTCCGATGTGTTCGATGCCCATTGCGGTAATAAGCCTGTGCAGCGGTGCCCCTTTGGTTGCAGCAATAGCGTTCAGTAAGTTGTTGATCTTCTTCTCTTTGAAGCCTTCAAGGTCTGCCAAATCATCGTAGGTAAGGCTGTAAAGGTCAAGAATATCATGAATTTTACCCGTTTTCACCAACTGCTCGACTATTTTACTGCCAAGTCCGTCTATGTCCATACACCCTTTCTTGGCAAAATGGATGATGGAGTTGATGACCCTGTCGGGGCATGAGAGGTTCTGACACTTAATAAGTGTCCCTTCATCCAAAAGTTCAGAACCGCAAGTAGGACATAGAGAAGGTCTATAAATATTCATTAACTGTATTTGACGAGGAGAAATAGTAGTTGCCTTTACCTTACTACCTATTTTCTGGTATACAATTTCATATAAATATCTATTTTTAATTGTCAACAAAGCTATTAATGTTTTATTTTTTAGAAGATATCTTTTCCCTGATCTAATTTCAATATTATGATATGGAGGCTTCAAAGAAGTTCTTTCTCCGTTATTCTTAAACGAGTAAACTTCATGAAAGTGCTGAAATTCAGACAATAAATTAGTAATTTTTTTTCTTTTTTTCTGAATATATGATTTTTTATGATGACCTTTCCGACGACTAGTCAATACCTTAATGATCTTAGGGATGACATCCCCACTTCTAATGATAATAATATGGTCTCCAATACGAATATCTTTACGTTCTATCTCATCAAAGTTGTGCAGCGTGGCACGGCTGACCACTGCCCCTTCGATGTTGACCGGTTCTATCTCCGCTACGGGGGTAATGACCCCTGTACGCCCTACCTGCAAGGTAACATCAAGCAGTTTGGTCACTTTCTCGACTGCAGGGAACTTGTAAGCACACATCCACTTGGGGAACTTCACCGTATACCCTAACTGCTCCTGCTTTTCTATCTCATCTACTTTAATAACCATCCCGTCCATCATCATCGGGATCTCATCACGTTTGGAGATGAGGAACCGGTAGAAATCTTCTATCTCATCAAGGGTTTTGCACGGCTTCTCATACGGCGGTCGCAAGAAGCCCTGATTGTAGATAAAGTCCATCTTCTCAGAGAGTCTGCTGTGAGGCAGTGTGTTCTCACCCACACCCCACGGGTAGAATACCAGACGACGTTTTGCAGTCACTGAAGAGTCAAGTTGTCGCAGACTCCCCGCAGCAGCATTTCTTGGGTTGGCAAAGGGCTGTTCACCCTCCCCCAGCCGCTCTTCATTGATCTTCTCAAAGTCATCTTTACGGATGACCACCTCACCACGTATCTCGATGAGTTCCCTGTAGTCGATCATCAGAGGTACAGACCGAATGGTACGCACATTGTCCGTCACCTCCTCACCGATCACACCGTCCCCACGGGTAATGGCACGCACCAGTTTGCCATCCTCATAGAGCAGGTTCATACTCGCCCCGTCAAATTTCGGCTCACAGAAGTAGTCACATTTGCCCACATTCTTCTCGACCCTCTCCAGCCACTCGGCAACTTCCTTACGGTCAAAGACATCCTCCATACTCCACATCCGTTTGATGTGTTTGGCCTTGTTGAACTCATCACGCACCACACCGCCTACACGCTGTGTCGGAGAGTCAGGGCGTAGATGCTCAGGATGTGCCTTCTCGAAGTCGAGTACTTCATGGTAGAGCCTGTCGTACTCTTCATCGGTTGCAATGGGGTTGTCCTCCACATAGTAGGCGTGTGCCCATTTTTTAAGGGTTTCTACTTTTTGGTTGTATTGTTCTTGTGTCATAGGTTATTCTTCCATATCTATTATTTTTAACATTTCTACAGTACTTTCATATAGGGGAACCCATACTTTATTTTTATAGTATTTTTCTGAAAATACAAAGTCGATATCTTTAAGTTTTGTTTCTATTGTTTTCCAGTCTTCCTCATAGTACTGCTCATAAAACTCAATTCCTAGTTCTCTTATAAGAAGTTCATAATCCTGTTCCCAAAACTTTTTTAAAATTGTCTTAATTTCTATAGGTAGACTAAATCCTAATTCACTTTGATACTCCTCAGTATAATTCAGTGCGAACAAAGGATGTACCTCATCATTTCTAACACGATAATCTGAAAGGAAAATAGCATCAAAAAACAGATCTTCAATACTATAATTTTCACTAAACAATAATTGATGTTTTATAAGAACATACTCGAGAGGTGTAAAACTATAATCATACTCCTTACGCACCAATACTAGTCTAGTCTCACCATGAATATCGATTTCACCCCATTCAAATCCTGCATATCTTACTAATGCCTTACCTACTAAATATGCTGTTGCCTCTATCAACTCTTCTTCTGTACTATATATGCCTTCATAGTACATCCACTCAAGTACGGATAAATCTTCTACAGTTCCCAAGCCTTTGGCATTTTGCTCATTAAACATCTGATATCCATCAGCATATTCTCTTACAAAAGAGTCAATATAAGAATTTATTCTCTCTTCTAATTCTCGAGATAATGGTTTTAAAGTCATTTTATTTCAACGCTTCCCACACTACCAACGCCTGCTTATGCTCCACCACATCATGACACCGTACGATACTCGCACCGTTCTGCACCGCTTTAAGATGAATGGCAAGCGTACCCGGGAGTCTCTCTTCTGTCGGTGTCGGGATGATCTTATCTATCATCGACTTACGGCTTGCCCCGATGAGCACTTCACATCCAAAGTGGGTAAAGTGTTTCATATTTTTGATAAGTGTAAGGTTGTGTTCGAGTGTTTTGCCAAACCCGATGCCCACATCGAGGATAATATCTTCCCGTTTCATCCCCAACGCTTCACACTTGGCGATGCGTGTTTCAAAAAAGTCGCTCACTTCTGCCGTTACATCGTCATAGTGCGGGTTTTGCTGCATTGTCTGCGGGGTGCCTTGCATATGCATGATGCAGAGTTTCGCACCATACTCTACTGCCAGTTTCACCACCTCATCGTTCGTACCACCGGTGATGTCGTTGACAATACCAAAGCCGCTTTTGAGCACATAGGCAATGACTGAGGGGGTGTAGCTGTCCACACTGAAGACTGCTTTCTCATAAAGCCTGTTTTGCGCTATGGTATCACAGATGGGTTTGATGCGTTCGAGTTCGACACACTCGCTCACCGGCTTTGAACCCGGGCGGGAAGAGACCGCTCCGATATCGATGATATCCGCACCCTTATCGATCATTTTTTCTATCTGTGCTACGGCATCTTCCGCCATAAAACGGCTGCCTTCGTAAAAGCTGTCCTCATTGGCATTGACCACCCCCATAATACGAACGGGGTAAGACTTAGCAGTGAGAAATTGCTGTAACGCTTGGGCTACGCTCTTAAGTCCAAAGGGTTGTGCCAGCTCTTTTTTGGAGAGGATCTCCATATGTTTTCGCGTACCAATGAGCATACAGTCAAAGGTCGGTTTTTCACAGGTGATCACCCCGCTTGGTACGGCAAGCTCCGCACCAACGCTCAAGGCATCTTGTTTAAGGATGTTCGCTGCGGGGGTTTTGAGCTCTTTGATGTAGAAGCAGAGCAGTTCCATCTTCTTTGACATAATGGCAATACCGCCGCTCTCAACCCCTAAAGCTTTGAGTGCCGCTTGTTTATCTGCAATGGTTCCGAGTCGATAGATATGCATACGCTCTCCTTCTAGGCATGTTATGTGCGTTTTTTACGTGCCAAAAGCTTCAACAGCAGCGTAGTCAGAACAAACTGCGGCGGAGAGCCGACATCGAGTGCGATATAGGCGTTGGAGAAGAGTATCAATGTCTTTTCGTCAAGATCGAAACGCTGTGAGAGCATCGCCTCTTTTGCAATACGCTCAATAATGCGTTTCATCTGCTTTGCATCGGTACGTTTATGCGCTTGTACAAATGCATATACGTTTCCTAAACTTAACTGTGACACCTCAAGCTCTAATGCATAGTCATCCAATGCATCATGCAGTACCCGAATAGGTAGACGTGAACGAATGGTAGGAAGGATCGTCGCTTTTGACGGAGTGATGAGGATAAACTCCTTTTTAGGCGGTGGCTCCTCTATAACTTTAAGCAGTTTGTTCTGTACGATCGGTGAAAATGTTCTGGCTGCCAAAATAATGACCGTGGTCTCTTCGCTTGCCATATAGGCCTTCTCTATGGCAAGTTTGGCATCTTCGACCTTGAAGGTGTCATCCTTAGGTTCAAGCTTGACGATCTCCACAAGACGTTCATTCTGTTGCAGTGTACGCAGTTGTGCCAGTGTCTGTTCGATATCGCTACTGATGAGTACTTGACTCTGAAGAATCAGTTCACGACTCAAGGTCAAGATCCCCAAAGAGCACTTCGGAAAGTGTCATATCAAAAAGTTTGTAGAGTTGCAGTAGTTTAATATCAAGAAGTTCATCGCTACTGCGCAGGAGAAAACTATTCTCGACCTCTTCATCGAGTATCCATAGAAAACTCTCTTCACAACGATAGACGAACTTTGTAAAAGGGTGATCCCCTTTCCCGATATACCAGACGAAATAGCCATTAGGATAGGAGATCTCAAGCATATCTTCAAGCAGTTGCAGATCCTGCGTATTTGAGAAGTTCTGAATGGATGGGAACATCTGTACCAAAGGATAGACGGGCAAAAGCGGTCGGTTCTTCTCCAAGGCGTTGACCTTTCCGAGGATATAGCGTCCAAACCATTGACGCTGGGTATCGGTAACAAGAAGTACCGTCTTCCCCTCGATCATTTGCGATACAGCACTCTTTACCAGCGGTGCCCACTCATAACGGTACTCCTCCATCCAAGAGAAGCAATCCTCGTCACGAATGGTCTGTAGTGTCCACTTTAAAAGCTGCTGCATCTGTCACTCTTTACTTGTCTAGTTCATATGCTTCATGAAGCGTACGGATCGCAAGTTCTCCGTACTTTTCATCAATGATCATAGAGACTTTGATCTCGGAAGTAGAGATCATCTGAATATTGATGTTGTTCGCAGCAAGTGCAGAGAAGGCTTTTGCCGCAACACCGGAGTGAGATTTCATTCCGACACCGACAACGGAGACTTTACAGACGTTCTCATCATAGTCCATCCCTTCGATATCGTGATCGAACTCCTCCATCACTTTCTTGGCATTGTCGATCTCGCTTTGCGGTACGGTGAAACCAAGGTTGGTCGCACCATCCGTACCGACATTTTGAATGATCATATCGACATTGATGTTCTCATCCGCCAACTTCGAGAAGATCTCCGCGGCGATCCCCGGTCTGTCCGATACGCCTCTTAGTGTCACACGTGCCTGATTTTTATCTAGAACTACACCGCTTACCAAAACCTCTTCCATATTTTCACTCTCCTCTGTAATTAATGTTCCTTCATTGTCCGAAAAGCTGCTCTTGGCATAGAGTTTCACCTTCAGCTTCTTCGCAAGCTCTACCGAACGGTTCTGCAATACTTTCGCTCCCAAAGAGGAGAGCTCCAGCATCTCATCGTATGAGATGACATCAAGCTTCTTCGCCTTAGGTTCAATACGCGGATCGGTCGTGTAGATCCCGTCAACGTCAGAATAGATCTCACACTGGTCTGCATTGAGCGCACCGGCAAGGGCAACTGCAGAAAGGTCCGATCCTCCACGTCCGAGTGTCGTGACGGAACCGTCCTTATTGATCCCTTGGAAACCTGCGACAATGACGATCTTGCCCTCTTTGATGGCATTTTGCATTGCGGTAGGATCGATCTTCTCGATGCGTGCGTAGGTGTGCAGGTCATCAGTGACGATACCCGCCTGACGTCCCGTCATGGCGACCGCATCGTACCCTTTTGCCTGAAGTGCAATAGAGAGCAGTGCCGCTGTCACACGCTCACCCGAACTAAGCAGCATATCCATCTCTTTTTTCGCAGGGTTCTTCGTGAAATGCTCCGCATAGCCGATAAGCTTATTGGTCTCCCCGCTCATTGCGGAGACAACGACTACGAGGTCTTTCCCCTCTTCTCTTGCCTTGGCGACACGGTTGGCGACATTCTCGATGCGTTCAAGGTCTCCGACACTGGTCCCACCATATTTTTGTACGACTAACATAACTAAATCAATCCTTCCTGAATAAAATAATCGATCACTTTCCTATAGACCTTCCGCTTGAAGTAGGTCACCTTCTTGAACAACTCTTCGTACGCTACGAACTCATACTCTTCAAACTCCGGTATCTCGAACGCATGAAGGTCGATCTTGGCATCCTCTTTGAGACGGACGAGAAAATATTTCTGTGTCTGCCCGTCGAAAGGGTAACACTTTCCTCGTGCCACTTTGGGGAAATCGTAGGTGATCCACTCCGGATACTCTCCCAGTATCTCGACATTGTTACAGCCGATCTCTTCGAGCAGTTCGCGTTTTAAAGCCTCTTCCGGTGTCTCTCCCTCATCGATCCCTCCTTGAGGGAACTGCCATGCGTTTTTGATATCGCTTCTGTGTGCGACGAAAAACTCGCACTTCTCCGGATATTTTGAAGAGAGTATGACCGCAGCGACATTCGGTCGATATCGCTTTTGTTTTTGCATCTTCAATACTCATCTTCGGTAAATTTTTGATATACGGTCTTGAGAACAAGACTTTGGTAATTTAGAGCTAAACTCTGAAATTTCTGATATGATTTTATCTAAAATACCATTACAAGCAAATGAAAAGAGCCATCGATGTTAACCTATATCCATATCCCCTATTGCGACTCCAAATGCCACTATTGCAGCTTCAACTCCTATGTCGACAAGTTCGATACACGTCACGACTACATGCAAGCGCTCACCCGTCAACTCGCTTACGAGCTGGAACGTTTCGAGGCGAAAAAAGGAAGTATAGAGACCCTCTTCATCGGCGGAGGCACCCCCTCTACGGTCGTACCCGAGGCTTACGCTCCGATATTCGAACTGCTTACCCCCTATTTCGCACCGAATGCCGAGATCACGACAGAGGCAAACCCCAATTCCGCATCCAAAGCGTGGCTAAAAGGGATGCATGATCTCGGTGTCAACCGTGTCAGCTTCGGAGTACAGAGTTTCGATGCGCAAAAATTGCGAAAGCTCAACCGTGCGCATAGCCCTGAAGAGGCCATAAAAGCGGTCAACAATGCAAAAGCCATCGGTATCGAACATATCTCTCTCGATCTCATCTACAACTATGCCGGAGATACGAAAAGACTACTTCATGACGATATAGAGACCGCATTCTCGCTTCCGATCGACCACATTTCCGCCTATGAACTGACCATTGAGGATGGCACGAAGTTCACCGCCACACCCGAAGTAAGACAATCGGATGATGAAATTGCCTTTTTTGTCGCCGATACGATCAAGGCACACGGGTTTACACACTATGAGATCTCCAATTTCGGACGCTACCAAAGCCGACACAACCAAGGGTACTGGCAACTGGAGGCGTATATCGGTGCAGGTGCGGGTGCGGTCGGGTTCTGCAAGAACGAACGCTTCTACCCCCATAGTGACATTCACGCCTATATTGACAATCCTCTTCATACCAAGACCGAAGTGCTCACTCCCGATATGTTGCGAACAGAAAGCATTTTTCTCGGTCTTCGCAGTACCATCGGCATCAATGCCGATATACTTACCCCCACCATGTATGAGAGAGCGACTCTACTCTGTGAGGAGGGGAAGCTTCTTAGGCATGAGGGGCGCTTTATCAACCCCGACCTTTTCATTGCCGACAGCCTTGCTCTCTACATTTTAGATTAATTTGTTAAAATACAAACCAATTTACTATGAAGGCAGACCATGTTTGGCATCGGATTTACCGAAATACTTCTTATTGCGATCATTGCGATCCTCTTTTTGGGACCGGACAAACTCCCCGAAGCGATGGTACAGATCGCAAAATTCTTCAAAAGCGTGAAACGAACCGTCAACGAAGCGAAAAGCTCCCTTGAAGAGGAGATGAAGATCGCCGACTTGAAAGAGGAAGCACTCAGCTATAAACAGAAGCTCAACAGTGCGACCAGTGAACTGCAAGGCTTTAAGAACATCTCTATGGATGAGATACTCGACGAACCTGTTATCCCTCAAGAGCGTTCGGAGACCGCATCGTTCAAGAGCGCCTATGCTGACGATGTGAAGAAACCGACCACACAGGTCGAGCCGAAGATGGAGACCGTGACGTTCAAGAAGAAAGAACAGACAACATTCAAGTCCGTCGATATGGATAAGAAAGAGGAGAACGCCTGATGTTTGAAGAGCTCCGCCCACACCTTGCCGAACTGAGAAAAAGACTCGGTCTCTCCGTTCTTTCGGTCTTCATCGCATTTGTCATCGCCTTTACTTTCCACAATACCATCCTTACTTGGATCACACAACCGCTCAATAATGCATTGACCGAAGTGGGTCGTATTATCGAATCGCAAGATAAAGCGACATGGAAGATGCAAGCGCAAGAGCACAACATCTCCCTCAAGGCGAATACTCCGGTCGCTGCAGCAACCAAACTCGAAGAGAAACTTGATAGCGCTGCAAACGCCGCACAGGGAACACTTGCACCGCTACTCAAAGATGCCGCATCAGCCGCCAAAGAGCTGACACGTACACTCAAACAGATCAAAGGGATGGACGGCAACGGATCGAAGGACCTCTCCATACACAACACCTTTAACGGACAGATCACCACCCATCAGGTCGGAGGTGCATTCTTCGTTGCGCTGAAGGTCTCTTTCTTTGCAGGGTTATTGATGGCGATGCCGTTCATTCTCTATCAGCTCTGGCTCTTTGTCGCTCCGGGACTCTACAGCCATGAGAAGAAGATGGTACTGCCCTTTGTTATCGGTGGATCGGTGATGTTCTTTATCGGTGTGCTTTTTGCCTACTATATCGTTACGCCGTTCGGATTCCAGTTTCTCATCACCTTTGGATCGTTCCTCTATACACCGCTTATCAACATTGAAGATTATGTCGGGTTCTTCACCAAGATCATGATGGGGTTCGGTATCGCTTTTGAACTACCTGTCTTTGCCTACTTCCTGGCACTTCTGGGATTGGTCACCGACAGAACCCTCAAAGACTTCTTCAAGTATGCTGTGGTAATGATCTTCATCCTTGCCGCACTGCTTACACCACCGGATATCTTGACACAGCTGCTTATGGCCGCACCGTTGGTACTGCTTTACGGGCTCTCCATTCTGATCGTTGCGGCGGTCAACCCTGAGAAGTCGGATGATGAGGAGGAGGATGGGAAAGATGCATCCGCTGGCGTATAGATGTCCGTCGAACTTCTGACCCAAAGCTACGATTATACACTCCCAAGCGAACTGATCGCTTCTGAGCCTGTACATCCTAGAGACCATGCCAAACTGCTGGTCTACGACAGAAAGAGCGATACCGTTACCCATACCACATTCAAACACCTACTTGAATTTCTCCCTCCGTGTGATGTATTTCTCAACGATACCCGTGTCATCAAGGCTCGTATCTTCGGTAAAAAGAGAAGTGGCGGGAAAGTGGAACTGCTCTTTAACAAACCGCTTGATGCCCACCGCTATTTGGTAATGATACGCGGAAAAGTGCGCATCGGTACCGAACTCTTCTTCGACAGGGGGCTCGTTGCTACAGTAGAAACACTCAACGATGACGGTTCAAGGATCGTAACATTCACACAAAACGAAGAAACGATCCGCTTTGAGAGGCTGGTCACACTTCTTGATGAGATAGGGCATATCCCACTCCCCCCCTATATGCAAAGAGAGGACAAAGCAGAAGATGAGACCGACTATCAGACACTCTTTGCCAAAAATGCCGGTGCCGTTGCCGCACCGACCGCTTCTTTGCACTTTACACCCGAACTCTTTGAAGTGCTCAAAGCCACACACCCGACCCACACACTCACCCTGCATGTAGGTGCAGGTACATTCAAGCCCGTTGAAGCGGAGAACATTCTTGAGCATCCAATGCACTCGGAGTATTTTCACATCTCCGATAATGCTGCGAAAGTACTCGATTCAACAGCCCCTATCCTTGCCATCGGAACAACGGTTACACGCACAGTGGAGTATTACGTCCGCACCCATAAAAAAGAGGGGGAGTGCGACCTCTTTCTAAATCCGCATAATCCCCCGCAGCGTGTCACACACCTGCTGACCAACTTTCACCTGCCCAAAAGCACCCTCATTATGCTCGTAAGCGCCTTTGTCGGTAGAGAAAAGACATTGGCTCTTTATCAAGAGGCCATCACCAAAAAGTACCGTTTCTTCTCATACGGTGATGCGATGCTGATACTCTAAAAGTATCTTCGCCCCTTTAGCGAAGGCTTTTAGCCTCGTTTTACATAACTTCACCTATAATCTTCTTTATGAAAAATCCATCACAATACCTCGTTCTATCGGCATTGGCACTTTTGATCTCAGGATGTAAACCCGACCCCTATCCCAAACATCCCAACTATGAGATAGAGAAACCGAAAGTTCGGTATACACCTGATAGAAAGAACCTTGAGAAGATGGTAAAACAGCTGCAAGGAAGCCCTTATGTCTGGGCGGAAGAGGGGCCGGACAAGTTTGACTGTTCAGGCTTCACTTACTACCTCTACGGCTCAATGGGCATCGAGATCCCACGTGTAGCCAGAGAACAGGCGAAGGTAGGGAAACGCATCAGCCCCAAAGAGCTTCAGTACGGAGACCTCATCTTCTTCTCGACCGACAGACGTCACCCGCGTAAGATCACCCATGTAGGGATGTACTTGGGGGACGGATGGTTCACCCATGCAAGTACGGTGAAAAAAGAGGTGATCTACTCAAACCTCTATACATCGCCTTACTATAAAAAGCGACTTCGCGTCTGCCGCCGCTACCTACCTGAAGAGCGTGTCCCTCTCAATACGAATGAGGCACCGTGGAAACAGAGTGCACAAACCGCTCCTGCACCACAAACCACACAAGGCGATAAAAAGCGTGCCGTGGTCATCAAAGCACCGATGAAACAGATAGAACAAAAGCATGCAGAGGGGAACTTCTATGTACAAGTAGGCTCATTTAGCGGCGCACCTGCCTCCTCTCTGCTCTATAAGATCAAACGCAACGGCTTTGAGTACAAGATCATCCGTTTCCCTAAAGGAAAGGAGATGATCAACAAACTGCTTATTGGCCCGTATAGAACGCATAAAGAGGCGGAAGAGGCACGGGCAAAGGTACGAAAAGAGATCAGAAAAGATGCCTTTATCGCGGAGATACGCTAATGAAAAAACCCTCTGCAAACCTCCCCTGCCCTTGCGGAAGTGGACAGAAATATAAGAAGTGCTGCCAAAAGTACCATAAAGGCGCTCTGCCTAAAAATGCTGAAGCATTGATGCGCTCTCGCTATAGCGCCTACGCTTTTGGCTTGGCAGAGTATATCATCAAGACCACACACCCCCAAAACCCAGAGTATAATAAAGATAGACCCACATGGAAAGAGGAGATCGTACAGTTCTCGACATATACGGAGTTTCTACACTTAAATGTGATGGACTTTCAAGAAGAAGAGAAAGAAGCGTTCGTTACATTTGAAGCGGAACTCTCTTCTGGCATCTTAAAAGAGAAGAGCCGCTTCCTTAGAGTGGACGGGAAGTGGCTCTATGCGGACGGCGTGTTCGATCACTCCTCTACATAACGTGATATCTCATGTTTAAGCGCTTCTAGCGTTGTGCGGTACGGCTCGATATAATTCTCCAGTAAGGACTCTTTTTTATAAAGTATCTGCTGATGGATCTCAACGATCAACTCATACATCGCTCTTGCACCTATCGTTCCTGTCAATCCCTTCATATCGATACAGAGCATTTTGATCTGCTCATAACGGTGCTCTTTGACAAGCTTGGCAAATGTCTCTGCACTCTCTCCGTATGCATCTTCGAACTCAGAGAGTATCTCCATATAAAAACCACTGTTCCTATTGGTATGGAGCAATCCACTTTGGATATCAAGAATATGCGGATCGATCTCTTTTGTAGCCTTCGATGCGACAACCTCTTTTTGTTTAAGCGGTCGTGTAGTAGCGCCTCGTCTCTCTTTAAGATACATCTCAAAGACCGTATAGAGCTTACCGATATTCAACGGTTTGGTCAGATATGCGTTCATCCCGCATTTAAATATCTTCTCTCTTTCACTCTCTAAAGCAAGTGCCGTGAACGCTACAATAGGCATGGTATCAAAACGTGCATCCTTACGGATCTCCTCCGTTGCCGTATATCCATCCATCACAGGCATATTGATATCCATAAGAACCAGATCGAACGGTTCATCACTCTCTTTAAGCGTATTGACCGCGATACGACCGTTATCGGCAAAGGTGATATCCATGCCCGATACCTTCAAGATGTTCGCCAGTACTTTCTGATTGATCGTATCATCCTCAACAATCAATAGACGTACACCGCTAAAGTCACTGAAACTCTGCTGTGTGATACCTGTCGCTTCACGGATCGCACCCATATGGGTCAATCCCTGCTCCTCTTTGACCTCAGGGATCCGTACCGCCTCTACACGGCGCGGTTCAGGTTTCGCTTTGGCATAAAGTCCCACGATCAATTCAAATACACGCTCTTGACTTAACGGCTTGTTCAGCGTACGGTCCACAACATCATACTGACGCTTCTTCTCAGGGTCACGAAGCAGACTGTCAAGTGCGATCACCTTGGTATCATGTTTGGCTTTGACCTGTTCTAAATAGTTGTATATCTTCTTATAACCAAAGATACCGACTTCCAGTACGACCATATCATATCCGCTAAGATCCACTTTCTTACGAAGGAATTCCTCTTTCTCCATGGTCTTGACATCATGTCTGAAATAAGAGAACATCTTCTTGATCGCCAGTGCCGAATTGTAATTGCTATCTACGATGAATACCCGTTTAATCGTAAGCTCTTTTGTCGGAAGATGGTAGTTACGGCGATTGTTCGGATCGATCATCTTGAACGGGATCGTTGTAGTGAATGTCGTTCCTTTCCCTACTTTACTCTGAACAGAGAGCTCTCCGCCCATAAGCGAGATAAGCTCTTTGGCAACATAGAGCCCCAATCCGCTATACTGCTTGGTCTTTTCATCGTACTCGGGAATAAAGAGTTTCTCTATCGCCTCTTTTTCAAGCCCATCCCCCGTATCACTCAAGCGGAACTGAAGTTCGATATCTTTTTGATAGTTACCGAACATTGAAATAGCAAGACTCACCTCTCCCTCTTTCATTGTGCCTAGAACATACTCCAGCAGATTGTGCAGTGCTTTCTCCAAGTGGAGTGCATCTCCGATCAAATAACGCGGGATATTATTATCGATATCGAAGATCAGCTCCGTACGGCTTCCGTAAAATTTGGAACAGGCAGATCCCGCCGCTTCATTCAGTACGTTGTTCAGGTTCAGCTTCTCATGGATCACCTTGACCTTTTTAGACTTTAATCGTAAAAATTCGATCAGGTCATTGGTCACACTCAAAAGCTGTTCCTCTTTATCGATGATCTCTTGCGGCAAACACTCCTTGTGCTGAACCGTTACCTCTTTATAGGTATGTTCCACGATCTCATGGATGTTCTCCGTAATACTGGAGAGGAACACATTCTGCTTATGTTCGATCTCTTTTTGTTTCTCTACCATATTCTTATGCAGGTCTTCAATTTTCTTCATACGTCTTGAAGAGGTATAGAGGATCAATATGCCAATAAAGCCCATCGCGAACAGGGCGATCCACATCGTTGTCATATCGATCGATCCGGGGGAGACTTCCGCTGCAAAAGTCACAGAAAGTAAAAACAGCCATACATATACGATACGCTTCATCACATTAATCCTCTTATACAATATCCAACATCTTGTTTATCGTTGAAATATCTGTAAATAATCATATCGAAAAAACTCAAAAGGTATGTTGTTCTATATCAATAAAGCAAATCAAAGTTATCATTTTGAACCATAAATAGCCGCTTATTTTAAAAAAAATTTCAGAAATGGATTTTTTATGCTATAATTTAAAAATATCTTAAATGAAAAGGGGCATAGAGAGATGAGAGTATTAATGCTAGAAGAGGATATAGGTCTGTCAAAAGAGATAGCGAACCTTTTGACAGAGCACAACTATCAGTGTGATGTCGTTGGCAATGTCAAAGATGCCCAATACTACTTTGATATTCGCAATTACGACCTGCTACTGTTGGCATGGCCGGCCTCTACACCCCAAACAAGGCTCAATATCATTTCAGAGATTAAAAAGGTGACTCCGAAGACATCGGTCATCGTGATCTCGGAACGATTTGACAAAGAAAGCGAGATAGAAGCCCTCCGTTCCGGTGCGGACGACTACATCAGAAAGCCGCTTGATAACGATGTACTTCTTGTACGTATCGAAGCGAAACTCCGTTTTGGTGCTTCCAATATCATCGAGATCGAAGACTTGATCATCAATCCTGAGGAAGAGAAGATCATCTATCAGAACAACGAGATCGAACTCAAAGGTAAACCGTTCGAGGTCTTGACACATCTTGCCATGCACAAAGACCAGATCGTCTCCAAAGAGCAACTACTCGATGCGATCTGGGAAGAGCCTGAACTTGTCACACCCAATGTCATTGAAGTTGCGATCAACCAGATCAGACAGAAGATGGACAAACCACTCAACATCACGACTATCGAGACCGTAAGAAGACGCGGATACCGCTTCTGCTTCCCCAAAAAGATCGATTGAGCCGTCTCTTTCTATGCCGGATGGGAAACTCTCTCCCATCCTTTCTCTCCAAACATTTAAAAAATCCTTTCATTTAAATAAAGCATAAGCATTGCTAGGTTATAACTCCTATAAATTTAAACAAACCGAGGAAAATATGGCACTATTAATCACTGACGAATGTATCGCATGCGATGCATGTAGAGAAGAATGTCCAAGCGAATCTATTGAAGAGAACGATCCGATCTATGTGATCGACCCTGACAGATGTACAGAGTGTGTAGGTTACTTCGACGAGCCACAGTGTATTGCTGTATGTCCGGTCGATTGTATCATCTCGGACCCTGATAATGTAGAGAATATCGACGAACTGAAATTCAAGTTCCAAAAACTTCAAGAAGAAGAGTAGTCCGACGTGGCAAAGCGAACCGCGATCATCGATATCGGTTCCAACTCCGCCCGTTTGGTCATTTATGAAAAAACAAGCCGTTATGGATTTCATCTTATCTGTGAGCAGAAGTCCAAAGTACGCATCGGTGAAGGTGCGTACGAAAAGAGCGGCTATCTCCAACCCATAGGCATCAGACGTGCCTTTCTTGCACTGCAATCCTTTCTTTTTACCATCGAGAAGTATCAGGTACACAAGACTATATGTGTTGCGACATCTGCACTCAGAGATGCCCCTAACGGTACACACTTCGTACGCTGGATCAAAAAAGAGCTGGGACTCTCGATAAAGATCATCGATGGAAAACAAGAAGCGACCTATGGAGCGATTGCGGTCAAAAACCTCCTCCCGATCCAAGAGAGTATCATCACTATCGATATTGGCGGGGGATCGGCCGATATGTCTCTCATTAAAGATGGGGTCATTATCGATACCTACTCACTGAATGTCGGTACGGTACGGCTAAAAGAGCTCTTCTTCGATAGGGAGTCCTCACGGAAACATGCCTATAAGAAGGCAAAAGCCTATGTAGAAGAGGCCCTACAGACACTTCCTGCACACTTTAAGAGTCATATTGCCGTAGGGATCGGAGGAACGGCACGTACTCTTAGCAAAGGGATCATGAAGCAGATCGACTATCCTTTGGATAAGCTCCACGCATTTACTTACGATATAAAGACGCATCACAGCTACCTAGAAGCGATTACCCACTCCAGTGCCAAAGGGCTTAAAGCCTTCGGCTTGAAGAAGAACCGCTACGATACGATCCGTGAAGGAACGATCATTTGGCTGGAGATCCTCTCTCACATCGGCGCAAAACGTGTTATCACAAGCTCGGTCGGGGTCAGAGAGGGGGTGTTTTTGGAACAACTTCTCAAACACGATAAGCTCTCCTTTCCAAAAACGATCAACCCTAGTGTCGTCTCGTTACTCGACCGCTTCAAAACCTATGTGAACATCGCTTCAAAGAAAAAACATAAACGTAAACTGGGAATGGCACTTTACGAGCTGCTCCAAGTGGAGATCGGCGATAAGAAAGCCTATGAGAAAGAGCTTCAAACAGCGCTCAGGCTCTCTAATATCGGAAAGACGCTGACTATCTACAGATCACACCAACATGCCTTCTATATCGCTATGCAAGAGCTCAATTACGGTTTTACCCATGAAGAGATTCTGCTGATCTCTTTACTTTTGAGAATGCATGGTAAAGAGCTTTTACATAAACCTCTTTTTAAAAGCTTTGAGTCACTACTTCCTTCCAAAGAGACGCTATTGTGGCTGAGTTTTATCTATACGCTCAGCCTCTTTCTACATGAAGCTTCCAATGATGCAAAGATACGTTTTACCTACGAAAACCGTACCTTGACGATCATCTCCGACCAGTCTCTCTACCTTGCTAAAGAGAAGATACGTTCACTGGAGAAACCGATACCGTTCGCTATTATTATTGAAGATGAGGAGAAATTGCCTCATTGTAAGGCTTTAGGGGTATAAAAAGAGGCAGTGGGATTTGCAGGAGTCAGTTTTACCGACCTTGCCTGCTTATTCCCCTAGTTAGAACTTAGACCCCATGGAGAATTCGAAGACAGAGGTTTCATCTCCCGGTTCGTCATCCAGTGCATATCCGAATACCAAGTTGATCGGACCAAAACCAGACTGCCACTCAACAACTGCACCGATCGAAGAGCGTACGATATCATCCTGCTCATAGTATTTTCTGATCGTATCTCCCGTATCGGGATCGATCACAGTATATGGTTCTTTATCCATACCGACCATACCGATATCGTAGAAGAATGCCAAACGCATTTTCGCTGCTTCGGAGAGTGGGATACTTGCTTCAAAGGAAGCTGAACTACGGTAGGTTCCCCCTATACGGTCACCGTTTGGCAATACAGGAGAGATCGAATAAGGGTCATACCCTCTTACACTTCCTATCCCTCCCATATAGAGTCTTTCTGCTACAGGAAGTTTCTCATCCTCACTACGCTTACTAATATAGGTCGCTCTTGCCTTAAAACGCAAGATAAGATCATAATCGATAATATCTTCCATTCCATAGTATACTCCGAACTTCATGGTCGACTTGACGAACGTACCGTATCCGTCAGGGTAGGTCGTATTGTTGTAATCATCTCCGCTTAGAGAAGCGAACTCAAGATTGAGCGCTGCGATCATCCCCTCTCTTGGCTGATAATAGTCATCGGTATTGTCAAATTTAATGCTGGCGAAGAATGAGGTCTTGCTATACTGGTCGTTATAGATCAACTGCTCGATATTCGTAAGGTTCGCATCATCGTTGTAGGTCGATTGGTTATCGACATATCCTACACCTACCGATGCATAGAAATGACGGAAGAACTCTCTTCCTAGTGTCAATGATCCTCCTATACTATCTTCGGTATAGTCGATATATTCATAGTTACGCTTATAAAGGTTTACACCAAGACTATACGGGCTGTCCCATACTTTTGGGTTGATCAATGAAAAGTTATAGTTCTGAGATATCTTGGAGACATCGATCCCAAAACTTCCGGTGATCCCTGAACCAAACAGGTTCTTATCGGAAACACTGGCATTGACCATGATCCCTTCATAACTACCATATCCACCCCCTAGAGAGATCGTACCCGTATGCGCCTCTTTCACCTTTACAAGAAGATCGATCTCATCATCGGAGATACGTTCACTCTGAATATCGACATGCTCGAAGAATCCTGTCCTTCCTAATGCACTTCGGCTGTCTTTAAGGTCTGTCGCACTAAAGTAGTCCCCCGGTGCCAAATAGATATAGCGACGGATCACTCTATCTTTTGTCACATCGTTCCCTGATATCAGAACATCATGGATCTTCACCCTTTTACCCGGATCGATCACATACTGGATATTGACGATCTTCTTTGCCGGGTCCTTTCTCATTTGAGGTGATACTTTGGCAAAAGCATATCCAAGATCTCCAACGGCATTACGGATCATCTCGATATCTTTTCTCATTTTACTGATATTGAATATACGACCGGACTTCAATTTCAAATTACTGCTCAATGCCGTAACGTCCAATCCATGTACCCCTTTTGCGATCGAAACATTTCCGATACGATACTGCGGTCCCTCTTTGATCTTATAATCGATTTCCGCACTATAGTTGCTGTAGTCGACCTTCATCAAAGGTTTACTTACCTCAGCATCAAGGTACCCATGCTTCATATAGGTCTCTTTTAGGCGGTAGGCATCATACTCAAGTTGATCGACATGCACTTCCCCATTGTTCAAGAACGGGATCCATCCAAGGAAATCCTCCTCTTTGTTCACAAGATCACGTTCAAGGTCGCTCTTGTTCAGTGCTTTTGCACCCTCGAACTTGATCTTTTTGATCTTGATCTTCTCCCCTTTATTCATTTCAAATACGATCGAAACTGCATTCTTCCCTACCGGTGTCTCAGTCACTTCAATAACAGAGTCGTAGTTCCCTTGGCTTTGAAGACGTTCTGCTAAAAGCTTCTTCGCTCTTTGTACACGCACTTCATCATACAGATCCCCTTTTTTAAGCCCAATACTCTTAAGCAGTTGTTCTGTTTGGTCGTCTGAGCCAAATCCTTTGACCTCAACATTTGCGATCGCCTTTCTCTCTTTGAAGTGAAAAGTCAATACGCCACCTTCCCTATCGACCCAGACATCCTCGAAATAGCCTTGATTAAAGAAGTTCACCAACGCTTCATTAATCTTGTCTGCATCCATCTCCTCACCGACATGTAGTCCGGAGATCTCCTTTGCCACTGACGGTGAGAGGTGTGAAAGCCCTTCGAACTTGATCTGTGTGATCTTCTGCGCAAGCAGGAGAGATCCTATGAGCATCCATGAAAATACAATTTTTCTGAGCATTAAAGTCACCTTAAAATAATTTGTATTAATTTTATCTTTTTTTCAATAAGAGGCGTATGAAAAGATGGTATAATCGCGCAGACACAGAAGCGCCGAATCTAAAAAAAGTGGCGCTACAAGGGAGTTTAAGAGATGAAACGCATCGGTATTATCGGGCTTGGATTAATGGGTGGTTCTTTGGCTTTGGCACTGCGCAGAAGCTCCCCCGATCACTACTTCATCGGTCTTGACCACAATAAAGAACACACCAAAGAGGCACTCACCCTTGGTATTGTAGATGAGATCACCGATGATCTCGGAACGATCGAGTCGTGTGATATTATCTTTCTTAGTATCCCCGTTGATGGTATTATCACCGTTGCACAACAGCTCAATCCAAGCAGCAATATGTGTACCGTTATCGATCTAGGAAGCACCAAAGAGAAAATCTCAAATGCCATTCCTGCCTCTAAGCGCCATCTTTTCGTTACCGCCCATCCGATGACGGGAACGGAGAAGTTCGGCCCCTCCGCTGCATTCGCAGAACTCTATGAGAACAAGGTCGTTGTCTTGTGCGATATGGAAAAAAGCGGTGAGCACCAGCAGCATACCGCCAAAAAGCTCTTTACCCAGATCGGTATGCGACTGGTCTTTATGGGTGCCAAAGAGCATGACAGGCACGCAGCGTTCATCTCCCATATGCCGCATGCACTAAGCTATGCCCTTGCCAATGCCGTCATGCGCCAAGAAGACCCCGAAAGCATCGTTGCACTTGCAGGTGGAGGGTTCCGAGATATGAGCCGTATCGCTAAATCAAGCCCCAATATGTGGGAAGATATCTTCCGTCAGAACAAAGCGAACCTGATTGAGGCGATCGAAGCCTTTGAACAGGAGATGAAGATGTGTAAAACAATGGTCGAGCAAGAAGAGTGGGAAGCGCTCAACCACTGGATGGCGGATGCCAACAGGCTTCACGACATCCTCTAAGCATTAGAGCCTATAGCGGAACGTGGCGATCACTTCCACCGGCATGCCCACTGCTTTTGCGATCTTCTCTTTTAGTATCCTCTTCTCTTCACTGCCCAACACCTCTTTGGTGATCACTTCACAACGAACCTGCATGACCTTCGGCTGACGTACCAGTTCGATATGGCTCAATACCGCCTCATCCTTAGCAAACCGGATATGCCGGTTCGTCAAGGCCTCCTTGATCGCGGCATGACGGCTCATGGTCTCGAACGAACGGTAGAGCGGCATAGCGATAAGTAGCGCGATCACCACCCATATCGCCACCCCTTTCTTTGCCACATGGATCGGAGAGAAGCCCAAGAAGACAAAGGTCAATGCGGCTGCAAGTACGATCCCTACAAGGTTGGTCAAAAAAAGCAAAAAAGCAGAAGAGAAGATATGCCAAACACCCCATCCCATACCGATACCGGCAACGGCAATAGGCGGAACCAACGCCACCGCGATCGCCACACCGGCAAGAGAGCTGACGATCTTCTCGTTACTCTTGGCATATGCCGCCGCCGCTCCGGAGACCATTGCCACACACAGATCCAGCAAAGTAGGGCTCAGTCGTCCTGCCATCTCCGTACTCAATGTGCCAATCGGAGTGAACCATGCGATCAACATTGCCGTAAGAAGAACCAAAGAGACCCCTGTTCCGATCGTCTTTGCCGCAGTCACCTCCAGAACACTATCCTGTCTTAATACCCCCATGCTCAAACTGACAATAGGCTGCATCAATGGAGCAAGTAGCATCGCACCGATGATTACGGAAGCTGAATCGATAAAGAGACCGAAAGTAGCGATCATAGTCGCCAATATCAACAGTGTCGCGAACATAGAGGTGAACTTCGCCTCCTCTCTCAGGTTGGAGAAGAGTGCCGCATAACGCTGCTGTGAAGCGTGTGTAAAGAACGGTATGCTTTTTCTCAAATAGGCTGCACTCTCCTCATCGTTAGGGAGATGGTCCACCTTGGCACTGTTCTTTCCTTTTACCTCCTCGTTCTGGCGCTCCCAAAAGGCATCGCCCACACTAAGTGCCACACCACGCTCCTCTACACGCAAAACAATATTCTCTTCAGGGTGTACCGTACCGTCAATACGTACGGGCAATACCTCTTCAGTCTCGATACGTAATGCGCTCGCACGTATATATCCCAGTGAGCGGGGAAGTGTTCGGCTTGCCATGCGAGGGATCAAGGTTTGAAGAAGATACCCCATATACTGAACCATAGAGACAGGGGCAAGGATCAAGAGGGACAACTTGCCATCAGCCGCATGGATCTGCGAGGATATCAATCGGGAAGCGAAACTTCCGTTATGATACTCCAATGCCACCACTCCGACCGCAGAGATAGAGATACGTTTTTCATTTTCATCGATCAAGCTCATCCGCCGATGATGCAACCTCCCTACCCGCTGTAGCGTATGCCAAAAGAGTGATAAACGGGCAAAGGAGCCTCTGCGAAGAAGTGTGCTCTCATCCGTATCCAGCGGCGGAGCCTCCCCCACAACGACCTCCTGCAGAACGATCTCGTTATTGCACAACATCAGATCGATCCGCTCCTCCTTTGAGGTTGTGGCAAGTACCAATGCTTTCTCTATCTGAGAGGGGAGTGCAAAAGTACGCATCAGCCGTTTCTGCTCGGGAAGCGGAACGATCCCCACACTCATACTCTCCTGTGAAGCGAAGTAGAATACTGTTTTGATCTCTTCTAACGTACCGCATACGACAAAGTGGCTAAAGTGATCATGTGAGATCTGTAGTAGTTGATGAATAGGAAAGAAGGAGACACGCTGCACATCCAAATGTGTCCGTATCTTTTGAAGATATGCCTCCTCTACCGTCCCGTAGAAGAAGGCGATATGTGATAGTGCCATAGCGGTTCCTTATGCTCACGGCATACGGTACTTCTCTACCAGTGCCTTGAGCGCTTTTTTGTCAATTATAACACTTTTATCCCCTTTTTGTTTAGCGTAGAGTTTACGAACCATCGCTTCAACTTCGGGATCCTCGCTCATATGTGCATAGAGTATCTTCAGCGCATCGGATGTTCTAAAGTGCTGCTTTCTCTCACGACGGGTCAGTTTTGAAAGCAAGAACATCGTGACCATTCCCGCAATGAACGCCAAGAGTGCCACCACCCATACCATGCTTCTGTCCAAGGTACTATCTTTATCTCCTTTTAGCGTGCTGTCAGATCGAAGGTGCTGTGTATCCGAAGGCAAGGTGATATCGGTCTGTACGCTTCCACTTTTTTTCTCATTGTTTACTGTTAGGGCAGATTGCTGCTTGCTCTGTGTGACATGCACCTCGTATGATGGGATCGTCAACTGCTTAAGCTGTTTGCTCTTAGGATCATACGCTGTGATCGTACGTTCAGGTATCGTAAAATCATGATCACTGATAAAAACAAACTTCTTGACATAACGACTTTGGAGTTTGCTCCCCATGATCTTGCTACTTACTTGCGCATCATCACCATAGACCGTGACTCCATCGATCTCATAATCAGAAAGGTCGAAATCCTCCAATGAACCGTTACCGGAGATCGTGATGGTCAAGTTTACCGGTTTGTTCGCCTTTGTCTCCTGCTTGTCCAGTTGGCTCTCGACATAGAACGACCCGACAAGATCGCTTGCTTGAGGCAGAGGGTCGACCTCTATATCGACACGGTTGGATGCGATTGGCTTCCATATGGTACCGAAAAAGCGTCCGAAGATATCGCGTCTGCTGGTATCAGGTACTCCGATCTTTGCCGTTGCAGGTCCGATAGTGAAGTGCCCCTCCTTCTCAGGGATCAATACATAATGCAACTCTGTGATCTGATGATCGCCTTTTACATAGTGCTTCTGTTCTCCCACCTCTTTGACCAAGAAACCTTTGAACTCAGGACGGTTGTATTGCGGGTTGTCCGAGAGTTGGATATCGTTGCGTAAAGAGAAGTAGACCTTAACGACAAGCGGCTCTCCCACTACCACACGTTTAGGGCCCGCCTCCATCATCAAAGAGAACGCACCCTTGGTCAAACGCTGTGGCGTATCGACTTTCACAACCTTCAATGCCAAAGGCTGTGTCTGATAATGCTTCCCGTCTATCTCGACATCAAAGGAAGGGATCTGCATATCATGTGTAGGGGTAAAGGTCAGTATCAAATTGGTCGTATGGGTAACACTGCTCTTTCCGTTGATGATCTGCATCGATGTATGCTGTGACTGGCTTCTTCCCTCTACCGTTACACCGTCTATCTCTTTGATCGGCGGGAAGTTCACCCGGTCTCCCTCCGCTCGGATCAGTAGCTGTGCAGGATTTCCCGCAACGACCTCTTGCTGACTTAGCTCCGCACTGACCCCTGCAGCAAATAGGTTCACCGATAGTACGATATAAAGTATCATGCCTAAATAGTATATCTGTTTCATCTCTTTTCCTTCACTCTATTCTTTCGTTGGCACTGCCCTACCACGGATTGACCTTGTCAATGGGTTTAGGCTTACCACTGTTCATCTGGTACATCATTGTCGGGGTTTTCTTCTGCCCCATCTTTTTTAACAACCGTTTCAACTCCGCTTGTCTCATCTTCTCCTCTTGGCTCATAGTTTTTTTTGCTCCTGTACCCGCAGCATCTTCCGTCCCTTTTTTCTTCTGCTTTTGATCACCCGATCGAGGGCTTTTTTGCTGCTGTTTACCCTCTTTCTTCTCTTTGGAGGACTGAGGGTCTTGCGGTTTTTGTTGAGACTTTTTCTTCTCCTTCTCTTTTTGAGAAGACGAGTTTTGCTTCTGCTGCTTATCTTGCTGTTTTTGCCCCTGCTTGCCCTGCTTATTCTGTTGACTCTTCTGCTCTTTTTGTTGTTGTGAGTCCTGCTTTTTATTCTGCTCTTTCTGCTTTTTCTGTTGATCTTTCTTCTGTTGATCGCCACTCTTTTTTTGCTGATCTTGCTTCTTATTCTGCTTTTGGTTCTTTTGCTGCTCTTTTTGCTGTTGCTTTTTCTTCTGTTCTTGCTGTTGTTTCTTACGCTTGGCAAGCTCCAGATTGAATCGTGTATCTTTATCTTCTCTTATCTTCAACGCCGACTCGTAGGCTTTGATCGCCTTATCGAGTTTATTCTGCATAAAGTAGGTATTACCGATATTGTGTAGACGCTGTGCTTCATCAACCCCTTCACCTTTCGCCTTCTCATACGCTTCAAGTGCCGCTTTATAGTTCTTTGACTTATAGTAGGCATCTCCCAGATCGAACTCTTTTTGCGGTGTGGCATTGGGCAGTTGGATAAAGAGTGCCGCACTTTTGCTATACGCCTTGGCATCATACGCCGCTTTCGCCGCTTCGATCGTCTTAAAATCAGTAAGCCCCGCATGGAGTGTACTAAGCAGTATACTTGCGATCAAGCCTTTTGCGAGGGATATTCTCATTTGACACCTCCTTTAGCCCTTCTTGTACTTTGAAACTGAGGGAAAGAGCTCAACCCTATCAGCAACAGAAGCAATCCTAAAGCCAACGGTACATAAAAATACTCTGTACGT
Source organism: Sulfurovum sp. (assembly GCA_027063305.1). Classification (GTDB taxonomy): domain Bacteria; phylum Campylobacterota; class Campylobacteria; order Campylobacterales; family Sulfurovaceae; genus Sulfurovum. The sequence continues at coordinate 9,667 of JAMORY010000034.1, read as the reverse complement.
TGACGGATATTCACCTCTCCTTGCGAATGCACCTTATATTTTGCATGGATCACATCGCCCAACTGCTTCATATCCGCATCTCCGTTCCCTGCGATAACATAAGCACCGCCATTGGCCTTTGCCAACTCTCCCAATGCGTCGTTACGCTGAGTGATCGCGATATTTCCGTCTTTCCCACGCATCGGCTTCCCCTGCGCATCCAGAACAGGCGCACCTTTTTTCGTCCCCACAAGCACTACATAAAGATCGATACTATTCGACTTTAAAATATCGGAAAAACCTGCAATGGCTTTCTCGTCACCCCCATCGGTAAAAAGCACCAATATCTTAGGTTTTTTCTCTTCCAGAAGATTAGCCGCCAACTCTCCCAGCACCGAAAAATCGGTCGAACCGAAGTTAATGTAGCTGTCATCAACACCGTCTACGATCATCTTCAACGTATCTTTATCACTGGTGAAAGGTGCCAGTACGAACGAACTGTAGGCAAACGCCGCCACTCCGATCTCATCGGAAGGCATTGCATCGAAGAAAGCATCCATCTTCTTCTTGGCAAACTCCAGCCTGTTTGGGTAGATATCTTTACTTCGCATCGAACCGGAGATATCCAGCGCACTCAGCACCGTCAGCCCCTGTACCTCTACACGCTTCTCACCCTCATCCACGACCGGTCGTGCCATCGCAACGATCATAAAAAAGATCGCCGTAAAGAGAATGATATTTCGCATACGTTGGGGCATACTCTCATCCCCCGCACTCAACCGCTCCAGCACTTTCTCATCAAAAATACGTGAAAGACGCTCTTTATTGGTCGAGACCAGCACGGCAAAGAGGATGAACGGAACGATCATGATCCAAAACAGATACGGATAGACAAATTCCATTAGCAACCTCCTTGAGGTTGAGTGAATGGTGAATAGTGAATAGTGATAAAATCCCGCAGGTACGAGGACAATAGTGTTGGTTTGCACTGCTGTGCAGTGCCGCTATCGAATAAATGCTTTTCGCAGAAAAGCATACCGATATTATTCATTATTAATTGTTCATTATTCATTATTATACGCCTCTTTGGTTTCTAAAATAGATGAAATGCAACAGGCTCAAGACCGCCAAAAAGAGCGGATAGACGAACAAATAGGTGTGTTCGACCACTTTTTTATTGTTAAGCTTGCTTGCTTCCATCTTGTCGATCTGCGCATAGACACGCTCTAGTGCCTGCGCATCACTTGCCCCGAACGCTTCACCATTGCCTGCTTGCGCTAATGCCTTTAGATAGTTGGCATCATAATCTCTCGGACCTCCGATACCGATCGCATAGAGTTTGACATCTTGCTTTTTGATCATCTTCTTGACATCCTGAAAAGAGACCTTACTCATATTGTCCATCCCGTCGGTCAACAAGATAACGATCTTGCTTTTGGCTTTGCTTTTACTCAGCATATTGTATGCCTGCACCAACGCATCATTGATCGCCGTACGCTTTCCTGCCAAACCCAGTTTTTGCATACGGGTAATGTTCTCCAGAAAATCCTTCTCAAAGGTCAACGGTGATGCGATGAAAGCGACATCGGCGAACGTGACCATACCGATACGATCATCGGGACGCTTTCGGATAAAGTCCACCACCACCTCTTTGACCACATCGAACTTGCTCTTATACGGATCGTTCATATCGAACCCAAACTGCCTCATCGAGTCGGAACTATCGATCACCAGTACGATATCACGCCCCTCTTTTTTGGAGTTGGTGTAGCTCTTGGTAATGACCGGCGATGCCAATGCCGTTACAGCGGCAATGATCCCGACCCATTTGAGCCATGCAAGGAGCGAACTCTTATGCCCCTTTCCTGCGATCAGTGTCGCCACATGCGGAAAGAAGATCGCTCGGCTTCTCTCCTTACACCACTTCGCACATGTCATAAAAAGCAAAATGACTAAAAATGCTAACGGATATTCAAAACTAAATTGACTCATCTGCTACCTGCACATAAAGATTAAATTGGTTCAATGTCTTCTGATCGACCTTATCGACCACCTTTTTATACTTATACTTCTCCAATAGCGGCTCAAGCTGTGCAAAGAGCTCTTTACGCCTATCATCCGTTGCCAAAAGCCTTGCATAGTGTGTTGCCGCATACGCCGCTTTCTTACTGTCACTCCAGTCTATCGCTTTGAGTGCTGCAAGATACTGCTTTTCTTTGTTCACTTTACGGTTCTCCCAAAGCTTTTTGGCAACAAAGAAAAGGATAGCCAGTAAAAGCACGACTCCCGTACCGATAAGCCCCCAGTAGATGTAGAAACTGCTGTCGGGGATCTCCAAAAGCGGTTTGATATCTTTAAGCTGTGCCGTCAGATTCTGCTCATTCATCACATTTTCCTCATACTTTTCATCAACTTGATCGCCGCATCTTCATGGGTATAGACTTTGGTAAATCGTATCCCCTGCTTTTTGAACTGTTTATAAAGCCTGTCATCATTCTTCAAGAGCGCTTTTTTGTAACTCATCAATGTACCGCTGTCTATATTTCCCTCAAAGCTCTGCTTAGTCTCCATATCGATCAGGCGCAGATAGCCAAGCTCACTGGGATCCTCTTCGAACCTGTCACGTACCATCACGGCAAAGACATCATGCTTCTTGCTTAAAAGCTTCAAATCAATATCTCCGACAAAATCTGAAATAATAAACAGCAGTGCTTTCTTCTTCAAGCGTTTGGTCAACGTATCGACAAGCATCTGATAATCTGCCGCTTTTCCGATAGGATCAAAATGCAGTACTTCCTCTACCGCCTTATGCACGGAGAAGAGCTTTTTACTTGGTCTGCTCAGGTCGTACATCTTGTCGGCAAAGAGCATATGGGAAAAGAGATCGGCATTCTTCACCGCGGAAAACCCCAGTGTCGATACCACTTCCGCCGCCGTTTCACTTTTTTGTTTCACTGTTCCAAAATACATCGACCCACTTAGCATCGTAACGACCACGACATTGAGCTCTCGCTCCTCTTTGTAGACCTTGACAAAGGGCTTACCCAATTTCGCCGTCGTTTTCCAGTCGATCTTACGGACATCATCCCCATAGACATACTCACGCAGTTCGGCAAACTCAAACCCCTCACCCTGAAAAAGAGAGGCGTTGTTCCCAAGCATATCGCCATAGACCTGCTTCTTGGTCTTGAGAATGATCTTTTTCACTGCTTTATTCATTAAAATAACCTCCACAGGTTATTTTAGTGAATGATGAATGATGAATGATGAATGATACTGGTATGCATTTTTTCAAAATGCTATTTATTATATTCTCTCTCAATCTTTTCTCCATCTAATAAAAGCGGAGCCACTGCACCGCATACTACAATTATTCACTATTCATTTTCCGATTCAAGGAATCGGTACTGCCGCAAGAATTTTTTCAATAATATAGTCCTGTGTAATATCTTCCGCCTGCGCTTCATAACTGAGAATAATACGGTGTCTGAGCACCTCTTTGGCAATGTAGGCGATCTCCAGCGGTGAGACGAAATCTTGCCCTTTGAGGTAGGCAATGGCACGTGCGGCTTTATACATATCGATACTTGCACGTGGACTTGCACCAAATTCAATGAAAGGCTCCAACTCTTCAAGTCCGTAGGCTTTCGGATCACGGGTAGCGGAGACCAGTTCGATGATATACTTCTCGACCTCTTCATCCATATGTACCGCCATCGCCTCTTCTCTGATACGATCGAGATCCTCAACCGTTGCTACCTGCTCGATCTTCTCAAAAGCATTGTTCGCCACCCGACGTGCGATCTCCAACTCTTCGGCTTTGGTATTGTAACCGACGACCACCTTCATCATAAAACGGTCAAGCTGTGCTTCAGGAAGCTCATAGGCACCCTCCTGCTCAACAGGGTTCTGGGTCGCCATAACAAGGAACGGAAGGTCGATCTTGAATGTTTCATCCCCAATGGTCACCTGACGCTCTTGCATTACTTCCAGTAGTGCTGACTGTACTTTTGCCGGTGCACGGTTGATCTCATCTGCTAAAAGAAGGTTGGTAAAGACCGGCCCTTGTTTGATCTTGAAGGTATTGTTGGAAGGATCGTAGATCTCCGTTCCGATAATGTCAGAAGGAAGAAGGTCCGGGGTAAATTGCACACGCTTGAAGTTCAAGCCCAATGTTTTTGCCAATGCGTTGACCGCAGTGGTCTTTGCAAGTCCGGGAACCCCTTCAAGTAAAATATGCCCACGGCATAGCAGTCCCGCCAAAAGCCCCTCTACCATCTTCTCTTGACCGACCAGGACTTTTGAAATCTCTTTTTTAATATTCTCTACGGTTTGACTCAAAGTTCACTCCTAAAATAGTTTATTAGGAGTAGTATACTTGAGTGATACTAACTAAAGTTTAACGGCTTTAGTTCCCCTTTAAATACCCCATCGCCGTCGCGATGATATCATCATCATCTTTACTTCGTGATTTAAGTACCACCCGCTCTTTGCCCTCCTGGGCAAACTCGATAAAGACATTCTCCCCATAGGAAGAGACTTTGGAGATACCCTGTTCTCTGGCAAGGACTTTCATCACCATTACATCAATGAACTGGCGGGTGATGGTATCAAGCTTACCGAACCTGTCGGCGATCTCTGCTTCGATCTCGTAGACCTCTCCAACACTCTCACACAGTGAAAGACGACGGTAAAGCTCCAGTCTGAGCCTATCCTCTTCGATGAGCTCTTCACTCAGGTAGGCTTGGATGCTCAGCTTCATATCGACCTGCCGCGATACCTCTTTGCTTTGACCACTCAGTTCTCTAATGGCATCTTCAAGCATACGCAGGTAGAGGCTGTATCCTATCTGTTTGATGTGCCCACTTTGTGCCTCACCGATGATATTACCGCCTCCTCGTATTTCAAGGTCATGGAAGGCAAGCACCGCGCCGCTACCAAGGTCTGAATGTGATTCGAGTGCTAAGAGTCGGCGTTTGGCATTGTCGGTCAGCCTATCTTTGTCCGTGACCATAAAATAACAGTACCCCTCTTTGCCACCCCGTCCTACACGGCCACGAAGCTGGTGCAAGTCGGCAATACCGAAACGATCGGCTCCATCGACGATCATGGTATTGGCGTGGGGCATATGAATACCCGATTCGACAATGGAGGTGGAAAGCAACACGTCATACTCGCCGTCCTCGAACTTCATCATCTCCTCTTCGGTCTCTTTAGCCGAAATCTTCGAGTGCAGTACCGCAATACGAAGCTTGGGCAGTATCTCAAGCAGCTGCTTTTTCTTCTCCTCTATCCCTGCAATGGCATTGAAGACATAGAAGACCTGCCCACCACGGCGAAGCTCTCTGAGTATCGCTTCCTTGACCACTTTGTCATCGTAACTCTTGACAAAGGTACGCACCCCTTGCCGTTCGGTCGGCGGTGTGAGGATCTCCGAGAAGCTCTTCACTTCACTCAACGCCATATTGAGTGAACGCGGGATAGGTGTCGCCGACATCGAGAGCAGATGCACATCGATGCTCATCTCTTTAAGCGCTTCTTTCTGCTTCACCCCGAACTTATGCTCTTCATCGATGACCACAAGCGCAAGGTTCTTGAACTTCGCTTTAAGCAGCGCATGGGTTCCCACCACCACATCGATGCTGCCATCCGCCAAGCCTGCCAAGACCTCCCGTTTCTCTTTGGCTGTGGAGAAACGGTCGAGTTTGGCGACTTTGATCCCCCATTCGTAGAACCGCTCTTTAAGGCTCTTGTAGTGCTGAGAGCTCAGCAGCGTGGTCGGTGCGATCATCATCGCCTGATAGCCGTTCTTGACGGCTACAAACATCCCATTCATCGCCACTTCGGTCTTCCCAAAGCCCACATCGGCAGAGAGAAGCCTGTCCATCATCCGGCCGCTTTGCATGTCATCGAGCATATCAAAAATAGCGCGTTCTTGATCTTCAGTGTGCACAAACCCTGCTTTGGACATAAAGACGGCATGCTCTTCAGGCACTTTGAGCACGATCCCTTTCTTAAGGTGCCGCTGTGCCGAGAGGTTGATGATCTGTGAAGCGATGGCAAAGAGTTTCTCTTTGACTTTGGCTTTGAGCTTTTTAAAGCTGGCTTTCCCCATGCGGTCAAGCACAGGCAGCGCCCCGCCTTCTGCCACATAACGGTCGATCACCTCAAGGTTGCTCACAGGAATAAGCAGCGTATCTTCGTTTTGGTACATGATGGTCACAAACTCCGAGGTCGCTCCCAGTACATCCCGCTTCTCTATCCCTCTGAATATCCCCACACCGTGGTTCTCATGCACCACATAATCACCGGGTTTAAGCTCATCGAGGATAATGGTCGCCTTTTTGACCTTCTTGCGCTTGATGGGCTTATTAAGGGAGAGAATGAGCTTCTCTTTTCCCATAATGTTGACGATACCGTCTTGGTAGACAAAGGTGATGTTCTCAAATGTGCTTAGCTGCGAACCACGTACGATACTCTCGTTCTTTGCGAGGATAGTAATGGCTTTGTCGTTATGTGCTTCAAGCAGTTTGTTCGGATCGACCGCTTCAAGATCACGGTAGTGCTTGGCTTCGGGGATAATAGGCAGAAAGAAGTCCTTGCGAGGTACCAACGGCATATCGAGTTCATAGATCTCTTCAAGCTCCGCATCCATATTGCTTGTCAAGATGGCTCCAAACGCTTCTAAGGCGATATAGCCAAGCTCATCTAAGTGCCACAAGCCCAAAGAGTCGATATCTTTAACAAAAGTATCGTAAGGACTGTGCTCACAGCGGTTCTTCAACGCTTCGTAGGCATCAGCTTTAAGTGCCAAGAATGCCGGCGTGATCTCAAATCCCTCCAGCTCATCACCCAAACGCTTTTGTGTGGTTGCATCAAAATGGTGAATGCTCTCTATCTCCTCATCAAAGAGACTGATACGGTAAGGCTGCTCACTTTGAATGGGAAAGATATCAATAATATCCCCGCGAAACGACACCTCCCCACGGCTGGCGGCAATATCGGTAAAGTGATAGCCCCAGTGGTAGAGTTCATCTTTGAGAGCATTCATATCAAGCGTTTCACCAAACTCTATGCATTTTTTGGCAAAATGCTCAGCCTTCGGGAACGGCAGCAGTGTCGTACGAAGCGGTGAGACCAGCACTTTTCTTTTTGTACTCTCATAAAATCCCTGCAGTGCACTAAAGAACTGTTGCAGCTCCTCCCCGTATGCACGCAGGTCTTCCCCGACACTTACACGAATATCAGGAAGTGTAAAGGTATCATACTCCAACAACCGCGCCACATCAGCAACCTGCTTGGCCTCTTTGTCATCTTTACAGATAAGAAGCGCTTTTCCTTCACCACCAGTCTCTAAAAATTCGTAAATATTACTTTGATAAACCATTCCAATGTTCCAAAAATATAAATTCTTCAATGTCATTCCCGAATTCATCGGGAATCTTAGAGTAACTATTCAAGATTCTCGGATCACGTCCGAGAATGACAGAAGCAAAACAAAAGCATTGCAAAGCAATGCATACTAAAACTCCTACTTCCTCACTCCTACTTCCTCACTCTTTTGAAAGCCCACCGCTTTCAAAAACGCTTCTACCGTATAGAACGACCCAAACACCAAATAGTGTTCATTCTCATCCAGCTTCCCATCAAATAATCCATAAGACAACCCCACCTTTTCAACTGCCGTTTCAATGGCTTCCATCGTCGTTGCCCGCTGTGATTCGATAGGGATGATCTCCACCCGTTTGACCTTGGATTTGAGCGTTCTAAGTACCGCTTCATAATCCTTATCATCCAGCGAATTATAGATAAGCACCGTCTCAGCCTCCATCGCTTTGACAATGGCTTGTGCCGCCAACGGGTTGTGCCCCACATCGATGCGGATATTCTTGGTTAAAGGGTAGAAACGTCCAAAGAGTTCAAGGTCATAAAGGTCGTTGATGTCATAGTCAATATCTAACAGTTCCAATGCCTTCAACGCGACCATGGCATTGTCAATGAGATAGTCACCCCAGCCTTTGGCTTTGGCAATATCTTTTAATTCGTAGGGGACAACCTGTGTGTTGACCCGTTGGCAAATATGAGAGTCTGCTCCTACATTTCCATTTTGAGGGCAGACACATAGGTCTGCCCCTACATCCGATGCGATCGTTTTGGCAACTTCCACCACCTCCAGATACGGCTGCGGTGCCAACAACGCCAACTTTCGGATACTCCGTATTTTCGTTGCTGCGATCTCCTCTATGGTCTCTCCCAAAAAAGCTTGATGGTCAATGCCGATGGGGGCAATGACACTAAGCTCCTTGTCGCACACATTCGTCGCATCGAACTCCCCGCCAAGCCCTGCTTCAAGTACCATCAGATCACACTTTTCAAAAATGACAAAGGCCAAAAGGGTGGTGTATTCAAAATAAGAGAGCGCTTCACTCATCTCTTTACCGAGAATTGCATAAAGTCGTTGATGTGCTGTTTCAAGCACCACATCGGAAGCGTCCGCACCGTCAAGCCAGATACGTTCATTAAATTTCAGGATATGCGGTGAAGTATAATGTCCAACACTATACCTACTATCTGCTCCCTGCTCCCTGTTCCCTTGTTTCCATGCAAGGTAAGCGATCATCCGTCCCGTACTGCCCTTGCCGTTGGTTCCAACGATATGCACGGTCTTAGGTCGCCTGATATGCGGTTTGAGCATCCCATAGGCGATATGCACCCGCTCATGGTCGATCTCTTTATAGTAAAGCGGTTTCTTATCTAAAAAAACTTGTAACTGCTCAGTTCTCACTGCTCACTGCTCACTTGGATTTGGCACTTAGCATACCTTTAGCGGTTGCATATGCCAAGAACTCATCCATCGCTTTCTCTAAGCCCTTACGGATCGCCTCGATACGCAGTGCCGAAGAGCTCAATGCACTCTCGTCAATATCAGAGTCATATATTGTAGTAATGCTCTTGCTTAGTTTCCCCTGCTTTGTAACCATATCGAAATGCACCCGCACATGCACACGGTAGCGGGTTACATACCCGTCAGTATAGGTTAGCGGCGTAAAACGGCTTCCGGCATAACTTACAACGATCTGGCTTTGTGCCTGATCTTTAGGCACTACACGCCCCTTAAAGCGTGTATAGACCATACGGTTCATCTCATCTTTCAGATAAGGCGCATTCTCCGGCTCCGCACGATCGACCTTCACCTCAACATAGACCGTATCAAAAAAAAGATTTTGAATCGCATGAGCGGAGGGTTTGTAGCCGCATGCGGTTAATAGCAAAGCTATTAAAATGAATGATGAATGATGAATGATGAATGATACTAATCTTTTTTCCTTCGAAAAAAACTGACTTAAATATCTAAACATACTTGTTGTTCCCTTCATCCTAATAAAAGCGGAGCCACTGCACCGCTTACCTACATTATTCATCATTCACTATTCACTATGCATTGATCAAGCCGGTTTCACCGCAAGGTTCACCAGCTTGTTCGGTACGACGATCTCTTTAACGATCTGCATACCGTTTAACCACTTCTCTCCCGCTTCTTTGGCAGCTGCAAGTATCTCCTCTTGGGATGCGCTTGGGCTTACTTCGATCTCGGTACGTTTTTTCCCGCCGATCATCACCACATAGAGAATACTCTCTTGAACAAAGACCTCCTCTTTGACCTCCAAGACCGCTTTGAGGTTCGCTC
>JAMORY010000033.1 GCA_027063305.1 Sulfurovum sp. | reverse complement strand
CACTCTTACAATTGATCCCAATACTTCTTATCACTTCACTGTTAATTTTATGCTCTTCAATGTATTACCAGCTTTTTATCACGCCCATTCAAATCACAAGTGCAATTTCACCTCAATTACGCCGCTAATTCCTTAGCAAATTCTTCGAAAAATACTTCATACCATGATGCTTAGCATTTAGAACATTTAAAAGCCTTACAAGAAAATATGGGGGATATTTTAAAAGAGGTTAAGTTCTTTAGTAAAAAATATTCAGATTGGGAGAACTATAAGCGTAATAAGGATGTGTTTCTTTCGGATCTTGGTACCGTTGGTAAGGTATTGACCAAAAGAGTAGAGATAGAGGAGAAGTTTATCTATCCGACGTATATGGATGGGCATTAAGTTTTAGTTCTTAATGGGTTCAAATTATTTTAAAATTTTCTGGGTATAATACTGCCCTAAAAGTTGTCTCAGCTAAGACTGTTGCAACGACCCTACCGCAAGGTATGGAAGAGCCGAAGGCTAGAACAGGTTAGTTGCCTGTCATCAATTATTGACCCTTGAGGTCACTTACGCAACTGTTTGCGTTTAAAAATAACTATTTAAAAGGTCTCAAGATGAGAAAAGGTATTCACCCTGACTATATGGAATGTAAAGTAAAGTGTGCTTGTGGAAACGAGTTTGAAGTAAAATCTAACAAGCCGGAAATGTCAATCGATATTTGTAATGAGTGTCACCCGTTCTTTACAGGTTCTGAGAAGATCGTCGATGCTGCCGGTAGAGTAGAGAAGTTTAAAAACAAATATAAACTTAGCTAAACCACCTTTTCTGAAGCTTCGGCTTCAGATAACATTTTAACTCATTAGGCACCAATGCTTACTTTTATTCCTACACCTATCGGTAATCCCCAAGATATTACAATTCGTGCACTAAAGCTTTTTGAACAAGCAGAACTCTTTTTTTGTGAAGATACCCGTAATACAAAACATTTACTAAAGCTTTTAGAAGAGCGTTTTGGTATGTGTTATCCTGACGCAGAGTTTATTTCCTTTAATGAACATAACGGTAAAGCACGACTTGAAGAGTATGGAAGTATCTTGACAGATAAGGAAGTAGTATATGTAAGTGATGCAGGAATGCCTGTTATTTCTGACCCTGGTCAATTGCTTGTTGCTTATTGTCAAGAACATAGTATTGACTATGATGTACTGCCTGGTCCATCAGCGGTTACTACAGCCTATGCAGCATCTGGTTTTGAAGAGGGGAAATTCCTCTTTTATGCATTCTTGCCTCATAAAGGTAAGGAGCGTTCCAGTGCACTGGAAGAGTTGATGTCCAGTGCGTACAATACAGTTCTTTACGAAGCTCCGCATCGTTTAGAGAAGCTTTTGGAAGAGATGATGACCATTGATCCTGACCGTGAGTTGTTTTTAGCAAAAGAGATCAGTAAACGCTATCAGCATTATTATCGTGGAAGTGTCCGTACTTTGTACGAACAGCTCTCAAAAGAGACAATACGAGGGGAGTGGGTTGCTGTTGTGCATGGTGTGTATGATGATACACCAGTACTTACATTCTCGGAAATATATCATGCAGATATTCCTCCTAAGGTTAAAGCAAAGCTTCTTTCTCGAATGAGTGAAAGAACGGTCAAAGAGTGGTATCAGGAGCTTGTAAATCAGTAGAGTTTATTGTCTGGAAATTACTGAACACTCTAATTCCAAGTAAAAATTAGATAAAATCCCTTATGATTATTTATGGAAAACAGGTATGCCTGTATGCAATGACAAGACATGCAGAGCGAGTTAAGACGGTCTATATCGCGAAAAAAGGGATTTTGCCTCAAGCGCTATTTCACAAGTTCCACGATAAAATAAAGTTTTTGGAAGAGAAATGGGCTCAGTCTATGAGTAAAGGGGGGAATCATCAAGGGATACTCCTAGAGATCTCGGAGATAGAGCCTTTATTGCTTTCGGATGTAAAGCATAGTGATTTCATTATAGTACTTGATGGGTTGACGGATGTCGGAAATATCGGTGCGATCGTAAGAAGTGCTTATGCTCTTGGTGTGGATGCAGTGATCGCATCAGGGGTGAAGCAGTTGAACCTTGCAGCGATAACACGTACAAGCTCAGGGGCAATGTTGGATATGCCGTTTGTGATAGAACCAAATATCCTCGATGTACTAAATGAGTTAAAACAGATAGGTTTCACATCGTATGGTGCGGCAATGGAAGGTGCACCTATTCAGGAGATGAATTTTGCTCAAAAACGACTTCTAGTAATGGGAAGTGAGGGGCGTGGGATCTCTAAAAAAGCCCGTGCAAAACTGGATCGATTGATATCGATCGAGATGAAGCATGAGTTTGATTCTTTGAACGTAAGCGCAGCGGCTGCGATTTTAATACATAGGATGGGATATGCAGTTGAATGAACTACAAGAACACTATACAGTAAAAGATATCTCAAAAAAGACCAATATATCGGAAGAGAATCTAGAGGCACTATTTGCAGGAGAGTTCGATATTTTGAAAAAAGTGAAGACAATGGGCTTCATCTCGATCATTGAACGTGAGTATGGAGCGGACCTCTCTTCTTTGAGAGAAGAGGCATCAGCCTATTATCAGTCACATGTTGATGATAATGGGGTCGTATTGGATGCAACACCGGTCGTTGAAAAGAGACAGGGGAGATCAAAGCTCTTTATCTTTACGGTGATACTTCTTTTAGGTGTGGCATCATGGTATTTTACGACACAGTTTGATAGAACGCAGCTTCAGGGACTTTTACCTTTTAATGAGGACAAGATGGCAGAGAGTATCCAAGAAGAGGTAGATAATGATCCGGCATTAAGTATTGAGCATGCAATCGCCGAGGAGACTCCGCAAGATAGTGTGGTTGTAAAAACGATCACTCTGAGTCATGAGAAGAATGAAACACAAGAACACTGAAAAGGGATGTAATGTTTAATGAAATCCAGTTTGAAAAGATAAATCGTTTACCTAAATATATTTTTGCAGAGATCAATGATATCAAGATGAAGATGCGTCGTGAGGGTGCAGATATTATTGACTTTTCAATGGGGAATCCGGATGCATCGACGCCTAAACCGATCATTGATAAACTATGTGAAACGGCACGTAAGCCTAAAACACATGGGTATAGTGCAAGTAAGGGGATCTATAAATTACGTTTGGCAATGAGTAATTGGTATAAGCGTAAGTATGGTACGGATCTTGATCCTGATACGGAAGTGGTCGCGACCATGGGAAGTAAAGAGGGGTATGTTCACCTTGTTCAGGCAATCACGAATCCCGGTGATGTTGCGATCGTACCAGACCCAACATATCCGATCCACTCTCAAGCATTCATTCTTGCCGGTGCGAATGTCGAGAAGATGGAAGTGACATTTGATGAAGATACATTTGAAGTGAACGAAGATAAGTTCTTGGAGGATGTGGAGGATGCGCTTGATAATTCGATCCCGAAACCAAAATTCCTTGTGGTGAACTTTCCGCACAACCCAAGTACAGCAACAGTGACTCCGCAGTTCTATGAACGTTTGGTCGCATTGGCAAAAGAGAAGCGTTTTTATATTATTTCTGATATCGCTTATGCTGACATTACGTTTGACGGCTACAAAACACCTTCTATCATGCAGGTAGAAGGAGCCAAGGATGTGGCGGTCGAGTCCTATACACTTTCTAAGTCATACAATATGGCTGGATGGCGTGTAGGGTTCATTGTCGGGAACAAGAAGCTTATTGGTGCACTACAGGCGATCAAGTCCTGGTTGGATTATGGGATGTTCACTCCGATACAGGTAGCGGCAACGGTAGCTTTGGATGAGCATGACTATGTACCTGACGAGGAGATCATCCCTCGCTATCGTAAACGTAGAGATGTGATGATCGAAGCCTTTACCAATGCCGGATGGGAGTTAAAAAAGCCTAACGCGAGTATGTTCATCTGGGCAAAACTACCACAAGTCGCACTTGATATGAACATGGGATCGATGGAATTCTCCAAGCGCCTGCTTCAAGAAGCTAGTGTTGCAGTTAGTCCAGGGATCGGTTTTGGTAAGTATGGTGATCGTTATGTCCGTATCGCATTGATCGAGAATGAGAAGCGTATTCGCCAGGCAGCACGTAATATTAAACGTTTTTTAAAAACCCTTGAAGAGGAAAAACAACATGGTTAAGATAGGAATTCTTGGTGTCGGTACGGTAGGTGAAAGTGTTGCAAAGATCCTAGTGGATAATGCCGATGTGATCGAAGCGAGAGCAGGAAAGAAGATTGTTGTCAAATCGGGTGTCGTACGTGATCTAACAAAAGAAAGAGATGTCGATATCTATTTAACAGACAATGCTGAAGAGATCATAAATGATCCTGAAATTGATATTGTTGTTGAGTTGATGGGGGGTGTGGAAGAGCCGTATTCCTTGGTTAAGAAAGCACTTGAGAACGGTAAGGCAGTCGTGACTGCGAACAAAGCACTGCTTGCCTATCATCGTTATGAGCTACAGGAGATCGCAGGGGATATTCCATTGATGTATGAAGCGAGTACGGCTGGAGGTATCCCTATTATCGGTGCGTTGAGAACAGGTTTAGCGGCAAACCATATTAACACCATTCAGGGTATTATGAACGGTACGTGTAACTATATGCTGACTAAGATGATCAATGAAGGTGCACAGTATGAAGCGATACTCAAAGAGGCACAGGAGCTTGGATATGCGGAAGCCGATCCGACTTTTGATGTGGGTGGGTTCGATGCTTCACATAAATTGCTTATCTTGGCATCTATCGCTTATGGGATCGATGCGAAGCCTGAAGATATTTTGATCGAGGGAATTGAGAATATTACACAGACCGATGTCGCGTTTGCTAAAGAGTTCGGATATGAGATCAAACTACTTGGTATTGCCAAAAATGTAGGTGAGGGTGTGGAACTTCGTGTCCATGCGACGATGATCCCACAGGAGAGTATGATCGCCAAAGTTGATGGGGTAATGAATGCGGTAACTGTGGTGGGTGACCGTGTAGGCGAGACGATGTACTATGGTCCGGGTGCAGGTGGTGATGCGACTGCTTCGGCTGTTATTGCTGATATTGTAGATATTGTCCGTGGAAACCAGGGACCGATGCTTGGGTACAAAAAAGGTCTGGAGTCGGGATTGAAGCTACTTCCAAAAGAGCAGATCGTGACACAGTACTACCTGCGACTGGAAGTAGATGATAAGAGTGGTGTACTTGCTGCGATCACATCCAAATTGGGTGAATTCGGTATTTCGATCGAATCAATGCTTCAAAAACCAACAAGTGATGCACATATTGCAAAACTGCTCTTTACAACACATAAAACACAAGAGAGCAAAATGCAAGATGCGATCAAGGCACTTGAAACACTCGATGTTGTACACGGTAGCATCGCAATGATGCGTATCGAAAAGTAAGGAGGTCGATAATGGCAAAGGATCATTACTTTGATATTAGTGCGAAGCTTGATATGATGGAGATGAAAAATGCCATTGAACAGGCAAAAAAAGAGGTTGGAAGCCGCTTTGACTTTAAGGGTATCATGGTTGATATTGACTTGAATGAGAAGGCTAAGGTATTGAACCTTTCAAGTTCCAGTGACAGTAAGATCGATGCATTGAAAGATATCGTTATCTCTAAAATGATCAAGAGAGGGCTTTCTCCAAAGTCATTAGAAGAGGTAAAGACCGAAGGAATCAGCGGTGGGAACGTGAAAGTGATCTACCGTATTGTCGATAGTATCGAGAAAGATGAAGCAAAAAAGATCGTTAAAGCGATCAAAGATGCGAAATTAAAAGTAACGCCGGCGATACAAGGCGATGAGATACGTGTCAGTGGGAAAAAGATCGATGATCTTCAGGCAGTGATCACACTGGTCAGAAAGATGGATGAGTTGAAAGCACCACTGGTATTTGGGAACTTTAAATAGATTAAGTGCTGAGGGTGGTTTAAGGAAGAGAGAAGAGGTTATCGTTCCTCACTCCTCACTCCTCACCCGTTACGAGCAGTGTCCACTACCGCAGCATCCACCCGAGTGAGACTCTCTTACTCTTTCCGCTACGTTGATACGGAATGTATTACCATCCTCTTCTACCCAAAATGTATGTTTTTGATAGAATTTCTGATTCATATGATTCTCCATCAGTTTTGCTTGTAGTAGTGCGTCGTCTTTACTCTCAAAAGTCATATTGTTCTCATAGGCGCTTTTTTTGAAACATCCGCACTCTTTTGTTATATTGATTGTAAACATATTAGATCCTTTTTTGTTATAATTTGGCAGATCATAACAAGTGACACATAAAAGCGTATGAGTTTAAGCATAAATAGGATAGATTTACTCCTAATTATACCGATGTGGGAAATATTTGTTTCAAAAAGGGCATACAGATGACAAAAAAGATCAATGAAAACGGGCGGCAAGAGATAGAGAGCGTATGTACCTACTGTGGTGTAGGGTGTGATATTACCGGTGTGGTGGAAAATAATAAGATCGTTAAGGTCTATGCCCAGAAAGACGGGGTGGTCTCTGAAGGAAAGCTCTGTATCAAGGGAAAGTACGGGTATGATTTTGTTGATGCCAAAGACCGTATCAGGGAACCGCGTATCAAAAAGGGCTTTTTGGAGAAAAACCCACACATTGTCAAAGCTGTAGCCGATAAGCTGACAGAGTTTAACAGTGACTATATGACCTGTGATCTTGATACGGCAACCTTGATCGCTGCGATGAAACTTGATGAGATCAAGAAAACATACGGACGAGATGCGTTCTGTGCCATCGGTGGGGCAAGAACATCGTGCGAGAGTGCCTATGCATTCCAGAAGTTCTGCCGTGAGACGATGGAGTCTCCGCATGTAGACAACTGTGCCCGTGTCTGCCACTCTCCAAGCCTCAAAGGGATGCGTGCGACCATCGGTGAGGGTGCTGCGACCAATCCGTACAATGATATTTATGAAACGGAGTTCATTGTGGTTATCGGCTCCAACACCATGGAGGCACACCCGATCATCGCCAACCGTATGGTCGATATGGCAAAGAAACACAATAATCTTGCTGTCATCGATGTACGTGAAACAAAACTGGCACGTCTTGCAAAGTATAACTGTGTGATCCCGTATGAAGCGAATCTGCTTATTTTGAACATGATGGCGTATGTGATCATCGATGAAGAGTTGTATGATGAGAGCTTTATTCAGAACCGTACCAAAGACTTTGATACGTTCAAAGAGAAGATATTGAATGACCCGTATGCCAATCCTGAATTCTTCAAAGATGTTGAGGGGTATGAGTATCTTGCCAAGATGATTCCCAATATCGCTCGTGAGTATGCACTGAAAAAGTCGATGATCTTCTGGGGGCTTGGGATTACAGAGCACCTGGACGGCTCCTACGCGGTAATGGCGATCACACACCTGGCATTGATGACTGGTAATGTTGGAAAGAGTGGTGCGGGGTTGATGCCGCTTCGAGGACAGAACAATGTACAGGGTGCATGTGATATGGGGTGTCTGCCATACTATGTACCTGATTATCAAGAGCCTAAAGAGGTAGGGTTGATGACCCCTCAGCTTGTGGATGCAATACTTGAAGGGCGTATTAAGGCAGTGCTCAATATGGGAGAGGATATTACCCATATCCATCCTAATATCAACAAGATTGAAAAGGCGATCGATCAGCTTGAGTTCCTGATGGTACAAGAGCTCTTTATGAATGATATTGCACAGCATGCCGATGTCGTCATTGGGGTAAAAAGTGCCTACGAGAAGACCGGTGTCTATGTCAATGCAATGCGAAGACTGCACCTCTCTCAGCCCTTGGTACAGTCTAATCTTCCGGATGATTGGGAAGTATTGACCCAGATGGCACAGAAGCTTGGGGATGGCGAGAATTTCCATTTTAAAACGTCCGAAGATGTATGGAATGAGGTACGGGTGGTCGCACCAAGACGCTTTAGCGGTGCAGACTACTACAGACTTGAGCGACACAGAAAACGCGGGATGCAGTGGCCGATCTACCATGAAGATACGCCGGTGCTTCACCTGCTTGACTTCCGTACCGAAGATGGGTTGGGGCGTTATGTCTATAAGCAGTATGAACCAAGAGGGATGGTGCAGGAGATATTGGAGAAGAAGTTCTACAATGACTCTCTGGAGGGGTACTACCTGACAACCGGTCGTACACTCGCACACTACAACAATGCGGCACAGACAAAGAGAAGCAGTAAGCTCGATACGAAGTATGACGAGGATGTTCTACTCGCACCAATCGAGGATGAAGGGAAGTTTGGTGATCGTGTGATACTGAAAAGTGAATATGGTGAGAGTGAAGCGCTCACGGTGAAATATACCGAAAAGGTAAAGTCGAAAACGCTTTTTTGTACCTTCCACCATGCCAAGAGCCGCATTAATGCACTCTTTGGTGATGAGTGTGATGAGCTTATTATGACGGCACGTTTCAAGTCTGTGAAGGTTGATGTGATCCCTGTGGGGGATGAGGTGGCATGTAGCTAAAGAGAGTAGAGAATCCGAAAGATAATGGATTCTCTAAATTTAACAAAAAATCCTTCTGTTTCCATTTTATTCCAATTTAATCTATTTTGTGCCATAATTAATCTACTTAAGTGAAATGACTTAAGAAATTATCTTTGAGGAGATGTAATGAAGCGTACAAAACAGGTCGATATTCCAATGGAACTCTATACAGCACTCTTGGAATATGCTCAAGAGAACCAACTTAAAAGTAAATCTGCAACCCAAGGGGAGTTTGTGATAGCTGCAATTCAAAGATGTCTAGATGCAGAGTGTATTCAAAAGAGTGGAGGTAAAAAATGAGTCAAGAAGAGAGTAAAAAAAGATTGGATATGAAAGAGAGTCTCTACACTAAAATATTAGAGTATGCCAGTAGTCATGGAGTAGAGGGACGTACAAGAGGAGAGAGAGTACTTAAAGCAGTAGAGTTTATGTATGAAGAGGTGAGTGCATCAGAGGGGGGTTCAATGGTGGCACTTAATGATGAGGTAGTCAAAAAGATGAAACTTTTTCAAATGGTAGGTATTTTAGATGAGCATGATATGAGTCACGCAATCAATGAAGCACTTGAGTTTTATATCAAAGAGCATAAAGAGCTTCTTCAACAAAAAGTTGCAGAGCTATGAATGATAAGAGAAAGACCAATCTGGTACTCTTATCGAGTAAAAAGCTCAATGAGAAGGATACTTTTGAAAGCTATAAGGAGGATATCTATCGTATTGTGAATGGTTTTGATCCTGCTAACTATCAGTTTACGGTAGGAAAAATTCATAATGGATTGCTTATTGCGTATGTCAAGTCTTTAGGGTATGAAGTTAACGAGGTAGGGCAACATCCTCAAAGTTTGGATAACTCCAATAAAAAGCTTATACGTGAGAGTGATGGGGCTATTTTTTTTATTTACAATAAAAGTTCTATTATGATGAAGTTACTGGAGTATGCCAATAGTTGTAAACTTACAGCTGTTGTACCTGTCTATTTTAATACAACAAAACAAAATGCCACCTATCTCTTTAGAGCAAAGAATGGATTTTCTCACTCAGAAAGTCGTTGGAATGCAATCATGCAACTTTCTACCATTTGGATGGGAAAAAATAATAAAAGCTTAGGTGTTTATCACTCTTCGTATGAATCAAAAAAAAGTGATACTTGGTTATCTGAAGTAGAGAGACTCTCTTTTAAAAGATGGAATAGTCACAATACCATTGTGGAAGGAAAACTAAATAATAGGCTATTTCATATTGATAAATGGCACAAAGACTTTGATAATCTAAGCCCAGATATTGTACATATTGATCAAGAGAATAAAAAAGTGGTGATGATTGAGATTAAGGCTCTCTCCTCTTCTGTAAAACAAAATATGACACTCTATGAGAGATTACAAAAGAGTTTAAGTGACTCTGGGAAGTGGGAGTGCGAGCTCTATTACCTTCTCTCTTATGGGCATGAGACGATAAGTGATTGGCGTGTGTTAAAAGAGAGTAGAGCAAAGGTGCTTTTATGGGAAGAGCTCTTTTGCCAAATGAAAGATTCGGATATTGCTCCCTATATAGATGAACATTTGGAACACTATACGTTAATGCCTGACTGGCTAAAGTCAACCGAAGAAAATGAAACGAGATGAGAAAAAGCTTTTAAGAGAGGCAAAAAAGGTGGTGCTTGTGCAAAGAAACTACTCTATTGCTTACCTTCAAAGAAAGCTTGGTATAGGATATAACCGTGCAGCAGCGTTGATGTGCAGTATTCGCAGGAGAAAGAAAAAAGGTATTCTGTATGTACCGTGACGGCATTGACATCAACAATGAGGTTAGAGATGAGGTCTTTGGGGAGTATGTGGATGAGTTGGTTCAGGAAAAAGAGGCGTTGGCACTTTTTAAAGGGAAGATAGAAGCGTTTTTGGAAGCTTTGGAACAAAAAGAGAAGACCAAAGAACAACAACGCCATAAAAATAACCAACCAAGAGCATATAGTACCAAGGTACCAAAAGATTTTTTTGAACATCCTCTCTATCATGATTTGAAAGAGGTGATCGTTACTCCGCAAAAAGAGGTGATCATTCCAAGAAGATGGGAAGAGTTGCAGATTGATTTTTCTGATAAGAACAGAAGATATTCTGGTTTATGTGATATGAGTGTCTACAGGGTAACAAATAGGTATAATTATCGAAAGCTGCTGGATAAAAAGATTGCATTGGCAATTCCCATGCAGACCGTACTTTTTCAAGAGATCCAAAAAGAGTATGAAAAGCAGATCGAAACCTATCGGTTCGTACAGGTCAGCAGAAGGTTGATGCAAGAAGTCGGATACAGAGAGAAAGAAGATTTACAAAGTTGTATGGTATTTGAAGTATTGGAGGATATTCGTATTTTTATAAAAGGTAGAACGTGGGTGAGCTGGCGTGAGTGGATAGAAACTTACAAAAAGTTTGGTATAACCCTTGAGATATTTATTATGGAAAAGTCAGTAAAAAAGGATTGAGAATATGACAATCTGACATATTTTTTCTCCTTTTTTTCTTTTTTTGCCATACTTCTCTTATGAAACTTGAGGTCACAATTTGTGGCATTACAGAGGAGGATTGATGTTTGAACTGACAGAACCGATACACCATAAAATATATACATTGCGGGGTAAGCAGATTATGCTGGATGAAGATTTGGCTGCGCTGTATCAGGTAGAGACGAAGGTTTTTAACCAGGCAGTGAAGCGTAATATTGAACGATTTCCTGATGATTTTAGGTTTCAACTTACAGAAGGTGAGTATGATTCTTTAAGGTCACAATTTGTGACCTTAGAAAAAACAGGGCGCGGTAAACACAGAAAATATCTTCCCTATGCCTTTACCGAAAACGGTGTCTATATGCTCTCTGCCGTACTCAAAAGTAAAGTGGCGGTACAGGTAAGCATCGAGATTATGCGTACCTTTACGAAGCTCAGAGAATTTTCGTTGCACTACAATGCGTTGGCGAAGCAACTTATTGAACTGGAGCGAAAGAACAGCAAGGAGTTTCACACTATCTACAAAATTCTTGATGAACTCATAGCCGAAACTAAAGAGACTGATGCAAAAGTGATGGGGTTTTTGCGGGGAGAAGAAGATGCGTGAACTTCCCAAACTCTTTGGTAATGCAAGTGAAGATCTGGCAACGGCTTTTTTGGAGCAGGAGGGGTTTGTCATTGTAGAGAGGAACTACTTTGCCCGAAAGCTAGGGGAAATCGATATTGTTGCTCAAAAGGATGATGTCCTGCATTTTATAGAAGTGAAGTCAGGGAAAGCGGATTTTGATCCGGTCTATAATGTAACATCTGCTAAGTTGAAGAAAGTGGTAAACTCCGCCCATTACTATATGAAAAGTAAACAGATAGCGCTGGCGTTCTCTATTGATGCATTGATCATTCGTGGGGAAGAGGTGGAGTTTATTGAGAATGTGACGCTTTAGCAAAGGCCTTTTTAGCAAAATCTGTAAAAGTGTCAAAGAGTTTGCTTTGGTATTTGTTTTTGTGGTAGACCATGTAGAAGTTTCGTTCAAATGTCATGTTGTGTAGTGTGACCTCATAAAGCTCTTTGTTCTTCAATGCCTTCTGTACAGCATACCGTGAAATGCAGGTGATGGCCTCTTTATTGTTGCGTAGCAATGTCTTTACTTCTTCAAACTCATGAAAATGCATAAAAACAGGCAGTGATTTTGCCAAAGTGCCTAAACGGTTCAAGAAAACCTCTCGTGTTCCTGACCCCTCTTCTCTTAGAAGCCACTTTCTGGTAAAAAGCTGGTCAATATAGTAAGTCTTGTTTGCAAGATCTGGATCACTTGAGACAACGATAAGCTGATCGGTTCCGAGTGTGTGTTTGATGAGATCCGCTTCTTTACAGACTGTTTCGACGAAGCCGATATCAATCGTACCTTCCATTAGAGCTTTAAGGATGTCTGCGGAGTTTCGTATGTTGTGGCTGAGGGTGACATCCGTATGTTCTGAGTGAAAGTCATAGAGGATCTGAGGCATAATAAACTCACCGATACTCTTGCTTGAAGCGATGTAAAGTCTTCCTGCAAGTTTATGATCGGTAAAGCAGTGTTGTGCCTCCTTCAGTACCAGAAAGTGTTCATAGGTTCGCTCTTTGAAAAATCGTCCTCTCTCATTGAGTATCAGTTTTTTTCCAATGCGATCGAAGAGCGGTTCGGAGAGTTTTTTCTCCAAAGATCGGATCGCCAGGGAGACTGCTGATTGGCTGATATTGCGTTCTTTAGCCAGTTGTGAGACGTGAGGATTCTCTGTAAGTGCATAGAATAGATCCAGTTCTTTCAATGTCATAATTTCTCTTATTGTATTTTTCAATGATTATATCAAGTTTTATATATTTTACAAATAATATTGATTGCTCTATAATCCGCCAAAAATAATCAAGGATTAAATATGAAATTACGTTACATTATAGTTGGGCTGCTATTTATCGTCAATGTGCTACAAGCAGGAGAGTTTATTTCGTACCATGAGATGGCAGATAGATTGCTTCAAGAGAATATTAAAAACGGTATGCGTGCAAGTACGGATGAGGTTAAAGAGGCGATAAAGACAAAAAAAGCATTAGTCGTCGATGTCCGTACGGCCGAAGAGTGGGCAGGTGCACATATTAAAGGGAGTGTACGTGTGGGTAGGCAGACACCGGAAATGGCGATCGCCAACTTTGTGCTCGATGATGATGACAAGCTTATCTATGATAACTTGATCGTTGTTTGCAATACGGGGCATAGAGCATCTTTAGAAGCGGATATCTTCCGTAAAATGGGATTTAAGAAGGTGAAGGTATATGCGTTGGATGAGTGGATCGATGAGTGTAACCCTATTGCAACGAAGTATTCAACTCAACGCTATAAAGAGGGGCGCAATAAGAAATTCGGGCTCTTTTATTCTGAAGCATGCTACAATAAAAAGAAGTAGTAGGGATTTGGTTCATCTTGTGCTATAATGCCTTTTAATCTCCTTGCAAAGGCATGCTTATGATGTTGACACAGGCACAGCTGGAACAGTTTAATGCAGATGGTTTCTTACGGCTTGAAGGGTTTGCCGATAAAGCGCTCTGTGATACGATAAAAGATATTGCACAAGCACATTTGAAACATAAGGTTCCCCCGATAGAGACAGAGATGGAGTATGTCGGTAAGACCAAAGAGGAACGGAAGCTCATTTCGGACGGGAAGTCCCATTTGGTAGAGGGGCAAGTGACCGTGCGCAGGTTGCGTCAAGTTTATCATCGTGATATTGTTTTTCGTCAATGGATGGAGAATGAAGCGATACGTCCCATACTAAAACAGGTTCTAGGTGAGGCACCGACCATTACGATCGCACACCATAACTCTATTATGACAAAGATGCCTCACACCTCCACTGAAACACGTTGGCATCAGGATTTTCGCTATTGGAATTTTGAGAACGACAATCTTGTCTCCGTCTGGTTGGCACTGGATGAAGAGTATAGTGACAATGGGGTTCTGGAGTTTATTCCAGGAAGCCATAAGATGGCATTTTCTTCTGATCAGTTTGATGAGAAAGAGTATTTTCGAGAAGATACGCCGCAAAATCATGCACTTATTGAGACAAAGACCTCACACCCTCTTAAAAAAGGGGATGTCGTACTGTTTCATTGTAAACTGTTGCACCGTGCCAATAAGAATCTGACCGACCAACCGAAGATCTCTTTTGTCTATACGGTCAAAGGTGTGTCGAACCGGGCAATATCGGGGACACGCTCTGCAGCGTATGAAGAGGTTCCTCTGCCTATTACATAGGTTGCGATTAGTGGCAATTTACCCTACTATGGTGTAACAGGCAGTGTGCCTCTTTTGCGCATTAATGAAATTTAGCTATAATCTTCAGATAAAACTAAATCTAAAGGATATGAACATGGCAAAATATGTAGAATTAACAAGTGAGAACTTTGATGCAACAGTAGCAGAAGGTGTAACAATGGTAGACTTCTGGGCTCCATGGTGTGGACCTTGTAGAATGATCGCACCGGTTATCGAAGAGCTTGCGGAAGACTTCGACGGAAAAGCAACGATCGCAAAAGTGAACACAGATGAGCAACAAGAGCTTGCTGTTAAATATGGAATTAGATCGATCCCAGCGATCCTTTTCTTTAAAGACGGAGAAGTGGTTGACCAAATGGTCGGTGCTGCATCCAAAGACGCATTTGCAGAAAAACTTAACGCGCTTGTATAAGTTTATTTTTTACAAGGAGACTTTCTCCTTGTAAACCTTTCCTGAATACCCCTCTTAAAATTATTAACCAAGTATTTAAAGTGTATAATTAGCCTAAGTCTTTGTTTAACAATTTTAAGGATATAACGATGTTAGATTGTGCAATTATCGGTGGTGGACCTGCGGGATTGACCGCAGGGCTCTATGCTACACGCGGCGGATTGAAAAATGTCGTACTCTTTGAAGTGGGAATGCCCGGTGGGCAGATCACACAAAGTAGTGAGATCGAGAACTATCCCGGCTTTTTCGACCATGAAAAGACCGGAATGGATTTTATGAACACATGGCAGGAGCAGTGTTTCCACTTTGGTCTTAAACATGAGATGAAGAAGGTCGAGCGCGTGAGTAAGACCGGAGAGCACTTTACCATTACGCTTGAAGGTGGTGATACTGTAGAGGCAAAAACTGCTATCGTCTGTACGGGAAGTACGCCAAAACGTGCGGGTTTCAAAGGTGAAGAGGAGTTTTTTGGTCGTGGGGTGAGTACCTGTGCGACTTGTGACGGTTTCTTCTACAAAGGTAAGCCTGTAACCGTATTAGGCGGTGGTGACACGGCACTTGAAGAGGCACTTTACCTCTCCAATATCGCTTCGGACGTTTATGTGGTACATAGACGTGATACTTTTAGAGCGGCACCTTCGACAGTGGAGCGTGTCAAGCAGAAAGAGAATATTCACCTTGTATTGGACTCTGTGGTCGATGAGGTTCTGGGTGATGCGATGGGTGTAAATGCCGTACGTGTCAAGAACCTTAAGAGTGAAGAGACACAGATACTTGAAACTCCGGGTATCTTTGTATTTGTCGGGCATGATGTAAATAACAGGGTTCTCAAACAAGAAGACGGCAGTTTTATCTGCAAGATGAACGACTGGGGACAGGTGGTGGTCGATCTGCGTATGCGTACATCGGTCGAAGGGCTGTATGCCGCAGGAGATATGCGTATTGAAGCACCTAAACAGGTGGTTTGTGCAGCAGGTGACGGTGCAACAGCAGCACTACAGGTAATTTCATATATTCAGGAGCAAGCGTAAGATGGCAAAAGTAGGTATTGTAGGAAGTACGGGAAGAATGGGGGAACACCTCATTAAGAATATTTTGGAAGATGATGCATTGACTCTGGCAGGACTGCATGTATTTGATGAGCTTAAAACAGATGTGCCGGATGATGTGCTGATCACCAACAGTATGGATGCACTGCTTGAAGCGTGTGATGTGATCATCGATTTCTCCGCACCTGTAGCGACAGAGGCGCTTTGTGAAGCGGCACTGAAAAATCCTACGCCCTTGGTTGTTGCGACCACAGGGTTTACCGAGCATCAGCAAAACCTTCTAACAGAAGCAGCAAAAGAGATGCCGGTACTCTACTCTTCGAATATGTCGGCAGGGATCGCACTGCTCAAGCAACTGGTAGAACAGGTCTCCGCAACACTGAAAGACTTCGATATTGAGATCGTAGAACAGCACCATAGACATAAAGTCGATGCACCAAGCGGTACGGCATTGACACTTGCCGAGTTCGCTGCCAAAGGACGTGGACTTGACTTGAACGAAGTACGTGTAAGCGGTCGTGACGGACAGGTAGGAGCGAGGAGTAAAGATGAGATCGCAGTGATGGCGCTTCGTGGTGGCGACATTGTCGGTCGCCATACGGTCGGTTTCTATAACGATGGTGAATTCTTGGAGCTTAATCATACCGCTACCAGCCGTGAGACCTTTTCCAAAGGGGCGATCCGTGCAGCGAAATGGCTTGTCGATCAGCCGGCAGGCTTCTATACTATCAATGATTGTCTAGGAATATAATAATGAATCATTTCCAATCCTCAATTTTCAATCCTCGATTCCACCTCAAGGAGGTGGTATAATGTGTGCGATCGTCGGTGTATATGGTGCCCAAAATGCTTCGAAGGTTGCCTACTACTCACTCTTTGCCATGCAACACAGAGGGCAGGAGTCTACAGGTATCTCCACCGCAGACAATGAGAAGATCCATCTTGTTAAGGATCGTGGTCTTGTAACGGAGGTTTTCGATGAGGAGAAGTTCAAGATCCTAAGTGGAACCTGCGCCATTGGACACAACCGTTACTCTACCGCAGGAGATGACTCCGTACTCGATGCACAGCCGGTATTTGCCCGTTACAAACTGGGTGAGATATCTGTGGTGCATAACGGAAATCTGGTTAATAAAAATGAAGTACGTAACGAGCTGATCGACCGTGGTGCGATCTTCCAAACAGGAATGGATACGGAAAATATCGTACACTTGATCGCAAAGTCACAAAAAGATTCTTTGGTCGACCGTATCAAAGATATGTTGAGTAAGATCGAAGGGGCATACTGTCTGGCGATACAGAGTCGCAAGAAGATGTTCGTTATCCGTGACCGTTTCGGAATCCGTCCGTTAAGTCTTGGCAAACTCAAAGATGGCGGTTGGATCGTTGCAAGTGAAACGTGTGCGTTCGACCTTGTCGGTGCAGAGTTTATCCGTGATGTCAATCCTGGTGAGATGTTGATCTTTGAAGAGGGGAAAGAACCACTCTCCGAGCAGGTCTTCGAGCCGGACTATCATCCATGTGCTTTCGAGTATATCTACTTTGCAAGACCCGATTCCATCATCGATGGGAAGAATGTCTATGAGATGCGATTGAAGATGGGGCGCAGATTGGCGGAGGAGACTCCGGCTGATATCGATCTTGTTCTGCCTGTACCCGATAGTGGTGTTGCTGCCGCACGCGGTTATGCAGACGGACTTGGTGTACCGTTTGAGATGGGAATTGTACGTAACCACTATGTGGGACGTACTTTTATTGAGCCGACACAGGAGATCCGTGACCTGAAGGTAAAACTCAAGCTCTCTCCTATCAAGCACTTGATCGAAGGGAAGCGTGTTGCGATCATTGATGACTCTTTGGTACGTGGTACGACTTCCAAGCAGATCGTACGTATGCTCAAAGAAGCGGGTGCGGCAGAGGTGCATATGCGTATTGCTGCACCTGAGATCAAATTCCCATGTCGTTACGGGATCGATACACCGACGAAAGAGGAGTTGATATCGACCAAAATGACACCTGAACAGATCGCTGAAAGTATGGGTGCGGATTCACTCGGTTTCCTTTCTATAGAGGGGCTTAAAGCATCACTGGGAGAAGACAGGAATTACTCTTTAGTCAGTTTTGACGGAAACTATTTTGCCGGAGGGAATGCTGAGAGTCCAGGGTGTGCGGTTTAGCGCATTCTATCTCTTTCTCGGAAGTTGTCGGGTTCGGAAGAACCCGACCTACATCTATCTATTTTTTTCTACTCTCTTTCTCTTCGATACCACTTATACCAAATCGTCTTGCCAACTCTTGTTTGACTCTATCCGGGGAGATCTCTCTGTAGCCTAGCCCTACAAGGGTATGGTAGAGAAGGTCGGCCGATTCATAGATGACCTGTTCATCACTCTCTTCATCAATGGCGACACAGACTTCATCCGCCTCTTCACGGATCTTGGAGAGCATGAGCTCTTTATCGTCTAAAAGTTTTTTTGTCCATGACTTTTGTTCGGCAGGGGCATTTTTGCGTTCAAGGATCGTATGGTAGAGTGTATCGACCACACCGTAAATGGCATCGGTATCGACCTCTTTGTTTAAAATGACCTTATCTTGTATGACCGAGGTAAAGAAACAGCTTTTACGTCCCGTATGACACGCCACGCCGTTTTGTTTTATTTTCAATACCACCGTATCAGCATCACAGTCAAGCAGCACATCCTTTACCTCTTGGGTATGTCCCGAGCTCTCGCCTTTTTTCCAGATACGTTGTTTGGAGCGGCTGAAGTAGTGAGCGTAGCCGGTAGAGAGGGTAAGGTTGTATGCCTCTTCGTTCATATAGGCAAGCATTAGTACATCATTGGTCTGATAGTCCTGTGCAATGGCAGGGATGAGGGGGTTTTTATTCCAGTCTATGGTCATGATAATTTCTCCGAAATTATCAGCGTTGAGCGTTGAGCGTTGAGCGTTGAGAAGAATAAAAGCTTTTCATAATGAAAAGCTTTTATCAACTCCTCACTCCTCACTCCTCACTTCTCACTGACAATGTTATTGTTGTGCCGAAACGGCTTTTTGTGCTTTTGCTTTGGCATCGACCCAGATGTTAGGGACGGCACCGCCTGGGGTTAGGAAGATCTGTGCATCTTTGTTGACCTTGAGCGCTTCGTTGAACTGGCGCTGTGCTTTGATCTGTTCAAGCTGTAGAAGATCGCTTGTCAATGACTCGGCAATGATCTTGTTCGCTTTTGCCTGTGCCCCTGCCTCGATGCGTATCTTATCGGCATGTCCTTGGGCTTCGATACGTTTCTTCTCCGCCTCACCACGTGCGATCTCCGCTTTACGCTCCGCTTCTCTTTTGGCTCTGTCTTTTTGCTGTTCTGCGATCATGACGTTCTGTTTTTCCGCCTGAAGCTCTTCAATTTTGGCTTTGATCTTGGCAGGAAGTACGATATTACGTAGTTCGACCGAGTCAAGAACGACCGGTTTGCCTGGGATTGCTTCAACCTTCATACGCACTTTGCTCTGGATCTCTTTTGCGATCTCCGGGCGTTTTTGAGGGAGATTTTCCGCGGCGTATTTCCCAATAACATCACGGACGATCTCACGTACTTTAGTGTTGATGATCTTATCTTCCCATGCCGTACCCCAGTTGGCAATGGTCGTTGGTGCGCTTTCAGGTCTTAAGTGGTACTGTACGGCAAGGTCGATGTCGACATCAAGCCCTCTGGAGTCCATGACGCGGATGGCTGGGTTGCGTCTGAGCCCACCCTCGTAACGGCTGTATCCGTCACTAAGAATCTGCTTGTTCTCATTGGAGTAGGTGATCATACGGACACGAGTATTGACCGGTACGATCTTTTGTAATACCGGAATGAAGAAGTGAAGTCCCGGTTGAAGCGGTTTCTCTTCAAATTTACCGGTGTTGATCTTGATCCCTACTTCACCTGAGTTGATGATAGTAAAAGGCTTGAGCACGAATATCCCCATGACAATAGCGATCGCTACGAAGATCCATGAGGCGCTTTTGCCCCCCATGCTGTTCATTGGGTTGCTCCCTCCGGGTTGTGAATTGTTAGGACGCTGGTTGTTGTTGTCGTCACTCTTTTGCTGTTGTGGTCTTTTCTTTTTAAAATAGTCATTCATGTCGGCTGGCATGATACTCCTTTGTATCTCCTATACGTTATAGCGTATAGGGGGTATGATCTTTAATACGTATGATTGAGAACCGGCCGAAGCCGGATATGCTTGGGCTAGTTGATATAGGTGAGGTGTTTGATATAGTCAGGGTTCTTTCCTGCAACGGCATCGAAGTAGGCTGTTTGGAGTTTCTCCGTGATAGGCCCTCTTGATCCGCATCCGATAACGCGTGCATCCACCTCACGCACAGGTGTCACCTCTGCGGCTGTTCCTGTCAGGAAACACTCGTCCGCAATATAGATCTCCTCTCTGGTAATGCGTCTTCTCTCTACCTCGATACCCATCTCTTTGGCAAGATCGATGACCGTTGCCTGTGTGATGGACTCAAGCGAGTTGTCGTTCGGAGGTGAGATAAGCTTTCCGTCGCGTACCATGAAGAAACATGCACCTGAAGCCTCGGCGATATATCCTTGGTCATCACGAAGCAGTGCCTCGTCATAGCCCGCTTCTACCGCTTCGAACTTTGCCATTTGGCTGTTGAGGTAGTTGGCAACGGCTTTGGCTTTTCCCATACCGGAAGTGTTGGGTGTTCTTGTCATAGAGGAGATCTTAAGACGGATCCCTTTTTTAAGCCCCTCTTCTCCAAGGTATGCACCCCATTCCCATGCGGAGATGGAGACCTGTACGGGTGCATCTTTGTGGTAGAGCCCCATGACCCCGTATCCAAGGTAGACAAGCGGTCTGATGTAGGCACCCTCATAGAGTTCGTTCTCTTGAAGTAGTTTGATCTGTGCCTCATTGAGCTCTTCAAGGGTAAAAGGGACATCCATTAGTGTCATCTTTGAAGAGTTGAGCAGTCTTTGGGTATGCTCGTTGAGTTTAAAGATTGCACATCTTCCGTCAACGGTCTTATAGGCTTTGGTCCCTTCGATAGCACCGTTTCCGTAGTGCAGGGTGTGGGTAAGCACGTGTACTTTCGCATCATCCCAAGGAACCAGCTCGCCGTCCATCCAGATATATTTTGCTTTATTCATCGTATTTTGCTCCATATCCGCCCCATAGGGGCATAAAATTAATGAAATATTTTAGCGAAAAGCTTGTTAATGGATGGTTATGCGAAGCGGAGGAAGAGCCCTACAAGCAAGGAGAGCACAATCGTGAGGATGATCTGAAGGGCGTTATGTCCCCGTTCGCTCAGTGCCAGTTTCGGGCGAAGCCATTGGCTGATCTTCATTGCGGGAAATGCCATGAAAACAAGCATTACGATAGAGAATACCAGTGTAATGACGATATCGGTCATGATCCTATCCTGTAGTAGCGGTGTATGAAGTCGAGCTCAGCCTTGTTTTGAAGCGGTACCTCTTTTTGGACGGTACCGTTATCATCGAGGATAAGCAAGGTGTTCTTTTGCAGTTTCAAGTGCTGTTTCCCCCATTCGCGCTCTAGGCGTTCAAATTCTTGAAAGAGGGTCATGTTATTGGGTTTCTCTTTAAAGTCCGGGTCTGTTTTACTGCGTATCTCAAGACCGCCGAAGCGTTTATCGAGAAAGTAAGGACTGAAGTGCTGTACCTCTGTATAGATACGTGTATTTTTGGGTGCGGGTCGACTCTGCATAAAGGCATTGAGCCCAAAGAGCAGAAATCCGGCAAAGAGTGCAAACGGAAGATATTTTCTAAAAGTGTTCATGCGACATCCGGTTATCTGTATTTTTTTAACAGTATAGAGCCTTTTGGTTAAAAATCGCTTGATGAACATCAATCGTACGGTGTATAAACTATGATACTATTTGTCTATCTATATCGCCTAAGGACAACAGAGTATGAGAAACTTTTTCTATTTAGAGGGTGCCTACTTGATCTTGGCAGGAATCATTCTGCTTGTAACGGTTTTTGTGACTACCAGACCTTTTATGTCGAAAGGGGCATTGAAAAAAGGCCTTATCAGCGTCAGTCTGGTGTTGGGTATCATGATCGGAGCGCACTTTATGATCACGATCAACCGTATGGCAGAGGTGAAAGCGGCGTTCGAGAAAGATATGCCTATCTTATGTGAGAGCAGAATGCTCCGAAAGGTAGCGCAGACCGTAACGATCCAAAAGTCCAAAAATTGGCGGCTTGAAGGTGACAACTTCGTCTCTCCTCACTACAGCCGTCCTTTCTTCACTGCACGATGCATCGTCGCAGATTAGCATACTTCGCGTAGCAAAGCGTTTTTTGCTACGCGAAATATAATCTTTCCTTATGAAAATAAACTTCATTGATGATTTTTATTTATTTTCTTGATATATGTCAATCCCATTACAAATTGAAGCTGTCATAATACTCCATGCTCTAAGGCTTTGATCCTTTTAGTAAATAGATATGATACAGGGAGCCATGAAATGGAACAGTTGATCGTAAGACCGGAGATAGCGTTGGATCAATTCCTACCTATCTTCATCGAGTCTACCCTCGTGCTTGTTTTCGGAGTCGGTTATGCTGCGATCATAACCCTCTCGAAAATGGGTTATTTCTCTAAAAAGTGGGTACCTGTGGGATATCTGTTTTGGGCATTACAAACATATTTCCTTTACGACTTCGCACAGTTGATACAGAGTAACCACTTTACCGTAAAGGTATTGATGGTCACGATGTTGGCGTATCTCTTCATTCCGCATCTCTACTACTATTTGATCAGTGCGGGGGATGCACGGTATGAAGAGGGCGAAGAGAGCGTAGAGGAACACAAGTAGTATCAACGGATATGCAGACCCTATGATAGGGTCTGTTCACAAAGCGTTCTATCTAAAAAAGGAGGACACATGGCTAACGAAAATGTTTCGGTTTGGACCAGTATACCGTTCTGGCGACGTTCAGCGGCATGGGTAACCGGATTTGCAACGATTTTATTGATCTGGCTTACATTCGATACACTAGGGCAGATCAGTATGGGAACGGATGCAGATCTGAAAAACGGTGTGAAAAAGAGAGTTCCGGCACCAACGGTCATCAATTACCATATTGATTACAAAATGGATGCAAAAAGAGGGCATGAAGTACCTGTTATCGGTGAAAAGCAGCTCTTCTTCGGAAAAGAGTGGAGTGAAAAAGAGGCAGCGGAACTACTGCATCTTGGAAAACTGACTTCTCAGGCAAAGAACTGTATGAACTGTCATACACTTTTGGGTAACGGTGCGTACTATGCTCCGGATCTTACAAAAGCATGGCTTGATCCGGCATGGCAAAAAGGCGGACCTCTACAAGCAATGACAGGTAAGAATACAGTAGAAGAGGCGATGGCAGAGTTCTTGCAGCATCCTTCACAGTATCCGACACATGCACGTATGATGCCTGATCTAGGAATCACTGCTGAAGAGGCAAAAGGATTGGTAGCTTTCCTCAAACATATGAGTAGTATCGATACGAACGGTTTCCCAAGAAACTTCTCCAAAACGGTTGAACAATTCAAGACAGGAGGAACCAATGCTCACTAGTATTAAGACAAATAGCTTTGCCGGTAACAAAGGTAAAGAGTTGGGAATGATGTATTTTAGAGTGGCGATTGTACTCTTTGGAGCACAACTGCTCATGGGGCTTATCGCTGCGATCCAGTTTTTAGCTCCGGGGTTCCTGTTTGAACTATTTGACTTCTCCGTAGCGAGAATGGTGCATATCAATGCACTTGTTGTTTGGATGCTTTATGCAATGATCGGTTCGGTTTACTTTATGCTCTCTGATGAGACAGGGCATGAAGGTGTAGGCCTTGGTCTTGGTAAATTGGCGTTCTGGGTATTGACCGCAGCAATTACGGTTGTGGTGCTTGTCTATATCTTCATCCAAGTCGGTTCGGGATCAGAGGCGACGATCTGGTTCATTAACGAAGGTAGAGAGTATATCGAAGCGCCAAGATGGGCGGATATCGGTATTGTAGTCGTAATACTTGTTTTCTACTGGAATGTCTTTGCAACCTATATGAAAGGGCAAAAGACAGGGATAATGACAGTAATGGTCGCAAACTTGCTGGCACTTGCAGGTCTTTATCTGGCAGGTATGTTCTTTACAGATAACATCTCCATGGATCAATTCTGGTGGTGGTGGGTTATTCACCTTTGGGTTGAAGCGACATGGGAAGTATTTGTCGGAACATTGGCGGCATACGCACTGATCAAGATTATCGGTGCAAAACGTGAGATCGTTGAGATGTGGCTGTGGATCGAAGTATTGATGCTTTTTGGATCAGGTATTCTCGGTCTTGGTCACCACTACTTCTGGATCGGTACACCTGAGTACTGGTGGGAGATCGGTGCATTGTTCTCTGCGCTTGAGCCTGTACCTCTTGTAGCGATGTTCGTTCACGTCCTCTATGACTGGGGGAAAGAGCAAGGGATCGCTAAAGGTAAAGGTGAGACCGGTAGTGTAATTACAAACGCTCCTGCAATGGCATGGATCGTGACCAATGCATTCGGGAACTTCCTTGGAGCTGGTATCTGGGGATTCTTCCACACATTGCCACAAGTAAATATCTATACACACGGGTCACAGTTTACTGCGGCACACGGACACTTGGCATTCTTCGGTGCATATGCAACGATCCTGATCGGCATGATGTACATGGGTATACAGTATGCATACGGTGCAAAAAGATTGCCGTCAACATTCAAGTCTAAAATGGCGATCTTCCTTATCACATTCGGTGTGGTAGGTATGACCGTAGCATTGACCATTGCCGGATATGAGCAAGTATTGGTCGAAAGAGCTGAGCTTGGTGCAGGATGGAATGCATTCTTTACTGCACAAGAGCTACCATGGTTCGTACAAGCGATGGTATGGAGAGCGATCATGGGTGTTGTGACACTTGCAGGATTTGTCTATCTCGTATGGGATCTCTTGACCATCGGTAAAGTAGCAAAAGCGGCACAGACTGCCTAACATGATGAAAGGGGCAGACTCTGCCCCACTTAATAAAAGGAGCATAAGATGTTTGAACCGTTTACAGATGTCGTACCGAGTTTCTTCGGTTGGTTAAACCAAGGTCCATTGACCTTGACGCTGTTTCTTCACACCATTATCATCCTTCCGATGATCTGGATCTACTTCGATGAGAAGAAAAAACTTAACAAAAAGTAACGATCATAAAATTTTATGAATATTATCTATTTTACTTAAGTAAATAGATGTTACACTTTATGACCGTTTGTTATGAGTTGGTACAAAAGGGACTTATGAAAGAGTCTCTTTTGAAGGTGTCTGTGGTTGGGTAGACCATGGACTCTGGATTTTCACTACTCCCAAGGAGTGGTAAAAACCTTTAAAAAGGAGCGAAGAATGAAACTAAACAGACTTTTAGGACTGGCAGCAGTTACAAGTTTTGCAGCGTCAATGGCGTTGGCTGGTACATCGAACATGGATTTTGCAAAAATGTACGAAAAAGAGTGTCAAGGGTGTCACGGACCTATCCACCAAGGTGGTGTTGGATCTGACCTTAGACCGGCTGCACTCAAGAAGAAGAACAGAGAGATGCTTGTAGAAGTGATCATGAACGGTAGAGAGAATACTGCAATGCCGGCATGGAGCTCTAAATTCTCCAAAGACGATGCAGCGGGTATGGTTGACTGGTTGATGGACTGGAAGAATACTGTTGAGTTAACACTCAGCCTTGATGAGGTACAAAAAACATGGACAAAGTTAGCGGATGTTAATGCATTGGCTAAAAAATATCCTGTTGATAAAGATGGTAACCTCAAGTATAAAGGTGCGGAAGTCAAGAATGTAAAAGATATTACGTTTGCAACGGAAAGAGATGCGTCACTGGTTGACTTCATCGACTCTACGAACGGTAAAGTACTCTCACGTCACAAAGCAGGATTTGCAGTTCACGTAACGGTAACTAATAAAGCGAACCCAAGATATGCGTACTCTATCTCTCGTTCAGGTAGATTGACAATGTTCGATATCGGTGCTCCGGGACAGCCGGCAGTAGCATCTGTACAGGTTGGACAAGAGTCAAGAGGACTTGCAGTGTCTCCTGATGGTAAATATGTGATCGCTGGTAACTATAACCCAGGTGGTGCGGTACTATGTGATGCACATACATTGAAACCTCTTAAAGCGTATGATACAAGCCGTGTAATCGATCCTGACGGACAGATCGGACCATCACGTGTTGCAGGTATTGCAGATACACCATACGGTCCATACTTTGCGGTAGCATTGAAAGATGGCGGACACACTTATATTATCGATTATTCTAAAGAAGGATTCCCGATCGTTGGTGATATTCCAAATATCGGTAAGATCCTGCATGACTGTTTCTTGAATGAGAACGAGGGTGAAGACTATGGTAGATACTTCCAGATCGCATCTCAGGGATCTGACCTTATGGGTATTGTTGACTTCAAGACAAAATCTTTGGCAGCAAAAGTCTATACAGGTAAAAAATCGAAGCCACACCCAGGTCAAGGATCATCTTGGTTCAACAAAAAAATGGGTAAACAGCTGAATGCAACAAACTCTATGAACTTTGGTTCTGTTGTTATCTGGGAGTCTCCGGGCTGGAAAGTGGTTAAAAAGATCGAAACTGCCGGTGGTGGACTCTTTGTCGGAACATCTGAGCATACACCATACATCTGGTCTGACTGTGTACTTGGTAAGCCTGATAAGTACAATGAAGTTCATTTGATCAATAAAGAGACACTTGAGACTGACAGAATCATTAAAGTCGGTAAAACAAAAGGTCAATTGATCGATGCACACACTGGCAAAGTATTGCAAGAGTGGGATGCAACACAACATGAAAAAGTACCGATGAATGAGAAAAAATTCGGTAAAGAGATGATCATGCCAATGCCTGATCACGTTGGTAAAGCGGTAAAAAATCCGGTACAACCAAGATTGCTTCATGCTGAGCCTGCGAACCATGGTAAGTGGACAATGATCTCTGAATGGACTACAGGAAGAATCGGTATCTATGATTCTAAAACAGGTAAGTTCATCAAGTACATTGAAAACTTGACAACACCTACATTTACATACTCTGTAGAACATAGACAACACGTACCTGGTGCGTAATAGCTTTACAATTTTATAATGTAGAGGAGTTTTTTCTCCTCTGCATATTTTGAATCAGTAGACAGAAGGTTTTTAATTTAACTTGATCTTCGATAGACTTTCTGTGTAATGATTCCACTTGAAGAAGAAACATAATGAAATATCTTTTAATCTTAACTCTCCTTTTTTATACCTCTCTTTTTGCACAAAAATATCTTGATAACCACTCTTGTAACGAATGTCATGAGAAGATCTATGAGGAGTTTCAATCCTCTATGCATGCCAAAGGCTATTTTAACGATACGCTTCACTGTAAGATCGCCGATAAAGTAAGTACCAAGACTTACGATTGTGCCAGATGTCATATGCCAATGGCTGATAATCTCAAAGCACTTATTAGCGGAGATGCCAGACCTGATAAGAGTAATAAAACCCATACGGATGCAGTCTCTTGTTATTTTTGCCATACGATCGCGTATGTCAAAAAAGCACACCGTTTCAACATCAATACCAAAGCAAGACAGGCGGCAAACTACAAGCCGACTCTTTACGGAAGGTTGAATAACCCGGATGATAGCGATAAACACTCTTCTGTCAATAACCCTATTTACGGTCAAAAGGTTTGTATGGGGTGCCACTCGCACAAACTGAATGACAATAACGTAACGATCTTCCGTGCGATGGGTGAGGATCAGGACAGTAAAGGTTGTATCAAGTGTCATATGCCTGAAGTCGAAGGTGGTGTCGAGAAGATGGACAAGCGTGCACGTGGGCAACATGCTAGCCATCGATTTTTGGGTATCCACGATGAAGCATTTAGAAAAACGGGGGTGGATATCAATATCTCCGCATCGCAAAAAGGTATCGATGTTACACTGACCAATAAGATGGAACATCCATTGATCATTCAGCCTGCACGGGCAAAGTTCCTTAAAATTGAAGTGATAAGAAGTGGTAAAACGATTTGGCAGAACTACAAAAATATGCCAAGTGAAGATGCTCAAGGATATTTTGCTTATAGTTTCAAGCAAAACGGACAAAAGGTTATCATTCCTGCACATGCAACGGAAGGTCATGTACATAACCTTAACGCAAAAGAGACAAAGGTACTGCACTACGATACGCCCGCTCTTCAAAAAGGTGATAAGGTTGTGGTTGC
The DNA here is from genome assembly GCA_027063305.1 of Sulfurovum sp. Taxonomy (GTDB): domain Bacteria; phylum Campylobacterota; class Campylobacteria; order Campylobacterales; family Sulfurovaceae; genus Sulfurovum. The sequence continues at coordinate 55,212 of JAMORY010000033.1, read as the reverse complement.
TTTTTATGTACAGTTGGCAAAGAGCGACTGCTCCCGTGTGATCGACCTTAAAGATGAGAACCTAACCCAACCGCAACTGATCAAGAAAGAGGAATTAAAGTTTTAGAGGAGTATGCTTTTGGTATAAGGAGCATACCCGATAGATATTATGATTGCAGGCGCGGGAACGGTAGGATACTCCCTTGCATGATCGCTCTCCTTCCGTCACAGTGTGGTGGTGATCGATAAAGATCAGGAGAAACTGGACCGTCTTGAGGATGAGATCGATATCTTGACCATTAAAGGGGATGTGGAAGATCCCAAAACCTATAGGTCACTTCTCTATGAGAAGGTCGATCTCTTTATAGCCATGACCGATTCGGATGAAGCAAGTCTCCTCTCTACCTTGATCGTAGAGGATGTCGTTGAGGTTAAGTGAAAGATCGTCCGCTTAAAAAATGACGGATTCTTAAAGAGCCATGTAATGGAAAAACTGCATATAGACTATGCAATTTTTCCTGATATTACTATGGCAAACAAGGTCAAAGCACTGCTTGCCTTTCCTAAAGCAAACAATGTCAAAGTGTTTCATCAGACCCGATTAAAGTTGATCTCCGTTAAAGTCAATAAGGGTATGTCACTCAGTGTCAGAGATCTGTGCAGTGATATGGTGAATGTAGCCGGTATTGAGAGGGAGAAGGTCTTTTTTATCCCTTCGGATACAGAAGAGATACGGCAGCATAGTCTTGTCTATTTTTTTGGTGATGTTTCGGCAATTGAAGCGATCGCACAGAAGATAGAGAATGCAATGCCTGCATCGATTAAAAAAGTGGTGATATTCGGTGCCAATATGCAGGCGCAGAAGATTGCCAAAGTTTTGATTGAAAAAGACCTTGAGATCAAGATGATCGAAAAGGAGAGACGATTGTGTAAAGATGCCTCCGCTTTTCTGGAGGGACGGGTGCGTATCATTCATGCTGCTTATGATGACCATAGACTCTTTGAAGAGGAGGGAATCAAGTATGCTGATATGGTCATTGCCGCAGGGCAGAATGATGAGAAGAACATAGTCAAGTGTGTTGAAGCCAAAGAGTACGGTATTCCCAAAGTGATTGCGATCAATAATGACAAATCCTATTATGATCTTATGCATAAAATGGGTGTAGTGGTTGTTCGTGGAAGCAAAGCAGGGGCACACTATGCTATTTTGGAGAAAATATCCTCCAGTGCCATTGTTACGCAACGGATTTTCTGTGGTGGATGGGCAGTACTTTTTATGCGTAAAGTCTACCGTGACTCACCGCTGATCGGGAAGCAGCTTACGTTGATAAAAGTACCGTCTTCAGATGTGCTGCTGATCCGAGAAGAGAGAATTTACAAAATGTTGGAAATCCATCAGATTGCAGAGAATGACATTATTGTGATGTTTGGTACGGCTGATGCCAAAGATGAGATGGAAGCATGGATCTACGCACAGTAAAAAATGTGTTGAAGTTTCTTTCCGTGATCGGTATTGCATTGGGAATCTTTTTTTTCAGTGCACTCTGTGTGGGGTGGTACTATGGTGAAGATGTCAGGCTATTCTCATGGTTTGTACTCTTTCTTCTTGGGGTGAACGGATTACTCTTTTTGCTGCTTCGACAGTACCGTATGAAGTTGAGCATTAAAGAGGGGATACTCTCTGTCAATCTGGTTTGGATACTGCTGGGGATCGGGGGTGCCGTACCGCTGGTGTTACTTACCGGAGTGAACGGGTCGGATGCCTTTTTTGAGTCTGTCAGCGGGTTTACGACTACGGGAGCGACGATCTACGGTGATATCGAATCACTGCCGCATGTTATTCTATACTTGCGCAGTCTCATGCATTGGCTTGGTGGTATGGGGATCATCGTACTTGGTGTGGGGCTCTTCTCTCTCATTAATCCAAGCGGCTCCATGGCGCTCTTTAAAGCAGAGTCAACGGGAATCAAGATGGAGAAGATCACACCGAAAGTGAAGGATATTGCATTAAGGCTGTGGGGTGTCTATGTACTCTTTACCATAGCAGATATGATCGCTCTTAAAGTAGCGGGGATGGGCTGGTTCGATGCCCTTAACCAGGCCTTCTCTACCATCTCTACGGGAGGCTTCTCGACCAAAAATGCATCCATGGGCTACTTTGATTCGCCGTGGATCATCTGGATCATGACCTTCTTTATGGTTATATCTGGGATCAATTTCCTTGCACACTTGAAATTTCTGAGTACGGGAAGTGTGGAGGGGTATAAACGTGAAGAGGTGATATGGTATCTACTGATTTTCTTCGTACTCTCGTTAGGTTTAAGTATGACCGATATACTTGTTGATGCAGACAGCTACACCCATGCATTGACATATTCGTTTTTTACCATCGCTTCGGTGCTGACAACAACTGGGTTTGCCACACTCGATTATGCACAGTGGGGCACATTGCGATCACAGTGATCTTTTTGGCGATGCTTGTTGGGGGGGAATGCTGGTTCGACTGCCGGTGGCGTGAAGGTGATACGCTATATCGTACTTTTTAAGAATATTATGCTTCAATTTACCCGAATACTGCATCCCCGTGCGGTGGCGGATGTGTTCATTGACCGTCAAAAGGTCTCGTTCCATATCATCTCTTCGACTACCGGGTTTATTTTCCTTTTTGTTATGACCAATATGCTTGTTACCCTCTACCTGTTCGGATGGGGATTTGACGCTATGACATCGGTCTCGACTGCACTGGCTATAGTAGGAAATATAGGTCCTGGGTTCGCACTGACCGGACCGGCACAGAACTATGCTTTTTTCAGTGATGTTGACAAGATCATTCTCTCTTTTGCAATGATTGTGGGACGTTTGGAGTTCTATACGGTTTTTTTGCTCTTTAGCCGCAGTTTTTGGAAAAAGTTTTAAAGGAGTTGACCCAACTCAACACCGTTATTATGGAAGTTAATGTACAATAGTTGCAATGATTTAAAAAGGATGGATAGATGAAGATAGTATTGTCTGCTGTAGTGTTAGCCGGAGTATTTTTGACTACCTCGGTAAGTGCGAAAGAGAAGTATTTTGTTGTAGAGCGAGAGAGTGAGTCCGTAGCGATCATTGAAGACGGGTTGACCAGAAGGCATATGGAGCATATGCACAACATGAACCATGGGATCATCAAGTTCGACGGAGATGACGGGTATCTGATCAGCCGTGACGGGTATGTAGTGAAGTTTGATCCGAAAACGGAGAAGGTGGAAGCGGAGTATAAGACATCCAAATCCGCTATCGGGTTTGTGATTGGGAAGAACTATGTTGCCGTTGCCAACTATGATGACAAATCGGTCGACATTTTGACCCGTGATCTTAAACCCATCGATAAGATCGTCACAGGTTCGAAGAACGTAGGGATCAAGATCTATAAAGATATGATTGTTTTTGCGCAGATGGACAATGATAAGGTGACAGTGCTCAAAGATGAGAATGCCGGTAAAGGGTTGCCGAAATTCAAGATATATAAAGAGTTCAAGGTTGGACAGATGCCGTTTGATGCGATGATCAAGGACAATACCTACATTGTCGGGTTCTTCCTGACCAAAGGGTTTGGTGTGATCGATCTGGATTCCATGACCTACAAGCAGATCGATGTGACAGCAGAGGGGAACAAACCGGTGTTGAAGGTACCGCACTTTGGTTTCTGGTCGATCAGTGATGACAAGGTATTCATTCCGTCAGTGGGTGATAACAAGGTGATGGTCTATGATAAGGATTTCAAGTTCATCAAGAATATCGATATGCAGGGACTTCCTGTATTTACGTCGTTAAGTCCGGATAAAAAGTATATTGCCGTAACTTTTTCGGGGAAAGATTTTCCTACGATCCAGATCGTCGATACGAAGAGTCTAAAGGTGATCAAAACCTTTGACTTCCCGGGGAAAGTACTGCATGTGAGATGGTCGGACGAATATCCTGATCTTTATGTATCGGTTAATGATGCCAATCAGGTGAGTGTCATCAATACGCAAGATTGGTTTTTGCAGCGTGACATCTACCAGGTCAAGCACCCGTCTGGGATCTTCCTCTACCGTACGAAGTAGTCTTTGTACGATGAGAGAAAGGTAAGAGAGGATATATGATGAAACTTTTTCTTCTTTCTCTCCTGCTGTTTACTTCGCTTCTTGCACAAAATCTCTCTTGGCGTGGCAACTATGACCATGCGTACCGTGAAGCACTTGCACAAGAGAAACCATTGCTGGTACTGCTTGTAAAAGCAGACGATCCGCGAACACAAGCCGTGCTTAAAGAGGTTTTTGCCAACCAGCCCTATCTTCAAGCCATCCGAGATAAGATGATCACGGTACTTATTACCTATGGCAGTAGAGTAAGTTATCCTATCGAACTTTACTATACCACCGAATTTCCCGCACTTTTCATAGTTGATAAGATAGAACGCTTTATGGTGCCTTCTCTCTATGGAGAGGAGATCACTCCTGAAGTATTGACAAATATTCTACATGTACTGAAACTTCAAAAAAAACAGTAAGATTATTCAATCTTTGTGTGATCTTCTTATGCTATAATCGATTACTATATTTTATAGAAAAAAGAAGGAAGAAGTATGAAAAAGACGATTATTTTACTTAGTACGGTTGCTGCACTTTATGCGAAAGTACCCGATACGATCGAAAAGAGTGTCAAAGCAAATGAGGCGCATATTACGGAAATATTTAAAACGATACACAAAAACCCCGAACTGGGGTTTATGGAGAGTGAAACCTCCAAGATCGTAGAAAAAGAGTTGAAAGCACTGGGGTATAAGACCATTACAGGCATTGCCAAGACCGGAGTGGTCGGTATTTTGAAGAATGGCAAGGGACCAGTTCTGATGTTCCGTGCCGATATGGATGCCAATGCGGTCAAGGAGGTAACGGGGCTTCCTTATGCCAGCACAAAGAGCGTCAAGCGAGAAGACGGTTCACTCACACCGGTGATGCATGCATGCGGACACGATGCGCATACGGCATGGCTGTTGGGGATCGCCAAGACGATGAAGGAGATGAAGGATAAGTGGCATGGAACACTGGTACTGGTATTCCAGCCTGCCGAAGAGCTTATTGAAGGGGCGCGTGCCATGGTCGATGACGGCATGTATGACAAAGGTGTACCAAAGCCCGATGTACTGCTGAGCATGCATACCGCACCCATTCCGACAGGAACGGCGGTGCTAGCCAAAGGAGAGCGTATGGCAGGAACCGATCAGCTCGATGTGACATTCTACGGTGTGGGAGGGCATGGTTCGACACCACACCTGACCAAAGACCCGGTACTCATGGCGGCATCGGCGATCGTGCAGTATCAGTTCATTGTCAGCCGTGCGGTCGATGCGCAGCATGCGGCAGTGCTTACGGTAGGTTCGGTACAGGCAGGAAGTGACAACAATGTCATTCCGGCTACGGCGGAGTTGAAGCTCAACTTGCGCTGGTACGATGAAAAAGACAGAGATCTGATGGTTGAAGCGATCAAGCGCATTAACGACTCCATTGCCTATGCATACGGGATGCCGAAGAAGAAGTACCCGACTATGAAGCGTAAAGGGTGGGCATATCCGGTAATCAATGATCCTCAACTGGTGGAAAAGGCACGTCCTGCACTGGTGGATGTGTTCGGTGAAAAGGGTGTTTTGGCCGAGGCACCGCGTTCGATGGGTTCGGAGGACTTCCACCACCTGGTATTCAACAAGACTAAAGCAAAGTATCTGCATATGTTCATCGGTACGGCAGACCCGAAGGTTTTTGCCAAAGCGCAAAAAGAGGGGAAGGCATTGCCATTTAGTAATCACAATGGAAACTATGTGGTCGATCCTGCCGCCATTCCTTTAGCCGTGAAAGCGGGAAGTAACCTCTTACTGCACTTCTTTAATGACCCTAAGATCACAGAGAAGAAGTGATGAAGCGAACGTTGGCATGGATGGTAGCAGGTTGTAGTCTGCTTGTAGCGAAGCCTCTGCTCTATAGCGGTGGGGATATTGTAACGATGCAAGGTAAGAAACCTCACTATGTAGAGTCGGTCGTCGAAGAGGATGGAAAGATCCTCTTTGTTGGGAAAGAGTCAGATGCCCTAAAGCGTTTCCCTCATGCTAGAATGGTCGATCTTAACGGCAGTACGATGCTGCCCGCCTTTTTTGATCCGCATGGACACTTGCTTCTGACCACCCTTCTGGTTGCCTATGCCGACTTGAACGCACCGCCTATCGGTACTGTGGATTCTATTGCAAAACTACAGCAGACACTTAAAACGTATATCAGCGATCATCATCTCAAACCCGGAGAGTGGGTTATAGGAATGAACTATGACGATACGGGGATGAAAGAGCAGCGTCACCCGACCAAGGCAGATCTTGATGCGATCTCTACCGAACACCCTATTTACATTATGCACAGCTCCAGCCACTTTGGGGTTGCCAACTCTTTGGCACTGAAGATAGCAGGTATTGACGAGAGTGTCAAAGACCCCAAAGGAGGCAAGTTCTACCGTGATGAGAAAGGGCACTTGACCGGTGTGATGGAAGAGGGACCGGCCTTTACACAGGTGATGATGAAGATCACTCCTGTCGCACCCGAAGTGGCGATGGGTGCCATTGAGAAAACGCTGATGACACAGTATGCCGCAAAGGGGATGACCACCGCACAGGAGTGTGGAGGGGCGCTGCCTGATTTTGTCAAGCTACTGCAAGCAATGGCAAAAGAGGGGAGACTCAAACTTGATGTGATCGCCTACCCCAATCCTGACAACGCAGTGCTTTTGGCAGACTACAACCGTACAAAACACTACAAAGATCACTTTCGTATGGGTGGGTTAAAGGTGATTATGGATGGTTCCATCCAAGGCTATACCGCCTACCTCTCCAAGCCCTATTTTGTCGTACCCAAAGAGCTGGAGCCAGAAGGATCTGCGTGTAACGCGGAGTTTAAAGCGCCGCTACTTTTGGGAGAGAGGAACCGTGCCGTCCATGCGCATCATCCTGATGCAAAGATCACATCAAAAGGCTTTGTCAGCCGTCCAAGCTACAAGCAAAATGAGCTTGACGCGATTGTTACCGATGCGTTGAAAAAAGGGTGGCATCTGATGGTGCACTGTAACGGTGACGGGGCGATCGATATGCTGCTTAAATCCATGGAGAAAGCCAAGCCTCAAGGCGATCACCGTACGACCATTGTTCATGCACAGACGATTAGAGAAGATCAGCTCGATGAGGTAAAGAAGCTTGGTATGACGTTAACGATGTTCCCAAGTCACCTTTACTACTGGGGTGATCGCCATGCAACACGCTTTTTAGGACCCAAACGTACAGCACACATGAACCCGATGCGAAGCATTATTGACAGGGAGATCCCCTATACGATCCATCACGACTCGCCGGTGACACCGACGAATATTCTCGATATGATCTCTTTTGCTGTCAACCGTACCTCGATCAAAGGGACTGTCTATGGTGAAGATCAGGCGATGACGGTCTATGAAGCGCTCAAAGCGGTCACGATCAATGCGGCGTATCAGCACTTTGAAGAGAATGAAAAAGGAACGATCGAGGTTGGGAAGCAAGCGGACTTTGTTATTCTCTCACACAATCCACTCAAAACTGATAAAAAGAGACTGCGAGATATTGAGGTGTTGCGAACGATCAATGACTCGGAGGTGATCTATCAAAAGTAGCGGCAGTAACCCTAGATTAATATAGATAACATATAATTATGAAAAAATTAATATAGGATTATGTATGTTGCGATATATCGGCGTTGTTGCTATTTTACTTTTAAGCGGTTGCGGAACACAAAAGCATCATGTGGATCTAAATGGAGAGAAGTTGACACAAGAAAAGTGTGCCAAGTGTCATAATCTTGATATGCCTCCTAAAACCAGCGATAAAGAGCTTGCCCCTCCACTCTATACGGTTACAGTGCATTTGAAAGATTGGATGACGGTCAACAACCCTTCCGAACTTCGTGGAAAATTTATCGAGTTCGTCAAGTCCTATGTGATCAGCCCCGATCGCTCCAAGTCATACTGTAATAAAAAGAGTCTGGATACCTACGGGGTGATGCCTTCGCAAAAAGGAAATGTGAGTGAAGATGAGCTTGAAGCGATCGCGCACCATATTTTCGATACTTACGATCAGATGAAGATGCTGGAGATCTTGCAGGAGAAAGCAAAGATCGATGCACTACCGCCTGCACAGCAGGTATTGGCAACCAAAGATTGTAAAATGTGCCATATTGCTGCCGCAGGAAAGATCGCCCCCTCTTTTGCACAGATCGGAAAGAAGTATGCCAAAGAGGGAATTGCACCTATAAAAGAAGCGATCTTACACGGCAGTAAAGGGAAGTGGCCGCAGTATACCATTCCGATGCGGACATATACGGACTTGACCCCAAAGCAGCTTGATGGGATCGCTCACTTTATTCTTACCTGTGAGTGTGAACATAACCGTACGAAGTAGCGTTAGAAATCATCAAGATCGATGCTTGATTTGGCATAATTTGAGACATTACTCTCAAAGAAGTTGCTTTTGACCTCGTTCATCTCCAGATGTTTGGTGACCAGCTTTTGCAGGTAGGTGGTCGGGGTCTCTTCGAAGATGGGATCAAGTCCTATCTTTTTAAGGCGGTCGTTGGCATAGTTGTAGACCGTCTGCTCCATCAGCTCCGGTGTCGTACCCATGATAGGGTAGCAATCAAGCAGGTATTTTCCGTATTCGAGTTCTATTTTTACCGCATCCTCTATCATACCGTAGGCAGCATCGATGGTCGATGCTGCAATTTTATTCTCTTTTTGGATCGTTTTGAAGATATTCGCAAAAAGAGGCAGGTGAGTGTTGAGCTCATCACGGGCAATGAATTTGATCATATCCCTTGCACCGGGTACTTTGTCTCCCAGCAGGTAGATGTAGCTGAATCCAAGCAGGAAGTAGATGCCCTCAAGGTTCACACTTGCCATAGCAGAGAGCAGCATCTTGTCTACCGAGCCTCCATCTATGTAGCGGGCGAACTGTTCGGCAACCTGCTGGTTTTTTTTGTTGAGTGCGGCATCATACTTATAGAGGTTGAAGACTTCATCGGAGTTTCCGCAGGCATCGAGCAGTACGGCGTAGCTTTTGGAGTGGTTGACCTCCTGCATAATTTGCAAAGAGAGTACCGATTTGACAAGACGGTTGTTCGCCAGTCGTCTGAAATCGCTGAGGTACTCCTCCTGTGCAGAGTCGTTGAAGCTCAGCTGGGCGAAGGTCATTTTGTAGATCGCCTGTTCATTATCGGTAAGATGTTCGAAATTTTTCTTCTCTGATGAGGTGTTGACCTCACTGGGAAACCAGGTGTTGGCGTTCATCAGGTCGTAAATGTTGCTGTCCCAGCGGTAGCGTGAACGGTTGAAATCGACAAAGCCCGTAGGGGAACCGCTGAAGATCTTCTCATCGAGGATCTCTTCTCCGTTAGGGTTGTAGTAGTGTGTAACATCCATAGTTGACTCCTTTGGATACGATAGGAGATTATTGTATCTTGTTTCTTAAGAGCTTTGATTGACAGGTGTCAAGAGGTTTGATACTTGTCAATCCTGTCGGGTCTGATTTTAACTATAATAGATGTATGAAAAGCAGACAAAAGCATGTTCTTATTACCGGATGCAGCAGTGGGATGGGCAGGGCTGCGGCATGCTATCTGGCTGAGCGGGGCTACAGGGTCTATGCTGCTTCAAGAACACCCGAAACACTTCAAGATGTCGTATCTGAAGATCTTCTCCCCCTCAAGCTTGATATTACCGACCCTGCAAGTATCGCATCGGTACTGGATGGGATAGAACGGATCGATGTGCTGGTGAACAATGCCGGTTACGGACTGGTCTCCACGGTTGAAGATGTAACCGAAGAGGAGATGTTCGCCCAGTTTGATGTAAACGTTTTTGGGGTGATGCGTATGTGTAAAGCGGTTATTCCCAAAATGCGTACGGCACGAAGCGGAGTGATCATCAATATCAGCTCATTTCTAGGGAAGATCGGTCTGCCGCTTCTGACCTTTTACAACGCCAGTAAATATGCAGTCGAGGGTATTACCGATTCACTGCGGTATGAGCTCAAAGATTTCAATATTCGTGTCCATTCGATCATGCCCGGTTTTTTTGATACCAACTTTGCCAGAGACAATCTGGTGACCAATGCTATGACCTTTTCCGAAGACTCTTCCTATGCCAAACTGGTCTCGACACTGGCACCAATGATCGTGGAGCAGATCAACCATGGAAACAATACGCAGGAGGTGGCGGTTTTGATCGAAGAGATCATCGAACGTGATGATTTCCCTGCACGTTGTACGGTAGGAGATAAGGCAAAGAAGTTCATTCCGATGAAAAAAGAGCTTAGCGATGAAGAGTTCGAGCGCAGGGTGAGCGACTACTATGGGGTATAGATAGGCATGGAGAGCTTTTTCTTTAATATTACCGATATGCGCTACAAAGTGACCTTTTTGGAAAAAGCCGATCAAGGGTATTTGAAGCGGGTGGATATCTCAAATGGTATTGTTTTTCTTGAAGGTAAACACTCTGAAGGGGTACTGGAAACGGGCCTGAGCGATCCTGACAGAATGGTCATGATCGCGATGGTCAAACGGGGTGTTCTTAAGATCGATGACCATACGGCACAAAAAGAGAGTATTGTCAAAGAGGGAGAGACCGTGATCTTTGTCTCTTCAAAACAGAACATGCAGCTGCGCTTTTATGCAACAGAGCATGGTGATATGTTTGTATTGTTCATTGCCGATTTCTTTTTGAAACGGTATTTAAGCGGAGACCTTGGAGAACCGATCGATCTGTTGTACGGTATGCTCAAAGAGGAGATCTCTTTGCAGGAGGTTAGCAGGCTTCCTGTTGATGCATTGAGCATCTATGTGATCGACAAGCTTTTGAATATCCAAAGAGATGACAGAATGCAGAGTATCCGTGCGGAACACCGTGTGGTGGAGTTTATGATCCATCGGTTCGGACTGCTTGATATTCTGCCCGAAGGCATCAGCAGTGAAGAGAAGCGCTTGGCACTGGAAGCAAAAAAGATCCTGCTGGCAGAATTTATCGACCCGCCTACGATCGAAGTGCTGGCACACCGTTGTGCAACCAACGCTTCCAAGCTTAAAAAGGTGTTTAAAAAAGTGTATGGAACCACACTCTACCACTATGTGCAGAAGCTGCGTCTGGAAGAGGCGAATATGCTCTTGCGTCAGGAGACGCTGAGTATAGGAGAGATCGCCAAAAGAGTAGGATACCGCCATCAGGGGCACTTCTCCAAGCTCTTTTATGCCGCTTACGGAGTCTACCCCAAAGCATTGCGTCATTCTTAGCTTTTTTTCTTGATCATCCATTTTTTAAAAGGCTGCAGAGAACTGATATAGTCTGCCACATCTTTGAACTCTTCATCTTCCAAAGGCAATGTCGGCATGGCATTGGCACTGTATCCAAATTTCTCATAGAGGCTGTAAGGATCTTTGGCGTACTGGGCTATCTCCTCTTTGGTACGGGTATAGGAGACAATGTTAAAGTCCGGTCCTATGGCTCTTCCCCCGTTAACTGTATGGCAAATGGCACAGTTTGCAGCATAGACAGCTTTGCCTTTTTCAACATCGGCAAATAAGTGTGTCGCTGTGAAAAATAGAAGCAAGAAAGTAATCTGTTTCAAGACAAATCCTTTGATTGAAAGTTTAATTAAGATAAAAATACTCCTAATTAAATCTGAGTGAAATATATCGGAATTGTTTATGGAAATTCTTGATCCATATCAATAATCAGATGAAAATTCTCTTATTTGAAATTGTTAGACATAAAAATCCTTTTTGTGCTAAAAGAAAAACCGTTTTGTGATAAAAGATTCTTGATTCTTCGTCCGTAATGCTATATACTGAAAATATTAGAAAGATAAGGAGTGAGGAATGAAAAAGTTCTTATTGCATCCGGTTACGGTAACGACCATTGTGCTTGTGGTGATCTTCTCTTTGCCTTTTGTCATTACCAAAGGCGATGTGCATCTGGATGACAAGGGGTTGAGAGAAGCAGCTGCCAAACACAACCTTTCTCCTGTACCAAAAGATGCAAAAGAGAGACTCAAAACGATGCAAAACCCGCAAAATCCTTTGAGTCCGGAAAAGATCGTGTTGGGTAGAACGCTCTTTTTCGATACCGTGCTCTCCAAAGACAGGACTATCAACTGTGCAAGCTGTCACATCCTTGAAGAAGGGGGTGATGACAATATGCCTACAGCGATCGGTATTCATGGTCAAGCGAACCCTTTTCATCTTAATTCTCCTACCGTACTTAATGCCGCACTTGCCAAAGCGCAATTTTGGGACGGACGTGCCAAAGATGTCGAAGAGCAGGCGGGAGGTCCCGTGCAGGCACCGTTTGAGATGGGGATGACCCCTGAAGAGGTGGAAGCACGTCTGAACAGTGACCCTGCATACCGACAGCAGTTTAGTAAAGTTTTTGGAGAAGGGAAGATAACCTTTGAGAAGGTACGTAAAGCCATCGGCGCCTATGAGCGTACACTGCTTACCAGAGGTGCGTACGACAGGTTTCTTGAAGGGGATGACAATGCCATCTCTCCTGCTGCCAAAAGAGGGATGAGCCTCTTTATCACCAAAGGGTGCAGCGGATGTCATACGGGTATGAGCGTGGGAGGACAGAGTATCCAGAAGTTCCCGCTTAGACGGTATCTTTCAGACTATATAGGATTACTCTTCGAACCGGACATGCGTTTGAAAGAGAGTCCGTTCCCATTTGTGAACACCGGAGGTTTCTTGGGAAAAGATAGCAAGCAGATGTTCCGAGTGCCTATTTTGCGAAACATTACAAAAACCGCTCCTTATTTTCATAATGGGGAGGTCAAAGAGCTGGAAGAGGCGGTGCGCATCATGAGTAAGTACCAAATAGGCAATGAGTTTACCAAGGAGCAGATCGATGACGTGGTGGCGTTTTTGAAAACGTTGGAGGGGGAGGTGGCAGCGTACTGATCACTTCCCTATCGCATGATCGAGCTGTGCCAGTGCGATGAAGTAGTCATAGTAGCTGTTGACCAGATTGCTAAGCGCGTTGATGTAGTCCTGCTGAGCGTTTTGCAGTTCTATGAAATCCCCAAGGTCGTTCTCGTAGCGTTTTTGTGCCTGCTGAAGTTTCTTGCGTGCGGCATCGGTGATGCGTTCGTTGAGTTTGACATTGTCTCTGCTCTGGCGCAGGCCGATGTGGGCTTCGAGTACCTGCTGTTTAACAGCAAGTTTGATACTTTGTGCCTGAGATGCCGCTTTGAGTACGCCCACTTTTGCCTCTTGTACCTGTGCATTGGTGCGGTAGCCTGAGAAGAGGTTCCAGTCAAGTGAGAGCGAGAGGTGTCCTTGGCGTTCTGGCGTCATGCCCACAACGCTCTGGTCGACTTTTTGTGCGCTGTAGTCGCCTCTAAGTCCTACGCTCGGGTAGTAGTCGCCTTCAATACTTTTGAGCGTCGAGCGTGCCCCTTGAATGAAGTGCTTGCTGCTATTGACTATGGCGCGGTGTGTGTAGGCGAACTGTTCGAGCCGATAGACGGAGCTTTTGATCTGCGGTAGTTTTTGGCTGAGGTTCGAGAGTCCGATGTTCGGCATATAGATCTCATAATCTCCGTTGTAAGGAACCGTGCCGATGATCTGCTCAAGCCGGGCACGGCGGTACTCCACTTGATATTTGGCATTGTTCAGATCACGCCTTGCCTGTTCGAGCCGTACTGTGGCATCGGAGAGATCGATGATGGTCTTGATGCCGGCTTTGAGGTACTTTTGTGCACGTTCGAGCTGCTGCTTTTGAAGCGCTACATTCTTGCGCTGGACATTGACGATGCCTTTGGCTTTGAGGATCTCGTAATACGCCTGTTTGACCGCAAATATCTTGTCCGATATACTCTGGTACATCTGCGCCTCGTAGGCAAGTGCCTCCTCCTCTTGTGCGTTAATGGCGCCGCTTGTCTTGCCAAAGTCGTAGAGCAGTTGCGAAGCGCTGAGCGTACCGACAAGCAGGTCTGCTTCTCCTGCCGGCTGGCTTTTGAGTTTACTCCACGCTTTTCCTGCATCGGCATGCAGATCCAGTTGCGGCAGGTAGAGGCTGTAGGCGGCTTTCGTGCGTGCTTTGGCGGCGGAGAAGTCGAGTTTTCCCATCTTGACATCAGGGCTGTGTTCGAGCGCGCGCTTGATGAGGGTATCGAGTGTAAGCGTATGGTGTGTAGCATGAAGCAGGGTGCCAAGCACTACGAAGAGGGTCAGGCTTTTACGCATCGTTATCTCTCCTTGCGGACTTTTCTCTTAGGCGCTGGAGTACGACAAAGAGTACGGGGGTGAGCAAAAAGGTAAGGATGGTAGACATGAACATCCCGCCAAAGACCGCCGTTCCAAGCGATTGTCTGGATGCCGCGCCCGCACCCGAGGCAAAGACAAGCGGTAAAATACCCAGCAAGAATGCAAAGACGGTCATGAGAATGGCGCGCAGTCTAAGGATGGAAGCTTCTACTGCCGCACTTACAATGTCCTTGCCTGCCTCATGCAGCTCTTTGGCGAACTCTACGACCAAAATGGCATTCTTGCTCGCCATACCGATGAGCAGTACCAGTCCGATCTGCGTGTAGGTGTCGTTGAGCAGTCCTGCAAGCATGTTCGCACCCAGCGCACCGAACATCACCACCGGAATAGGCAGCATGATCATCAGCGGGGTCAGCCAGCTCTCGTATTGGGCGGCAAGGAAGAGGAATACCATGAACAAAGAGAGCATAAAGATAAAGAGCGCCGCATTGCCTGCTTCTTTCTCCTGCAGTGTGATCCCTGAGTATTCGTAACCGATCCCTGCGGGCAGGTCGGCAGCGAGCTCTTCAATGGCACTGATGGCGTCAGAGGAGCTGTAGCCGCCTTTGATGTTGTGCATACCGTTAACGGCAATGGACTGATAGCCGTTGAAGTGGGTGATGGCATTGGGACCGCTGGTGTTGTGAATGGAGGCGATAGTGCTTAGCGGGATCATCTCTCCCTTGTTGTTCCTGACGAAAAATGCGGTGATGTCATGTTTGTTGGTTCTGAACTGCGGGTCTGCCTGCAAAAAGACGCGGTAGGTCTTTGAGAACTTGTTAAAGTCGTTGACGTAGTAGGAGCCGAGGTAGGTCTGCAAGACGGCAAAGACATCATCGAGCTTGAGCCCCAAAGAGAAGACCTTGTCACGGTCGATATCGACATAGAGCTGCGGATAGTTGGCATTGAACATCGTGTATGCGTTCATGATGCGCGGGTCTGCATTGAGTTTTTTGATGAACTTCTGAGACTCTGTAGTGAATTGCTTAAGCGGCATGGCGTTGAGGTTCTGTAGTTTGAACTCAAACCCGCCCACGGCAGAGAGCCCCGGAATGGAAGGGGCACCGAAGAAGCGTGCCTCTACCTGCGGTACGTGCTGTTTGACCTTTTGGGTAAGCGTTGTAATGAGCGACTTGACCGAGAGTTCGGGAGTGGTACGTTTGTCCCAATCCTCCAGTACGACATACATGGTGATGTTCGAAGAATCAGCCACGCCGGTGATGGTATTGAAGCCGTTGATGGTGACGATATCCTTCACCCCTTTCGTCTGCTTCACAAGATCGACAATGCGTCTGGCACTTGCCTCCGTTCTTGTCAGTGTGGTACCCGGCGGCAAGGTTACGGAGGCGATGATGGTTCCTTGATCCTCCTCAGGCAGAAAGCCCGTAGGAAGCGTTTTGAAGATGCCGTAGGTAAGTCCCAATCCGATGAGATAAAGAAAAAGCACGCTTTTGGCATGGGCGATGAGCCAATGCAACAGTTTTGCGTAGCCGACCTTGAGTCTTTCCAACCCTTGGTTGAAAGCACGGAAGAGGGCGTTCTTCTTCCCCTTCTGGCGACGCAAAATGGTCGCTGCGAGTGCAGGAGAGAGGGTCAGTGCGACTATGGAGGAGATAAGTACGGAAAAAGCGATGGTCATAGCAAATTGCCTATAGAGCGCCCCTGAGATACCGGGAATGAACGTCACCGGTACAAACACGGCAAGCAGTACCAGTGTGGTGGAGATGATCGGCATGACGATCTCTTTCATCGCCTCCTTGGTCGCCTCCTTGACGCTGATGTCGGGAGACTTTTCCAAGTTTGCCTCCACATTCTCTACGACCAAAATGGCATCGTCAACCACAATCCCGATGGCAAGGATGATCCCAAAGAGGGTGAGGATGTTGATGCTGTATCCGGCAATGAGCAAGAAGGCAAAGGTACCGATGAGCGAGACGGGAATAGCAACGGCGGGAATGATGGTGGCTCTGAAAGACTGTAAAAAGAAGTAGACGACTATCAGTACCAGCGCCAATGCTTCGATGAGGGTCTGTATCACCTCTTCGATGGAGACTTTGACAAATTTGGTCGTATCGTAGGTAGCGCGTATCTCTATCTCTTTGGGGAAGCGCTTTTGCAGCTCTTTGATCTTGGCTTGTACCTTTTGTGCCACCTCAAGGGCGTTGGCATCGGGAAGCTGGAATATTCCAAGCTGTGCGGCGGGACGGTTGTTGAGCGTGGCGGCACTGAGGTAGTTCTCAGAGCCCAGTTCGACCCTGGCGATGTCCTGAAGGCGTATCTTAGAGCCATCCTCGTTTTCACGGATGATGATCTTCTTGAACTCCTCGGGGGAGTCAAGACGGGTTTTTGCCGTAAGGGTGTACTGGTATTTCCCCTGATCGGGCATTGCCGTATCGCCGATGGTCCCCAGCGATATCTGAAGGTTCTGCTGTTGGATTGCAGAAGAGACCTCTTTGAGTGTCACGCCAAGGGCTGCAAGTTTGTCCGGATCAAGCCAGATACGCATGGCGTAGCGGTGCTCACCGAAGTTGACCACATCGGAAACCCCGTCGATCCGTTTGAGCTCTTCTGCGATGTTGAGCGCGGCGAAGTTGGAGAGAAAAAGCGTATCGTGCTTGGGGTTGGAGGATGTAAGGCTGAGCATCAGCAGCATGGATGAGGAGAGCTTTTTGGTGCTGACCCCTTTTTGTTTCACTTCGGCAGGCAGGGTAGGCAGGGCGAGCGAGACACGGTTTTGCACATCGACCGCGGCAATGTCCAGATCGGTATCGAGGTCGAAGTAGACCTTGATGGTCGAACTGCCGTCCGAAGCGGAGGTGGACTCCATGTAGATCATCCCCTCTACACCGTTGAGCTGCTCCTCCATGGGAGCGGTGAGCAGTTTCTCCACCACTTCGGCACTTCCGCCCGCATAGTTGGCTTTGACCTGTATGGTCGGAGGTACGACCTGCGGGAACTGCGCTACAGGAAGCTGGGAGAGCGCAATAAGCCCCACCATCACGATAAAGATGGAGATGACCTTGGCGACAATGGGACGGTCGATGAAAAAAAGTGAGAACATCTGCTTACTTCACCTTGATGGGGTTGGCTACTTCTTTGGGGGCGACCTTCATCCCTTCACCCAGTCCATTAAATGTACCTACAATTACGCGTTCTCCCTCTTTGAGCGTATTGCCCACAAGTGCAAGGTCGTTGTTGGAGAAGATCGGGGTGACATGTTTGATATGTACGGTATTGTTCCTATCGACCACCTGCACATACTGCCCCAGTTGATCTTGTGAGATCTGATCGGGATGGACGGCGATCACCTCATAGTCTCCCAAAAAGAGCGCTATGTTAACAAAACTGCCCGGAAAGACAAGTCCTTGCGTATTCTCTACGACCGCACGCATGGCAACGGTACCCGTGGAGCTGCTGGAGACATTGTCGATGAAGTCTATCTGCCCTGTTAAGGGGTGGGTGATGTTGGTATCTTGTCGCAGAGAGACCTTGACATCGGGGTATCGCTTTTTGCTGTAGTGTTTGATGAGCGCGACCTCATGGGCACTGGGGTTGAAGTTGACATAGAGCCGATCGGTTCGGACGATCTTTGCCAGTACATCACCTGCTTTGATGAGATTACCCGTGAGGATAAGCGGCTTTCCTATCTGCCCGTCGATGGAGGCTTTGATGTTGCAATAATGCAGATTAAGCTGTGCATTTCTGAGTGCCGCCTCATCGGCTTTGATGGTCGCTTCAAGCTGTTTGAGCGTTGCGGTGAGCTCATCGAGCTTTTCCCGCGGGGCAAGCTGCTCTTGTACCAGCGGGGTGTAGCGTGCGACATTGGCCTTTGCCAGTGCGTAGGAGGCTTTGTCTTTTTGCAAGATCGCCTCTTTCTGGTCATAAGCGGCTTGATATTCGCTTTTGTCTATGACAAAGAGAAGGTCACCCTGATGCACCTCCTGTCCGGGTTTGAAGTGGATAGAGAGCAGTTCTCCTTTGACACGGGAGATGACATCGACCTCGTCTATGGCTTGTGTCTTGCCTGTAAAGTGGATCCAGAGGGGGTAGGGCTCTTTTTTGAGGGTGTGTACTTCGACTGGAAAAGGCTTCTCTTTCTCTTTGGATGCTTTGGCCGTGCTGTCGTTCTGTTCGCATCCTTGAAAAAGAAGTGCCAAGACAAAAAGAAAAAAAGTATATCGTAGTAGTTGCATGATCGGAAGAGACCCCTCTTTTTGGTTATGACTATTTAATGTAGGTAAGTGTACTAAAAAATCAAACAGAATTTACTTAAGGGCACCTCTAAAAACCTTACATGCCCATAATGGGTTTTGCAAATGTGAGGTTGTGCAAGAGGCTTTTGAGTCATAGCCGTAGCTACGATGAAGGAAGCATCTTGTGCAAGACCGCGTTTGCAAAGCCCACCCTGCGGGCAATACAAGCTTCCGCCCATACGGCGTTACTCACTTTTGAATTAGCTACGGCTAGTCCTGCAAGTGAGTGCCTTGCCTGAACGAAAGCTTGTAATGTTATGGGTATGCAGGGTTATTAGATGTGCCCTTAAATGGATATAAAGCTAAAGGAGGTGTGTCGTTTGCCATTTGTTAACTCTTTATTTCCCAACGGTTATTGTTCAAGGGTTATACTACCCGTAAGAAAGAGACACACTCTTTCAGACGATGGTTCAGAGGTTTTGTTTTACTCCTTGTCCAAAATGTAAACTTCCTTGTTTTACTCTGACCTATCGCCAACGCGTAAGAAGAAGCACCTTTTCATAATCCCCTTTCCTTGTTTTTTATGATCTCCTTGTTTCCCGCTTCTTCTTCGCGAATACTAACAGCTTCTATATCGGTTTATCCGAGATAATGATCATACTTTCTGTTTTATCTGTTTTGCTTTTGGGTGTATGGGGCTTTTCCTCTTTTTGTGTGCTCTGATCTTTCTTGATAAGTTCTTGTTGGATATGCTGTAAGGATGCGACCTGCGCTTCAAGCTCTTTGATTCGGGCAGCTTGTGCATCGATCACTTTTGCATAATCTGCGCAGTAGACTTTGGTATCGAACTCGATACCGCTGATATAGTATTTTTTATCTTTAGGCATATGCAAGGAAGATGCGACAAGCGGAAGAAGTAGTGTTCCTGTTAGAAAAAGTGTTCTCATGGGATGACCTTTCAGGATGATTTGTTCCTATTATAGCGTGTTTTTTTACAGCTTTCCAGTGAAAACTGTGTTACACTATCGTCCTAAGGAGTCTCTTATGTATCAGAGAAAAACATATCTTTTCGGGATGGTCGCAACCCTCTCGATGCTCGGTTTCATTATCATTGCGACTGCGGTATATAAGCATGCGGGGTTCATTGCAGTTTTCGATCATGCGGTTGCTGGGTTCGTCTCTGAGTATCGTCATGCATGGTTGACCCCGTGGGTCATACGTTTAACGGATCTCAACGGTTTTCTTGGTGCGACCTATCTCTCCTTGATGATCTTGATTCTCTTTGTTCTGAAAGGGTGGTATCAAGCGCTGTTTCGCTATCTGGTCATTACCCTTGGTGCGACCGGTTGGTTCGTACTTATCAAGACGTTGATACAGCGGGCACGTCCCGAACCGACACTGCTGGAGACGGGAGGGTATGCGTTTCCCTCCGGACATACGACAATGGCAACGGCGATGGCACTTGGACTTGCTTTGATCGTCGCTTCGCATACTGCATCATCGGCTCTTCGCCGATCATGGATCATACTTGCGTTACTCTGGGCATCTGCCATAGGCTTAACACGGCTCTATCTGGGGGTGCACTGGGCAAGTGATGTGCTTGGAGGCATGATGCTTGGGATATGGTGGGTGACGGCTCTTTTCTATTGGTGGGAGAGCCATCCGAAGAGGAGGGCTACTCCCCGATCGTAAATCGCTGTTTGTGTAGCGGTCTTAAGCGTGTTGCTTCGCTATCTTTAAGCTGTAGCTTTTGTGCTGTCTGAGGGGTGATAAGGTAGTATCCGAGGCTGAGTGTGACAATATCTCCTCTCTGTAGTACACTGTCGATATGCCATGTACGTGTCTCATAGGCCTTGATGGTCGTATCCGAAAGCACTTGTGTTGCGAGCCAAGGAGGGGAGGGATGGTTGTCCGTACCGATATGTCTGGCAAATATTTTTTCAGGCAGTGTGATCGTTCTGCCTTGGCGTTCGATGGTGATCTGAAGCACCCCTTGACGTAACGGATGGGCAAAGAGTGTATGGTTTGCATGGTTCTTCAGTGTTATCTGAAATCCTTGTGTCTCCCGATGTAGGGAGAACGTGATCGCATCAGCGTGTTGCAAGGCTGTGCTGTCGTGTATCGAGATACCATGAAATGCATGGGTCGCTGTCTGTTTTTGATTGGCAAGTGCCCCTTTGACCTGTGGCATATGACAACTGATACAGTTCTTTGTCCGTGTGGGTTTGACCTCAAGGTTACAAATGGCGAACCCTTTGGCATTCTCCTTATGGTCGTGACACCCTAGACACATATCGCCGTTGTAGTAGCTCTCGTTACTGTAGTCGATATCATGGTAAGGAGAGCCTACAGTCTTTGTAATGAGCCCGAACCATTGTTTCTCCTCTTTAAAAAGTATCTTCTGCCCTTTTCTTTGTTTATCTGCGGAGAAGAAGTAGCGCTCTTTGGTAGTGTAGCGGTTCTTGTTCGCTTTGGCGTGTGTCTCCACCGATGTAATGGTGTGACAGGTCTGGCATGAAATGGGTTCGTTACGTTGAATGGAATTAGGGGTAGGAAGACCACCGTGTTCGAGCAGTTTCTTGTCCGCAGGAGTGTGGCAGGAGGCACAGCGGTAGCCTCCTTTTTTCTTAGCGGGGTGTTTGTCCCATACGGCGCGATGGATCGGGTCTTTATAGATAGAGGCTTTTGCATGCATGGCATGCTGGTACTCCTCATAGATAATAGGGTGGCATTTCTTGCAAGTAGTGTCCTGTGTCGCATAAAGCGGGATCATAAGCGCTAGAAAAAGCGTTGAGCGTATCGTGAAGGTAAGCATGGCATCTCCCGGTGAGAATATTTGTATATTATTGTAGGCAAAAAAGAGAGAGGATAGCTTGATATCCGTCAAGGGTTCTCTTAACGGCGGTTGATCGTACGGTTGTGATGTGCCCGGGTACGATCTTGGAACATGACTACCTTGATCAGGTCTTCCCTTTCGATATGCGATATTGTCTCGTCAAAGTAGGCGACACAGTTGCTCTCACTCAGAGGCGTGAGCATACCCGAGCCTATCTTATTGTTCCGTGTCGGGAAAAATACGCCCTCTTCAAGGTTGCCCAGAACAAGGTTGGTGCGTCCTGCTTTGAGTTTAAGGTCGTGTGAGAACTCGGCATAGGTGAATGCATGGAAGCTCAAGGATGATCCGGCAAGGCGGTAGAGGGCAGGGATGCACAGTGCGTGTACGGTAAGCATGGTCGCCATAGGATTCCCCGGCATTGCCATGATGAGGGTATTGCCCATTTGACCGAATGTGACCCCTTTACCGGGCTTGAGGTTGACCCCATGGAACCAAACCTCCAGACCGTTATGCAAGAGCGCCTCATAGAGAAAATCCGCATCCCCCATACTGATACCGCCGGTGGTAATGACGGCATCGAATGCCGTTAGTTTGGAAATAAAATGTTTGGTCGCTTCAAGGTCATCGGGGATTGCACCGATATAGGTTGGTTCGAAGCCGAAGCTCTTAAGCAGTGCAGAGATACCGAATGCATTGGCATTATAGATCTCATCTTCACTTGCCAACTCCCACGGCTCTTTGATCTCATTCCCTGTAGAGACGATCGCGATCTTCGGGCGAACCGTTACCTCTACCGCCATAACCCCTTGTGCGGAGAGAAGCGCGATGTCCGCAGCACTTAGGATCTTCCCTGCATCGAGCAGTTTATCTCCTTTCTTTGCTTCTTCTCCTTTTTTTCGGAAGTTGCTCCCCTCTACGATATTGGTGGGAATACCGACACTATCCCCCGTGACATCATGACACATTTCGATCGGTACGACCGTATCGACATCCTCAGGAAGCTGTGCTCCTGTCATAATGCGGTAGCATTCGCCCTCTTTTAGAGAGGGGGAAGGGATATCCCCTGCAAAGATGGTACGTACGACACGCAGCTGTTTCCCCGCATCTTGTGCTTTGAAGGCGAATCCGTCCATGGCGGAGTTGTCGAATGAGGGGAGGTTCTTTTGGGTGATGACCTCGTTTGCAAGCACGCGTCCGAGTGCATCGGTAAGGGTCACGAACTCACGCTCCGGTTTGACAGCAGTTCTCTCTACGGCCATAAGGCATGCATCTTGAAGCGAAAGGGGTTCAAAGCTCTTCACAGGGTACTCCTGAAGTGTGGTATTGGATGTTATTATATTAGAGAAAGCCTTTAGCAGAGGTTCTTACCGCTTTCTATGGCAGGAAGTGTGTAATCTTGTTGCCGAAGGAAATTCGATATACTTTCATTATGAAATTGTATAAGATAAATCCTGTTTTGATATTGTTGATCTCTCTTTTTGCGCTCCTCTCCTCCCTCTCTGCCCAAGAGCCGAAATACTATCCGTGGATAGAGACACAGATCAAGCTGATTGCAAAGAGCAACGATGCGAACCTGAGCGAAGAGGCGTTGACATCGCTGGTGCAGGAACGTGAGAAGTACTATGCCAAGGCGATCAATGCGATCTTGTTGAACCGCTCTTTACTGGAACAGTATGCCAAAGCGTATGAGAAGAAGGTCTTTACCCTTAAGAAGATGATACGGATCAACAAGCGTCGCGGGAACAAAGATGCCGCATTACGGGATGAGGTGCGTTTGAAGTCCTACCGTCTGCTACTGATCCAGAACAGGATGATACAGCAGATATTCAGAGCGCTCGATACCCAGCGTATAGATACCTTCGAGAAGCAGATGCATACGATCATCGCACAAAGCCAGAAAGAGGTCAATGCGCTTGACGATCACCACGATCTCTATGTGGCACAGTTGAAGCGCCCTGCCACCAGTGAGATCGTCAAAGCCCTTCAGGAGAATATACGGGAGTTCTATGCGCTCAAAGAGATACACTTCGATATTATCCGTTATCTCTCGGAGAATATGAAGACACTCTATCGTCTCAACCGCTATAGCCGCTATAAATTGCTACGCCCGGCTCTCTATCTTGACAACCATCCGTCACTCTATACGATCAATCGCTGGTTGAGCCCTTACGGACTCAGTTGTGTCAAGATCGCATTGATACTCTTTGTCTCGCTTGTGATCCTTTTTATTCGAAAAGTGCTTTTGGGGCTGATCGAACGGATCATGATGAACATCCGGTTTGTCGGTCGGTATGCCAAAGAGATCCAAGATGATATTCGCGCACCTATCTCATGGCTGTTACTGGTTGTCAATATGGAGATCATCGTCTATATCTACCATGATTTCAGTACTACGGAGGTCTCCAGCCGGCTTTTCAATATCCTCTATACGGTATTTCTGACCTTTATCATCTTTCGTACGCTCAACAGTATCGCACGTGTCAAGCTTGAAAATATCGATACGGGAAAACGCAAGATCAAAAGTGAGCTCTTTAACCTGACGGTGAAGATCATCAACTTCATCATTATCATCATCGGGTTGCTTTTTGTATTGCATTTTGTGGGGGTGAACCTTACGGCGGTACTCTCAGGGTTGGGAATAGGGGGATTTGCCGTTGCATTGGCGGCACGTGAGAGCCTCTCTAACTTCTTTGGTACCCTCTCTATCTTGATGAGCGAGATCTTCTCACAAGGTGATTGGATCGAAGTGGACGGGAAAGAGGGGAACGTGGTCGAGATCGGTCTGCGTGTAACGACTATCCGTACCTTTGATAATGCGCTCATTGCCATTCCCAATGCCACTTTGGCAAGTAAGGAGGTAAAGAACTGGAGTAAGCGTATCATCGGACGACGTATCAAGATGCGTTTGGCATTGCGGTACGACTCTCCTCCTGAAGCGCTACAACAAGCTGTAGAGGAGATACGTGATATGCTTCAGCACCACCCCGATATCGCCACAGACCGTACGGTCTATCAAGACCAGCGTAAAAAGAGTGCGAAGATCGTTTCCAAAGAGGATGAACTGGGTGTCAAGCGAACTTTGATGGTGCACCTTGACCGTTTTTCAGATTCGAGTATCGATATTCTGATCTACGCCTTTACCAAGTCGACCGTTTGGGGTGAGTGGATGGTGACAAAAGAGGATGTCATGTACCGTATCATGGAGATACTCAAGCGTCACGGACTCTCTTTTGCCTTCCCAACCGTTACGATCGATCAGGACGATGATATCACCTTGGAGAAGATATGATATCTCGCTTTTTTTATGGATCGTATGCGTCGGCTTTGCTATTTATGCACAACCTCTTTTTGCAAAAGATGCCAAGCCCCCTGTATCCGACAGGATCGTCGTTCACGATATGGTCTTGCATGGGCAGGTCATGGGGCTTGGTGCGGAGCGTCTTTCCTTCAAGCTCGATTATGCCGAGTGGATCAATCATATCCGATACAGTGATATTCAAGAGATCCAGACCGCGTACCGCTATCATATCTCCTATAAACGTATCGATATCGAAGGGCGTATCGTTGGTATTGTCGGTATCATGATCGGAACGTTCGCCTATACATACAATGTGTTCAAAACGATCGTCTATACACCCAAAGGGTGGGAGAAACAACCCTCTATGGCGCTATAGAAATCGGCACTGGGGATCACAGGATTGGCGAACTTCTTTAAAAAGAAGAAGGAAGATCACCTTGTACCGCTTCCTATCGCAGCGATCTCAAGATGTACGATCGATGTCGGGTTGAACGCGATCGTTATCTTGACCGCGGGTGTTTTGATCCTGATCTATCTTGTGGGTAACGGGCTCTTTGGTATGGACTTGAAAGATACATGGGTCGATGCACTGCTTTACAAACAATATTTTCTGGTGGGGACTTGACCTTGTCGCTGACGGATTGGTACTTGTCTTTGTTGCGGGTACATGGTACCTTTTAGCGATGCTGTCTCAGGAAAAGATCTCTTTATGCAAAATATCGCATGTGCGGCGCTCTTCCTTCGATACGAACGAGTGTCTTGTAGAAGAGAAGAAGGAGGGAGCGTAATGAAATTCATATCTATCGTTGGTGCATTGATCGCCGTTGCGTTGGCAGCACTGTTCATTATCAAAGACAGCGATGCGCTACTTCTGATCGTGATCGCCGCGTTTCTGGGTAGCTGTATTTTAAATTCCAAAGGAGGAGTCGGACTCCTGACCCCCTCCTGTGTTCGGGCATACCCCCGCCCGATCCGCATTTTTTAAGATTTCTTTTACTTTTTTTGTTCTATATCAACTCTCTTTAGCTGAAATATTGCTATTATCTTTCTTATGATACGAATTAGACATAAAACCATCTTGACGATTATCGGTATCGGACTGGCGTGTGTCAGTGCTCAGGCGCAGAGCGGTAAAAAGGTCTTTGAGACCTACTGTTGGGGGTGTCATCACCAGACGGCGGTAGCCTTCGGACCTCCCTTCTCTCAGATCGCTGCAAAACGTACTCCTGATGAGATACGGGCGATGATCACAGACCCGTTCAATGTCTCGAAAGTGCTGGGCTATAAACGGAACGCAATGCCCTCTTTTCAACTCAAGCCTCAAGAGCTTGATGCGATCACTGCATATATTATGTCCTATAAGCCTGTGCAAGAACAGGAACAAAAGGAGGAGAAGCAGTAATGTTCAGACTCTCCAACCTCTTAAAGTCGGTCACAGAGGGAAAACCGGCACGTGTGCTCAATGGCTCCATTGCCATCTGGAACTTTACCAACCGCTGTAACCTGAGCTGTCTGCACTGCTACTCCAAGGCCGACCTCGATGCAGTCGATACGTTGACGACCGAGCATATTATGCAGACGCTTCCAAAGCTCAAAGCCAACGGTGTGAAGTTCCTTATCTTCTCGGGAGGTGAACCGCTTACGCGTAAAGACCTCTTCGATATCGCCGCACGTTGCAAAGAGCTGGGTATCGTCACCTACCTCTCTACCAACGGGCTCTACGTCAAACAAAGCAATGCCGAGAAGATCCTCGATACCTTTGACTATATCGGTATCAGTATCGACGGAAGTCCCGAAGTACATGATGAGTTCCGCGGGCTTAAAGGGTCGTTCGTCGAGTCGATGAAGGCGGTCGACCTACTCAATTCGTTCGGCAAGACCAAAGTGGGGATACGCTTCACCATCACCAAAGATACCTACGATGATCTACAGTTTATCTTTGAACTGGCGGAAAAACATGATATCCCCAAGATCTACATCTCCCACCTTGTTTATAGCGGAAGAGGGTTGGATAACCTCAAGATGGACTTGAGCAAAGAACAGCGTATCGAAGCGGTCAACTACATTTTGAACAAAGCTTTCGAGTACCATGAGAGCGGTCGCGATATCGAGATCGTTACGGGTAATATGGAGATGGATGCTATTTTGTTCTATGACAGGTTCATCCAAAAGTACCCTGAGCATGCAGAAGAGATGAAACGCAGACTCATCGCATGGGGAGGTAACAGTGCAGGACGCAAACTGCTCAATATCGACAGTGAAGGATTCGTCAAGCCCGATCCGTTCTTCCCTGTCAAGATCGGTAATATCCTCACAGAGGACTTCTCCGATATCTGGACGAACAAGCCTACGGCGTTGTTGCAAAAACTGCGCGTACACCCCAGAGAGTTGGGTGGAAAGTGTGCTAATTGCCAATACTTGAACATCTGTAACGGTGGATCGAGAAGCCGTGCCTATGCGATACATGGGGATATGTGGGCGGAAGATCCATCGTGTTACTTGACGGAGAGTCAAGTAACATGTGAATAGTGAGGAGTGAATAGTGAAGAGTGAAAAACAAAAGGAGAGAGATCATGGGTAAAGTCTATTTAACAGGGGCGGGGCCCGGAGATATCGATCTTCTGACGGTCAAAGCGTTAAGAGTGGTACAGATGGCGGATGTGATCATCTATGACCGTTTGGCAAACCCCGATATTCTATTACAGGCAAAAGAGGGGTGCGAGTGTATCTATGTAGGGAAAGAGGATTCACACCATACCCTACCGCAAGAAGAGATCAATGAAGTGATCTACCAAGCAGCACTCAAACACAACCATGTGGTACGCCTTAAAGGGGGAGACCCCTTGGTGTTTGGACGTGGAGGCGAGGAGGGGATCTACCTTCGTGAACGCGGGATCGAGTTTGAGTTCATTCCGGGTATCACCTCTGCTATTGCCGTACCTGAGTATGCCGGAATACCGGTTACACATAGAGGTATTACAGTTTCGTTCCGTGTGGTAACAGGGCATGAATCGAAGAATAAAGACCACTCTCAAATTCCATGGGAGAACTACAAGACAGACGATACGATCGTCTTTTTGATGGGGTTGCACAGACTCGATAAGATCACCAAGAAGCTTATTGAGATAGGAAAACCCAAAGATCACCCTATCGCCGTGATCAGCCGTGGTACGACACCCGAAGAGAAAACGGTCGTGGGAACACTTGAAGATATCTATGAGAAGGCAAAAGATCTGCCGACACCGGCACTGATCGTAGTTGGAGAGGTGGTAAAACTGCGCGAGAAGCTCTCTTGGTTCGAGAAATAGGGAATATCACCCAAATATCTTCTTAACTAGGAGAGAATTTATCTTTTTTAGTGTATAGTTATCTACATTTTTAAGGCAAAAGGTAGATACGATGTATAGACTTGAAGAGATCCCTATCTTCTCCGCACTAGGGCAGAACTACTTAACAGAACTTCAAGAGCACATTCGACTAAAGCGCTATACAAAAGAAAGTATTGTCTTTTATGAAGGGGATACGAGCGAATATCTGCATATTTTGATGGAGGGGAGTGTCAAACTCTACAAAACCTCTCCCAAAGGGACACAGATCCAGATCAACCGTTTTTCCGCACCGGGGCTCATAGCCGAGTACGCCATTTTTGAAAAAGAAGCATTCCCCGCAACATGTGAGTTCGTGACGGACGGATGTATCGGACTGCTACACTTCGACAAACTCTACGAACTGCTCAACCAGCCTGAGTTCTCACTTGAACTGCTGAAGTCACTAACGGGTAAGGTCAGTCTGCTTTCTGCACTCGTACATAAAGAGACAATCCTCTCGTCCGAAGCGAAAGTAGCGGACCTGATGCTCAAGAAAGTGACTATTTTCAACCGTCTCAAGAATAATGAGATCGCTTCTATTTTGAATCTGACCCCGGAGACCTTCTCCCGTATCTTGACCAAAATGAAAAAAGAGGGGATCGTTAAAATAGAGAATCATAAACTGATCATCCTCAATGAAGAAGCGCTTTTTGCCATCATCGAGAACAATACCATCAAGAACTGTACCAACTGCCTGGCAAGCTTCAAAGCGAAGATCGGATACGAAGAGTGATCTGAAGGTGTAGATAAGTTTTGGTATGCAAAATTTATCTCTTACTTGCTACCTTCTCTTCCCACTCCTTGAACGCATCATCAAAATAGACAAGACGCTGTTTTTTGAACTCTTTGGTTGAGTAGAGTTTGCCATACTCTTTCAACCCGGTCTCTTGTGCCATCTCCTCAATGAGGGCATCGCACTCCTCTTGGGTTTTGGCATGTACCATGGCAAAGAGGTTATACGACCAGTTAGGATAGCTTGGGCGCAGATAGCAGTGAGAGACGGCTGAGAATTCGGCAAGCTGTCTACCTATCTCTTCGCCTTTCTCCTCCGGTACCGCCCAGACAGACATCGCATTGGCACCAAAGCCTGCACGTCGGTGGTTAAGAATAGTGGCGAAGCGTCTCATTACACCGGCACTTTTAAGTTCATGGGCGATCTCAAAGAGTCGCTCATAGCTTATATCAAGCGCTTGGGTGATCTGTTTGAACGGTTCGGCAACCACGGCAATATCTTTTTGTAGTGCTTTGATGACCGCAATATGCTCAGGGGTCAGTTCTATCTCTTTATGGGCGGCTTTTTTAACCTTCTCTTTCTTGGCACGTTTACCGGTCGTATCCATCTGTACTTTGATCTTGAACATCTTAAGGGTAGGAAGGATAATAGCATCCTCTGCACCGGTCTGCTCTTTGAGTATCTCAATGGTCTTTTCCAATCCGAAACGGCTGTCGGGCTCAACCGCCATAGTGAACCAGATGTTGTAGTCGTGGTTCCTTAAGTAGTTATGGCTGACCCCCGGATGGGCATTGATGATCTCAGCAGCCTTATCGATGTTGGCTTCATCTACTTTGAATGCGACCAAAGAGGAGCGATAGCCAAGCCGTTTGGTATCAAAGATCGCAGAAGTCTGGCGGATGATCTTCTCATCTTTGAGTCTCTGTACGGTCTTGAGCACCTCCTCTTCGGTAGTTTCAAGACGCTGTGCCATCTCTTTAAAAGGACGCTCGCTTATGGGGAAGGCATTTTGCATTTCATAAAGTAGTTCATCTTGCATGGTTTTCTCGCTTCTTTTATTGTTGGGGTGATTATAGTCAATTTCATATCAAGTTCTATTGATATTCATCAAAGCAATTGTGCTAGACTTCGGGTAGAGTATAAGGGTGACACAAGGAGGAATCGATGTCCTATTTTCCCATCTTCTTACAGATGCAAGAGCAGAAGGTACTGATCGTAGGTGGCGGTACGATCGCCGCACAGAAACTATCGGCGCTATTGCAGTTTACGAACGATATTACGCTGATCGCCAAAGAGGTGGGGGATGAGACCGAACGGCTTGTAGAGGCACACGGGTTAAAGCTCTATCGCCGCGCCTATGAAAAAGGTGATATCCTTGGGTTTGCCATCGTGATCGTCGCGACTGATACGGTATCGCTGCAACAAGCGATATTCGAAGAGTCCCGCCCTTATCGTATTCTTGTCAATGCGGTGGACAATACCGACTATTGTGACTTTATCTTCCCTTCGGTTCTGCAGCGTGGGGAGTTGATGATCGCTTTCTCCACACAAGGGGCTTCTCCCGCATTTACCAAACAGTTACGACACTATTTCGAGGCGCGTATTCCCGAAGGGGTAGGGTCATTCCTCTCAGAGATGCGACACTTACGCAAGCACCTGCCCAAAGGAAGGTCACGTATGGCGAAGTTCGAGAAGATGGTCTTATCCTATTTCCAAGAGCATTTCAAATGATTTATGTAATGATTTGACAAAATCTTGATGTAAATCAAGTCTAATGGATGTAGAATGCCATACAATGTAAAAAATTATAAATAGGAGTTAATATGTCTGAATTAAATCGTCAACCAATCGAAGTACCGGGAGCGACCGTTCCTTTCTTTACATACACAATCGGAGAGACACAATATTTTGAGTTCGATACCTCTAAGTGTGGACCACCGGAACCAATGGTCAATGCCATGGCAGGACTTAAGATGATCGACAGCCCGAACAAAAAGGTCGTTATGATCAACCATAAAAAACCGATGGGGCTTCTTGAGAAGATCGGTGAGAACTATAATATCGATGCAGAAGATATGGAAGATGGACGTGTGAAGTTGATCTTCTCATACAAAGAGGGAGAGAGTGAAAAGGCGGACCTGACACAAACTTCTTGTGCAGGGTAACATACGATGAAAGCAGTATCGAGTGATTTTGCACCACCACTGAAGCTGATCGCACCGTTCTTTAAATACGGAGTGATCTTCTACCTGTTCTCTATGATCGCACTGCTTTTCTTCTCGCCTGAGTTCAGTTATGCCCAGATGGATATTGCCGGCTGGGTACATCTGTTCTTGCTCGGGTTTGTGATGATGGTGATCTTCGGTGCAATGGCACAGCTGATCCCTGTGGTGCTGGAGGTAGGGCATGCTGTGGTGGATGTCTACTATATTATACTACCCCTTCTTGGGGTCGGCGTATCGGCAATGGTCTATGGGTTTTGGATGATGCCTTCACTTCTGCCTTACGGCGGACTGCTGGTACTCGTAGGGATGATCGTCTTTGCGGCGGAGAGTCTGGCGACACTGAAGAAGAGTACCTTGCGTACCCTGACGGTCAAGACCGTAGCATGGAGTAACGGTTATCTTCTTCTTGGGATCCTGACAGGGTTCGCCATCGCCTTGGGGCTTGCAGGAGAGTTGAGCGTAGATGTCGAGATGATGCTCAAAGCACATGTCTATGCCGTGCTTGGCGGATATGTCATATTGACCATTATCGGTTTCTCGCTCATACTCATTCCGATGTTCTCCTTGGCACACGGGTTTGAAGAGGACTATATCAACCGTGCGTTCAAGTGGGTCATCAGCGGTGTAGCGATCGTATTTTTTGGTGCACTTTTTGGTATTGGCGCGATGATGTGGCTGGGATACCTTACCACATTGATCGGGGTGATCCTCTATATGATACAGATATATATCATTGCAAAGCTCACTGTACGTAAAGAGTGGGATATCTGGGCAAAATCGATGGTGTTCGCCTTTGGTACGCTTGCAGCTGCGATTGTACTGGGATGTGTCGGGTTCTTGACAGGAAAAGAGTCCTTCATTCATGCTGCGGTCTGGTTCTTGATCGTGGGGTTCATCTCTTCCATGATCACCGGACACCTTTACAAGATCGTTCCGTTCCTTGTATGGTTCGAGCGTTTCGCACCGCTTGTCGGAAAAGAGAAGGTGCCGATGTTGCATGAGATGTACCCTAAGGAGGCGGCATCAATGATGTTCTGGTTCACAGCGACAGGTGTCGTACTGGGAGGTTTCGGTCTGATGGGAGAGAGTGATATTCTCTTCAAAGCCGGTGCGAGCTTTCTACTTGCGGGTGCAGGATTCCTCTATTCGAGCATGAACAAGATGCTCTCGTACGGTAAATAAATTCAATAAGGTAGGAGCGACCGTAAGCATCGCATCTACCCGACCTACAAAAAATGAATGATAAAGGATATATAAATGTGCGATATCACAAAAGAAGCGGTATTTGATGCTATTTCGACCGTCATCGATCCGGAAGTGGGCTTCAACCTTGTCGAGATGGGACTGATCTATGATGCGATCATCGATGATGACTGTAATGTGCATGTAGTGATGACCCTCTCTACACAAGGGTGTCCGTTACATCAGATGATTACCCAGTGGGTTAAAGAAGCGGTCGAACGTATCGAAGGTGTCGGTGAAGTCGAGGTCGAAGTGGTCTGGGAGCCGGCATGGAACATCTCCATGGCGGATGAGAATGTCAAAAAGACCCTTGGAGGTCTCTAGTAATCAGGAGTTTTTTACTCCTGATTTCATCAACTTTTCTGCAAAAGTTCGCGAAACATATTTTTCCTACTTATCTAATACAAAAAGACTCCGATTTTTTCCTGTTTCGATTTATCATATTTATTGAACAAATCAGAAATCTTGATATAAATCATCTTCCATTTCTCTCATCTTATGCTAAACTATACTCGTTGTTATAGTTTTATCGTGCTCTATAACGGAAATAAAATTTACGGAGGAAGTAATATGGCTTTGAATAGACGAGAATTTCTCAAAAGCGCTGCTGCTGCGTCAGCTGCCAGTGCTGTAGGAATTGCTGTTCCGTCCAACCTTGAAGCTGCTGCATCGGATGCGCAGAAAGATTGGAGATGGGATAAAGCGGCGTGCCGTTTCTGTGGTACTGGGTGTGGGATCATGCTTGCGACCAAGAACGGGAAGATCGTAGCGGTAAAAGGGGATCCGGCTGCTCCGGTGAACAGAGGGTTGAACTGTATTAAGGGATACTTCAACGCGAAGATCATGTATGGTGCGGATAGATTGAAAACCCCGCTTCTTCGTATGAATGACAAAGGTGAGTTCGATAAACACGGTAAATTTAGACCGGTTTCTTGGAAACGTGCCTTTGATGAGATGGAGAAACATGCGAAAAGAGCGCTTAAAGAGAGCGGACCTGAAGGTGTTGCGGTATTCGCATCAGGGCAGTACACCGTTATGGAAGGGTATGCTGCACAGAAAATGATGAAAGGTGGGTTCAGATCCAACGCGATCGATCCTAACGCACGTCACTGTATGGCATCGGCAGTTGTCGGTTTCTACCAAACGTTCGGTGTGGATGAGCCTTCAGGATGTTACGACGATATCGAAATTACCGATACCATCGTTACATGGGGTTCAAACATGGCGGAGATGCACCCGATCCTCTGGTCACGTGTTTCCGATAGAAAGCTCTCCAACCCTGATAAGGTGAAGATCGTCAATATCCAGACCTATACGCACAGAACGTGTGATATCGGTGATATCAATATCATCTTCTCCCCACAGACAGACCTTGCGATCTGGAACTACATCGCACATGAGATCGTCTATAACCACCCTGAAGCGATCGATTGGGATTTCGTAAAAGAGAACATCGTCTTTACAGCCGGTCCGGTCAATATCGGTTACGGTATGAGAAGAGCGGGAGAGAAGTCACTTAAAGATGGTAAATATACTGCAAAAGAGATGGAGATCATCAAAAAAGAGATGAGCAAGAAAGTCTCTGCAAAAGAAGCACCTGCATTGAAGCCGTACGGTTACAAAGAGGGTGACGTAATGAAGAACACTCCGGGTACATTGAAACACTGGATGATCTCATTTGAAGAGTATAAGAAATCACTTGAGCCGTTCACACTCGATTATGTAGCGAAGATCGCAAAAGGTGATCCGAACGAATCGATCGACTCGTTCAAGAAAAAACTTAAAGCGTTGGCTGATCTTTACATTGAAAAAGATAGAAAGGTCGTTTCATTCTGGACCATGGGTATGAACCAGCACACCAGAGGAACGTGGGTGAACACACTCTCGTACAATGTACACTTCCTCCTTAACAAGCAAGCGCTTCCGGGTAACGGTGCATTCTCACTAACCGGACAGCCATCAGCTTGTGGTACCGCTAGAGAGGTTGGTACGTTCGCACACAGACTTCCAGCCGATATGATGGTGAAAAACCCGAAACACAGAGCGATCACAGAGAAAAAATGGCAGATCCCTGCGGGAACATTGAACCCGGTAGGTAACCAGCACATCATGAAGATCCACAGAGACATCGAAGATGGCGTAGTGAAATTTGCATGGGTGAACGTATGTAACCCGTACCAAGACTCCGCATCTGCAAGCCACTGGATCAAAGCGGCACGTGAGATGGATAACTTCATCGTAACTTCCGATGGATACCCAGGTATCTCTGCTAAAGTTTCCGACCTCGTACTTCCATCTGCGATGATCTATGAGAAGTGGGGTGCTTACGGAAACGCTGAACGTCGTACACAACACTGGAGACAGCAAGTTCTTCCTGTCGGTGATGCAATGAGTGATACATGGCAGTGGGTCGAGTTCTCAAAAAGATTTACAGTCAAAGATCTCTGGGGACCATATACGCTAAGAAACGGTAAGAAACTACCGGATGTCAGAAAAGATGCGAAAAAACTCGGATACAACGATGATACGACAATGTATGAGATCCTCTTTGCGAACGACAGAGCGAAGAAGTATAAGATCGATCTGAACAAATTCCCTCAAAAAGGTTTCGACAACTCCGAATGTTTGGGTGACAGCAGAAACGTTGTAGGAAGTGACGGAAAAGTCTTTAAAGGGTACGGATTCATGATCCATGAGTATCTCTTCGAAGAGTATGCATGGTTCGGACGTGGACACGGACACGACCTCGCACCGTTCGAAGTCTACCACAAAGTAAGAGGACTGAAGTGGCCTGTTGTCGATGGTAAAGAGACACAGTGGAGATTTAACGTCAAATACGATCCGTATGCGGCAAAAGCGGCAAAAGCGGCTGGAAGTAAATCAACACACGCATTCTACGGACCATTGGCGAAAAAACTTCCTCACGGAGACCTCAAAGGTGTCAAAGACAAGAAAAAAACGTCACTCAAGAACAAAGCGAAGATCTTTGCAAGACCGTACATGGATCCACCGGAAATGCCAGATGCAAACTACGATACATGGCTCTGTACAGGGCGTGTGTTGGAGCACTGGCACTCTGGAACAATGACAATGAGAGTTCCTGAACTCTTCCGTGCGGTTCCTGAAGCACTCTGCTATATGAACCCGAAAGATGCTAAAGAAAAAGGTGTTAAACGTGGTGAGCTCGTATGGGTTGAATCACGTCGTGGTAAGGTGAAGGCAAGAGTCGAGACCAGAGGACGTAACAGACCGCCTCAAGGATTGGTGTTCGTTCCATGGTTCGATGAGAAAGTATTCATCAACAAAGTATGTCTTGATGCGACATGTCCGATGAGTAAACAGACAGACTATAAGAAGTGTGCTGTTAAGATATATAAGGCGTAAGTAGATGGCAAAGAACTCCGACAACAACAGACGAAAGTTCATGGCAACGACCCTTCAAAGCGTTGGCTTAACGGCTCTTGGTGGATTGTTGTGGAGTGGATACAGTGATGAGGCGAAAGCATCGCCTTTGGTATTGAGACCGCCTGCGGCACTGCCTGAGGATGACTTCCTCAAAGCGTGTATCAAGTGTGGGCTCTGTGCCGAAGCATGCCGTAACAGAGACAGCAACAAAGACAGAGACGGCAACCCTCGCCCAAGTACCTTACAGATGGCAAAAGGCGGGGAACATAAACTGATAGGAACACCGTTTTTCGTTCCGACAGATGTGCCGTGCTATATGTGTGACGATATCCCGTGTGTGCCGGTCTGTCCGTCAGGAGCGCTCGATGAGGCTTCTGTCACCAATGAAAAAGGTGAGTTGGATATTAATATGGCGCGTATGGGGTTGGCTGTCGTACATAAGGAGTCTTGTGTTGCGTTCTGGGGGCTTCAGTGTGATGCATGCTACCGTGCATGTCCGCTTCTTGATGAAGCGATCACCTTGGAGTACCACAAGAACGAGCGTACAGGAAAACATGCTTTTTTACTTCCGGTGGTACATTCGGATGTCTGTACCGGTTGCGGATTGTGTGAGAAGGCGTGTGTGACAGAAGAGCCTGCGATCTTCGTTCTGCCTGTAGAGTATGCGACCGGTAAAGCGGGTACGCACTATGTCAAAGGGTGGGACACTCAAGATCAGAACAGGCTCAAAGATGCCAAAGAGATCCATACCGTCACAGAACGTAGTGAAAAAGAGGCGGCTGACTATCTGAACATGGAGGTAGAGTATTAATGAAAAAGTTTAAATACCTCTTGCTTAGACGGGCAACGCAACTTTTACTTTTGGTACTCTATTTCGGTGCCAATGCGTACGGATGGCATATTCTGGAAGGGACGTTCGGCTCTTCCGTGCTCTTTGGGGTGATCCCGCTGGCAGATCCATATACCACGCTACAGGTTTTGGCAACAGGATTTGTACTGGGAACGGATGTGCTGCTCGGTGCGGCGATCATTACGCTCTTTTACTTTGTTGTCGGCGGACGGGCGTTCTGCTCGTGGGTCTGTCCTATCAATATGGTCACAGACCTTGCCAACTGGCTTAGACGCAGACTGAAGCTTGACAAGGAGGAGGTGAACTACCGATTCCTCAAGCGTAGTGCACGCTACTGGATCATGGTATTGGGGCTTATCGTCTCTGCCGTGGTCGGTGTGGCGGCATTCGAAGTCCTAAGCCCCATCACGATCATGCAAAGAGGGATCATCTTCGGTTTCGGTGCAGGAATTGCCGTAGTCGTCGCTATATTCCTCTTTGATCTTTTTGGTGTCAAGAACGGATGGTGCGGTCACCTCTGCCCATTGGGGGCTACCTACTCGTTGATCGGGCAAAAGAGCCTCATTCGGGTCAAGCATGACCATGAAGCGTGTACGAACTGTATGGAGTGTAAGATCGTCTGTCCTGAGAACCAAGTCTTATGGATGGTGAATAAAGAGAGTGTGTCCGTTACGGACGGTGAGTGTACCAACTGCGGTCGCTGTATCGATGTCTGTGGGGACAATGCATTGGAATTCAGTATAAGAAGTTTTGCAACACGCAAACAATCAAAAGGAGTGAAGAATGAAACAAATGGTTAAATTGATGGCAGTGGGGGCACTGTTAACATCAACAGGACTCTATGCGGTCAGTACGGCTGCATGTATAGGGTGCCACGGTAAAAACTTTGAGAAGGAGGCGATGGGGAAATCCAAAGTCGTCAAAGATATGTCTCATGAAGAGATCGTAGCGGCACTCAAAGGATATAAAGCAGGTACTTACGGCGGGCCTATGAAAGGCTTGATGAAAGGGCAGGTAATGAAGCTCTCCGCTGCTGATATGGAAGCGATCGCAGACCAGATCAAGAACGCACCGAAAGCACCGGGTGAGTTCAAGCAGGAAGCAAAAGCGGATGAAGCACAGGTCATTAACATCAATGCGGGTGTAAATGATCCTAAAAAACTTGCTGCAGAAGACCTAGGAAACAAAAAGGTCGTTACTGAAGAAGCGCTCGGACTTCGTAAAACAGACCTCTACAGTGAAGACAAAGCTGCACCGGTAGCGGCAGACTTCAACCGTCCTGCACCGGGATCCGCACCGAAATTCGAAAGAGCGTACGTCAACGCTCCACCGATGATCCCACACTCAGTAGAGGGGCTTTTGCCTATTACAAGAGACAACAACCAGTGTCTTGGATGTCATATGCCTGAGCAAGCCAAAGCGATGGGTGCTACGCCGATCCCGCCGTCACACTTTACAAACTTCAGACCTGAGACCGTCTTGAAGAACGGTGAGCTTCTTAAAGAAGGGAAAGTGGTCGGTCCTAAAGGTGATCTTGGGAACGTAGGAGATATCAAACTTGCAAAAGTGAAAAAGCTCAACCACCTTTACCAAGGGCGTTTCAACTGTACACAGTGTCACGCACCGCAAGCAAAGATCGATCCGATCGTAGGGAATACATTTAAACCGGACGGTTTGAACGATACACTTAAAACACACTCCAACCTTATGGATGTGATGAATGAAGGTGTAAAATAGTGGCGAGTAGAAGAGACTTTTTACGCTCTTTTACCAAACCGTTGGCACAGACCAAGGAGGAGACCCCCTCTTTGGTACGACCGCCTTACGGCAAGAGTGAATCTGCTTTTCAGAATGAGTGCCCATCGTGTGAATCACATGCATGTGTCACTTCTTGTGATGAGAAGATTATCATTATCGCAGAAGATGGTACACCGACACTTACCTTTAAGCAAAACGGGTGTACCTTCTGTGATGCGTGTGCTTTGGCATGTACGGAGGGTGTACTGAACTTGGAACATACCTACAATGCCAAGCAGCTCAATGCGGTGTTCCGTATTTTGACCGAGGCGTGTGTGGCACACCACGGGGTGATCTGTCACTCATGTAAAGAGCCTTGTATCGATGATGCGATACTGTTTAACGGTATGTTCAACCCTGTCATTGATGATGATCGCTGTACGGGGTGCGGATTTTGTATCTCCCGCTGTCCGACACAGGCGATCGGCTATATGACATATGAAGTGGAAAATTCAACACAAGAGGTAAATAATGAATCTGCATGAGAAGTATCCGAAACTTTTTGAAAAACTAGAAGACAATGAGTTGGAGTTAAGGCATCTGCTTAGTGTAGATAAGAATGAACTCGATTACGACTCCGAAGAGTTCGAGTTCGATGTAGATGAGTTCAACTATATCCTCTATGTGGCAGAACCGATCCAAGAGGCACTTGGAGAGGAGAAGATGATACAGCTTATCCAAAAATTGGGTGACAATAAAGAGATATTTGAAAACTTTTTTGCCTCTGAAGAGGATCTTTACGGTGTGCAGAGCGATCATGATGAAGAGACGATCGCTGCGTGTATCTTAGAGACGGTTGAGGAGTTGGTATGAGAAAGTTGCTTCTTAGTCTCTGCCTTAGTACGGCACTTTTTGCTGTGGACACCATTACTCCGACAGAGACCATAGATCTTAACGGTACGGCAAAAGATATGGTCTATGTGGACGGACACTTGGTCATCGCAACCGATATGGGGCACATTGAGGTCTATGCCATGCCCCAAAGAGAGAAGATCAAAGAGGTTTTCATCCCCGATGTAAAGGACTTCATGGGCGATATCATGCCCGCACGTGTAATGAGTACCGATGCTATCGGTAACCGCTATCTGCTTTTAAGTGATAGTGGGATCGGCGGATATGCCAACCTTTTTATCCATGAAGAAGGCAAGACCACTCAGGTCATTGGTCCTGAAGATAAAAAGCCGCTTATCAAGGCAAGATTTATCGACAAAGACCATGTACTTTTGGGTTATTTGAGCAATGAGGTCGCACTCTTTGATATCAATACCAAAAAAGAGAAGTACCGTGTGCAGTTGAGTGAGTCGAAATTCTCTGATTTTGCGCTCAATGAAGATAAGAGTAAAGTAGTATTCTCCTGTGAAAGCGGTGTCTTGAGTGTTGTAGATGTTCAAAGCGGAAAGCTCGTTCAGACCCTTGAAGGGCAGAATGTTGATAATGTCTACAAAGTGGATTTCAAGAACCATATGGTTGCCGGAGCGGGGCAGGATCAGAGAGGATCGCTCTACGATCTTCAAAGTGGTACGGGAACCTATATTAAAGGAAGTTTCCTTATCTATGCAACAGGGTTAAGCCCCAAAGCGGACAAAGTGGCATTTGCAATGGATGAAAAGAACGATATCTCCATTTACGATACGTTCAGTAAGTCCAAACTAGCGCTACTTAAAGGGCAAAAGAGTACACTTAATGTCATCATCTTCAAAGATGAGAATAGACTCTTTTCTGCCAGTGATGACAGTACGGTCATGATCTGGGATCTGAAAAAGTAAGTATCATAAAGGATAAGTAATGAATATTTCAAGTATTGTAGTACAGGCACTTCCCGAGTATATCGACGAACTGGTCGAGACCTTTAAGAACTCGGATATCTGTGAGTATCACCTTCACGATAAAGAGAAGGGAAAGATCATCATTACCATCGAGGGTGCAGGGGTGGAAGAGGAGATCGAGAAGCTTGTCAAGATCCAAAAGTTCCCACATGTGATCGCTGCGGATATGATGATGACCTATCAGGAGGAGCAGCTTGATGAGGAGATCAGAAAGCTTGAAGCCGAGGATCCTGTCCCTGCAATGCTCAATGATGATACAATCGATGCGAAAGATATCGTCTATCACGGAGACTTGAAGAAAAAAGATTTTGGATTTTAGGAGTAGCAGATGGCAGGAATGATCGAATCGACCATTAAGACAAGTCCTTTGGGACGTTGGTATATTGAGTTGGTAGATGTGACCGATGGTGAAAGTGAGCCTATTCACTGTTTGGATGTCTATGAGTATGCGGAGAAGATCGAAGAGCTGGGTAAGGCCTATGATGGTATGGTCGAAGTGATCTGGAGCAGTGATGATGGTGTGACTCCCGAGCAGATCAACGAAGTGCGTATGCAGATGAACGCCTATGAAGCCGAACAAGAAGCGATCCGTAACGGAGAGAGCCATCTAGCCGACGGTACACTGAACTTCAGTGCTACGAATGAAGCGTAATGAAGCAGATACTCAAAGAGCTCTACGGAACGGGTATCCTCTTCTTCTACTACATGAAGTATATCATCCTTATCGGATGGCCGCTGCTTCGTTTCGGACTTGAGTACAAAGACAATATCATCATCGATATCCTCTGGGTCTACTGTCTGATCTTGATGATCAAGGATATTATCTATAAGTTTGTTTTGAAAAAAAGCTACTGCGATAATAGCTCTTGTTCCTCCAAATAAAAATAACCCCACGTTTCATCATTCCGGATTCGATCCGGAATCTCTTTAGATACATTGTTTCAATTGATTTGAATATAGAGTGTATATTGTCATATTTCTCGGTGAAGCACTAAGAAATATGACAATATGACATAAAAATTCATCTCTAACAGCAGAGAGGGTATAATTTCTATAACTTAAATAAAGGAGCATGCCATGGGTGAAGCACAATCTGTTCTTGCATTGAGTGAAATGTTACAAACCTATCAAACTCCTTTGAGACCCTATCAGAGTATTGAGCTTTTTGCCGGTGCCGGCGGTATGGCATTGGGTATGGAAAAAGCGGGAATCGAACATATATTGCTGAATGATTTTGACCGTTATGCGGCGGCAACTTTGAAAAAGAATCGTCCGCAGTGGCATGTGGTTCATGGTGATGTTGCAAAGATCGATTTTCGCCCTTATCGGGGGAAAGTCGACCTTTTGACAGGAGGATTCCCTTGTCAGGCTTTCTCTTATGCCGGTAAAAAGCGAGGGCTTGAAGATACCCGCGGTACGCTTTTTTATGAATTTGCCCGTGCATTGAAAGAGACGCAACCGAAAGTCTTTTTGGCAGAGAATGTCAAAGGGTTGTTGAACCATGATAGCGGACGTACATTGGAGACGATCGTTTCGGTTTTTGAATCGATGGGGTATGAGGTGCTTACGCCACGCGTATTGAAAGCGGTGGATTATCATGTGCCTCAAAAACGGGAACGTCTCTTTATTGTCGGTATTCAAAGAAGCTATGCCCCACATATCTCTTATGCGTGGCCTAAGCCCGGAACGCAGCACTATACGCTCAAAGATGCATTGAAAAAAGGCACACTTTTTAGTTGCGATGTTCCTTCTTCTGATGGGCAGAAGTACCCGTCTAAAAAGAGAAGAGTGCTTGATCTGGTACCTCCGGGAGGATACTGGCGTGATCTGCCTTTGGAGATACAAAAATCCTATATGATGAAAAGCTTCTATCTTGGAGGAGGGAAAACCGGGATCGCAAGGCGTATTGCATGGGATGAACCCTGTTTAACCCTGACATGTTCACCCGCACAAAAACAGACCGAACGGTGTCATCCTGATGAGACGCGCCCTTTTACGGTCAGAGAGTATGCGCGTATTCAGACATTTCCTGACGAGTGGGTCTTTGAAGGGTCGATCACGCAGCAGTATAAGCAGATCGGCAATGCCGTTCCTGTCAA
Organism: Sulfurovum sp.; assembly: GCA_027063305.1. Lineage (GTDB taxonomy): Bacteria > Campylobacterota > Campylobacteria > Campylobacterales > Sulfurovaceae > Sulfurovum. The sequence continues at coordinate 12,986 of JAMORY010000033.1, read as the reverse complement.
CCTGGCGTATGCATTGGGATGTTCTCTTGTTGATCTTTTGAACCAAATAGAAGTGTATGAAAATGAAAAAATACAATCTTAGTTTCATTGATGATCCGGATCTTTTCAATCATGTTAAAGAGACCGTTGAAAAGTATCGTTTCAAGATCGATCTGAAACGATTTAACAAGAATTTGGTCGATCCGATCAAGCTAACGTTTGATGCTAAAGTATACGGTAAAAGTATAGAGCAGATCATTGAGTCTGAGATCATTCGTCAGATCGATAAGTCCAACACCAATTATATTGGTTATTTTCACCAGAACATATTCAAATATATCGATCCTGCATGGCAAGTTCCCTCAAAAGGGTTCGATCTTATTAATGAATCGGAAAAGATCTATGTAGAGATCAAAAATAAGCACAACACCATGAATTCGGCTTCGTCTCAGCGAACCTATATGAAGATGCAGGCGATGTTGCTTAAAGATGCACAAAACCGTTGTATGCTGGTAGAGGTGATCGCCAAGAAGAGTCAAAATATTCCGTGGCAGGTCTCCATTGACGGAGTGCCGCATAAACACGATTTTATCAGAAGAGTATCGATGGATCGATTCTACGCATTGGTTACCGGAGAGAACGATGCGTTCAAGCGCTTGTGCGAAGTGCTTCCTGCGGTATTGGATGATGTATTGAGTGAAGCGGTACAAGATCCTATTGAGAATAGTGTTTTTGAGGAGCTTCAACAACTCTCTCCCCATTTGCTCAAAAGTCTCTATCTTCTTACTTTCGGGCGTTATGAAGGGTTTGATACGTTTCAACTCTAACCCTTTTTTGCTATAATCAATACACCAAATCTTATTCTAAAGGTGTCATGATGTTTGGAACAGTTGATGACAAGAACGGTATTGCCGAAGCAAAGATACTCTTCGGATCGACCGAGGAGACGAAAGAGATCGTCTCGGAGCGAAAAAGTCCGTATGACGGAGCGGTGGTGTCGACGGCACCTGTGTGTGATGCCGAAGATACCAAAAGAGCACTTGCCATTGCCAAAGCAGCGACAAAAGCAGCGGCAGCCACACCGCTTTCACAGCGTATTATGTGGCTTGAAGATGTGGTGGAGAAGCTACAAAAATACAAAGAGCAGTTCGCGTTGATGCTTGCCAAAGAGGTGGCAAAGCCTATCGCCTTTGCGCGTATCGAGGTGGAGCGGTGTGCGGAGACCATCAAGATCACGGCGATGGAGCTTGCCAATGTTCACGGAGAGACCATTCCGACCGATATCATGCCAAGCGGAAAGCGTACGATGGCGTACTACCGTCGTGAGCCGGTAGGTGTGGTTGCGTGTATCACACCGTTCAACTTCCCGCTTAACCTTGTAGCACATAAGATCGCTCCTGCGTTGGGTGTGGGGAACACGGTAGTGCTCAAACCGACCCCTGAAGCACCGATGACTGCCTATATGCTGGCAAAGCTTTTCATTACGTCTGAATATGTGACCAAAGACGCACTTTCTGTAGTCTATGGCGATGCGGAAGTGGGTTCGACACTGGTTAAAAGCCCGATCCCTCGTGTCATCAGCTTCACAGGGTCGGTTCCGGTAGGAAAGATCATCATGTCCCAGGCAGGTATTAAAAAAGTGAGTCTGGAGCTTGGGGGAAATGCGGCAACCTATATTGACAAGAACGCTGATCTCGAACTGGCGGCAAAACGCTGTGCCTATGGGGCGTTCTACAACTCCGGTCAGGTGTGTATCTCCTTGCAGCGTATCTATGTCAATGAAGCGGTCTACGAGCAGTTTGCCGAGCTGATGGCGGCAGAGACGAAAAGACTGAAGGTAGGATCACCGTATGAGGAAGATACCTTCATGGGACCGCTTATCGACGCGGAGTCGATGGAACGTGCCAAAAGCTGGGTGGCATCTGCCAAGAGTGAGGGTGCCAGAGTGGTTGCCGGTGGAGATGAGATCGAGGGTATCTTCCCTCCGACGGTCATGGCGGATGTGACCGATGAGATGAAGATCATCTGCGAAGAGGTCTTTGCACCGATCGTATCATTGGTAGCCGTACCTGATTATGAGACAGCGATCGAGAAGATGAACGACTCTCCGTACGGATTACAGTTTAGTATCTTTACGAATGACTTAAAGTTGACACAACGCTTCATCGATGATGCCGAGTGTGGTGGAGTGGTCATTAACGATATCCCGACACTGCGTTTTGATGTACAGCCTTATGGTGGTGCCAAACTCTCCGGTGTGGGACGAGAAGGACCAAAATTCGCTCTTGAGGAATTTACGGAGATCAAAAGTATTGTGATCTGCTAAATTCCAAGCATGTGTCTGTTAACCCTTTTGGGCTACTATGCGGGGAAAACGGCATAAGGAGACACAATGGATTATATGTTCACGCCGGGATTTCTAGGGACAAGAGCTCCTTTTTTCATGGACTTTGTAACACTTATCGTATCGTTGCTTCCTCTATTGACAGGAGTGGCGATACACATTGCCCGAAGAGGCAACTATACTTTGCACGGACTGGTGCAGAGTGTGATATTTACCGTTTCCGTGGTTGTAGTGGGCTATTTTGAGTATGGTGTTCGTGCAGGTGGAGGGTATGAAGCCTTTGCAGCAGGTTCACAGGTTTCACACCCCTATTTGATCACGGTACTGATCTTGCATATTGTGATCGCCACGGTGACACTGGGGATATGGGCATCTACGCTCGTTCATGCCTACAAGGAGAGTCGCAGAGGCGGTATTCTGCCGGGTGTAGGTTCTCATGCACATAAAAAAGCGGGGCTTCGAACCTTTTGGGGTATTACGCTGACCTCGCTTAGCGGCATTTGGGTCTATATGCTGCTGTTTGTATATTGAAGGAGTCTTGATGGAACGAGTCGCGATCTCGGCATGTTTGCTAGGTGAGATATGCCGCTATGACGGTACGAGCAATAAGAATGAAGCGCTGCTTCACGCACTGGAGGGTAAAGAGCTGATAGGCTTTTGTCCGGAGGATTTTGCTTTTGGTACTCCGCGTCCGACAATGGATTTGGTACAAAGTAGCGCAGGGGTGAGGGCTATCTCCAATAAAACGGGAGAGGACCTCTCCTATCCGGTCATTGCCTACGCGGAGGATTTTTTCAAGAAACACCCCGATATCGATCTTTTTATCGGAAAGGACAGAAGCCCAAGCTGTGGGGTCTGCTCAGCAAAGTGCTATGATGAGAAGAAGATGCTTCTCTCAACCGGTGCAACAGGACTGATGGCACTGGAAGCAAAAAAACGTGGTATCAAAGCGGTGGATGCCGAGGTCTATCTTAGTAACATAAAAGGTTAACAATGAAATATCTATGGCTTCTAGTCTCTTTTACACTCTTTGTCTTTGCTACGGATATGAAGAATGATGATATGACCAAACAGGCGATCGTCAAGATATACACGGTGGCGAAAGTGCCTAACTATCTCTCTCCATGGAGCTCCTCCATGCGCTCTTCTACGGGTTCGGGTGCGATCATCGAGGGGAACTACATTCTAACCAACGCCCATGTGGTTGCCGATCAGGCATTTTTGGAAGTACAGCGCTACGGTGAACGTAAACGCTATATCGCCAAGGTGTACGCCGTCTCCCATCAAGCCGACCTTGCCCTTCTCAAAGTTGAGAATAAACGATTTTTTGCCGGTGTTACACCCTTGAAGTTCGGCTCTTTGCCTGAGGTGGAACAGAAGATCGTTGTCTACGGCTATCCGATGGGAGGAAGTACGCTTTCTGCGACCATCGGTGTTGTCTCACGTGTAGAGCATCATGTCTATGTGCATAGTGGGGAGTCTTTTCTCGCCGTACAGATCGATGCAGCGGTCAATCCGGGGAACAGCGGAGGGCCAGCGCTTAGTGATGGCAAGATCGTCGGTGTGGTGATGCAGGTGATCACCAAGTCGCAGAATATCGGATACCTTGTACCCGTAACGATGGTCAAACACTTCATTGACGATATGAAAGATGGACACTATGACGGGTTTGCTGATCTGGGACTGGGTACCCAAAAGCTTGAGAACCCTGCTATGAGGCGCTATTACGGGCTTGATGAGAATATCACAGGAAAACTCATAGATAAGATCGTCTACGACTCTCCGGCAGCGGGTATATTGCAGGAGGGCGATATCTTGACCGCTATTGACGGGCACCGTATTGAAAATGACGGGACGGTGGAGTTTCGTAAACATGAGTATACGGACTTCTACTACTTTGTCGACTGGCATCAGATGGGAGAGAAGGTGAAGTTCGATATCATCCGTAACCGTCGGACGATGAAGGTTGAGGTACCGCTTAAGATGACCAGTGACGATATGTATCTGGTCAAGACCACCCGTTATGACCGGATGCCCACCTATGTCATTTACGGTGGGTATGTATTCTCTCCTCTGACACGCAACCTCATACGCGCTACGGCACGTAATCGCTTAAAACTAAGCTGTCTTGCAGGTCAATGGCAGACAAAAGAGCGTGAAGAGGTTGTGGTGTTACTCAAAGTGCTTGCTTCGGATATCAGCCGTGGCGATAATAATTTTGGAATGTGGCCGATCGACAAGGTCAACGGCAAACCGTTCAAGAACTTCGATGCATTCTTTAGGCTTATTGAAGAGGCGAAGACCCCCTATATCGTACTTGAAGATAAAGATGGTGTCAAGGTGATCATCGATCGTCAGAAGGCATTGCAAAAACAGCTTGATATTCTAAAAAAGTATAATATCGAGTATGACCGTTCCGAAGATCTAAGAGCGGAGCATACGGCTTCATGAAACACAACAAGATAGAACGGCTAAAAGCGGCGTTGACACCTGCTGCGTTTATCTCTCGCATCGATTCGCTCGACTTGAACACGTTGAGTGAAGAGGATCGGTTCTATCTGAAGAACTATGGTATCTACAATACCAAACTGCGCCCCGAGGTTTTTATGCTTCGCATTCGTATAGCCGGCGGCAGGGTTTCTCTTTCGGATTTGGAGTCGATCTACCATGTTGCACAAACATACGGATTGCGTCTATTGCTTACTGCACGTGCGCAGATAGAACTGCACGGATTGGATGTGAACAATGTACTGCCTGCATGGAAATGTTTACAAAAAGCAGGAGTCTCTACCCTACAGACATTGACCGACAACTTCAGGAGTATCGTAACAGACCCGTATGACGGTGTTTCTTGCACAGGTCGTATCGAGGTCTTCCCCTTGATTTCACAGATGCAGTCTCTTTTTTTAGACAACCCTGAATGGATGGGGATGCTGCCGCGTAAGTTCAACACCGCGATTTGCGGGACAGAGGCGCACTTTACGCACTTTTTTGGGAATGATCTCTACTTTGCATTGGCACGAAAAGAGGGGGCATGGGGATTTAACCTCTATTTGGGAGGGAAGAACTCCGAGTCGGCACAAGATACCGATATCTTTGTACTGCCATCCGAAGTGCCGGCAATGTTCGAAGCAGTGGCTAAAGCCTACCGTACATTCGGGCTAAGAGGAAGCAGGGCGAAAACCCGTCTTTATCATCTGCTCGAAGAGATCGGTATGGCGGCGTTCGTTCAAAAGGTAGAAGCGTTTTACCCCTATACGATGAGAAGCGCGGGTGTACGCAAATACCAAAAGTGTGCTTTTAGACCGTATGAGCCGCTGGATGAAGGTGGGTTTGGCTACTGTGTACAAACAGCCTTTGGGGAGTTGGGGCTTTCACGCTTTAAAGAGGTAATAGATTATGCGAAAGAGGAGGGGCTTACCATCCGTCTGGGTATAGACCAGAACCTCTACTTGCTGGGGCTTAAAGAGAAGAGCGTTCCCTTTGCTTCACAAAAAGGTGCATCACACATAACCGCGTGTGCCGGAAGTCGCTACTGCGCACTCTCCTTATGGGATATCAAGCAAGAGACAGTGTATCTTCCTTTGGAGAAGATCGTACAACACCAGATACAGGTGGGCTTTAGCGGTTGCCTTAAAGGGTGTGGCAGACACCACCACTGTGATATCGGACTTGTCGGACTGCGTACGAACTCTTTTGGCAAGACCCAAAAAGCCGCGAGAGTATTTTTGGGTGGTGAATACTCCACAGGTAAAGCGGTAGCTCGGCTTATTTTCCCTTCGGTACCGCTTCCTCACTTGCGTACGTTGTTAGAGAAGATCATCGAAGCGTACGAAGAGAGCGGGGAGGGGGATTTCGAATCGTTCAGCGCAAACTACCTAAACCCCCACACGACCTTTTTTGTGATGCTCTGGTTCTTAGCGCAACTCTATTTGAAAAAGCCTCCGAAGCTTGAGAATCAAAGCGAAACAGCACTCTACCAAAAACTTTTGGCGTGTGAGGACTTCCCCGTATATGAGGATGATGAGAACTATTTGCAAAGTATTAAAACGATGATGCATGCGTTATGGGATGATGCGTAGGAGCAACCCTTGAGGCTGCCCTTAAAAGAGGGTTGTTTGTAAAGGGTAACCACAAGGATTACTCCTACCGGGGGGATAGGTTATACCTTCGCTTCTTTCAAAAAAGCCAATGTCAGCGTATTTTTCCCATCAATGAGCTTCTTCCCGATATAGAGCTTCACACTGTGGAAGAGGAAAAGCTCTCCACTATAGTTGATGCCGAGAATGAAGGTATAGTCTCCGAAAGAGAAGCGTTTGAGTCCTTTGGCTTCGATCTCTTCTGATGGATTCTCCACTTTAAAGCAGATACCGTTTGGAAAGTCATAGGGACGCTGCTGTCCGTCGATCATCTCCACTTCGCCAAGCGGGGAGTCGACCTGTACGATCAGTTTGTTATCAAGCTCATGGACTTTGAGGTTATAGGGACCAAATTCAATTTTCATAGTTCTTCCTTAATGTTTTATTAAGTGTAGTATAGCGAACAACTATTACAAAATGTTAACATGAAGCTTAATCATACTTTTTAAACTGCTCCAGCCACACTTTATCTTCTTCGCTTAGAATGTTGACCTTTTGAAGGAGCTTCGCCTTGATCCCATTGAGATCGTCAATGCTCAAATAGGCAAGCAGATCCGGATTGATCGTAGGCTCTTCTCTGCCGTAACTGATCAGTTTCTCTATCTCTTGGAGTAGTTCTTCTTTGGTTGGAGGATTTTTTTCATTCATTTTGTTATACTACCAAGTAAATTAAAAATTAACAATTAAAAATTAAAAATGAAGGAGTTTTTTATGTTGAATGTTGGCGATACCGTACCGGATTTTTGTCTACCGAACCAGGATGAGGAGGAGATCTGTCTAAGAGATATCAAAGGAAGATGGATCGTACTTTACTTCTACCCAAAAGACAATACCCCCGGATGTACGACCGAGGCATGCGACTTTACCGAAGCGTTACCTGATTTTGAATCGTTGAACGCTATTGTGCTGGGTGTGAGTCCTGACAGTCCAAAGAAACACCGCAACTTTATTGAGAAGAAAGGGCTTAAGATCACTTTGCTGGCGGATGAAGAGAAAGAGCTGTGTCAAATGTTCGGTGTATGGCAGCTAAAGAAGAACTATGGCCGTGAATACATGGGTGTGGTACGCTCCACTTTCATCATCGACCCTGACGGCAAAATAGCGGCAAAATGGGAGAAGGTACGTGTCAAAGGGCATGTGGATGAGGTGAAAAGGAGGTTAGAGGAGCTAGAGGCATCTTCAGGTCAATAGATGATACGAAGCTAAACATATAAGACATAATGAAATATATTGTTATCCATTTTAAGAAAATGCCGTATAAATAATACTATAATTCAATATAGGGCACCTCTAAAAACCCTACATGCCCATAATGGGTTTTGCAAATGTGAGGTTGTGCAAGAGGCTTTTGAGTCATAGCCGTAGCTACGATGAAGGAAGCATCTTGTGCAAGACAGCGTTTGCAAAGCTCACCCTGCGGGCAATACAAGCTTCCGCCCATACGGCGTTACTCACTTTTGAATTAGCTACGGCTAGTCCTGCAAGTGAGTGCCTTGCCTGAACGAAAGCTTGTAATGTTATGGGTATGCAGGGTTATTAGATGTGCCCTATACTTATTCAGAAAAGGAGAAAAGAGAATGAGAACAAAATTACTAATGAGTACAGTTGCTGCATGTGCAGTTGTCGGTATGGTCGGTTGTGGTGGCGGCAGTAGCTCCACTGTTGCAACGGAGACATCCAAGGTAAGCGGTGTAGCCGTTGATGACCTGATCTTGAACGGAGTGGTTGAAGTGACAAATGTAGCAGGAGACGTTCTTGCATCAGGTAGAACCGATGCTAGTAACGGTTCATATGCATTGGATCTTGACTATAGTGGTGTCGTCATGCTTCAAGTTAGATGTGATGAGAACTCTATGATGCTTACTCCGGAAGGGAATGTAACATGTCCTTCTGAAATGTCTTTACGCTCTGTTGCAGATGTGAAAGCAGGTGTTGAGCAAGAAGTGAACATCTCACCATTGACGGAAGTTGTTGTTCAAAGAGCTCAGTCAATGGGTGAAACGATCACAAGTGAAGTAGTAGAGAGTGCAAGAACAGAGATCGGATTGATGTTCGGTGTAGATCCGATTGCGGATGATCCTACGGAAGGGCCATATTCGGATGTCGTTAGTGCAATCCATGAAGTTGCTGAAACTACAGATGCGGATGTACTTACAGTGATCGAAGATCTTGCGGAAGAGTTAAGTGACGGAAGTGCGGATGGTGAAGAAGATACGATCCTTTCAGCATTGGTAGATGAGATGGATGACCTGAATCTTACAAACAACCTCACGGAGAGTGACGGTGACTATATACCACCTGAAAACCCTGCGGATCTTACAGACATAGAGTCTGCAAAAGCATTTATGGCGGAAGTTCGTACGCAGACATCGGAAGCAGATAGTTTCATCACTACCGAAGAAGCTGCGATCAATAGTGCATTGGAGAGCGAACTGCTTGACCTTGAATATATCGGTAATTCCGTGAATATGATCGCAGACGGGATCGGATATATGAGTGAAGAGAACCTAACTTCTATTGAAACCGATATAGGGGATAGAACCTATGCGCTTAACGGTTCCGACGGATCATACAGCTATACGATCACAGAGGGTGATAAAACATGGAGCGGTTCAGTAACTTTCCCAGGGGTATTACTTGGAGATGAAGCGGTAGCGGAGATATATAAAGAGCAAACCTTGACCATGAACGTACAAGGAACATTCCCTCTTGGTGATGTATCTGTAACGGAAGAGGGAGTTGAAGATTCACAAAGTTTCGAGGGGACACTTACGACAATAAGAAGTGGGACTGTTACGACTATCTCTCTTACAGGTAAAGCAGCAAGTAACGGAACATCTGTAGAGATCAAAGCATTCGATGCAGAGTTGGCTTACAGTGAAGGTGAAGTTGGTGAAGATGGAAATGCTGAGCCTGTTCTTGAGTATCTTAAATTGAATAAGTTAGACCTAGAAGGTATCGTTGACGGATATACGGTCAATGGTGTGATCACGGTCAACGCCTATACCCAAAACAGTTCACTTAGCGCACTCGGTGGTATGTATGAAGTGGAAGAGGGTGGATTCGGCGGATATATCTCTTGTTCTGGATCTCGTGTTGTTGATGGTTCTGTATCTGTAACATTTACATATGATGGTACAACGTATGAGCCGAACTATACAGATGAGGGAGGAGACAATTACTACTTTGGTTTTGATGACCTTCCTGCCAATCTTGAGTATGATGAATTGACAAGTGGTGACTATGTTGCTTTCAGTGCGACATGTGAAGATGAAAGTGTAGAGCCTGAGCTTACGATCAATTGGAGCTGGGGTTATACAGATGAAGAACTTGCCAATAATGGCTGGGTGCCAAGTGAGATCACATTTGAAGGTTCTGTAGTACGTGAAAATGCAGCACTGAATGGTACGTTGAATGCAAAATGGCTCAATGCTGCGACTATGGAAATGGTTGAAGATAGTAATGAAACAGCAATGGTAGAGGTATCATTCTCCGGTAAACTGCAAATGCCGGACAGACCTGAAATGCTTACAACATTGACATTTAAGAATGCAGAAGTAGAAAATAACATTCAAAATACAGTGGCTGCATCATATACCTATGATGCGACAGTGATCAATGCGACAGCTGTCATGGATGAAGCATTAGAGAACGGTTCTATCGAGATCACAAATCAATCAGGAATGAAAGCGAATATGAATATTGCAAATGGTTCGATCGATGCAAACAGTACATTGACAAAAGATGGTCATCTACTCGGAACGTTCGAAGAGAGAGAAGATGCAGCGATCATTAAGTATATAGATGGCTCTTTTGAAACACTCTTCTAGAAATAGGCTTTTAGCACCACCACGATGGTGGGTGCTATTCTCTTTTATCGCTTCAGGGGTCAATGCGGAGATATTTCCGCTGTTCAACCCCTTGGCACACTCCGCTTCCTCACACCCTTCACTTGAACTTTCCAGCAGTGGATTTATTGCAGATGATCCGGTTTCTTTAAAAGATTTCTTTAATGATTGGGAAGGTGAGTACAGTCCTGAATCTTCAGATAATTATGCGGTGGAGATGCTAAGGGTGGATATTGGAACAACACTGCCCTCTGGTTACTATATAGGCTATTTCTATCAGTGGGATACCCTTATTCATACCAATCGCGGATTTGTTGAGGGATACTATCGTGTCAAGAACAATTTAACCTCTCAAGAGGATCAGGCATACGGTCTTCAACTTGCGATCAACGGGATCGAGCGTCACGGATTGGTTGTTAGCCGAAGCTGGATGGTATATCGATTCGATAGTGCGAAAGTGACATTTGGAGCAGGGGTATATCTATCGTACGATACTGATTCTCAAGATGGAATATTGACGGGTGACGGTACGCTATATAGCGACTCCAGCTACAGTGCAACAGCAATCAGTGACTATTACTATACTGATAATCTTCTATATGATCTTGATGTGGATGATACCTATGGTATTGGGTATGGTATGCATATTGCATTACGTTATGAACATCAAAACGGTATCATGATCAACCTCCTTGCCAATGATCTTTTTGCACGTTCTCATTGGAAAAATCTACCCTATAGCCTTGTCTATCTTGAAACGGAGAACCAATCCATCGGTGATGACGGGTATGTTTCGTACGATCCGACGATACATGGGTGGGAGCTCTATAAGGATCATGTGCAACATATTGAACCGAAATATCATATTGATATTCAAAAAAAGATCGATCTGCACTTTGAGCTATCTCTTGGGTATGAGTATTGTGATGGACTAGGAATACCTTATATTCAAACGAATATGCAAACGGAATATGGTACGTTCGGGCTACAGTATGAGACGCGATTTGGCATGATAGGCGTTGATTATCGCTATGGCCATGTATCTCTTTCACTCTTTAGTGATGGTTTCGAAGATGCATCCGCACTTGGATTTAGTGGAAAAATTCTCTATAACTTTTAAAAAATTAAAGTATTTTTGGGTATAATCCCGCACTTATTCTCTAACAGCATGACTGTAAAGTGGTGTGAATAAGCAAAATACACATGTAGTTATTCCTTGAACGGTTGCACTGAACGTTCCCTGAGTTTATAAGGGGCATTGAAGTGTTAAGGACTACAGCGGTACAAACCTACTGTGAAGCCAAAGGCTTCTAACCATAATAATATATGTTATACCAAGGAGAAAATAATGGTAACAATGAAAGACCTATTGGAGTGCGGAGTTCACTTCGGACACCAGACAAGAAGATGGAATCCAAAAATGAAGAAATTCATTTTCGGTGCAAGAAAGAACATCTATATTATCGACCTTCAAAAAACACTTAGATACTTCAAATACACTTATAATGTTGTTAGAGATGCTGCGGCAGAAGGACAGACTGTTCTTTTCGTAGGTACGAAAAAACAAGCAAGACAAGCGGTAAAAGAGCATGCGGAAAGATGTGGTATGCCTTACGTTGCAACAAGATGGCTCGGTGGTATGTTGACAAACTACCCGACTATGAAAAAATCGATCAGAAAACTTGAGATCATCGAGCAGATGGAAGAGAATGGTCAACTTGACCTTCTTACAAAGAAAGAGGCATTGATGCTCCTTAGAAAGAAAGAGAAGCTCAACTCTTACCTCGAAGGTTTCAGACATATGAAAAAATTGCCTGATATGATGTTCGTTATCGATGCGGTAAAAGAGAACATCGCTGTTAAAGAGGCAAGAAGACTTGGTATGAAAGTGGTTGCACCGCTCGATACGAACTGTGACCCTGATGTGATCGACTACCCGATCCCAGGAAACGATGATGCGATCCGTTCTATCAACCTTTTCTGTAAAGAGATCGCAGATGCAATCATCGAAGGTAAAGCGGCATTTGCTGAAGCGAATGGTGAAGAGGTAGATGAAGCACCAAGCTCTGCAGAAGTGGAAGCAGTAATGGCTGAAGCAAAAGAAGAAGCTGCTGAAGCACCGGCAGAAGAGACAGCAACAGCTGGTGATGACCTTACAAAACTTAAAGGTGTAGGTAAAGTATACGCTGAAAAGTTGAATGCGGAAGGTTTCAAAACATTTGCAGATGTAGCGAACATGACTGATGAGCAGATCCAGGTAATGGAAGAGAAGTACAGCTTTAAAGGTGACTTTAAAGAGACTGTAGCACACGCAAAAGAATTGGCGGAGGCGTAAGCATGGCAAATTTCGGACCAAAAGATATTAAAAAACTTCGTGAGATGACCGATGCGGGAATGATGGACTGTAAAAAAGCCCTCACTGCCGCTGACGGCGACATGGATAAAGCGGTTGAGTGGCTCAGAGACCAGGGTATCGGTGCAGCTGCGAAAAAAGCGAGTAAAACAGCTGCTGAAGGTGCGATCGGTGTTAAAGTCGAAGGACCTAAAGCGGTTATCGTTGAGATCAACTCTCAAACGGACTTCGTTGCACAAAACGATAAGTTCAAGAACTTGATGAACGAAGTGATCGAGCATGCTTTCAACAATGATCTTGAAGATGCTGAAGCTATTAACGCA
>JAMORY010000032.1 GCA_027063305.1 Sulfurovum sp. | reverse complement strand
AATGGGTTTTGCAAATGTGAGGTTGTGCAAGAGGCTTTTGAGTCATAGCCGTAGCTACGATGAAGGAAGCATCTTGTGCAAGACCGCGTTTGCAAAGCCCACCCTGCGGGCAATACAAGCTTCCGCCTATACGGCGTTACTCACTTTTGAATTAGCTACGGCTAGTCCTGCAAGTGAGTGCCTTGCCTGAACGAAAGCTTGTAATGTTATGGGTATGCAGGGTTATTAGATGTGCCCTTTATACAGTTTATCAAAAAATCCTTATATTTATACAACTTTGCTTATGTCCTTTTCACCCAAAATTTACCATTAACAGGACACTTTGTCCGTTAATCGGAAATAGAGGGCAATAACAGACACTTTGTCCTTTTTGTTATCAAAGCACACACTCCTGCCAAATACTGCAAAATACCTCTACAGCATCTACCAGTGCCTCTTCACTAAACCCGCCAAATCCCATACGCAAAGCTTCGAACTCCCCACCGCTTCTTTCTTTGGCAAAGTAAAGTTTAATGCTTTCTGCTTCACATTGTGTTTTGAATTTTACCCAGTCAAACGGGACACTTGGCATAATGAGGATCGCCAGTCCGCCGCCTTGGGTTAGGATGGTGTAGGTGTTTCCAAGGTGGGTTTTGAAAAGTTGCAGCATGAGATTGTGTTTTTTGCGGTTGAGGGTACGCATTTTGCGTAGGTGTTTGTCGTAGTGTCCATCGGAAAGAAAGTAGGCAAGTGTCTGTTGGGTGATGATGTTTACCCTTGGAAAGTAGGCATCGTAGCTCTCTTTGAAAAGTGGCAGAAGGTGTCTGGGCAGAACCATGTAGGAGACCCGAAGTGCAGGGGAGAGCGACTTGGCGAAGGTGCCCATGTAGACCACACGATCATGTTGGTCTAGCCCTTGCAGGGAGGGGATGGGGCGGGTGGTGTAGGTGAGTTCGCTGTCGTAGTCATCTTCGATGATGAGTCCACCCGTCTTATGCATATAGTGCAGGAGTGCAAGGCGGTTGGCAACGGGCATGCTGGCACCGGTAGGGTATTGGTGTGAAGGGGTAATGTAGACAACTTCAGCCTGAGAGTCTTGAAGTGCTTCAAGATCGATGCCGTCTGCTTTTACGGGTATATTGCAGATGGTGTACTCAAAAGCTTCGAATGTACGCCGTGCTACATGATATCCCGGAGACTCCATACCAAAGTAATGGTAATGCCCCTTGACAAGTTTGGCAAGTAGCTCCATCGCATCGCTAAAACCGTGGGTAATGATGATCTGCTCACTGCTGCACACCACGCCACGAGAAGTAGTAAGGTACACTGCTATCGCCTCACGCAGGATGGATTCACCTTGCCCATCATGGTAAGAGCCCATATCGAGTGAATCATCAAGGGCTTTGTTTTGTAGCCGTTTCCAGAGTTTGCGAGGGAAGTCCTCTTTGCACAGGTGTGCGGGGAAGAAGTCGTAGCGGTAGCTTTTTGGTGTAGGTAAAGGAGTGCTGGGTGCTACTTTGGCACCGCTTACCTCAAAGTGAAAGTTACTGACAAAGTAGCCGCTTTTGGGACGGCTGTAGATGTACCCTTCAGCATAGAGTTGTGCAAAGGCGCGTTCGACGGTGGTTTTGCTTAGGTTGTAGAGAGTCGATATCTTGCGGATGGAGGGGAGTTTGTCTCCTACTTTCATCTGTTGGATGATCTCGCTTTTGAGTGCTTCGTAGAGCTGTCTATGCAGAGGTGTGGTGCTGTCGGCATCAAGATGGTACAAAACTGTCCTTTAAAAATGAAATAATCTGTATCTTTACACAAGGTCACTTTAGGGTGTATGATAGCATAAAAACTTTGGAGAACCAGATGAACCCACACTTTGAGATCACCGACACCGCACTCATCCATGCCGTACTTGACAACGCAGAGTACGGTACACTGGCAGTGTGTGCAAATAACCGCCCTTACGCCGTACCGCTGAACTTTGTCAGAGTAGGCGAAGTATTCTACTTTCACGGTGCACAGAAGAACAAAAAGATGCAGATATTGGCAAACAACCCGTACGCCTCTTTCTCTGTGGTAGAGAACTACGCACTCATAGACTCGGACTTTAGCTCCATAAAAGGATTGGCGTGTCCTGCCACGCAGTTCTTTAAGTCTGTCAGCATTGACGGTGTAGTAGAGACGGTCGAGAGTAGAGCTGAAAAAGCCCAAGCCCTTGAAGCACTTATGCGAAAGCTGCAACCCAAAGGCGGCTACAAACCCTTCAGCGACGAAGCCTACGACAAAGCTTTGAAGTCCACAGCTGTCTATAAACTGGTGCCGGAGTCGGTGGCCTGCAAATTCAAGTTCGGGCAGTATTTGAGTGAGGAACGGTTTGAGATGATCGTACAGCATTTGCAAGCAAGAGGTACGAAAGAGGATCTTCGTACGGTGGAGGAGATGAAGAGACAAAGAATGGGCGATTAAGTAAAAATATTATTGATATATCTCTTAATCGATATGGCTGGCGTTACCGGTTGTGTTGGAGCGGATCGTACAACTTCTGAGTACTGAAAAAAAGGTATGACAATTTGCCATATTTTAATGTTGTTTTCTGGAAGGATGATACAATAGTTACTAAAAAAGGGGAGATGGAAAATGAGTGAAATTGTTATCTATGAGGATGGGAATATAGAATTGCCTGTTTCTTTCGAAGAAGAGAATTTTTGGCTTAGACAAAGTGAGATTTCTAAACTTTTTGGTAAAGATCGAACGGTTATTACCAGACATATCAATAAAATATTGCAAGATAAAGAGGTAGATGAAAAAAGCAATGTGCAAAAAATGCACATTGCAAATTCAGATAAACCGGTAAAGTTTTATAGTCTTGATGTTGTTTTGGCAGTAGGATACAGAACCAACTCTGCAAAAGCGATCAAGTTTAGACGATGGGCAACCAAGATCCTCAAGGAACACCTGATTCAAGGTTACACCCTCAACCAAAAACGACTACAGCAAACCGGTATGGAAGCGTTCAAAAAAGCGGTGGCACTGCTGCAAACCACCATTGACCAAGAGCAATTGGGGTGTGATGAGGCTAAAGGGGTGTTAGATGTCATCGTTAGTTACGGGCGAAGCTGGTCATTGCTGGAGGGCTATGATGAAAACAGTCTGACCATACCAAGGCATCGGACCGATGAACTTTTTGTGCTTGGATACAGTGAAGCCAAAGAAGCTATAGAAGCACTTAAAACGGAACTTATGAGAAAAAAGGAAGCCAGTGCGCTATTTGGTCAAGAGAAAGCAGGAGAGTTTGATGGGATCATCGGCAATATTTATCAGACATTCGGAGGTGATGACCTTATTGAAACGGTAGAGGAGAAAGCGGCGCATCTGCTCTACTACATTGTTAAAGACCACCCGTTCAATGACGGAAACAAGCGTATCGGGGCGTTTCTGTTCATTCTCTTCTTACAAAAAAACGGCGTGTTGTACCGTAAAAATGGTGAAGCGAAGATCAACGATAATGCGTTGGTGGCACTTACACTAATGATCGCCAAGAGTCTGCCTGAGCAGAAGGATACGGTGATCGCTTTGGTGGTCAATATGTTGGCGGAGGGGTAGCATGTACGACAGCCCTTATTGTAAAGTAATGTATCTTGAAGAAAAAAATGCTGTACTTTGCCAATGGAAACAGTTTTGCCAAGGTAATGACTACCGTGATCCGTTTCGATACGGTGCGAAGTTGATAGAGAAGTATAGACCCATGGTATGGATCACCGATACTACCTATGGCTTTGAAAATGAAGAAGCAGATACGCAGTGGCTATTAGAGGAGTTCGTACCGCAGATGATAGAGAGTTCTATTGAAAAGATCGTGTTTATTATCAAGAATGACAGCCCTTTGATGGATGAGATAGTGGGGCAAAAAGAGGCTCTTTTGGCTTTTTTTGAGGTGGAACTGCATGAAAGTATTGAGAAGTTAATTTGACAAACAGAGATTAAAGAAAGGTTGAAGTCGACAAACTATACTGAAGAGAATGGGTGGATGGCAGACTATGTGCGGTTGAGGGCGGTGAAGCGGTAGATTTTATCAGTTTTGTCTATAATACATGAAAAAAAGAGAGCATTATGAAACAACACATCCTCATCACCGGCGGATAAAGGCATTACCCCTTCACCTCCATCAACCCCTCCACGAACGGCAGGGTAGAAAGTACTTTGATCTTTTTGCTCACCAGCCCTGCGAGCATACTTTTGAACATGGCATCATAGTAGGTTTGGTAGTGTGATTCGACATCCATGAAACCGTCTATGACGATGGAGGCGAGTCCATGCAGGGATGACCAAACAACCACGGCTTGTGTGAAACTCTCCTCTTTTTTGAGCAGTCCGCTCTGTTGTCCCTCTTCAATGGCTTTTTTTAACGCGCCAAATCCGCTGCAATCATCTCCGAGTGTCATGATCTCTTCTCTGATGTGGGCATATTTCTTACCAAATAGCAGACGGTAGAGGCTGGGGTTGGTTCGGGCGTAGTCGATGTAGGCTTTACCGCTGCGGTAGAAGCGTTCGATGAGCGGTTTGGCAGTGTCTAGCAGCATAGGGGAGAGGGCGGCATCGAACTGTTCGAATCCTGTGACGATCATGGTCTCGATGAGGGCATCTTTGGATTTGAAGTGTCGGTAGATCGCAGAGCGTGAGGTCTGCGTGGCATCGGAGAGGACTTTTAGCGTCAGTGCATCGACATCATGCTCTTTAATGAAATCGAACGCGATCTTGAGCGATGCCTCTTTGAGGTTTCCGTGGTGGTATTCATCTTTTTTCATAGCGCAATCATAGCATATTTTTAAAGTGAACAGTGTTTACATTTAAGAAATAGTATGTTAACATTGTTCACATGCAAATTAAAAAAGCTTTTTCTAACGGTTTACATGCACATGTTCGGGTACAACACGAACGCAAGCGCCCCGACAAGCGGGGTGCCCATATACATGTAAAGTATTTAAAAGCAGAAAAGGATTCACCATGAAGAAGATCATACTCGCCACCGCGTTTTTCACTGTGACACTCACGGCGCAAAGTGCCCAAGAGGTTGCCAAACGTTCATTTGAGAAGATATCGGGCTACCAAAGCAGCATCTCAGAGACCACGATGATACTGAAGAATGCACAGGGTGCGACCAATACGCGCAAGATGCGCATTAAAAAACGGGAAGGAAAAGACGGGGATAAGTCGCTCATTGTCTTTCTCTACCCTAAAGATATACAAGATACCAAACTGCTCAGTTATGAACAGATAGGCAAAGATGACAAACAGTGGCTCTACCTGCCCGCACTCAGGCGTGTTAAGCGCATCAGTTCGTGCAACAAGTCCGGTTCATTTATGGCAAGTGAGTTCAGCTATGAGGATATCGCTTCGCAAAACTACAAAAACTACCGCTACAAAGGAGAAGCCAAAACGGTTCGCAAAGGAGGCAAAAACTACTTTCGCATAGAGCGCATCCCCAAAGATGCCCACAGCGGCTACTCCAGGCAGATCATCTACATAGACCCCAAAAGCTATCTGGCAAAAGAGGGGGAGTACTACGACAAACGTGGCAGGCTGCTTAAAAAGGTCTCTTTTTTACGTTACAAGCGCATTGACGGTGTTTCGCGTATTGTCCGCATGGAGATGAAAAACGTCCAAAACGGCAAAAGTACGCTGCTGATCTGGGACAGAGACCGCATCAAGGCGGGGTTGAGCCAAGCGGACTTTAGCAAGAGGGTACTCAAATGAGAGCGTGGTGGGTTGTCGTGCTGCTTTGTAGCATAGGCGCGGATGCAGCTGCGTTCAAAGGTACGGTGGCGCTCTCCTATGTGGGTTACGAAGATGCTAAGAATGATCTGCGTGCAAGCGGAGAGATGAGCCTTGCGCTTCACAAAGAGAATATCGATGCGGAAGCGTCACTCATATTCCTCTACAGTCGCCAATACGAGGCACAACGCTACATAGGTCTGCAAACCCTCTACGGCAGCTACACGCACGATGTGTGGCGCATAGAAGCGGGAAAACGGCTACTCTTCTGGGGTGAGCTGGAGGGGTATAACATTGCTGATATCTTCAACCCCAAAAACTACCTCTACGATCCTTTCGATCAAAGTGCGAAGCGTGGGAGCTGGTCGGTAGCGGTGCAGCGTTATTTTGGAGAGGATGTGTTTGAAGTTGGCGCAAAGCTCTACGAAGAGGAGCGTGAGTTTGGCGATGTGGGAGACCCGTTCTATCCTCTGCCGTTTCCCTATGATGCTTCGCTTCAACACGAAAAGAGCCGTTATAGCCCCTCTCTTTACCTTAGCTATACATTGAGCAGTGACGTGTGGGTAGAGAGTGAGAGCCGTATGATCCTCTGGCACGGGTACGACAGCAAACGCTACTTTATGCCAGACAGCTTTGGCAGGTTGCATCAGTACGCTTACCGGGTCGATAAGGTGTTGTTTCTCTCCCATGTTGTTTACAACGATACCATCTTTAAATGTGAAACCGTCTATACATGGGTAGATGACGATAGGCAGATGAGTGACTACTGGCAGCTTGGCATCGGTGCGGAGCGAAGTGTGTATGACATCGCCGGGGCCGATGTGACGGTTTATGCCGAGTATTACCGTTATGGCTATGTTGATGCCAGGAAGGCGGAGCAAGTAGATATCTCTGAGCTTTATAACAATGATCTTTTCCTGGCGGCAAAGCTCAACTTCAATGACACCCGAAGCAGTGAGATCAAGGCGGGGATGCTGTATGACTTTACACATGACGAGAAGCTTTTTAAAGTAGAGCTTCGCACCCGTGTGCAAGACAGCTTGGTGGTAGAAGGGGAGTTTCTGCGGCTTATCCCCTCGCAAGAGACGCTGCTTGGCAGCCTCAATGAGCGTACACGCCTGGACGTGACGCTTAGCTACAGCTTTTAGGAGATATCATGCAACGCTACATTGACTTTTTAGACCGGTACAAATATCACCTGATCGTACTAACCACCCTTGTAACCCTGACACTCTCCGTTTCATTGAAGTTGCTAGCGTTTGAAGGGAGCTACCGCATCTGGTTTGATGCCGACTCGAAGATTATTACCTCCTATGACCGCTTTCGCGAGACCTTCGGCGGGGACGATACCTTTGTGGTGGCGTTTGAAGAGCCTGAGGGTATCTTTACATCCAAGGTGATCGAGACGATCTTGACACTCACACGTAACTTTGAGCGCATTGAGGGTGTGCAAAAGGTTAATTCGCTGACCAATTACCAGCAAATCCGCAGCCAAGAGGATGATGTGATCGTTGAAGATTTCATTGAAGCACCGCAACATCTCAATCAAAAAGCCAAAGAGGCTCTGCAAGACAGACTGGTGGTCGATCATCTGCTAAGCAAAGACGCTAAAAGTACGCTTATTTCAGTAAAGCTCTCATCACAGCAGGGGAGTGATGAAGCGCTCAATATTGCCGTGATGAACACCCTGCAAACACAGCTTAAAGCGATGGAGGCGCAAACGGGGTACCGCTTTTACATCTCCGGTGTACCCGCCATTACCGCTTCGCTGGTGACGGTCTCACAGCATGATGCTATGCGTCTGATGCCACTTGCTGTGGTAACGGTAGTGTTTCTGCTTTGGCTGCTTTTTCGAGATGTGATGGGTGTGCTTATCCCCTCGGTGGTCATTGTCTTTACCTTTTTAATGGTGCTAAGTATGCAGATGCTTCTTGGCTACAAACTAAACAACTTTACCGTCAACATCCCCTCGTTCATCTCAGCCATCGCCATTGCCGATGCAATGCACCTCTTTTTGGCATGGGTGCAGCTGCGGCGCAAAGGGCTGAAGAACAAAGAAGCGGTCAAAGAGGCGCTGCAACACAACCTGCTGCCTATTGCCATGACCTCCTTTACCACCGCAACGGGCTTTGCCACACTGGGCATGAGCGCCATCGAACCCATCGCCACGCTTGGCATCGCCATTACCGCCGGTGCTCTCATTGCGTTTGTACTGAGCGTCACGCTTGCACCTGCCATACTGCTAACCCTCAAAGAGGACTACCCCGTCAAACCGGTTCGTTTTATAGACCTTGGCAGGGTTTCGGGGTATGGGGCTTTCATCCGCCGATACGACAAACGGATCGTCTGGGCTTTTGTCGTGTTGTTTCTTTTGCTTGGGTACGGACTGCGTGATCTTAAAGTCGACAGCAACAGCATCAAATACTTCTCTGCCGATACCGTCGTGCGAAGCGGCAGCGACTTCATCGAGTCGCACGTTACAGGTCCGATGGTCTATGAGGTGGTCATAGATTCCGGCAAAAACGAAGGCATTAAAGTGCCTCAGTTTTTAGAGACGGTCGGCAGATTTGAAAAGGAGCTTAAAGTGGCGTATCCGAGTGTGCGTTTCAGCTATTCGCTCAAAGATATTGTACAGCGTATGCAAGCGGTGCTTAACCCCGAAAGCAACCGAACCCTGCCGCAAGATAAAAACCTTGTCGCCCAATACCTGCTGCTGTACTCCATGAGCCTGCCGCAAGGCATGGAGATCAACGACCGCATCGATACGCATGAGCGCTACTTGCGCCTGACGCTTAACTGCAACATCCAAGAGACCTCCAAAGATCTGGCGATGATAGCGTGGATCAAATCGTGGTGGCAAAAGCACCCGCCTTACAGTGCCGACGTGCAGGGGCAAACAGCGATCTTTGCCTACATGCAAAGCAGCGTTACCCAAACGCTCATTCTCTCCATCGGGATGACGCTGCTTATTGTCATGGGTGCGATGCTGCTCATTTACCGTAATGTCAAAATGCTGCTGCTTTTCATTCTGCCTAATGTTGCACCCATATTGCTTGTGGGTGGGGTGATGGGCTATGTGGGCATTACCGTAGATATCGGTGTGGCGATCTCCGCGGCGGTCATTCTGGGTATTGCGGTAGATGATACCATCCACTTTTTCAGCAAATTTTTCCACGCCATCAAACACCAAAGCTTTGAAGTCGCCATCGATGAGGTCATCCGCCACAGCGGTAACGCAATGATCCTTACGACGTTTATTTTGTCATTTACCTTTGCCATGTTCGCACTTAGCAGTTTTATGCCAAATGTCCATTTTGCCATCGTCACCGTTACGGCGCTCAACCTTGCGTTGCTGCTTGATCTGGTGTTGTTGCCTGCGTTGTTGAGTTTGGTGTATAGGAAGGATGGATTTGACAATAGTTGAAAAAATGACTACTGAAAAAACCGATATGGGTTTTGTGGTATAATAAAACAAAAAATTTGGAGGTTCGATGTTAACACTGCATATAGACGACCCAAATATTGAAACCATCTTTACACAAGGATTTGAGGGTAGCAAAGAGAAGTTCCTCTCTTTTATTAAAAGTGCCTATAAACAAAAAGTCTCTATTGAGGCATTTGAGGCTGACAAAGAGCGCTTTATGCGAACGTATGAAAAAATGCAAAACGGTACCATGCCCTACTACTCAGAAGATGAAGCAAATGAGGAGATAGAGAGGTTTTTGACAACGCTATGATCATTAAAGAGACAGAGGCGTATATTGTTTCTTTAAAAGAGATTCTTGCCTATATCGCCCAAGATAAAAAGTCTGCGGCGATAGCGTTTCAAAAAGAGTTACGCAAAAAGATTGCACAGCTTAAGTCCTTTCCGTGGATGTATCGGAGTTCCATATACTTTGACGATCCGTCTATACGAGACCTGACCTATAAAGGGTATACTATCCCTTATCTTGTTGATGAAGAAAAGCAGATCATTACTATCATTGGGATCACAAAATATAAAAAAGACTTACAGTAATGCGGTTGTGGCTCAATATAGGTGCGGCAGGTTTTGCAATTTTAGGTTTTGCCTTTCCTAAGCCTATGGAAAGTGTGCTGTTCGTGTTGACACTGTTTCAATAGCAGGAGGGAAAAATGGAGATCATACTGTGGACATTTGGTACGTATGTGCTGTTACTTGATCTGATCACCTCTTACAGGCTTTATAAAGACGAACTCTATGAGCCATGGCAAAAAGCGGTACAGTTTGTGATCATCTGGATGTTACCTTTGCTAGGTGCATTCTTTGTTGCCGTCTTACTGAACAGAACGGTCGATGCTGCGGTAAAACTACCAAAGTACTTTAGATGGATCGGTGGACTTTTTCTTCTCTCTAGCAATCATACAATGCAGGGGTATCCCTCTTCTATGAACGATTATGGGGATTATAATGGTGCAGGAGGAGGTTTTGGGTGTCATGGAGGAGATGGCGGAGGATGTGGCGGTGAGTAGTATAGTGATCTTTACTAAGAAAGAGTAAGCTATTATGAAAAAAAAGCTATTTAAAGCGGTAGTTGTTTCCTTTATCGTGATACTTGTGGCTTATATGGGATTTATGTATTATGTGTATCATCCAAGAGAGGGTAAAAAATATTACTTGCCTGAGAAGTATAGAGGATGGGTGTGTATCACTTATGAAAAAGAGGGTGCACCTCCTTTGGATATAGAAGGAGATGCTTTGATTATAAAGATTCCTGAAAATGGTAGACTAGAAACCTCTTCGCGCGCTACTATAGCTCATTCGGAAGGATATTATGTTCCTGCATATAGTCATTACTATTACTATTCGGAAAAAGGTTTAAGAGAAGCAAAAACATTAGCGTTAGGTGGAGGATTTACTATACAGAAGAAGGGAAAAAGAGAATATACTTCTTACTTTTGGGTTAGTACCGAAGAGGATATAAAGAGTGAATAGTAGGAAAATTAAATTTTACTCAAACCGTCAATATCCTGATTAATACTTATTGAACAATTATATAACAATATTTCACATAGAAACTTTCGATAATATAAGATAACTAAAAATCATAGAAAGAGAAGTGTGTATGCAAGATTTATGGATCGTTTTAATAAGTGTGGTACTTCTGTGGTACATTGGTGTGCCTCTGTTACAGTTTTTAACCCTTCTGTTTTATAAGTTCCATGAACCTGAAGTATCAGCGATCAAGCGTGATGATATACCGCAAGAGGTTACAAAACAGATCATGCCTTATGAAAAGATACTGTTTGAAAAGGGGTTTATGCGTTTGCACACGCTTATACATCATGGGGTGACGGTCGGAGCGAAGCATCGTTACTTTCTTTTCTACTATCACCATCCTCAAAGCGGTGTGCACGTACTTCTTGAGACACAGCCTTATGCGGGTGCGTTGATACCGGTAAGGGTCACGTTCGAGAGTCTGTTTAAAGATGGGATGATCGTTATGACAGAGAATGGCATGGCACATACACTGCTTGCCGTACCCGATAAGATACGGCTCTTTGACCACTATCTGCCACGTTGGGAAGATGCCTATGAGAAACATCTGGAAGATCGTCAAACCCATAACGGATCACTTGTATATGATGCCTTTGATAAAGAGGGGTTGATCGATTATTATAATGATACGAATCGTATGTTTACCCAAAGTTATATCGCACAAGGGTTGGCTACAAAAACCGACTACGGGTTTCGTTTTAGTGCCTCTTTAGCAACGTGGCGTGCATCTTGGAAGATGGTAAAAGGGCAGAGACGCTTGAAGAAGTTGGTACAGACCCATGCTCGGAAACAAAAGGATGAGATGGCAGATGAGCGTGTCGCTTCCATCGTAACCCAGATGGATGCCATTGGAACCAAGCGTGGAGAGTCGAACAAAATGGTGTGGTTCTCAGGATCGCTGATCCTCTTTGTGCTGCTTTATGGACTGCTTGGGTTTGAACTGATCGATCTTGTCGCGTTGGTTGTGATCTTATTCGTGCATGAACTGGGGCATTTTTTAGCCATGCGCTACTTTGGTTACAGCGATACAAGCATCTTCTTTCTGCCTTTTGGAGCGGTGACACTGGGGAAAAAGGAGAAGCGAACGGCATGGGAAGAGTATGTCGTCTCTATGGCAGGGCCGCTTCCGGGGCTTTTACTGGGGATAGGGTATCTTATCTACCAAATGAACTCCCCGGAAAGTACCGATTTGCTCAACTTGCACTTTTTTGCCATTATGAGCATTGTCATTAACTACATCAACCTCTTGCCGATCTATCCGCTTGACGGTGGGCGTATCGTGCAAACGCTCTTTTTGCTCCGATATCCAAGAGTGCAGTTCTACTTCTACCTCATAAGCATCGGGGTATTGAGTGCGGCAATGCTCTATATGCAGGATTGGCTGCTGTTGATCTTCATTGTGATCCTGGCAGTAGGGTTTCACCAGAACCGTGCGATGGTAAGGGTGCTTAAACGTATTGACCCTGATCATGCGGACAAGGAGACGATCGCTCGGGCTGTTATATCTGATGAGAAGTACGGCAGTGCAACGCTGGAGTTCCAAGCCCGTGTTGCTCAGCATGTTCATCATATTGTGCAGACATCAAAACCTTCAAAAAAGCTCATGGTGTTTGGTGGGCTTCTCTATGTGATACTGCTAATGCCGCCTGTTCTGGTCGCAACGCTTAGTCTTCTACCTATGATGGGCGGATCCGATTACGGTCATTTAACCAAAGCACAGAGAGAAGAGGTGTCCAACTATTATAGAACAGAAGCGTCATTTGATGTATTGGTGGCAGAGGGTGATGTGAACCTCTCACTCAAAAGTGCCATGCAACGGCTTGATCGTTTTTTTACGGAGCAGAACATCACGCAGCCTACACCGGCAAAAGAGGAAGCAATAAGCCGTATGCATTGTCAACCCTCGGATCAGCTGCTGACACTGTACCGTTGGCATGATGGTGTAAAGAAGCTTTTTGGCAGTGAAGACCTTTTGAGTATTGCACAGATGGAGAACTATTATGATTCGGTTGTTCGGAATTACCCTGAAGCAGACAAAGCGTGGCTGCCGTTAACGGAAGATGTCAACGGTGTGGACCTAAGTGCTATTTGCAGTAAAAAAGGGCTCTACCGTTATGACAGTGAAGATCGACCGATCAAGGTCTATTACAGCGTGGCGCATATGCTTCAGGTCTACGCAGATGTTTTTGAAGAGAAGGGCTATACCAAAGGTGCTAACGGACTGTTCTACATCAAACCCAGCATCTTAACAAAAGTTCAACGCCGCTATTTGCTGCCACAAGACCGTCAGCGGTATGAAGAGAAGATCGCATTCCTTAAAAAGAAAGCGCTTGAGTACAAAGATAGTGCTAACAGCTACTTTA
Organism: Sulfurovum sp.; assembly: GCA_027063305.1. GTDB lineage: Bacteria > Campylobacterota > Campylobacteria > Campylobacterales > Sulfurovaceae > Sulfurovum. The sequence continues at coordinate 70,926 of JAMORY010000032.1, read as the reverse complement.
GACGTATGGTCGTATGGAGCATGTCACGCATGAACGACAAAGTACTTGATGATGCCCTTCGCCTCTATGTAAACGATGAAGATGAAGATGTGGCTAGACGTGCAAGAAATGCGATCAGGAGAGATTGAGGATCATTTGGGGGGGGTATATGGTTATTTTCTCTGGATCAGATATTTGAGCCTATCTAACACAAACAGTGCAATATAGCCGAAAAACGGCGCTATAATCAAAGAAAAGAGCATACTCGCACCCGTCTGATTCCAACGCTTGCATTCTAAGTGCTTCGTTAGGGGCGTAGTCAATGGCGTATATGTTTAAAAGATAGACACTAAAGACAAGTATCATCCCACCGCCAATTGTCATTATAAACTGTTTGACTCCTTTTGTTTGATGGTGAATGGTCAGGTAGAGCAGTGTGGTCAAAATAAAAGGTGAAAGAAACAAAAGTGTGCAAACAGCATCGTATAATGTTGTTTCTAACATGTGCTCTCCTTTGGATATAATGATGAAACATAGCTAAGATACTGTATTGTCTCCGTAATTACATTAGAAAAAGGTAATGAACCGATGAAACCCTACCTTCAAGCCACTAAGACCATAGACCATGATCACCCTAGTATCCAATCACTTGCCAAAAGACTTGCCCAAGGCAAAGAGAGCGATGAAGCTATTGCCAAAGCCTGCTTTATGTTCGTACGTGATGAGATACGTCATAGCGGAGACCACAAAGACCCTATAACGACCATAAAAGCCTCAGAGGTACTGAAAGAGAGAACAGGGTGGTGTTATGCCAAGTCGCATCTGCTTGCGGCACTGTTGCGTGCGAACGGCATACCCGCAGGGTTGGCATATCAGCGTTTGAGTTGTTCGGAGTATGAAGAGGGAGTATACTGTCTGCATGGGCTTAATTGGGTCTACTTGAAAGCGTATGGCTGATACAGGGTCGATGCCAGAGGCAATAAAGAGGGTGTTGATGCGCAGTTCATACCGCCGGTTGAGAAACTGGCATTTGTACCCCAAGAAAATGAGTATGACATAGAAGGAAATTTTAGCGATCCGCTGCCTGAAGTGCTGGAAGCGCTGCATTGTAATGACAGCTATGAGAAGATGGTGGGGAACTTTCCGGATATAAATTGACAACTGTACCGCTTTACGGTACAATAAAATCAAAAAGGAGTCTGCATGACACTCTCCGCCCATCAATTTCGTGCCAACTTGAAGCAAGTGGTCGATCGTGCCATTGAGAACCATGAGCCTGTCACGGTGACACGTAAGAACGGTGAAGCGTTTGTGGTGATGTCTCTGGATGACTATGCGCGTGAGCAGGAGACACTTTATGTGCTTAGCAACCGGTCACTTATGAAGCAGATCGCCGATTCACTGCAAACCCATAAAGAAGGAAAAGGCTACAAGCCAAGCCCAGAGGAGCTTGGGTTTTAATGCGTGCCTTGGTATTTGAAGGCAATACGTGGGAAGTGTATGAAACCTTGCGTCAAAAAGATAAAATACTCCATAAAAACCTTGTTAAAATCCTTAAACAGATGCTAGATGATGACCCGACCCAAGGCTATGGAAAGCCCGAAAATCTCAAACATGCACTTACCGGCCTCTACTCTCGTCGTATATCTACCAAAGAGAGGCTCATTTACCGATTTGATGAGACGCATATTTACATTTTTGCCATTGGCGGAATTATGAGGATCATTAGATGAAACTTCTATTGATGGGGTGAAGTATTTGGAAGGGATAATTAGGCTATAAGTATGTTCAGGAGAAGAAGCAAAACCTCTTCTCTTAGTATATTACTGCATATATGCTTCATCCTCTTCAAGGATCTTGTTCGATGCTGTTGCATCAAGATCGATCCGGTATGGTGCTGATGACTGTGTATACTCCGATCGATATATTTAGTAACCGTGGTATATTGCGCTGTATTGAGGTTGAGGTGGCTTTCTGTCGGAATGATCTTATTTCCGTCCACATCGACTCTGTCTGCCATCTCTCCCCATTTTTATAAGTTGAGTTAAGATAAGGTAACGGATAGATTTGATCGGTAAAAAGGAGTGAATTGTAATGAATGCAGTCGATTTTGAAGGGAAGAAGTGCTATCCATCAAAAGTAGTGTGTATCGGGCGTAACTATGTTGAGCATATTTATGAGCTTGGTAATGAGATACCGGAGTCGATGGTGGTATTCAATAAGCCAAATTCAGCGATCACACAGCAATTGGGTTATTTTAGGGAACATACGCGGTTTGAAGGAGAGATCTGTTTTCTCATAGAGTCGGGAGAGATCGCGGGTGTAGGGTTCGGGTTGGATCTGACCCATGCAGATATTCAGAACTATCTTAAGAAAAAGGGGCTTCCTTGGGAGAGGGCAAAAGCGTTCGATGGTTCTGCCGTACTGGGAAGGTTCGTTCGTTTCAAAGGGGATGTAAGAAGACTTTCTATGAAGTTGTACCGTAATGATAGCTTGATCCAGCATGCCGATCATGATCTGATGATCTATAAGCCTGAAGTGATGTTAAGCGAGATCAAGCGTTTTATGCATCTTGAAGATGGTGATATTATTATGAGCGGTACACCCAAAGGGGTTGCTACCTATAAAAAAGGTGATCGGTTCCTCGGAGAGATCTACTTGGAGGGGATGCTGCTTGTCTCTTCTGAGTGGCGATGTGATTAGGCTCAAAAGTTACAGTGTATCTTGAAGTAGAAGAAGGGCATCACGGTAGATGGGCTCATCAACGAAAATATCGTACTTCTCATCCATGAACCCGTTATTTCCTTTGGCGGACTCTTCTTCAAAACGCTCTTTGATATGTTTCGCCCGTGCGATCTCCTCTTTGCTTACGCCAAAGACCTCATTGGCAATAGCAACCTGTTTCGGGCCCATACATGCCTTGGAGGTGAACCCCATCGCTTTCTCTCTCTTACACCACTGACGAAACCCTTCGGTATCGTTATACTCTTGGTACATGAACCCGATAGGGTGAATACCGGCAGTATGTGAATCTACAAGAAATTTGGAGAGGATATAGTCGATAGTAGGGTTGTCGGGTCTTACCAGTGACTGAGGCAATCCTAAAGAGGTAAGCAGGTCGAGAATTCCGAGGTTTGCAGTGGTTAATCGTGGGTCTATCCTAAGTGTGGCAAGGTTTGCAAATGCCTCTTTTGTCTCAAGTGAGATATGCAACTCTTTATCTTCCGAGAGTAGGGTAAGTGCACGGGCGATATCATTCTGGTCTTTAACCTTTGCTACGCGTACGGCATCGAACCCAAAGTTGTTCAAGAAAGCGATCTCCTCCTCCCCGCCTTCTTTGAGAGGATTGACACGCACCACGATAAAACTTCGACTCTCTTTCATATGAGAGAGAAAAAGAGCGATATTGTAGAGTGCTTCTTTTTTACGGCTGGGTGCAATGGCATCCTCAAGGTTGAGCGTGATCATGTCGGCATCACTCTCATCGATACGGTTAAGGTGTTTGAGGTTAAGAGGGTTAAGCATCATGTTCGAACGCCTGCGTGTGTGTTTACAGCGCTTTTTAAAGGCGTTCGAGAACTCTTTTGGAAGGGTGTCAAGCTGAGAGAATATCATGGTTAAATATCTGCTAGAGGCAGTGTCTTTTCCTCTTTACTCTCCAAGTCCTTGATCCAGACCGTGCCATTGGCAAGTTCATCTTCACCGATAAGTACGGCATAGCGTGCATGTGACTTGTCGGCACCTTTCATATGGCTTTTAAAACCCTTTGAGGCATATTCGACCGTGACTTTGTCACTCGAACGCTTCTGCGCGGCAAGTAGAAGAATCTTTTCGACCGCATCTGGTACCATCGCACCCATATAGTAGCCCTCTTTTTGGCTTTCGGGCATCTTGACAAGTTCCATAATACGCTCGATACCGATGGCAAATCCTACTGCCGGGGTCGGTTTGCCGTCAAGGAACTCGACAAGCTTGTCGTAGCGTCCGCCTCCTGCAATGGCAGATTGCGCACCGATCTCGTTGCTGACGAACTCGAAAGCTGTTTTGTTGTAGTAGTCAAGTCCGCGTACGAGATTGGTATCGACCGTGTAAGCGATGCCTGCTTCATCAAGCAGTTTTCTAAGCTGATCAAAGTCGCTTTCACACTCCTCGCAAAGATTGTTGATGAGTTTAGGCGAATCGCTCAGGAGTGATTGACAGGTTTCATTCTTGCAGTCAAGTACCCTGATAGGGTTAGTCTCGATACGTCGGTTACAATCGCTACATAGATCCGCTTTGATATTGTTCAGGTAGCTTACAAGGTTCTTTCTGTAAGGCGGCATACATGCAGGACATCCCAAAGAGTTGATTAGCAGGTCAAAGCCGATACCAAGCTCTTTGAAGATCTGGCTGATCATTATAATGATAGTAAAGTCCTCATAGACAGATGCCTCCCCGAAGCTTTCGCATCCGAACTGGTGGAACTCTCTGAGTCTTCCTTTTTGCGGACGCTCATATCGGAACATCGGCCCGAAATAGAAGAACTTCTGCTTGACAGGCTGACGGTCCAGTTTGGCGGAGATAAAGGCCCTTACGACACCGGCAGTTCCTTCAGGACGCATACAGACATCATTGCCCCCTTTATCCTCGAACTGATACATCTCTTTGGTGACGATATCGGAGCTGTCACCGACTGAACGTTTGAACAGAGCGGTCTCTTCGAGTATCGGTGTCTCTATGTAGCTGTAGCCGTAACGCTGTGCCACACGGCTTGCCGTATCGATAATATGGTTGAAGCGTTGTGCATCTTCGAACATTAAATCTTTCATACCGCGTAGAGGGTTGATCATGCTATTTTCCTTTTAGTAGATGGCATTTGACCACCGGCAATGTGCCGGCAGGGGGAGGAGGGGTTAAGCGAGGTAGTCTTGAAGTGCTTTGGGGTCAAGACAGCCGCCTTGTGCTTTAAGCTCTTTGATCGCCAACGCGGTCGCACGCGCTGCCGCAATGGTCGTAAAGTAAGCGACATTGTTCGCAAGTACCGACTGACGGATGGTCTTCGCATCGGCTTTGCTCGCTTTGTTGTCGGAAGTGTTGATCGCAAGGGCGATCTCTTCGTTCTTGATCATATCGTCGATGTTAGGGCGACCTTCGCTGATCTTCAATACTTTGGTCGATGGTACGCCTGCCGCTTCAAGTGCGGCATGGGTACCCGATGTGGCAACGATCTCGAAGCCAAGATCGACGAACATCTGTCCGATCTCTCCCGCATGCGGTTTGTCTATCTCTGTTAGAGAGATAAAGAGTTTACCTTCAAGTGGGATGTTGTTCTTGGAAGCGAACTGAGACTTTGCAAAACTCATACCGAAGTTTTCGCTGATTCCCATTACCTCACCTGTAGACTTCATCTCAGGCCCGAGAATAAGGTCTGATCCTGGAAGTTTGTTGAACGGGAAGACCGCCTCTTTGACCGCAACGTGGTTCTTGAGGTTCGGCTCCATGATCTCTTTATCGAAATTGACTACACCAAAGGTATCGTAGAATTTCAACGCCTCTCTCAAGTTACCTTGGATCATGACGCGTGTCGCCACTTTTGCCAACGGTACACCGGTTGCTTTGGAGACGAACGGTACGGTTCTTGAAGCTCTGGGGTTTACCTCGATCAGATAGATCTCGCCTCTGTGGATCGCATACTGAATGTTGAGCAGTCCGACCACACCAAGACCGAGTGCGATCTTTGCGGTCTGCTCTTTGACCTCTGCAATAAGTTCATCCGAAATGCTGACAGGCGGCAGTGAACATGCCGAATCTCCCGAGTGGATACCTGCCTCTTCAATGTGCTGCATGACTGAACCGATATAGACCTCCGTTCCGTCAGAGATCGCATCGACGTCAAGTTCGATGGCATTGTCAAGGAACTTATCGATAAGAACCGGTGCTTCATTGGAAACAGAAACCGCTTCATCGAGGTACTCACGCAGTTCGGCATCGTTATAGACCGTTCTCATACCACGACCGCCAAGAACAAAGCTTGGACGGATGAGTACCGGGTAACCGATGCGGTTGGCGATCGCCATCGCTTCATCTTTGGCGAATGCCGTACCGTTGTCAGGCTGTTTGAGCCCAAGCTCACTGATGAAGTTACTAAAGAGCTCTCTGTCCTCTGCAAGGTCGATCACCTTTGCACTCGTTCCACTGATCTTCGCACCGATCGCTGTGAGGTTCTTTGCAAGTTTCAGTGGGGTCTGTCCACCGAAGTGAACGATAACACCGTCTGGTTTCTCAAGCTCGATGACGTTACGTACATGCTCGAAATCGATCGGTTCGAAGTAGAGGATATCTGAGGTATCGTAGTCGGTAGAGACGGTTTCGGGGTTACAGTTGTACATAATGGACTTGATGCCCATGTCTTCAAGTGCGAACGCCGCATGGACACAACAGTAGTCAAACTCGATACCTTGACCGATACGGTTGGGCCCTCCACCGATAACAAGTACTTTTTTCTTATCGTCACTCTCTTTTGCAGTTTTTTCAGGAAGCGCAGTGATGTTGGTTGTGGAGTAGAGGTATGGTGTGAGGGCTTTGAATTCCGCTGCACAGGTATCGACCTCATTGTACTCCAGTTTGATACCGAGTTTCTCTCTGGCATTGTAGATATCGTTCTCCGTTAGAGAGAGTCCGTCTTTTTTGTTGATGACCTCTGCGATCATCGCATCGGAGAAACCGTCGGCTTTAACGGATCTTAAAAGGGTCTCATTGGTAAGGATAGAGACATCCATCGCTTTCTCTTTCTCAACAAGCTCTTCAAGCTGATAGAGGAACCATCTGTCGATCTTACAAAGATCAAAGATCGCATCGACGCTCATACCGCGTCTAAGACCTTCATAGACATAGAGCATACGCTCGGCATTCGGACGGCGGATCTCGCGTACGAGTGTCTCACCGTCACATTTGATCTCGTTGAAGCCTGTAAGTCCCGTTTCAAGAGAGCAGAGCGCTTTTTGGAACGACTCTTTGAAAGTACGCCCCATACTCATCACTTCCCCTACGGATTTCATTGCCGTTGTCAGAGTAGAATCTGCCATTGGGAACTTCTCGAAGGTAAAGCGTGGAAGCTTGGTCACGATGTAGTCGATGACCGGCTCGAACGATGCAGGGGTTCCTGTAATGTCGTTGGTGATCTCATCGAGGGTGTAACCGACTGCCAAAAGGGTTGCCACTTTGGCGATAGGGTATCCCGTCGCTTTGGAAGCGAGTGCGGAAGAACGGCTGACCCTAGGGTTCATCTCGATGACGATCATACGACCTGTCTCAGGGTTGATGGAGAACTGTACGTTAGAACCTCCCGTATCGACCCCGACCTCTCTTAGGATGGCAAAAGAGGCATCTCTCATACGCTGATACTCTTTGTCTGTCAGTGTAAGTGCAGGAGCGATGGTGATGGAGTCTCCGGTGTGAACACCCATCGGGTCGAAGTTCTCGATGGAACAGACGATGATACAGTTGTCCTCACGGTCACGGATGACTTCCATCTCATACTCTTTCCACCCTAGAAGTGACTCTTCGATGAGGATCTCCGAGATAGGAGAGGCTTCAAGTCCGCCTTTGACGATCTCTTTGAACTCATCCATGTTATAAGCAACACCCGAACCACCTCCGGCAAGGGTATAGGATGCACGGATAATCAGCGGGAATCCGATCTTCTTGGCAGCATCGAGCGCCTCATCCATGTTATAGGCATACTGGGAGATAGGCAGGTCCATACCGATCTTGATCATCGCCTCTTTAAACTCTTGTCTGTCCTCACCTTTTTTGATCGCAGCAGGGTTGGCACCGAGGAACTCAACGTTCTCAAGCATCCCTTTTTCATACATGCTCATCGCAACGTTAAGTGCGGTCTGTCCACCCATGGTAGGAAGGATCGCATCGACGTTCTCTTTTTCGATGATCTTTGCGATCACATCTTCGGTGATCGGTTCGATGTAGGTTCTATGAGCGAACTCCGGGTCGGTCATGATAGTTGCAGGGTTGGAGTTGATAAGTACAACACGATAGCCGAGCTCTTTAAGCGTTTTAGCCGCCTGTGTTCCTGAGTAGTCAAATTCACAAGCCTGTCCGATGACGATAGGGCCTGATCCGATAAGTAGAATGGTTTTGATATCTTCGCGTTTTGGCATGGGGAATTACACCTTAAATTTTAGTTTGATATTATACTTGAAAATGCCCAAAAAAGCCCTTAAAACAAGGGCTTTTTGATAGGGATCAAAAGAGATCGAGGCTTGAAGGGGGCGCTTGTTTCTTCGGACGGTATGTTCTTTTGGGTTTCGTCCGGACCTTATGCTTGGGTTTTGGCGGCGGCGTATGCTCTTCGGCCGGGGTCTCCGGTTCGATCTGTGTCTCTTGCGTCTGATCGATACGGCTTGGGATACTGGAGATATGCGGCTCTGTAATATTGAGCTCTCCTTGTGGTATGATAGTGCTATTGTGCTCCGTAGCGATACGATGAGGCAGGGATGTCGCGTTCCTATCGAACTGCTCTGTCAAAGTACGCGATGCATCTTGGATCAGGAAAAAGACCTTAGGGTGAAAAAGGTCGGCATAGGTTTTGATATAGGCGACCTTATAGGCGCTTTGAACATCGACTTTGGTCACGACACCGACAGGCAGACCCGCAAAGAAGATACGGTCTAGTCCTGATGTGACGACCTTCTCGCCTACGGAGATATTGTACCATTTCGGAATGAACTTGACGATCATGGTGTTCTTCTTTACGCCTATGGCGATCCCCGGAGCCTGCTCTTTTCCTACAAATACGGCAAAGCGGCATTTAGGATCGGAGGTGAGATATCCGTAGAGTTGATCGTTCTTGAGTTGCGCTATTCCCGCTACGACACTCTTTTGCATCAGTCCGTAGATCTTTTTGGGTTGAAGCCCTTTGGGTTTTGTCAGGATGATCTGAGAAAAACTATTGAGCTTGACATAGGAGATCGTACTTGTCAGGGCAATGCTCTTGACCGGTAGTTTACTAAGCTGGGGGAGGGTGGCGTAGATATCTTTGACTTGAATGATATAGTGTGTCTGTTCAAGAAGACGTTTTCTTAAAATATGATTCTCTTTGCGTAGTTTCTCAATGGTCTCTTGTTGGAAAAGGTAGCTCTCACCTTTATCCTCGATCTCTTGTGTGAATGCTTTGTATTGTTGTTTGATGGGATTGATGACACTTAAGAGCGTATTGGTGATACGCTCATCGTTCCGTGTTAGAAGTACTCCTAAGATGAGTAGTAGGAGTATAATGATGGTAATTCTAGTCTTCATACGCCATTTGTTGTAGCAGGTCTATCTCATCGAGTGCTTTTCCTGTTCCTTTTGCAACGGCAAGTAGCGGGTCTTCTGCGATATAGACAGGGAGTTTGACGATATCGGAGAGGTATTTGTCCAATCCTCTAATAAGTGCACCGCCTCCTGTCAGGACGATACCGTTCTCGACAATATCCCCTGCAAGCTCCGGTGGTGTCTGCTCAAGGACATCTTTGAGCGCATCGGCGATCTGCTCGATGGAGTCTTTCATTGCAGAGCGGATATGCTCGGAGGTGATCTCAACGGAGCTGAGACTTCCCTCGACCTGATCGCGACCGCGTACCGTAGTGACAAGCTCTTCACCCAGAGGGATAGCCGTACCGATCTTGATCTTGAGCTCTTCAGCAACACGTTCACCGATAAGGAGGTTGAAGTTCTTTTTGACATAATCGACGATCGCTTGGTCGATGTGATCTCCCGCAACCCTGATCGATTTACTCTGTACCAGTCCGCCAAGAGAGGTCACCCCGATCTCGGTCGTACCCCCGCCGATATCGACGACAAGGTTCCCGTTAGGGTCTTTAACCGGAATCCCTGCACCGATCGCCGCAGCCATAGGCTCTTCAATGAGGTAGACATAGCGTGCACCTGCATTCTCTGCGGAGTCTTTGACCGCACGGCGCTCGACCTGTGTCAGACCGTAAGGGACACAGATGATGATACGAGGGGAGAAGAAACCTTTTCTTCTGTGTGCCTTTTCAATAAAGTAACGGATCATCATTTCGGTTACTTCGAAGTCGGCAATAACCCCGTCTTTCATCGGACGGATCGCACGAATGTTCCCCGGGGTCTTTCCGACCATGTCTTTGGCTTCTTGACCTACTGCCAAGATACGCTGCTGCCCGTGTTTGTCATATTGGATGGCAACAACGGACGGTTCATTGATGCTGATCCCCTGTCCTTTAACAAGTACAAGGGTATTTGCTGTTCCAAGGTCGATAGCCAAGTCGTTGGAGAAGATTCCCATAAGTCGCTTAAACATTCTCTATTCCTTTAATATATCTTATGCTATTTTTTTATCTTTAATGTAGAGGGGTTTTGCTCCCTCTGCGACAACCTCTTCGGTAATGACCACTTCATAGCCACTGAGTTCCGGAAGTTCGTACATGATATCAAGCAGAATCTCTTCCATGATCGATCGAAGTCCACGAGCCCCTGTTTTTCTATCGAGTGCTTTTTGTGCAATGAGCGCCAAAGCCTCCTCTTCGAACGTCAGTTTGACATTATCGATCTCGAAGAGCTTCTGGTACTGCTTGACCAAAGAGTTCTTCGGTTCGACAAGAATACGTACCATATCCTCTTTGGTGATCTCATTGAGCGTTGCAAAGATATGCAGACGACCGATCAGTTCCGGGATAAGCCCGTAAGCGACAAGGTCGTCGGCTTCGACCATGTGAAGGAGGTTCTCCTCCTCTTTTTTGGAGCGTTTGTTCTGTCCGAAACCAAGAACGTTCGCACCCAGACGGCGTTTTAGAATATCGTTAAGCCCGTCGAACGCTCCTCCACAGATGAAGAGGATATTGGATGTATCTATCTGGATGAAGTCCTGATTAGGGTGCTTACGTCCCCCTTTGGGCGGGATATTGACGACAGATCCCTCGATGAGCTTGAGCAAGGCTTGCTGTACCCCTTCACCAGATACGTCACGGGTAATGGAGCGGTTCTCTCCCATACGGGCGATCTTGTCCACTTCGTCGATAAAGACGATCCCTTGCTCGGCACGTTTCACGTCACCGTCAGCTGCCATAAGAAGCTTTGTCAGAATGTTCTCTACATCCTCACCGACATATCCCGCTTCTGTCAGGTTGGTTGCATCGGCAATAGCGATAGGGACATTGAGGAAGTTCGCAATGGTTTGAGCCAAGAGGGTCTTCCCTGAACCGGTAGGGCCAATAAGCAGGACGTTGGACTTTGTGATCTCCGTATCGTTGTTGACGCTATCGTGTCTAAAGATACGCTTATAGTGGTTATAGACGGCAACGGAGAGGGTCTTTTTTGCATTCTCCTGACCTATGACATACTCATCAAGCATGGCATGGATCTCTTTTGGCGTATAGAGTGTCAACGGTTGTTGTAGACGATTCTCATCTTCGAAAATATCGTCATCAAAGACATCTTCCTCACCAAAGAGGATCTTGTAGGCGGATATCACACAGTTGGAGCAGATATAGGCATTCTCTCCTGCGATCAGTGGATTCTCTTCGGTTTCTGCGGATGAACAAAAACTACATGTTTTATTTGGCATGGTCTATCCTCATTTAAAATTATATTATTTCTATATGGTCAATAATGGTTTGGTTCTTTCTATCATACTATTTTCTGGTAAACGGAATTCCGCGCTTGGATGTCCGAATGAAGTCACATAGCGCTTTAACGTGTGTGGAGTCACTCTCCAAGTATAACTCCTGAGCGACCCCTTGAAGCGGTTTTCCTTGTTCGAAGAGCTCACGGTAGGCACTCTTTAGCGCATTGATCTCTTCACGTTCGATCTTGCGTCTAAGTCCTGTAAGGTTCAATCCTCTGAGTACGGCACGGTTCCCCTCTGCCAGACAGTAAGGAGGGATATCCTGCGCTACGGCACTGGCTCCGCCTATCATGGCGTAATTGCCGATATGTACGAACTGGTGTATCGGGGTAAGTCCGCCGATGACCACATGGTCACCCAGTTCGACATGGCCTGCAAGGGTGGCACCGTTGGCAAGGATACAGTAGTCGCCAAGAATAACGTCGTGTCCGAGGTGGACATAGCCCATAAGAAGGTTATGGTTACCAACTTTTGTGACCATACCGCCACCTTCGGTACCCGGATTGAGCAGTGTGAACTCACGGATGGTATTGTCATCCCCGATGATCAATTCACTCTTCTCTCCGTGGTATTTCAGGTCTTGTGGGATGGTTCCTACCGCAGCATGCGGGAAGATACGGTTACGTTCTCCGATGGTCGTATAGCCGTCGATGACGGCATGGGAAGCGATGCTTGTATCGGCACCGATCTTAACGTTCGCCCCAATATAGGCAAATGCACCTACCGAGACATTCTCCCCCAGGATAGCCCCCTCTTCAATGACAGCGGTCGGATGTATATTTGACATAGGGACCTACTTATCGACGATCATTGCTTTAAGCTCGGCTTGTGCAACGATCTTGTCATCAACATAGGCTTTTGCATCGAGTTGCCATACAGCACCTTTGTTCTTGATGACGTTGAGCTTGTAGACAAGTTGGTCGCCGGGGGTGACAGGGGAGCGGAACTTCGCTTTGTCGATGCTCATGAAGTAGACTACTTTGTTCTCGATCTCTTCTTGGGTCGCATTGTCCATACTTTTAAATGCCAATACACCGCCTGCTTGTGCCATTCCCTCGATGATCATAACACCCGGATAGATCGGGTGACCGGGGAAGTGTCCTTGGAAGACCGGCTCGGAGATCGAAACATTCTTGTACCCCTCGATATATTCACCCTCTTTCAGTTCGGTAATACGGTCAACAAGAAGGAACGGGTAGCGGTGTGGAAGGATCTTTTGAATTTCAACAACGTTAAATAGCACAGATAAACCTTTTAGATATAGTATTAAAATCTGATTATTTTAGCGTAAAGATGTTGAAATTCGGTTTAATTCTTGAGTGGTATCAGTACCTCTTTGACATCCTCATAGGTTTGGGCATCAAGGAGCAGTTCTATCTTGTTTTGCGGAATATGCTCGACGACAACGAGTGTGGAGAGGTCATAGGGGTCAAGCTGAAGCAGGGCTCTTAGCGCCACCTCCTTCTCGAACGCAGGCGGATCGAAGATCAGCTGAGTGACGGTGGCGTAGTCTGTCTGCATGAGGCAGTTGTACTCGGAGAGTTCCATGAACTTCACTTCGTCCCGGCTCATGTAGTGCAGTATGCCCAATGTATATTCGATCTTTCCTCTGGTGTAGTTGCCTCGCAGTGTCGAGTAGGGGAGAATGTGGGCAGCAACGATTGCTTTGCGCACCTTCAGCTGTGCGAACTTCAGCCGCCAGTTGAGAAAACGCTGCTTGGTGATCTTGTAGGGGGCGCCTTGCCCCTCCATATCCCAGCGTTTTTCGTAGAGGGCGATACGCGCTTCGATCGATTCGGGCTGTATCTGACCTGAGAGAGGAACAAAGAGCTCATCGGCAAGTTTCTGCTGCTGGTCTCGCTGCATGGTCAGCCCGAAAAGACAGCCGCAGTAGTCTTGGCGGTAGAGCTGATCCTCTTTTGCCATGATGTTCTGCTCCTGTGTACCGGAAGCTTTGCGGTAATCAGGTGCGACAAAGATGACACCGAAGCGTTCTCCCAACGCATCTCCCACACTTTTGAGCTGTTTGAGCGACTTTTTGGGAGAGGTGAGCAGGGTGGAGGTGAAATATTTCTCTCCCAGTTCGGCCGCTTTTTGTGCGCAGACCTCAAAGCGTCTGTCAAAACAGACCGCACAACGCGCTCCCTTCTCGGGCTCTTTCTCCAGACCACGTACCGCATCAAGCCAGTTTTGGGTGTCGTACTCACCCTCGATCAGTTCGATACCCAGTATCTTACAGCTTCGTTTGACATCAAGTAGGCGCAGACAGTACTCGGAGTAGGGGTGGATGTTGGGGTCGTAGAAGAAACCTACAAGCTTCTCCTCAGGGTAGTCTTTTTGGAGTTTCTGGAGGAAGTAGTGGCTGTCTACGGCGCAGCAGATATGCACTAACATGTCGTCTCCTCCGGAGAGGGGGTGAATGATGAATGATGAATAATGAATGATTTTGGTATGTATTGCTGTGCAATACTTCTGTTTCTATTTCGGTTACTCATTCCTCATTCCTTGTTACTCATTATGACTTTCGCTACATTCTCCGAGCTTCCGTGTCCCAAGTAGGCTTTGAGTTCATTAGTTTTGTCGGTGAATTTTTTTCGGTCGGTATTGTAGTATTCTGCGAGCAGATTGTCAACGGTGACATCTTCTTGCAAAAGTTCATTATGCAAGGTGGTGTTGTTGTAGTGGGTGAGAATGATGTTCGCCAGTCCGACCTGTGTGATGCCCAGTATCTTCGTGCCGATGAAGAAGTCGATCTTCTTTGCGATGTAGGCTAGGGTGAAGGGGGTGCCGATGAGGGCGGCTTCGAGGGTTGCCGTACCTGAGCAGATGAAAGCGAACTCCGATTGTGCCAGAGCCTCCTGCGTGTTGCGGATGATCTCGAACTCACGGTGCTGGGGGTAGAGTGCAGCGATGGTGTCGCGGTCGAAATGAGGCGGGACGACCAGCAGCGCACGCGTGTTCGGAAGCGCTTTGCGTAGCTTGGCAAAGACCGGCATAAGACGGCTTATTTCGCTCTTTCGGCTTCCGGGCAGGAATGCAATGCAGTCTTTGTTGCGTTCGGGGTGGCACACCGCGTCTATCTCATCGAGCAGAGGGTGCCCGACGTAGCGGGCTTTTTTCTGCGGGTAGTAGTCCACTTCGAACGGCAGAATACCCAGCAGGTGGTCGCAGTACTTCTCCAGCTTCTCAACACGCTTGGGTCGGCTTGCCCAGACCTGAGGGAGGATGTAGTAGATGATCTCCTTATCGGGGTAGGCGGCTTTGAGCTTCTTGGCAAGAGGGAGGTTGAAGCCCGAAGAGTCCATCAGCAAGACCTTGTCCGCCTCTTTTGCCAGTGCGACCATCTCATCGGCGACCTTGAAGAACCAGCGCAGCTTCTTGATGGCATCGACAACACCCATGATCGCCATTTGGGTAATGTCGTAAAGTGGGATTCCCGCATCGATACGTGCATCAAAAATACCCATAAGTTCCACGTTCTGCGTATGTTTAAGTACCTCTTTTAGGTGGAGGTTCGATGAGGGTTCGAGTGCGCTGACAAGTAGCTTCATGGCTTTTTCCTTCTGGTCGTTCTATAAGCGGAGTATACAAAAACTTTCTAAAATTTGACATCTTTGAACCTTAGTGATATAATGAAATAAACTTTAGTCAATACACATAAAGGTTAAAGCCATGACAACGCATGAAAGATTTGAATACTATACGCCCAAAGAGAACGGAAAGATCGTCTGTAACCTCTGTCAACACGCTTGTGAGCTCAAAAAGGGACAGGTGGGGATCTGCGGTGTGAACCAGAATGTGGAGGGTGTGCTTAAGACGCTTGTCTACGGGCATCCTGTTGCGGTGCATGTGGATCCTGTGGAGAAGAAACCGCTCTATCATCTGCTGCCCAACTCCAAAGTGCTTTCGTTCGGGACGGTGGGGTGCAATTTCAAATGTCCTTTCTGTCAGAACTGGGATATCTCCCAGAGTAAAGAGGTCAATGAAGCGGTTGCGGTCAGCCCCGAGCAGATGGTCGATCTTGCCATTGAACACGGTGCACGCTCGATCGCCTACACCTATAATGAGCCGACCATCTTCTACCCCTATGCCAAAGATATCGGGCTGATCGCCAAAGAGAGGGGCATTAAGAACATCTTTGTCACCAACGGCTTCGAGTCTGCGGCGATGGTGGACGATATGGCTTCATGGGTCGATGCGGCCAATGTCGACTTGAAAAGCTGGGATGACAGCTACTATAAAAAGGTGCTCAAAGGCGGGCTTGAAGAGGTCAAGGCGACACTCAAACGGATGGTGGAGCGAGGCATCTGGGTAGAGGTGACGACACTGCTCATTGAGGGGCATAACGACTCCGAGGAGCAGATACGCGCGATGGCACGCTTTATCTCGCAGGAGCTTGGTACGCATGTGCCGTGGCACTTGAGCGCCTTCTACCCCAACTACAAGATGAAAGCGCACGATGCGACCAAACTGGCGACCCTGCTCAAAGCCAAAGCGATCGGTGAAGAGGAGAGCTTGCAGTATATCTATCTGGGCAATATCGGTGTGGAGGGGACGACCAAGTGTCCGCACTGCCAAACGCTGCTTATCAGCCGTAACGGTTATGCCGAAGTTACGAACCACATGAAGGGTGACCGCTGTCCGGCATGCAGCAATATCATTGAAGGAGTCTGGAAGTAGTGAGGAGTATAGGTAGGCTTTCTTTGTGAAAAGTGTTTATTGTAAAAAGGAGATGCAAATGCGTGTAAGAGAAACGGCGGTAGCAGGGCAGTTCTATCCTGCAAGTGCTACTGAAATAGTGGCAATGATAGAGCATTACAATACAATACTCGACAAGCATATCAATATGAACGAGCTGCTTTCCATGAGAACCAATGCCGTCATCGTCCCGCATGCAGGTTATGTCTACAGTGGTTTTACCGCCAATGTCGCACTGCGCCTTTTAGGTGCACAACAGCTTGAACGTGTGGTAGTGATAGGTCCAAGCCACAGGGTCTATCTGGAGGGAGTATCGGTTTCAGACTATGAGAATTACGAAACACCGCTAGGTCGACTGCCTATAGCAAGAGGAGTTGTGGAGAGACTGAAAGAGAAGTTCGGTATGACGTTCCATCCCGATGCCCATGCAGAGCATAGTACTGAAGTACAGATGCCCTTTATTAAGTACTATATGCCTGATGTTTCGGTGGTGGAACTTGTCTATGGCAAAGAGGGTCCGGAGCATCTTTCTCTCATTATCAACGATCTGTTGCATGGGCATGGAACCGGTGTTGTCATCAGTACGGACTTGAGCCACTACTATGACATCCAAAAGGCGCAAAGATTAGACAGCATCTGTCTGGATGCCGTTATGAAGCTTGATCCGACACTACTGCATCAAGGGTGTGAAGCGTGCGGGAAGATCGGTGTGGAAGCGATGATACGTACGGCAAAGGAGAGAGGGCTTAGGCCACATATACTCGACTACCGTACCAGTGCCGATGCAAGCGGTGACAAGTCGCAGGTGGTCGGGTATGCGAGTGTAGCCTTTAGAGAGGAGATATGAAATGAATAAGAAAGAGGTATTGCTAAAACTTGCCCGTGCCGCTATTGCCGAAGAGTTGGGGATGGCGTACGGGGTGGACAAAGAGAGACTCAGAGAAGAAAACCCGTGGCTAAATGAAGAGGGGGCGGCATTCGTAACGCTCAACACCAAAGAGAACGGGGCGCTGCGCGGGTGTATCGGTTCTATTATCGCACATCAGCCTCTTTATGATGACATTGTGAAAAATGCCAAGAGTGCGGCATTCGGTGATCCGCGTTTTCATGCACTTACACCCGAAGAGTTCGATGCCGTTACCATCGAGGTCTCTTTGCTTACCCCACCGAAGCCGCTACCTTACAGTTCGGTCGCAGACCTCAAAGCGAAAGTGCGTCCGGGAGTTGATGGGGTCATTTTGAAACTAGGTGGCTATCAGGCGACCTTTTTGCCGCAGGTGTGGGAGCAGCTGCCGCGCTTTGAAGACTTTTTTGCCCACCTGTGCCAAAAGGCAGGGCTACTGGGAAACTGTTTGGAGAACCATCCTGAGATATTCGTCTATCAGGTGGAGGAGTATCACGAATAGTACTGTTTGGGGTAAATAAAAAAGCGCTGTTTCCCTTTGAACGGGTCAAGCTCTTTGATGTCTATGGTTACGATGCCTGTGGTGGGAATGTTGAAGATGGGTTTGTTAGAGATCTCGTCATTGAACATGGTCAGACCAGGGTTGTGAGAGACCAGCATGACACTCTCATACCTTTCAAAGGCTTCTTTGAGTACAGCTTCAAAATCACTGGTATACGCTTCATAAAGACGGTCATCAAGGATGAGCGGTACATCAAATGTCCGGGTGAAATGCTGTGCTGTCTTTTTGGTGCGTTTGGCAGGTGAGGAGATGATGATGTTGGGCTTCTCTCCCATCTCTTTGAGTTTTTGTGCCATAAAGGGTGCGTCACGCTTGCCGCGTTTGTTCAGGGGTCTGTCGAAGTCGTTAAGGGTGAAATCCTTCCAGCTCGATTTGGCATGGCGGACAAGGTAGAGCCTTTTCATGCCGCACTCTTGTTGTAGCGGTGCCAGACTTCCCATATCTCGGAAGCCATCTTCTCATAAAGGTCACGCTCTCCCACAGCATCCTTGCCATACCAGCTCTGGAATTCCTCATAGACGATGTCAGTCAGTTCCTCTTTGGAGTGTACCTCCCTGATGCGAGAGAGGATTGTTGCCGCTTCAAGGTCATACTCGTCATCTTCAATGATGGCAGCGCCTACGTCCATAGGGTCGTACTTCAGAAGGATAGCACTGATCTCAAGGTGAAGCGCTCTGTTCTTTTTTTTCATCATTCCCTCCTGTTATCTGTTTTGGAAACAGAAATTATAAATGATGAGGGTTTATGGAAGATTAACAAATGCCCTTTTTTAGGGGAGTAGCACTCCATTAACCCCATAATAGACAATTATGGTAAAATTCCGAAATTTTTTCATAAGGATACGGCATTGTTCGATATACAGAAATATTCCAGACAGAATATTAAAAACGACATACTCTCAGGTGCGTTGGTCGCTGTGGCATTGGTGCCAGAAGCGATCGCGTTTTCATTTATTGCAGGGGTCTCTCCTGTGGTGGGACTCTATGCGGCGTTTATCATTGGGCTTATCACATCCATTCTGGGTGGTAAACCGGGGATGATCTCGGGAGCGACCGGTTCGGTTGCGGTGGTATTCGTATCGTTGGGGTTGTGGGTCAAACAGCACTATCCGGGTCTTGATACCGAAGCGCTCTCGATGATGGTCTTGCACTATATCCTGGTCACTTCGATCATTGCAGGGCTCATTCAGATCGCTATCGGGTTGTTGAAGATGGGGAAGTTCATCCGTCTTGTACCGCAACCGGCACTTTTTGGGTTCGTCAACGGTCTTGCCATTGTCATTGCACTTGCTCAGTTACCGTTCTTGGCACCCTCACATATGGAGCAGTATCACTCATGGATCGAGATCGTTAAAGCGAGTATCCAAGAGAACTATGTCATGTATATCATCATTGCAGCGACCATGCTGACCATGCAGTTTTTGCCAAAGCTGAGCAAGGCCGTGCCGGCTGGGTTGGTTGCGATCGTTGTGATCACCTTGGTGGTCTACTTCGGGCATATCGATACCAAGACCGTAGGCGATATGGCAGACCTCTCGAACGTCTCTTTCCCTCACTTTGTCATGCCTGATTGGCATCTGCTCTTTAGTTGGGAGTCCTTGAAGGTCATTTTGCCTACAGCGGTCATTGTGGCGTTGGTGGGGCTGATCGAGTCTTTGCTTACGCTTTCTGTACTTGATGAGATGGGCGGTAAACGTGGTTCCGGAAATAAAGAGTGTATCGCACTTGGACTGGGTAACACCACGGCAGGACTCTTTGGCGGTATGGCTGGGTGTGCGATGATAGGACAGTCGGTCATCAACTTCACCTCCGGTGGACTTGGAAGGCTCTCTTCATTCACTGCGGCTATCTTGCTCATCACTCTTGTCGTGAGTTTCTCCGATGTCATCTCAGCTATTCCTATTGCGGTATTGGTGGGGATTATGTTCATGGTGAGTATCGGGACGTTCGAGTTCTCTTCGATCAAACGTATCAAGCATATGCCGAAGTCCGATGCGTTCGTATTGGTCGTAGTAACGGTTATTACCATCTTTGAAGACCTTGCGGTTGCGGTTATTGCCGGTATCATCATCTCCGCACTTGTCTTTGCATGGAAGCATGCGCGTATCTTTGCACGTACACATACGGAGGGGAACAAGAAGGTCTATGAGCTTGACGGTCCGCTCTTTTTCGGTTCGGTCACTTCATTCAATGAACAGTTCGATGTAGAGAACGATCCTGAAGAGGTGGTCATCGACTTTAAAAATGCAAGGGTAATGGACTCATCGGGTGCAGAAGCGATCGATGCGTTGACAGAGAAGTATCGTAAAGCAGGTAAGAAGCTGACGCTCAGACACCTTTCGGAGGATTGTAAAAAGACCCTCAAGATCGCAGGGCCTTTCTGTACCTATGAGGAGGACGATCCGACCTATAAGGTCGCGACCGATGTGTAGGGGCTAGAGCTGTACCCCTTGCTCTTTGTCGGGAAAGTACGATAAAAGAAGTTCCCGAAGTGCGGATAGGTCGATCGGCTTGGCAAGATAGCCGTCCATCCCCACACCCAGATATTTAGCTCTGTCACCACTAAGTGCATTGGCAGTCAGTGCGATGATAGGTATATGCTTATTTTGCCCCTCTCTTTCATACCCTAATATTTTTGCTGTAGCTTCCATTCCTCCCATAACAGGCATTTCGATATCCATGAAGATCATATCGAACTCACCTTTTTTTCTAAGCTCCAATGCCTCTTCACCGTTATTGGCAATAGTGACATCGACACCGATATTGTTGAGTACCCTTGCTATAAGTTGTTGGTTGATACTGTTGTCTTCTGCAACAAGGATATGCAGGTCACTGAATGTTACCTCTTGTTGTTTCTCGACGGTATCTTCTTTTTGGCTGAGTGCACGCATGGTCTTATGGAACGTTACCGGTTTATAGAGTATCTTGGAGATCTCTGAGCGGTAGCGTTGCAAATTGCGCTTCTGGTCACTTGTGGTCAGAAGGATGATTCGGCTATCGAGTGTGAGTAGTTTTTCAAGCTCTCCTCCACGCTGTCTGAACTTATGGTCGATGAAGAGTATCGGTGGAAGATGATCCTCCTCACGGTCTCTCATCAGTGTATTGTCGGTATAGTGAACGACCTGTGCACCGGTATAGCCAAGATATTTGGCAAGGTTATCGTTTGGCAGATAGGTATGGTTCATATGTGGATCGAGTATACCGATGCGTACGCCATCGAAGCGTTCACACTCTCTTGGTTTGGTTTCTGCTGTTTTAGAAAGTTTCAGCGTAAAATAGAACGTCGATCCCTCATGGACGATACTGCGGATACCGAGTTTCCCACCCATCAGTTCAATAAGCTTACCGGAAATGGAGAGTCCCAGTCCAGTTCCTCCATATTTTCTGCTGGTCGATACATCAGCTTGAGAGAAGGCTTGAAATATCTTTTGACGCTGCTCTTTTGAGATACCGATACCGGTATCGGAGACGGCAAAATAGATCTCTACCTCATGGTCGCTCTCACTGCGTCGCTCAACGGTTACACTGACCTCTCCGTTTTTAGGGGTGAACTTAATGGCATTGCTAATAAGGTTTACCAGTACCTGTGAGATCTTGGTAGGATCGCCAAGAAGCGGAGTAGGCAGGTGTGGATCGATAAAGACATTTAGGTCAATGTTCTCTTTGAGGGCTTTCCCTGCATAGGTCTCAACCGCATTTTCAAACTGGTCTAGCGGATCGAACGGAATGGATTCAAGTTCGATCTTCTGTGCTTTGATCTTCGCAAGATCTAAAATATCGTTCACGATCTTAAGCAGGTGAGTCGAACTTTTCTCAATAACGGCAATGAACTCTTTTTGGTCTTCTGTAGGACGTGTCTCTTTTAAAAGCTGTGTAAATCCGACGATACCGTTAAGTGGGGTGCGTATCTCATGGGACATATTGGCTAAGAAGAGATCTTTTGTATGATTGGCATCCTTGATCGCCTGTATCAGGAACTTGTAGATCATATCGACATTCCCGCTCTCGATAAGTCTATGAAGTTTCTTTTGCTCCTCAGGAGTAAAGACAAGCTCGATATCCCTGCGTGTATCATCATAGAGCTTCTTGTTCTTGATCTGTTTTGCACGTAAGAGCAGTAGCCTGAACGCTGTATAGAGAAGTGTGATAGAGAGTAGGGCATAGAGTGCCATAGGAACATAGATATTGTATGTACGCTCCTTCTCTTTCTCTTTCATCATTTCATAGAGCTGCTTCTCAACTTTCGCGAGTGCCTCTTGTTTCTTTTTGTTCTTCTCAAGCCATGTTACGACATTCAGACCGTAGGTACCGCTTGAAGCACCTTCGATCAGTGCTGCTCTGTCTGTACGTGTCAGGTCTTTAAAATCACTCTCTTCAAGGATAGAGGAGAGGATGATCGCCGAGGTCTCGTCGATATAGTTCTTAAAGTGTGGTGGAGTCTCTTTATTTTGGATCTCTTTGAGTATCTCGACCTCTTTGGTGCTAAGTGGCATATTGTATGCAAGTGCCGTATAGCCGATAAGTGTTTCGAAATCGGTGTTGATACGAAGTGTGAGTATCTTTTGATAAAGACGTATCTCCGCTGCTTCCTTGTCGAATGCAGAGGTAAACAGCATCGTATCCAGGTGCTGCACCAAAGGCATATCGATAGCGATGTAATAGTGTTCGAACATAGTAGGTATGACACTATCTGGAAGTGCAACGACCGCTCTTCTTGAGCGGTGTAGTTTAGAGACACTTTTTTGCAGTTGTGCCGCTTGTGTCTGAAGATGTTTCGCTCCTTCAATGGATCGATAGAGTGAAAGCAGTGTACGGTCGGTCTTCTCACGTGCGGCCAACATCATCTGCATCGATGTTGATGTACGGCGTATGAGATATGATGCACTCTCTAATGCCTCATTGTCAATGGTATCGATCAGTATAGACAGCTCTTTGAGGTATGTGGAAGCATGTATGCCAGGGCGTATCTGCTGTTGTTTATGGAACTGTTCGAAAGTCTGGTATGTAAAAAATGCGGAACCAAGCAGTGTGAACAGGATCAGTATGGTAAGAACCAGTGAATGTCGTAGTAATCTCATCTCTTTACCCTCTATAAGTTAGATAATACGTAGTATTTTCGATTATATCGCGCAATTATTACCCCACTATTACCTAGCCTGGAAGAAAAAAGAGAACAAAAAAAGTAAAAGATAGCTATTTTAAAGTTTATTTAAGTTTCTAGTAGGCATAATTCCCCCCGTAAAACAAATTACTTGCTTTACATCCTTCATTTGCGGACAGTTGGGTGAGTTGGCTGAAACCACATCCCTGCTAAGGATGCGTACTCGTAAGGGTACCGAGGGTTCGAATCCCTCACTGTCCGCCATAACAATCCCCTAAAACACGGATTTTAAGACTATCCAAAATTTAACTCTGCCAAAACTCTGCCAATTTTTGACATATCAGGCTTGATTTTACCTGTGTAGTGTTCTCTGTTTACACCATCTTCAATATGACCTAATTGATCTAAAATCCAATCCGTTGGCATACCATACTGTTTAAGCATTGTATTACAACTTTTTCTTAATGTTTTCATCGTACCAGGACGGATTCCACACTCTATGCAAAGCTCTTTTAGCTTTTTAGTTAGAGTGTTTTCAGTATTGTATCTTTGCCCATATTGTGTAACAAAAGCATACTCACTTTTTAGCCCAGTAAGTAACTGCTGCCGTTTTAATGCCTCTTTTGCTTGTGGTAGCATATCTATGATACGCACCCTTTTAGACTTTGTTTGATCTTCATCGCCTTGTCTTACTCTTTGAGCGATAGTAATCGTTTCAGATTTAAAGTCGATATGTTCCCACTTTAAAGCTATGATTTCAGATCCTCTAAGCCCTGCAAAGAAATTAAACATCAAAAGATTTTTAAATTGCCCATCGCTATGATCGATAAGCTTTTTCATATCCTCCTGGGAGAATACATATATTTCTTTATACTGTTTATTTGGCGGCTTTACTACCTCCAGAGGATTTTTTGCTATAATCTCGTCATAAAGAGCCATCTTTAAAATAAGGTTTAGCGTACCTCTATAATTGAGTATCGTCTTTGGAGCAAAACCAGACTCATTCTGCCATTTGAGTATATGACTTGCTCTTATCTGGGAAAGATCCATATCTCCAAAAGTTTCACACAATTTATTAAACTGTTGCATAACCTCTTTTTGAGAGAATTTTGAACGATCATTATCCGAGATCTTTAAGATATACTCTCCATACTCTCTAAAAGAGATCAACTTTTGGGAGATGCTTCCAAACTTATGTTCATAGAGTCGTTTAAACTCTTCATCCGAATGTTTTTTATACCATGATAATAGTCTATCATCTGCTTTTTTTCCTGTAGTAAGCCTATGGCGTTTGCCATTGACTGTATCATCAAGGATGATGATATTAAACTTATTAACGGTTACTCTTGCCAACTTAGTTTCCTTTCGTTAGCTGTTGGCGTACACATTATACTACCTTTCTCTTTACCAAATGAAGAGCTGATACATGGATAAACCAGTTTTTTCCATGTTTTTCAAATAGCTCTGGAGGCAGGTTGTTATAGCACCATTTACGCAAACCATCTATAGTTTTATAGCCACACTCTTCTGCATACTGTTGTGATAAAGGTATCCATGTAGGTAGGCTTCTGTGGATCTGTAATATTTCATCGAGTTTTTGATCTATTCTATCTAGTAGCATTATCTTGATATTCCTTTCTTAGAGTTTTTGGTTTTGTTTGTATTTTGTGTTTGAGTCTGTTTCTGCATCTCACTCTTGATCTTCTGCATCTGCGGATCTGCAAAGTTCACTTTTAGCTCGTATTTTTGAGTTACCATGAGTACACGCTTTTTAAATTCAAGATTGCCTTGAATATCCAAAGTATTACCATACTTGGCTACCGCCATTTTAAGGGCTTGTAGCATTGCCTCATCACTCTTGGATTCCAAAGAGAGTTTAAGATGATCTCCCTTATCCGTTACAGTTGAGTTTTTACCAACTTCATAAACTGCATTACCCTGTTTGGTAATCTTGGATATGAAACTCTTAAAGATGGAGTGTGATACTTTTTTCTTAGGGTGCATCAGTACCTTATCATCTGGCTTGATCTCTTGTTTCTGTTTTCGGAGTTCTTTTAATGCTCCCTCATCTCCAGAGAGTGCCAATTCCATTAGGTACTCTTTGTAGGATGTCTGTTTGGTCCTGGAGTAGATCTCTGTACGCTTTTCACTAAATGTCTTGGTAAGTGCTGCCAATTCTGCCTTACGCTGTGCATAGACTTTTTTTCTTGCCTCTGCTTTGTGTCGTTTATTGATAAGAGGATCTGCTTGGATCTTTTGGATCCGTGCTGCATATTTCTCTTTGATCTGTTTTCTAAGTGTCTCTCTTGCTAACTTTTCAAGTCGTAACTCTTCTATTTTGGTGGATCTCTTCTGTGTAGATAGTTCCTGGTATCGTTTCCAATACTCGTTTACTGGTCTGCCGAATTTCTTTTTTGGAGTGGTAGTAATTTTAGAGGTTTTGAACTCTCCAAACCTCTTAGTAAGCTTACCTTTGGATAAGTCTCTGTGAACATCGGAGGCTTTTACAAATAGTTTCCTGGTCTTGTCTGCAATGACAATACCGTTACCTCTAGGCTTGATCTCCAGATTGTAATCTGCTAATACCTGGTGTAAATCCTCCAGGGATGATTTAGGATCTTTGAGTACCTCTTTGATGTCCTCTAAGGCTTCCTCCTTGATCCAAGTTAAAAGGCTATCTACTCCAGAGTGGATTTCTTGGCTTTTGATTTTTTCTGGAGTAGGAGAGGTGGCAGCAGCTTTTTTAATGCCTTGCTCTTCAAGGATATAGTTTGGTATGTGGTTATCGGTTTGAAGTTTATGTTTTACTTCCAATTCTGCTGCCTTTTTCTGGAGTTTCATTTTACTTCTATATGGATCTACAAGCGTATGCGTCTCAGGGTGTATCATATTAACCGCTACATGCACATGATAGTTATTGGTATTGTTATGAGCTACAGAGATCCTATGATGATCTTCCAGTCCAAGAGTGCGGATAAACTCACCCTCTATATCATGTTGTACTTCTCTGCTAGGGATCTCTCCCTCTTGGAAACTAAAAACAAAATGCAATACTTGATCTCCCTTTGCTGTGGCATTCATTTTTTGTACTTCCTGGACAAAAGCAATATTGCTGTCTATATCTTCAAAAGGTAGATTGCTAGCTTCTATCCAATCGACTTTTTCTCCGCCATTGGCTTTATCCAAGATGTAATCGGCAAGACCTCCAAATGAGCCTTTACCTGCTTGTTTTTTAGGAATTTGTTTGACTATCATTTTTTCATTTCCCTTAGCACCTGCTCTGCTATAGAAATCAGATGATTTTGTTTCTGCTCTATACTCTCCAAAATGTAATCAATATCCTCTGGAGTCTTACTTCCTAAATTCTCTTTTCTATCTGTTTTAGAGAGGTACAATTTTAAAAGACCTCCTTGTCTGCCTAATTCATTTTTGGCAGATACCAACAAAGAGAGTAGATATTGATCGGCTCTGCTTTTGATAGGATATGAACATCCAAGATTACGGAGGTAGGTGCTAAGTGATAGTCCAGTAGCTCTAGCTCTTGTTTGCATAATCAAATGTTCCTCTCTACTAGCCCATACGGTAGTACGATAAGCTCTTTTATCTTCCTCTGCTTTTCGTGGTCTAGCCATGATAAACCTCACACATAACTCTTAAAAGAGGATATAGGCTTACATATCCTCTTTTATCATTATCAGACATCATCATTGCCTCCAGATCCAGGTACTCCAGAGACATATTTTGACTTAGCAGAGGCTATAGATCCCTCTACCTTTTCAGAGTCATTATCGCCAGAGCCTTTTTTCTCTTGATCCTTATTTGGCGTACCAGTTAGCATAGATGCAACTGCCGCACCGCTTTTTCGTCCTGCTCCATGTGTGGAGAAACCTGTCAAGCCTTTTACTGCACCGCTAAGAGCTCCTGCTGCTGCGGATGATGCTACCGTAGCAGATGCTTTAGTCTTTTTAAAGTTACCTGTCTTTTGTGTGCCTTTACCGTTTTGTTCTGCTGTACTGCTACCTGCACCAGTAGCAGATTTAACACTTTCCATTGAGTTTTTTGTTTCTGCGGCTGCGGCTGCGGCTTTAACGCTTGAAAGTCCTGCCGCTGCTCCACCTGCTGCCCCAACCGCTGCCCCAACCGCTGCTCCTGCTGCTGCTCCTTTGAGTACTGATGCTGCATGATCGCTTGTTTGGGCTCCCATGCCACTAAACCACCCCTCTACAAGACCGTGCACCATTTGGGCTAATGCTCCAATGAGAAGTACCATAATGAGTAAGGCTACAAGGGATCCATAGCTCATCATGGCTTTTGGCACATAAGATATAATATTAGCTATAGAAAGCCCTATAATAAGTTTGATTAGCATATATTCTGTACCTGCTCTTAGCATGGCGAATATGGCATTGACCGCTATATGTCGTGTCGTTTGCATAGCACCAAAGGCGAAGAAGAGTACCGATGCATAAACAGTGATAAGAAACTTCACATATGTTGCAACTAGGCGAAGAGCTAAAAATAGAACACCACCGGCAGCCATTAGTCCAATGAGTCCTAAAATGATAGAATCTACAGGATGCCAAAAAGATTGATTCTCTCCAATAGTCCCAAGAATGAGATAGGCACTATCTGTTAAGTGATCTACCGATATAACCGTAGAGACACCTGCTGCGGCATTGGCTCTATCTGCTAATATGGAAAAACTGCTACCTTTTAAGCCAGTAGAAGTCATTTTTCCAATGAGAGTATCAAAAAATTCAGGATGTGCGAAAAAGACATTCCAAACACCCTAAAGAAAAGTTAGTCTTATTAACTGGGCAAAAATTCCAGATAACTCTAAACTCCCTTCAATTGCCTTTATTGAGAAGATCCAAATGAGTTCAATAACTGCTAATGCCCAGAATATAAACTGTGAAGCTTGTTTAAATACTGGATACCATTTTGATGTATGGATCGAATAGTTTAAAACTACATCCGATCCTATATTATTACCTGATGCAAAGATAAAATCAGATAACAGTATGACACCAAGAAGTATCAAGAATAATTTTTTCATTCTTCTGGCTCCTGCTCTTGATGTTTACGCTGTTTGTACTCCCAGTTTGCCTTGATAATGATAAGCACCCCTGCGATAAAAAATGCAATGGCTCCACTATTGCTAAAATGATTACCTTGATTCCATACGAGGAATGACAGAGAAGAGACAATCAAAAAGGCTGCAAAAAATACTTCTATATAGTTCTTAATTATTTTTGCTTGATCTTTTGTAGGCATTACGCATCCTCCTTATGGCATTGGTCTATCATCATCATGGTTGATGTAATAGGGTGATTGAGGATCAGTTGTATCCACATTGAAGTCATAGTCATTCTTTTTGTCGCTACACGCTTGTAAACTCAATAAAATAGCTGCTGCTAAAATGATTTGAATAGTTTGTTTCATCGTTCCGTCTCCTTATGGCATTGGTCTATCATCTGTGTTGCTTGGCTTTTCATAATCAGATAGATAGGCTTCTTTGGCTGCTTGTTTCATCTCTTCTTTTTTCTGCTGATCTAAGATCCATTGACTCTGGACTCTTGTTTGTTGTATAACTGTCTGCTCTAGTTTTTTCAGTTGATGCGTTTGATGGAGAGCGATTTCATTTGCTGCCTGTATAGCCGCCTTTTGTCCTGAAGCAGAGGAGCTAAGCGTTTGTAGCTGTCTCATAACTGCCTCATCATTCTGTAGATCGTTCGCTCTTAACCCTAAAGATTTTAGAGCAGAATTTACCGTATCGTTAGTTGAAGCGGAGAGATCCTTGTATTCCTGCTCAAAGCTGTTTCCGTTTTTTGCATCAGATAGATACTTATCAAAGCCTGGAAACATTTTTTTAAAGTCTGCATCATAGCTACTGGCTGTGAAATTTAAAGATTTCCCAAAGTCTAAAGACTGTTTGAGCCCTATGACCGATTGAGAGAATTGATCCCATTGCTGCTGTGGTAGTTGTCCTATATTTTGGAGCATCATCTTATAAGAGTTAAATTGATTGACATACTGCTGTACCTGCTGTTGATACTGTTGGATCTGCATAGCATACTGTTGTAGCTGCTTGGTATAGGCATTGGCTCTATCTGCTGTTTCTGCACCAAATCTTAGCCATTGTGTGCTCTCTAAGGATCCACCAAATCCTCCAACGGATCCTGCATTAACTGAAGTTGTCATAATTGCCGCTGCCAAAATTGTTGAGATTGTAATTTTTTTCATGTTTTTCCTTTGTGTTGAATTGGGATTAGCCTATAATCGATAGGCAGAGCATATAGCCTAAAGCAGCCGCCATGAGTGTAAAAACCCAGTAAAAAATTGGAATCTCCTGCTTAGGCTTAGCATCATGTGCTACATCATTGATTTCTGATATTTTTTTCAATGTATAGGTATCCATTTTGTCTAGTGCCTGGTCAAGCCCAGTAGAGATTTTCTCAATAGCTAATAATCGGATCTTTTGATAATTTTCCTCTCCAATAGATGTCATATCTACTTTGTGTTGCTGCAATAGTAAATCTGTATTTTTGATATGTGTTCTAAATAAGAGGTCATATCCAACCAATACCGAGAGGACAGGATCTTTCTCCGAGATACTTAACCCTCTTTTCCTTACCTCCTCCAGCAAGAGGTTTAGTTCTTCATCGTTCACTTAGCTTCCTCCTTTTTGTCAGATTGAGTTGGAATGACGATATCGAGCATCTGCCAGTAATCTGTTTTTATTTTGTGGAGTCTGGATTTTTCTAAGATGTTGTATTCTGGATCCATATTCACATCTGCAAAGATCTGTTTGTTTTTGGTCATCTTCTCTAATGCACTTTCAAAGAGTACATCTCTCTTAGTCATTTTTATTACAGCAAAGATCTTCTCTTTATTTTTTTGGTAGGCTTTCAGTTTTTCGATGTCATGATCTGATTTTGCATTTGCAGAGAAAAACTGATTTTCCCAGACTATGTAGGTAGGGGTGTCTCCAAAAGCATTTAGCATACTGTCAAGTTGCAAGAGACAATCTGCCTCTGCCTCTGCTCCAATCGCTATAGGAATATGAACAAAATGCTCAAAGTCAGAGAGCAGGTTAAATACATCATTCTTGATAAGGTAGCTATAGAGCGGCTGATAAGTTGTAGCCCCCACATCTATTACAAGATCTTTACCTTTTGCCCTTTCGTTTTGCATCATAAACATAAGCAGATCATCAAACTTGGCTATATCCACGGTATCAGAGTCAGGCATGATATTTAGAAACACCACATCTAAACTTTTGATGTCAGAAAGTGATCTATTATTTGGATCGGTATCCAGTCCAAGAGCATTGCCATTATTCCTCTCTGTGAGAAACTCCAAGAGAGTTGCCGCTACTCTGCTTTTACCCACTCCTCCTTTACCCTGCATCACAAAATGTACTATTGGT
This sequence comes from Sulfurovum sp., assembly GCA_027063305.1. Classification (GTDB taxonomy): domain Bacteria; phylum Campylobacterota; class Campylobacteria; order Campylobacterales; family Sulfurovaceae; genus Sulfurovum. Next base: position 40,613 of record JAMORY010000032.1, on the reverse strand, counting down.
TTTTTGGTTGTTTTTTCTTTTGCCATGTGGTCTATTCCTTTTTAGTTATTGATTAATTCATAAGCTGCACTTTGAAAACGCCCCATACGGATCCGTAGATCCTCAAATGCCATTTCAAGTGCTGCCACCTCATTGTTTGGTATGTCTCTATCCATAAGTTCTTTGGCTCTTTGGATAAGATCATTATCGATCATTGAGTCATGTTCTGCTCCCAACAGATCTGATAGAGTATTTTGATCCATATTTAACCAGTAAGCTGCCACAGTCCAGTTATCTTGGCAGTAATCAATTAGAAATGTTTGTAGTGTTGTCATGCTGTTTCCTCCAGTTTTAATTGGTACCAGTCGTATAAAGATTTTTTTGATTGACTATAATCATCTGTACCATCGTCAAAAAATAGGTGGATGGTACTACCTGCGTCTACAATTTGTTTTATAGTTTTTTCTCCAAGTGATAGCCCTACAAGTAAGTTGTAGTCAAAGGTATCTATCTTTTTTTGTTCCTCGTCTTTGAGATCTTGTTCAATTTGCTGTTGGTACCAATCATTGTAAGTTTTGATAGCTATAGGATCCTGCTCATTGATTTGTTTCATCATGTAAGCTCTATAAGCAGGGGTTTTGCCTAAACAATATTCATCTAACCACTCATCTATTGTGTGTGTATGTTTATTAGATTTATTAATTAGTTTATTAGTAGTATTAGTTAATTGTTCAGCGTATGTTGAACCTACGTTTAACTCTAGTTCATTTGAGTCACCCTGACTCAACTTTTTAAGCTTCTCTATTTGCTCTTGCGTTTTCTTTTTTCGTGCCAATCCACTTTTTATACCCATTAGGCGGTAATGTTCAAGTTTTTCAAGATATGGCTCTAGTCCTTTGATTTGTGCAGGAGAAAAGAACTATTCATTAGGATCAATTTCAAATAATCCATATTGAGTAATTACAAGTTGTACTTTTTGAATTGATGTGCCAAAATCATCTGCTAAGATGTCTAGGTCTGCAAGTGGATATTTAAAATCTTTTTGCTCTGCCAACACCTCTAATGTCATCCAGTAGATACCAACAAATTCTATGCCAAGCTGTAACCTTCCTTTTTTTATTTTTCTGTCGTTACGTGCATTAAGATAGTGTGGAAAATGTTTAATCAGTGCCATTAGTCAGCCTTTGGTTGAGCTTTTCTGATATTGGCTTCAACAAAATTTTTTAAATCTTGATATGTGTAATAAACTCTATTACCTATTTTCAAGTATTGTAATTGACGTTTAGATCTAGCAATATTTTGTGTATTGATAGGTATTGGTGGTAAATCTTTAATGCCATTTGCTACTTCTTTTGGAGTTATCCAGTTATTCATTATGCACCTCATAAAATCATTTTATTTATGACTTTTTAAAAATAATCATAAATATTTAGATAATATTATCCTGATAAGCTTTAAATATATATTAAATATTGTGACTTTTTATAAAAACATCATAATATTTAATACTTCTTGGTATAATTTCTTAAATAAGAGGAGGTATTTAGATGACAGATAAAGATTTAGCAAAATTGATTAGGGTTAATCAGAATACAATTACAAATTGGAAGAAGAGTAAACCAGAGCTTTATCGATTGATAAGAATAGGAATAGATAAAGAAGTTTTATATAAAGATTTTTTTGATCTATTTAAAAGTTATGTTAATAATAATTTTTTTATGGAAAATACATTTTATATTGATTTTTATTTTAGATTTTTAAATTATTTTCGGCAAAACATTACAAATCATCATGAGTTATTACATAGAAAAAATAATACAGATATTGAGAGTACATTGATTTATTATCTAATGGAAACCAATAATGTCTTTGGACAAGAATTTACAGTTAAATCTCATGATTTAGAAAAATTTAAAAGAGATAGTTTTCAGAAGCCTATTATGAATATGACTTCTGATCTTGAAGAGTATATTCTAAAAAACACAATAGATGATTGGGAAACTTTAGTTCGAGATATTGCACTTAAGGATAGTGATGTTATAAAATTTGAAATAGCTATCAAGTTTTCATTTTATTCTATATTATATAAAACTAATTTGTTACCTACATATGAAGAAAAGACAGAATATGTATATAAACTCATGAGTAGTTTCTCTTTCAAGGGAAAAGACATAAAAAAAACTTTAAAAAAATATATAGAAATAAAGGATCAATATATTTTAGACAATAGTGATGCTATTATAGACTGGAATGGACATCTTAATAATGAATTTTACATTCCAGAATTTGTAGCTAGGTTGCAAGAAAAAGTTTAATTAAAAGAAGTCATATGATGGATGAAATAATTCAATTATCTGTTGAGCCAAAAGAGTATGAAACTGTTTTTTATATACATAACCTTAATAATCTTAATCCTTTGACAATAGAAAAATTAAAGGACTTTGCATATAGTAGACAAGGATTTTTTAGTCAGGATGCGGCACAGATGTCTGTACGAAAAAAATGGAGTCAAGATACTGCAAGACAGGTATTAGAACTTTTGGAGTTTACTGTGGAATTTACTTTCCCTGTTTCTCAGCGTACAGAAGATTTACTTTGCCAGCAAAGGGTTTCCTTTGGTTTGCACCAAGGTAAGAAATGGGAAGAAGTACCTACAAATTATTTACAATGGTTGTTAACTACAGAAGAAAATCATAACTGGTATATGGCACATACTGAATTAAAAAGAAGAAATAGCTCTTCTCAAATTGATATTGAAAAAAGAATAAATTACGGAAAATATAAAGGTACTATGTGGAAAGATCTTCCAAATGAATACCTTGTATGGTTGGTAAATAACTTTGAAGAAGATCATCCCGATTATGTATTTGCTAAAGCAGCAATATCATATCAAAAAGCAGAGTGAAAAATTTCATAACTCTTAAGATATAATCTTAACTTAATTTTAGAACAAGGAAGAAGAATGAAACTAAGATCTATACTATTTGGATTGTCAATTATGGCGATCTCTGCTAATGCAGGTTTTTTCGACCATGACAAAGCCTATTATGATAAACACCCAGAAGAAGCACAATCAAAATTTAAACTTTGTGATAAGGCTGTAGCTGTCGCTCTTGGAAAAGGAGATATGGCACTAGCAGAGAAGTATGATAAAGATCCAGAGTGTAAAGCTGCTAAAAAATCTTACTTTGAACACCGCAGAGCAGCACAAAAAGCCAAATATGCAGTAGAACAGAAAAAAAGAGCTGAAGAGAAAGCTAAGGCAGATGCTCAATATGAAATAGACTACAAAGAACAACTGGAACTCCAGAAGAAAATGCCTTACGCAGAATTTTACAAAATCAAAGACTCATGTGGCTTGGCTATTGGTAGAGTCTCCGCTAAATGTAAAGTGTACCAGGAGCTTAGACTAAAAAGAAAAGATCAGGCAATGGTAGATCTTATCTCTCAACACCAGGGCGATGATCTTATAGCCTATAGGGAAAAAACTTGCAAAGAAAAAGGATTTCAGAGTGCAGATTGTGACTTAGCAATGGGAGCAACTGCAAAAGATGAGCAAGACACTATTAAAAGACTGTCTGGAGACAAAGAGGCTCTTAAAAAAGTGTTTAATGAGTGTTCGACAAAAGTTGCAGCATATCAGAAAAAAATGAAGTGGAACGAAGCTAATGCACTTACGCAAAGCTTCAAATGTCGTACCGCAATGGCAGCAGCTAGAAACTTTGGTGTATTTGGGCTTAGTCAGCCTATGAAATAGGAGGAACTACAATGATTATAAATTACTACAAACAGCTAAGAGGATCTGGACTCTCATGGTGGGCGTGTGTAGGTCTCATTATCGCCGCACCTGTGCTTTATCTGTATGGCAAACTTACAGAGACAAAGTAGCCTGTAGCAATATGTGGTATTTGCCTTTGGCATTTTCCATATATTGCCGTACTTTACACCACATATAACCCTTAAAAGAGGATATAGGCTATATATCCTCTTTTATCGTTATTTACTAAATTTCATCCCTCTTAATATTTTTGGTACTTCCTTGATACACCACTTTTTTACTATTGCTTGTAGGATCCAAGATAATAGGTCCAGAAGATGGCTTTTTAGCCGTTGGAGAGCTTGGGGCTATGGAGAGTTCCTCTTGGGTAGAAAATTGCTCTATGGGCTTATTTGGCATATCCTCTTTTAAGGGTGATTGTCTTTTAGATCCAAACTCTTTATTGAAGTGATACCTAAAAGTATCGTAGGGCATTTTCCAGTTCAATTTCTCTTTGAGAACTCTATGCAGCATAGTCATTTTTCGGTACCCTTTTTTGGTGTAATACTCCTCAATCGTATCAAGTGCAGAGTAAAACTCTCTTATCGCTTCACCAATTGGGAGTCGATCTTCATATTTTCTACTTTTTGCCATACATCTCTCCAAAAGTTTTCATTAGTATAACATAGTTTAAAATAGTTTTCTATTTTTATTAAAGATGAGTTGGAAAAGCTATTTTTCGATATAATCGAAACAAATCGAATAAATTAGAAGTTGAATAGAAAGGCAGGATGGGTTTATAGCCTCGTAAAATAAATTTTACAATGATCTAAACGTCCTGAAACTTATTCGCACCTTTGGGTGACTCAACGATAATGTTATAAATTTATAAGGGGATGAATTTGGCAGAAACAAGTAATATAGCGATCATGGCGGAAAAAGTTTCAAAAGAAATATTTTCAGAATTTTTCTGGGAAAATGTAGGACCAATGGATACTAACTGGGCATGTGTACAACAGGAGAAACATAAAAAAACTACACATCCTAGTGATATTGTTTTTAGATATGAAGATCCTTATGAACAAAAATACATAAATATTAATTTTGATTTAAAAAGTTATGCAAAAGGCAGTATCAAACCTACAAGCATACGTACAGCCTTAGAGTCATTGGCAATGGCAAGTGAATGTACACAACTTAGTGAAGAGTGGCAAAAAAACTACCAGTCTAAGGCTATGAATACAGATATTATAAGTGCTTTGTTTGTTTATAATCATGATAACAGTTTTGATAAAGATTTTGAGCAAACATTATATGAGGCTACGAAACGGGAGATCCCTCTCTCTATGAGTAACAAGATATTTGTTTTCTCCCCAAAACGAATACAGTATTTAATCACTATTGTTAATGATATTAAGGTGCTTCGTGGAGATGATATATTGCCCAATAAGTCAAACTATACATTCTATTACCCTACACTAGATCGAAAACCTACAAGAAATCCCTGGAACTCATCTGCCACAATTGAAATGCTATTTGCAACATGGCAAATCATTAAATTTAAAACTAATCCTAGTGATGAAAATAGCAATGATTTTGGAATTATTGTTTTTTATAGTAAAAAAGGTGAAAGTCAGGAAGAATTCCAATATCTTATAGATTATTTATTTCATTATCAACTCATTTCACATGCATCTAAAATCATTGTAAGAATTGCAAATGCAGATAAATATGCAATATCAAATTTTAGTAGTGCAGTGGATGAGTATAAAACACAGTTTGATGAACATGATGGAGTTGTCGAAAAGCTTAATAATATTAAATGTGAATCAATAACAAATATCGTTAAGGATTTTAGCGAAATTGAGATAGGGATGGAATAAATGAAAGCACAAACTGAATCTAGAATTTACTTCACAGAAAAAGATATATATGATGCCTTGATGTCATCAAAAAGAACTATGACGATATCATTACTATTAGAATTGGCTCGTGATAAAGGTATTCTGCTCTCCTCGGAAGATTCGAGAGAAGACATTATTAGGTATTTGTCTTCATTGGTTTATGATTATTATGATCTAAATGTTTTGATTGAACATATAACACCTGCACATAAAAAAGAGAAATCAAAGGTTACAAAAATTAACACGGAAATTGATGATAGTCAATTAAAAGCTATTACTAAAAATATTAACGATGGAAACACGACAATACAAGTAACAACAAAACCAGATAATCCTAATAAAACTGTTCTTGAAGTAGAGTATGATGAGCTAGATTTTTCTAAGACTAGATTACGTCAAAAAATTAGAAAAAAAAGTACAATTGAAATTACTAAAAATAAAGGGGAAAGCATAATTAGCAAGCCATCGAATGATAAAGTAGATCAAATCATGGAAAGTATTTTAAGTGGGATAGAACAAAAAACTTCTGAAAAAATAAATGAAGATAAAATAGATCTACAGGGCTGGAATCATAGTCAAAAAATTGAATATTTTACCACTCTCATAGATAGTATTGATGAATGTAAAATGTTCGATGTAATTAAGGTTAGTGTTAATCACGAAGATAACCCAGAAGCAGAAGAGGATGTTTTGAATATGATTACGAATGCATCTTTTAAAGGTAAAGGATTGTTATCTACCCCTGAATACCAAAAACTTAAAGATGATGGTTATTTTATTACTTCAATTATCTGGAAGTCAGAAGAATTGAAAAAAAATGGGAATCATATTGAATTTGAAGCGGGCTTATCTTCAGGATCTAAATCCGAAGAAGTTATCTTTGCCGCTAAAGGTGCATATCGCTTTGTGGAAAAAGATAAATATACAACAACTAGGAGACCTCTAACACCTGAAGAATCTGAAAAATATACTAAAGTTCTAGAAACATCGGCATTTAAGGTTTTCAATGACATAAAATCACAAGAGGAGTAGGTTTATGTATAGAATTAGATGGTTTGATGTTGCTTGGAATTCAAAATATAATACTGTTGTTGATGCCATAATTTCAGATGTCTATACAGAAGAAAAATATTATGGATTTACTGCACACAAACGAAGAGATGATATTTTGGAGGGATCATATATATCAAAGAAAGAAATAGAAGAAACTATTGAAAACCCTCTGACGAATGAGGCTACCATATACCAAAGAGTTATTTATGAAAAAACATTATTTAATCTTGAAAATAATCAACTAGGGATAGAGCTGATTAATCCTCCAAGAGGTGTTCAAAATATTTTAAACAGCTTTGCATCGATGTCAAAATTTAATATTGCCATTAAACCATTGAGTTTAGATTTATCGAAACTAATTCAATTATTAAGACCTAGATTTAATAATTTTTCAATACATGGTATTGAATGTAAAGATATACATATTTCAGAAAATACAGACGTTAAACTGACAGCGAAAAATAGTCAGTCTGATGTATCAGAAGATATAGATATTTTCTTAGATAAAAAGAAATATACAATTAATAAAATCAAGTGTAGTTTTGAATTAGATAATGTGAAATCAGTTTTTGAACTTTCACATAATGGAAGCCTAAAAACTAATAAGAATAACTTAAAACTTTTATTGCCAATTATAAAAGGGTCTATAAAAAAAACAATACAATCATAAGAGACATTTTAAAAGATTTGCAAAGTAAAGGATTACCCTTTTATCCCTATACCTTTTAATTAGTTTTTGTACGGACCCATAAACTTATCTCCATTAAAATGGATCATATGATCTGGATCAACAGAGAGCCATACTTCGGTTTCCCATGCTATATCAACAGCATATTTTCTAAAGGTAGCTCTATCTGGAAATGCAGTAACATAGATTTTATAAGCAGGGCAGTCTTGGAACATAATTTCAAGGTCATTGATGCGTTTTTGATCTATTGGTCCATGTGTAGTAACGGCTTCCACCAAATATAACCAATTTTTTTCAGCATCATATAGCACTACATCTGGCAATTGTAGCTTATCATCTTCCGATATAGGGATACCAATAGATTCCAAAGTTTCTGTATCTACATAGATGTATTTATCTGCTGTATCACCAATATAGAGTAGTTTTGCACCATGAGCAAATCGAGGAGCGAACTCGTTGATAATATCAACTTGTAGTTGATTGTGGGATCCAGAAGAAAGCACAAACTCTTTTCCATCAATCACCAAAGGGATCTTATGCAAATCTCTTTTTTTGGCGTATTGTTCAGAGAGAGTTACAAAATTATTTTTGAACTCTTCTAGTTGAACCTCATAGTCTGGAGTACCATAGCTTTGAATAACCGTTAAGGCTTCATCGGATATAGAATAGTTTGTTTTACCACTGTTAGTAGGTCTGCTTGGATCATCAATATTTCGTAAAGCAATATGAGCCTGTTCAAAGACCTTAACTACTCTTTTACGGAGGGTTTCTCTAGAGTTCTCTGCATAAGTTTTATCAAAAGTGTTTTGAATATAGCCAAAAATGTCATGAAGTCTCATAAGCTTTTCATTTGTTGCCTCACCCCAGGAAGAACTATCTCCTATATCTAAAAGGGCTAAAAAAGCATATCGCATTAAATCACTATTGTATTGATCTGGTACTCCAAGATCAGCTAAGAGTTGCTTGGCTTCATTAAGTCTCGACACTTCTATCCTTTGTATAGTTCTGGCGGTACAGGCAGGTTAAGTATATCTGCTGCGTTTACCTGAGTATTTCCGTTTAGTATTCTAAAATATTGATCTACTTCTGCAGAGATCAAAAAGGATCCAAGTTTTTTCATCTCTTTTTTTGTTAATTCTCTATCTTTTCTATAAAGATAATTTAAGTGATTTTCCAAGCCAACATAGGTACTTAGTAAATCTTTTTTGTAAAGGTATCCTATGTTTATTCTGCGATGCTGTTCTTTGGAGCTAAAACGCTTAATAAGCAGGTAGTTTTGTGTAGGGATAAGTAATGCCTTGGATCTATCTGAAAACTCTATATATTGCTCTTTTTTATGATCCAGAGGAAAGAGGAGATTATCATTTTTAAAATTGTGCATCCAGAGTAATGGGCAAAATTCTTTTGCTTCATCAAAAAGACTTTTAGGGGCAGTAGAAAGTAGTTCTTTATTTCTAAAGGTGACTACTTTCCCTGTAGAGATTTTGTATCCAAGATCTTGTAATGTATGAGGTGCAGCATGAAACAGATCTAATATTTCTAAATCATCTGTAGATGATGGGATACAAATAATATTACGGTATTTTTCCACAATAAGATCTTTGGTAGTGGAGAGTTCTTCTATATAGCTAAAGGTACTATCTTCACTAGAGGTAATAGTAATATTTTGAGTATTTTGTTTTGAAAACTTTGTGATGATCGTTTCCTGGAGAATACTTTCATTTTTAAAGTGTTCTCTTCTGGTGTTGAAAATGTGTATATGATCTAATGATACTGCATCAAGGAGATACTCTCTAAATCGTTTGAAATAAGCTCCAGAGGTAAAGCTCCGAGGAGTAATAAATACCATTTCCCCAGTCTCTTTAAGCAGATCAGCACTTTTAGCCATAAAGAACATATAGATATTTGGTTGCCCATGTATAAGATGTGCCATTGCTTTTGCTTCTAGTGACTCTTTTTTTAATTTGAAGTAAGGGGGATTAGAGATGATAAGATCAAACTTTCTTTCGACTGGATCCAATATAAAGTTTTTCTCTATTACTCTGTAATTCAATGTAATATTGGGATGCTCTTTTTTGTAGGATAATAGATTTTGATGAAGATCTTGTAAAACACCAGGATCAATCTCGTAGAGAGTAAGATCAAATTTAGTATAACCCTTTTGAATGAGTATGTTTAGTAGAGAGATTGATAGGATCCCATGACCTGCTCCACAATCAAGGATCTCTATGGTCTTGGTTTTTGGTAGCTTGAATGAGAAAAGATTAGCCATATAAGCAGCTATGCGGTAATCGGTAAAAAACTGTCCTAGCTCTTTTTTTTGATTTGAAGAAGTTGTTTTTGCATAAACAGATGCTTTATACTCAATTGTCTTTAGTAAATTAGTATGTGATTGATCTGTAAGGTGGATTGTCATAACTGGGCTTCCTCTTTGTGATTGTTAATTATATCCTAACATTTCCTAAGTGTTAAGAAAATATGGCAATTTGACATATTTTTAAGAATCTTTTATCGTCTATCTAAATTATTGTACAGTTTCCACCAGTCATCAATGTTGATATAATTTGATGAATAAACTCTTTTCATGATTTCTTCATTGTTGGAATATTCATCAATGCCCATTTGGTAAAATTCTTTTGTATATAGCTGCAATATCTTTCCATTTTTTGTGTGCCTAATCTCAATATCCATACTTCCCGAGCTGTTAGAATATGTATAGTCTTGAGCATCAATAGTTCTCTTAAATCTAAGCTCACCATATTTAGTTATTGAATATATGTTAATTGGCATTTTTCTTTCTGGTACTTGTCCTTGATATCGATGTTTGCCATGCTGAATAAAGCTTTTACAAAACCTTTCCCAATCATGCAGATAAATATAATTTTCACCATTAATAAAAGCCATAGTTGAGCCTACATGAGAGTCTTTAAAAAATTGAGCAAAAGGTAACTTCTCAATATCTCTAAGCTTTACACCAGGTGTATAGACATCAAGACCGAAAAATGTTTTATTTTCTTCAAATTCAAATAATTGTTTCATGCAACATCCCAAGCATTAGTTTTACGCCATTGATCTATATTTTTTCTTGCACGTTTAGATCTCAATCGTTTAAGATATTTTATGTAGCGTTGCATAGACCTTGTTTTGCATCTATAGCTTTTTGCCCTGGCAAAACTATGTTTTTTCATAAAATACCCCTATCCAGATTTGTATAATTATAGCCTATATTTAAAAGATTGAAGAGATAGGAGAAAAAAGTAAGACTGATTACTGATTTGTTACACTGGTTCAGTAACCGAAACACTCGATTCATTCAGGTACCGATAGGTACTAAATTCAACAGAACATTAACATGATAGACCTTAATTAAATCTAAATAGGGGTATTTATTATGGCCAATAGATGTCAGCCAAATTGTCAGTAAGTAACGCCCATTATCTACTGACATTTATATTTTTTTAGATACAATTAACCCTAACAAAGCCCTATATTACGGAGGTTAGAGCTGTTCCCTTGCTAGCCATCCGAGGGGTTCGAATCCCCATCTTTGTAACTATTAATGAATAAAATGGATAGGTAAATATAGAAAGTAGATGAATAGTTTGGCAGAGTCTGCCAAAAAAGTTAGTTTTTAGTGTGCCAACAGCTAACTTATTTTTATTTAAATCCCGTAAATAAGGGCTATAGTGATTTTACAGTAGGGTTCGAATCCCTCACTGTCCGCCATCCATTTTTATTCATGCTTATTTTACTCAATTAAAAACACTCATAATAATATTTTGATCACCTCTTTAACCAAAGCTATCGAACAGTCATAAATGTGTAGAATTTGTAAGAGATAAACTAAGAGACCTTTTACGAACACCCTATTTAAAAGTATAAGTGATGAAGAGAAATATGACTTTCAAACCAGCACCACTCCTGCAAAACCCACACCTCCAAACCCTCTTTGCCACTTTTGCCAGAAAGGATAGACTTAAGGGAGCAAGAACGGAGGTATTTTCGCTTGAGGATGGTGATGAGGTGGAGTGTGTCTGGTATGGAGATACTCCTTCAAAAGAGAAGCCGTTAGTTGTGCTTTTTCACGGTTTGGAAGGCTCTGTGGAATCTCCCTATATCATCGGTGCGATGAAGGCGTTAGATGAGGCGGGGTATGCCTCTGTATTGATGCACTTTAGAGGATGCGCAAGCCGTCCGAACAAAAAGCCCAGAGCTTACCACAGCGGTGATACGGCAGATGCCAAAGCGTGGATAGCGCATCTGCATCGTACTTACCCTGATGTGCCATTATATGCCATAGGCTTTTCCATCGGTGGGAATATGCTGTTGAAACTGCTTGGAGAGTGGGGTGGTGATGTACCGCTTCGTTCGGCTGTGGCGGTTTCAGTACCCATGCGGCTGGATATCTCGGCAGACACACTTGAAAAGGGATTTGCCAAGCTCTATCAGGGCTATCTGTTACGTCCTTTGAAAGAGAGTTTGCTCAAGAAGTATCAACTGTTCGATATGCAACACTATCTGGGTATCGATGAGGCAAGGGTACGTACCATCAAGACCATTCGGGAGTTCGATGATCTCTACACAGCTAAAATGCATGGTTTTAGCTCAGCGCAAGCCTACTATGAAGCTTCATCTTCGAGGCAGTATCTCAAAGATATTGTCACCCCTACGCTGATACTTCATGCCAAAGATGATCCGTTCATGACACCGGAGGTGCTTCCAAACAGAGAAGAACTTTCAGATGCTGTTACGCTTGAAGTGAGTGAACACGGTGGACATGTGGGGTTTGTTTCGGGGAGTTTGTTTAAGCTGGAGTATTGGCTCGAAGAGAGGATCGTAGTGTTTTTTGAAGAAAAATGAAATGGAAAAGTATACATATGTGTATGATAAAGTATGTGAGACAAAGGTAGGATCGTTATGAAACATTATGTCATAGGTGATGTACACGGACACTATGAAACTTTAATGCGTCTGGTCGATAAGCTGCCAAAAGATGCCAAACTTGTCTTTGTCGGAGACCTCATAGACCGGGGTTCTCAGAGTGCGGAGGTGGTGAAGTTCGTACGTGAAGGCGGGTATTTGTGTGTCAAAGGCAACCATGAAGAACTGATGGATAGCTTCGGCAGTGTTTTTGCCGTTTTTGTCGAACAGAACGAACCTATCAGAACGCATAATATATGGTACAGTAACGGGGGTATTGCTACACTGAAGTCTTACGGACTCATCAAACTTGAAGAGGGAAAACCGGTGCTTGCCTCCGATGCCAAAGAGAAACTAGCCGTATTCAAAGACGATATCCGATGGATACGCCAACTCCCGCTCTATATTGAACTGGATGTCGAACACGCTTCGGGCAAACCGGTTGTGGTATCGCACGCACCTATAGCTACAGTATGGGGGTTGCGACACAGCGATGCAATGTACAAGACCTTTTTGGAGATGGCGCTGTGGAACCGTAGAGAACCGGATGAAGATGCCAAGATATTCAATATCTTCGGACATACCGTCACACCTTACGGTGCAGAGGTACAGCCGCACTATGTCAATGTCGATACGGGGTGTTACATGGCCCGCAGCGGGTATGGGATGCTTAGTGCGTATTGTGTGGAGACGGGTGAGGTTGTGAGTGTGAAAAGCTAAAGTTAATACGGTAGAATTGATGTCATGAAAATAGAGGTGGAGAGAAGTATGAAAAGAGTTGGATGGCTGTTGTTGTATAGTATGGTTACGCTATTGAATGCAAAGAACATACCCCAAAAAGATATTCAAGTACATATTGGTGAAAATGTCCAATTTGGAGAAGTCAATGCAAAAATGGTACGTTTCGGCGGGTATACGACACCGGAGTGTAAACTCGCCATCAGCAATGACGGTCGATATTTCTATTTGACAAAAGTACAGAGTACCTGTACCAAAATAACCAACTCCAAAGGAGTGAAAATCATATGTAATGCAGACAAGTCTGTCTGTAAAACACGTAGAGAGTTGATCGATCTTATAACGGCATCTTCAAAAACGAACCATAAAGCAGCCAAGATAGGTATTGTGTATAATCTCGATCCGAACGGAGACGGATTCCTTACCCTGCGTTCAAAACCTAACGGTAGACAAATTGGGAAGCTTTACCCCGATAACAAGTTAACAATACTTGCTCAAAAAGGCTCATGGTATAAGGTTAAAGTATTAAAATCCGGGAAAACAGGTTGGGCGTATGGAGAGTGGATCAAGATTGTAACCGAAGAGGATGGTAGTACGGATCAAGGTACAATCCCTTCATGGTGTAATGCTTCAAGGCTGAATAAAACCGAACATACCATATGTGCAGATGACAACCTTAGTGCATTGGATATGAAGCTTGTCGAGGTTTACGGTGCGGTAAAAGCCCGCCGTAAAGATGTGGCGCAACGGGCATGGTTGAAAAAACGTAATGCATGCGGCAATGATGCAGCGTGTATTAAAAAGATGTATGAAGAGCGTATCGAGTCGTTGGAGTTCGATGCAAAACTAGCCAAGGTACAAGAAGAGCTTGATGCGGAGAACGAACGTTTGAAAAAAGAGAATGAAAAACGGCGATATGACCTCTATCGAAGCTTTTGTGATCAGGGTAATGCGGAAGCATGTAATGCTGTGGGTATGGCATATGACGAGGGAACGCACCAATTCCCTTTGGATAACTATAAAGCGTTAACCTACTATAAAAAAAGTTGTGATCTGGGGTTGGGTGTCGGATGTTTTAATCTGGGGGTGATGTATGCCAACGGTGAAGGAACAAGCCGAGACCGGCATCAGGCTTTGCGGTTTTTAGAAAAAGGGTGTAGCAAGGGGTTTTCCGATGCCTGTTCTTCCGCTTCAAATATCAGAGATCAGTTAAAGAATGCATTTAGAGGCATTCGCAAGAACGACTGTTACCGTATTAAGGAGTATGGTCCCCAAAGGGTGTGTCTGGAAGGTACGGGAGGAGATGCCTGCTACGGATTGAAAGATTACGGTTTACAAAGAGTGTGCCGTGAGGGATCCGGGGGAGATGCCTGTTACGGACTGAAAGATTACGGTGAACAAAGAGTCTGTCGCGAGGGGATCAAAACCAACGCCTGTTACGGTTTTAAAAACTATAATCGGCAAAGGTCTTGTCAGAACTTTAACGGATCAACGACTTTCTGGTTGATCATGACGCATTATGGGTACTATACGTATTGAAAAGGAAAGAAAATGAAACATGCAATAGCGCTATTGCTTCTATCTGGGCTGCTTATTGCCGTACCGTTGAAACTGACACAGGAGCAGGCACAATTCATTGCCAAAAAAGTGTGGCTCAATGAAGGAGCGGGGAAAGACAAGTATCTTATCTGGTGGAACAAAGGAGAGGATTTTGCTTCGCTTGGTATCGGGCATTTCATATGGTTTCCCAAAGGACATACGGAGCGTTTTCGTGAGGTCTTTCCGATGGTGCTTACCTATATGCAAGAAAGAGGTGTGAAACTTCCCAAGGGTATTACACCGCAGAGTGATTTCCCATGGCAGAGTAAAGAGGCGTTCTTTTGGGCGAAGAAGCAAAAGAGTGTCTACTATATGCGGCTGTTCAATTTCCTCAAGCAAACGATGGACTATCAGGCGATGTTCATGGCTCGGCGGATGATGAAAGCGCTGCCGCAAATGCTTGATACCATCGATGACCCGAAAAAAGCAGCAATGATCAAGCGGCGCTTTAACCATATGCTCTACAACAAAGACGGTAGCATCGATGAGAGAGGGCTTTACATCCTCATAGACTACACCAACTTCAAGGGTGAAGGAACGCTTAAGAGCGAACGCTACAAAGGGCAGGGGTGGGGGCTGCTGCAAGTGCTTGAACATCTTGATGAGACCAACCCAAATAAGTACAAAGCCTTTGCCGACTCCGCCAAAGCGATGCTTAGCCGCCGCATCAAGAACTCTCCGCCCGCACGGGGTGAAGAGCGATGGCGCAAGGGGTGGAATGTGAGGCTTGATACCTACTGGAAATAATGTTACAATACACTCAATATACGCATAAGGAATACGTATGAGTCATATTTACAGCATAGACGCACCCAAGAAAGCGACGAATATTTCTGTCAACAGTGATCTGATCGCCAAAGCGAAAGCCTATAAGATCAACCTCTCCGCTACTTTGGAGAGTGAATTGGAGCGGATCATACGGGAAAAGATGAAAGAGGAGTGGATTGAGAAGAATAAAGAGGCAATTGAGGAGAATAACCGCCGTGTTGCCAAGCGAGGTACATTTGCCCAGATGATCGGACGCATCTAATGGCACAGTTCGATATTTACCGCAATGCGAATGAGAGTACGGCTTCGCTGATCCCTTATCTTGTCGATGCACAACATGAATTTCATGAATCTCTGGGTACACGCCTTGTCATCCCTTTGATCAGAAACATGCGGCAGGTGGAAGGATTGTATCTTCCCGTTGAAATAGGAGGAGAAGTACTCTATGCCGCCGTTCCTGAGATGGGAGGTGTGCTTTTAGAGACTATAGGTGAACGCATTGGAACGCTCTCGCACCGCTCTTCAGAACTCATCAACGCCATCGACTTTCTTGTTACAGGATTTTAAATGCAACTCTCCTACTATTTAGACAGACTCTCCAAATATGCCGGTCTACTGGCAGCGGTGCTGGTGGTAGCGCTCTCATTGCTTGTTTCGTATGATGCGATGATGCGCTACCTCTTCTCAGCCGGTTCAATTGCTCTTCAGGAGGTCGAATGGCATTTGTTTGATGCGGTATTCCTTTTGGGGCTGAGCTATGCGCTTAAGCATGACAAGCATGTGCGGGTGGACATCTTCTTTGAGCGCTACTTACTTGATGTGAAATCAATAGTTCAGATACTCTCCATGCTCTTGTTGGTCATTCCTTTCTCACTTCTGTTCATTGCCGATGCGTACGATATGGCATTGCAGAGTTATTTGCAGCATGAGGTATCGTCCGATCCGGGAGGCTTGAGCAACCGTTGGATCATCAAGGCGGTACTTGTATTTGGGTTTGTATTGTTGCTGGTACAGGCGGTAAGTGAAGTGTTCAAAGCTTATCATAAACTCAAGAACAAAGCGTTACTCTTTAAAATCCTCGTAGGGGTCGCCCTCGTAGCGACCCTCATTTATATGGCATGGTACAACCGTATGGCATTCTGGTTCGATCCGGTCTTTTTGATGTTCGCTATGGCGCTTGTGCTGTTGATGCTCGGCTTTCAGGTGGCGTTCGTCTTTGGGGCAACGGCACTCTTCTTTGCGCTCATCGCCGATGAAGTGGGCTTGCATGTGCTGGAGATGCTGCCGTACCGTACCTACGGGATCATGGGGAACATTACGCTCATGGCGGTGCCGCTGTTTATCTTTATGGGGCTAATCTTGGAGAAGTCGAAGATGGCGGAAACGCTGCTTGAGTCGATGGGGCAGCTCTTTGGTTCGGTGCGAGGAGGCGTGGCGGTCTCGGTGGTGCTTGTAGGAGCGATACTCGCGGCAAGTACGGGGATCGTCGGGGCTTCAGTGGTGATGATGAGCCTTATCGCTCTGCCTTTGATGCTCAAGCACGGCTATTCTCCCTCTTTGGCAAGTGGGAGTATCGCTGCGTCGGGGACGCTGGGGCAGCTCATTCCACCCTCTATTGTACTCATCGTTCTGGGTGATCAGATGCATCTGAGCGTGGGTGACCTCTTTAAAGCGGCGGTGGTACCGGGAATACTTCTTATCATTCTCTATATTCTCTACATCCTAACGGTTGCGTTCTTTAACAAAGATGCCGCGCCTGCTATTGTACTTCAGAAGCCTTACGCTGAAGTGCTCAAGTCCGCACTTAAAGCGATCATCCCGCCGCTGCTGCTTATTGGGGCTGTGCTTGGGAGTATCTTTGTGGGTATCGCTTCGCCTACGGAATCGGCTGCCATTGGGGTACTTGGTGCCATGGCATTGGCTGCGTACAACCGTGTTTTCAACATGGCGCTGCTGCGCTACGCGGCGGTGGAGACGGTCAAGCTTACGGCGATGATCTTTATGATCCTCATCGGTGCTACGGCGTTCTCTTTGGTCTTTAACGAACTGGGCGGGGGCGATATGGCATTACAGTTTTTTACCGGAGAGATCGGGGATAAGTGGACATTCATTCTTATTGCAATGGGGGTCATTTTCCTGCTTGGTTTCTTTATTGACTTTATCGAGATCGCCTTTGTGGTGGTGCCTATTTTGGTGCCGATCGTGGCGAGTTTTGGCATAGACCCTATCTGGTTCGCCATCCTCATTGCGATGAATTTACAGGCGAGTTTCCTTACGCCGCCGTTTGGGTTCGCGCTCTTTTACCTCAAGGGTGCGGCGGGTGAGAAGGTAAGCACGGGTGCGATCTACCGTGGGGTGGTGCCGTTCATTGCGTTGCAACTTTTAGCGCTTCTTATTATCGTGCTCTTTCCCGATCTGATCTATCTGTTCGGGAAGTAGATAGATTGACGCTATAATACATAATAAAACGGTTCGAAGGAAAAGTGTTAAAGTTCGAGAAAATTTCCGCAACAGCGTAGTTGCATGCCTACTACAATGTCGAAAAATCGGACAATTACGGGGAGAAGTGGCAACTCCGCATTCAGGTATAGTTTCTTTTCCCGCGTTAATAGTTACGAAGGGTCGTTTTGGAAAACCTCTTGCGCTTTGGTATAGCCGTAATCGATGACCTCTTTGGCACGATTGAACGCCAATGTGCCGCATAGATCCCGTGGAATGGTGATCTCAATGTCAGGTGGGTAGGCAGCGAGTTTCATACGGCTGAGATTAGCTTGCATCGTATCGAAAGCGCTGTTTGCAACTTGAAGCGTATCGTTTTGGAAAAGCGGGTTGGTAAAGGTGAGTTTGGAGAGGTATTTCGTGAACTTCTCAACAAGTTGCGTCTCTTTGGAAGAGGGGATGCCAAGCAGATCTTTGTGTGCCATCTCCCCACTGAGGTTTACTGCGACGATCATATCGCTTTGGTCTCCGAAGGTCGGTGCGATAGGGACGGGGTTGAGTACCCCACCGTCAACAAGTCTTTTCCCCTCCAACTGAAACGGAGCGAAGAAAATAGGAATGGCGATGGAAGCGCGTATGGCATTGATAAGACTCCCTTTTTGCAACCACACCTCTTTCTCCTCATCAATATCCGAAGCGACCGCGGTATAGGGAATGGGAAGTGTCTCGATCGCTATGTCTTTGCCAAGTATTCGGGTAAGTTCCCGCATCAATCTTTTCCCCTCTACCAGACCGCCTTCTCCGTCAAAGTCGAGTAGGGAGACTATATCGAAAGCGTCGAGCTCTTTGACCCATGTTTCGTATGCATCGAGTCTCCCCGCAGCATAAAATCCACCAATAAGTGCACCCATGGAACACCCCGATACGGAGACGATCTCATAACCATGCTCTTTTAGGTAGCGTATAATACCGATATGCGCCAACCCTCGGGCACCGCCACTTCCAAGAACCAAAGAAATGCGTTGTTTCATCGAACGAACCTTCTTTTTAAATGATCAGGATTATACCATGTTTTGTAAAGGAGGGTATAAAATCGGGCCGCTACCTGTGAAGATCGGTATGGAGGCGTACTACTATGGCCGGATAATTTTCATAACGACTGGCAGCTGCGATTCTTCTTTGTACCGGTTCTTCCTTCTCCGAACGGGTCGAGAGATACGCTGTTTTAAGAAAGTAGCCTTATTATTGGGGCTACTTCTCATAAGGGAAAGCCATATAGTTGCTTCCCGTACTTCCTGATTTTAGAATAATAAAAAATCCTCTCATAGGTGAGATCAAGTTTGAGAACCCTGGTGTATCAGGGCTGATCGCTTCATAGTCCACGTTATTGGTACTCTGTTTATCAAAAGTATAGACAGTACCGTCAATATATGGAGCATTAGGGTTTTCATCGCTATCATTATTATCGCTCATCGGATTATAGCTACTATTTGCATCATCATGGGAAAAATAGATATTATTAAGATGTACTGAACGAGGGAACGGATTCCCTAACATCACTTTTTTCGTACCATTCTCATCCGAATTGGGAAGCTGACGTACATGTACTGTCGTGAAGTAGCTGTTGGTAATATCGAAGTCTGATGCATTCCGTTCAGAGGTGAAAGCCAAACCTGAAAGGGTATGGTCTATCGTCATATTCCTATCGGTTGCAGTAATGATCCAGTAGCCTTTACCCGGTTCGACAGTATCATTGGCATCAAGCATACGTTTTGCTGTATTGCCCCCGATATAGTTATCTTCACCTGTCTGCTCATACATGACCCAGTCATCACTGTTCCCATAGGTACCCAACGCTTTTCCCAGTAGTGCCTCTACCCCATTATCTCCCGTATCACATGGAAAACTTACAAGTGTCCAGTGGTAAGCGTTGAGTAATCTGCGTACTTCCTCACATGGTTCAAGTTCGATCTTGGCTCTGAAAAGACCTCGTCCATGTGTTGCTGCGACTAATGTCTCATTGTCATACCAGAAGAGTTTCTCAACAGATACATTGGCTGGGCCTTTGTCTACCGTAAGCCATGTACCACGTCATACCAGAAGAGTTTCTCAACAGATACATTGGCTGGGCCTTTGTCTACCGTAAGCCATGTACCACCTTGGTCTTCACTGGTAAAGAGACCGACATCCGTTCCTACATAGAGATAATCCGAACGTGTGGGGTGTCTTTCTATGGTTCTCATCGGTACATCGGGAAGGGCATCACTGATAGTATTCCAGGAATTCCCTCCATCATCAGACTTTTGAAGATTGTCCGAGTCGAATCCTCCCCATCCTGCATACAATATGTCATGGTCATCTTTGTCTATCAGTAGTGCAAGAACATGTTTAGAGACGTCATCATGTATCTGTGTCCATGTAGGTGAGACCGCTGTACCGTTTGTCGTCTTATAGATACTTCCGTTGTTATAGCCTACAAGAATAAGATCGGAATCCCCCTCTGCAATAGCTATTTGACTTATTTTTGTTCCGTCAACAGGATCTTTGATCTTTGTCCAGTTGATATCATTTTCATCTTCTGTACTGACATTGGTACTTCTCCATAGACTTTCTCCTCCGGCAAGCATGGTGTTGTTATCGTTGGGGTCCATAACAAAAGGTGCGATGAAGTTGGCATTGTCTCCTGCATCATCCAGACCGTTCTCATAAATGTAGCTACTGCCTGCACCATTGTCCGATCGGTGTATCTGAAGGTAGACATACTCCCCAAAGTAGTAATACTCACCATCGGTTACTTGTGTGGATGTTGCAGAGAATCCGCCATCTCCACCAAATACCTTATCCCATGAGCTATTGTTGATATCGATATTTAAAAGGGTACCGTTATCTTGTGTCCCTCCTGTAATGCGCGAACCGGTAAGTGCAGCGGCACCATAGAACTGTGTTACGGCAAGGCCGTTGTTGATATTCTCCCAACCATTGTCTGTATCATCGGAGTCATCAGTAGCGGTAATGTCATCAGCTTTATAAAGCCCGCCGTCATTTGTAATATAGACTCTTTTGTCACTATCCCCATTGTATCCTGGATCACTAACGATCGCATGGTGGTCTGCATGAGGAGAGTTCGGGGAGAGCCACCATGTAGAGATCTTCGTCCAGTTATCTCCTGCATCGGTTGTTTGATAGAGGTCGAGACCACCAATAACAAGATGTGCATCATCTGTAGGGTCGACCCAGATCGCATTGGCATACCACCCTTGATTTCCAAGATGCTCAGGGGTGTCCACCAGCTCCCATGTGACACCACCATCATCAGATCGGTATATCTCACCGTTATTGTTGTCTACAGAGGCATATATCTTATTTGCAGTGGAAGCAGCATATGAGAGTTCGACCCTTCCGCTCAACCATGAATCCGATGCATCGACAATATTGGATTCTGTCCAAGTAGTTCCTGTATCTGTGGTATAGTAGCAGTTCCCGTTCACCGAACCTACGATCGCTTTACTATCGTCATTAGGATCGAACTTGACATCCTCCATGACAGTGTACCAGTTGGGGCCGGGTTCACTTTTTGACCATGTATCCCCATCATCACTGGATGTAAAGACAGCATTGCTTCTCGCTACGGCGATCATAACACCGTCATGATTGATCGCAATACGGTTGACGTAGTACCAGTCACTATCTTCCGTGGTCGGATCTGTAGATGGAAGATGTTGCCATGTCTCACCACCATCGACGGACTTGAATAGCCCATACCCTCTGAGTGCATCGATATTATAAACCCCTTCACCTGTTGCGGCATAGAGTACGGTCGTAGCAATGTCATCTGTTGTGCGAGGATCTGCAACAATGGATGTGACAGCAAGACTGGCCATAAAATCATCGACAGCATGCCAGTTGGCTCCTCCATCCGTACTTTTCCAGATACCACCGCCGACACTACCTGCAAAAAGCAGATTTGGGTCTTTAGGATGTACCCATAGTGTTCTGATCCTTCCTCCGATATTCCCTGGACCAAGTGGTACCCAGTTATCACGTGACACACTAATGGTCTTAGCTTGTTTTTGGATGAACTGCTGTGTAAATGACTCAATTCTGTCAAGCTGCTTCATCGCATTGATAAGTCCATCAGGTCTGACCACACCGTTGACGCTCAACTGTTCCATACGAAATTGCATTGCAGCATCAGGCTTGTCCGGTCGGGGAGGGTTCTCAACTTTTGAGAGTGCACGTGCAAGTGTCTTTGCCGGCAATGTACAGAGAGCCTGATTGTCCAGAGCACGCACGACTTTCAGTTGGTGAAGTCTTTTGCCGCTAAGATGGAGCCATTTTTCAAGATTGGCATCCGTCCATTTCTGATCTTTAGGACATCGTCGATCGATAGGTGCAAAATGTTCATTCTCTTTTGAATGTTGTATCGGCTGTTGGTTTTTGGGAGTATATTGTGCCTCACCTTGAGAGGTGAGGAGGATTAGGATCATAAAGTACCGTGGAGAAATGGTCATGGGTTACTCGATATATTTGGGATAAAGTACCTTATGGTACGATTTTAGCATAGGATATTAACATGATTTACGTTAAACAAAGCGCTTATTGATGCGACCTCTTTCAACCGCTTGTTTATAAAAAATTGTTAAAATAAAATAAAAAGAGTATACAGCAATGACAGCGAAAGAGGGAATAGCACTACTTCGGGAACATGCCAATGAAAGGGTACTTGGGCAAGAGCATGTCATAGAGCGTTTTCTTATCGGACTTTTGGCCGATGGGCATATTCTGGTCGAAGGGCTTCCCGGACTGGCTAAAACCCGTACGGTTAAAGCGATCGCCGACCATATTGATGCACGCTACTCTCGTATTCAGTTCACACCTGACCTCTCCCCGTCGGATGTGGTAGGAGAAGAGCGTTTGTATGAAGAGGATGGAAAGCGGGTATTTCGTTTTCATAAAGGTCCAATATTCGGAAATATCATTTTAGCTGACGAGATCAACCGTGCACCGGCTAAGGTACAGTCCGCTATGCTTGAAGCGATGGAGGAGAAGCAGGTAAGTGTTGCAGGACAGACCATCAAGCTTCCTCAGCTCTTTATGGTTATGGCGACGCAAAATCCTATCGAGCAGTCGGGTACCTATCCGCTCTCCGAAGCGCAGAAAGATAGATTTTTGATGCATGTAAAGATCGACTATGTTTCTATGGAAGCGGAGTATCAGATGCTTAAGATGTTGCAGAACGAATCTTTGGTACAACATGAGGTGAAAGAGAAGCTGAGTCAGGAGGTGATCTTCCAAGCACAAAAAGAGGTGGCTAAAACAGCGGTGAGTGAAGCGATAGGGCGTTATATGATAGAACTGGTCTTTGCTACCCGTTATCCGCTGCGATATAGCAAACAACTTGGTGTGCTGATCGATATTGGTGTAAGTCCAAGAGCCTCTATCTCCCTACAGAAGTGTGCACAGGCACATGCATGGCTCAGAGGAGCTGTTGAGGTAGCGCAAGCAGATGTGCTGGCAGTGATCCATGAGGTGTTCCGACACCGTCTGATCATTAGTGAACATGCGAAACTGAATAACAGAAGTGCCGATGACGTGATAGATATTATCGTAGAGCAGGTACCTGCACCCAAAGAGCACGGACCAAGTGAAAGAGAGATCATGATACAAAGGGCGAAACAATAATGAACGATTTTACCATAACACTCAAACCTGATACTGTAGATAATCTACAGGCATTTTCGGAGCTATTGCATAAAGATATCAATACCATGCTAGAAGAGGCACTTCAACGCTATTTTGAAGAGGAACAACAGAAACTGATTGAAAAAGGTATCGAAGAGGATGCGAGTATGACCAACCTTGACTATGATGAGTTCTGGGATGGGCTGGATATTGGGTAATGAGTGACGGGAAATAATAAGAAATGAGAAACTGAGAGCTCAGAACTCCTAACTGTGAAAAGTGATATATCCATGATGCAGATAGATAAAAATTATTTTCAAAATATTCTCAACGAAGAGATACTCTCTGTTGACTTTCTGACACAAGGGCAGATCGGGGTGATCTGCACGCTTCAAACACCTACACAGAAATTTCTCCTTAAAACCTCAGATGTATCGGACAGGCTTCAAATAGAAGCAAATATGCTGGAAGATATTCGCAAATATGAAATTGCTGTACCAAGAGTCTTTGATGTTTCCAAAACCCATCTTCTCACAGCGTATATTGAAACAGATACGCTTGTAGTAGAAGAGCAGGAGAGGGCAGCTGCCGAGATATTGATAAAACTACACAGCGTGAGCAATGAGAGCAGAATGTACGGCTATTGGTACGATACGACGATCGGTCCTTTTCCTCAGTGCAATGAGCAGACGCAGTATAACTGGGGGCTTTTTTTGGGGCAGATGCGTATCATGCCGATGGTGCGTATCTGCTATGATAAGGGGATGATCTCTCCGGCACTGCTGAAGCGTTTGGAGAACTTAAGCCGCGATATTTACAAACGCATCGATCTGAGTGCCATTATTCCCTCTTTGATCCACGGAGACCTTTGGAGTGGGAATATCCTCTTTAACCGCAAAGGTGCGACACTGATAGACCCTGCCATCTACTTTGCCGATCGTGAGATGGAGTTGGCTTTCATTGCGATGTTTGAGACTTTCGGTAAGGATTTTTGGAAAAATTATACGATAGAGCATCCGCTCAGTAAAGATTTCTACAAAACCAAATCGCCGCTTTATCAGATCTATCCTCTGTTGGTGCATGCGGCACTCTATGGCGGTGCATACATCGGTGGGGTGGAGCAGTGCCTAAAGAGGTTAAAGGCATGAAAAAGATACTCAAAGAGTTACTTCTCTTAAGCGTATCCGTTTTTATATTGACAAATATCATCAGTTATCTCAGGCAGCCTGAATTAACGAACGACAGACTGCCTCAAAGCACACTCACACTCTTGGATGGTGCACGTTACCGCTTCGAACCCACCCATCCGGTCATTATCCACTTCTGGGCGACATGGTGCAGGGTTTGTAAAATGGAAGCATCCAATATCGACCGCATTTCCAAGCAGTATGATGTTATCACTATTGCGATCAATTCGGGTGCAGATAGTGATCTCCAAGCATATATGAAAAAATATGATCTGCACTTTAAGGTATATAATGACAGCAATGGGGAGTGGGCGAAGCGTTTTAATATCAAGGTCTTTCCTACGACCTTCATTTACGATGCCAAGGGTAAGCTACGCTTTACGGAGGTGGGCTATACCAGTACCGTAGGACTGATTGCACGGATGAAGCTGGTTGAGTAGTTTTAATAAAAAAGAGTAAAATACGCAAAACAAAACAAAGGAAACCTTATGGAAAATATACCAAATTGTCCGCAGTGCGGCAGTGAATACACCTATGAAGACGGCAATCTCTACATCTGCCCCGAGTGTGCACATGAGTGGAGCAAAGATGCGGCAGCTTCGGAAGAGGAGGCGGGACTTGTGGTAAAAGATGCCAACGGTAACATCCTTGCCGACGGTGATACGGTCACTGTCATTAAAGACCTGAAGGTCAAAGGAAGCAGCAGTGGGATCAAAGTAGGAACCAAGATCAAAGGTATCCGCCTTGTAGAAGGGAACGATGGTCACAATATCGACTGTAAAGTACCGGGTGTAGGACCTATCAAACTCAAGCAGGAGTTCGTGAAAAAAGCGTAACTTCCATAGCTATCCTTTTTCCCCTAAAAAAGAGGATAGCACTCTTCCTTTCGTTATTTTATAAAACATCTTTTTTTTCTCTTTGGGATATAAAATCAATAAAAACTGTTTTTTGTTATCATTTAAAGATATTGTTACGCCATAATCAACGATAAATACTCTTAGTTAAATCCAAAATTTAGGCAAAAAAGAATGAATCCTCTCTTAAAATATCAGCTACATACGATCGGGTTTGACGGTAAATTGGATGAACTTCAGGCTGTTGCATTACTTGATGCGGTCAATAAAGCATATAATAAAGCCGATGAAGATAGGATATTTTGGGAGAAGATGCTCAATGCTTCCTCTAAAGGAACGACAAAGCCGACACAGAAGCATTATCCCGATCATGCATTGACACGTCTTTCAAAGATCAATAAGCGTTACGAGAAACTGTTCCCCAATAAAAAACCATACTATTTTTTCTATACGAAAGATGCTGACGGTAAGATGCTCTCTGTCAGTGCATCCGTAATGGGAATGTTAGGTTTTAGCGGAGATGAATTCATTCGGCAGCATGGACTGTTGTTAACCCAAGGGCTTTACTGTGATATCGATACGAAGATGCTTCTGCCAAAATATGGATACAATATGCCTTATGAGATATCGGTATTTACCCATAAAGGAGAAGAGCGTACCTTAGAGCTTACAGAGTACCCTTGTTTTAACGACTCTGATGAGTTCATCGGTGTAGAGGGGATCGTCCGTGATATTACAGAACACAATAAAGTAAACCATAAAATATCCAATATGCTCTACCACGATGCGTTAACAGGTATCTCCAACCGTCTTCATCTTGAGGTACTGATGGAGAAACTACTTCTTGACAACTACCATAAAAGGAATCGTTTTGCCGTTCTTTTCCTTGACCTTGACCATTTTAAACATATCAATGATACACTAGGCCATGATGTAGGTGATATTCTATTGCAACGAATCGCAGGAAGTATTCAACGTATGTTGGAAGACAATGATATTTTTGCCCGTATCGGTGGAGATGAGTTCGTGATCGTCATGAAGAATATCGATGAGATCGACCTGACGGTCAAATTGCATGAGCTGATGGACCTGATACGCCAGCCGTGGGAGGTGAACGATTATGAGCTCAATGTCTCGGTCAGTATCGGTGTAGCGCTCTATCCTGAGGATGGAAAGACCATTGTCGACCTGATGAAGAATGCCGATATCGCGATGTATAAGTCCAAAAGTATCGGACGTAACAGTTTCACCTTCTTTGAAGAGCACTTCAATACCTATGTACATACGGAGATGAACCTGATACAGGATATGTCATCTGCTATCGATAACGGAGAGTTTCTCTTCCATTTCCAGCCGAAGGTCTCACTCGAAGGGAATAAAATGGTCGCAGCCGAAGCACTGTTACGCTGGCAGCATCCGAAACTCGGTCTGATCTATCCCGATAAGTTCATCGATCTTGCGGAGAGTACTGGGCTGATATTGAAACTTGGACGCTGGGTCATCGATGAGGCGTGTCGCTCGATCGCATGGTTTAACGAGATCAACCCGCAAAAACAGCTCCGGCTCTCTATCAATATCTCCATCCGGCAATTCCAGCATGAGGATATGTATGAGATCATCAAAACTTCGATAGAGAAGTACGGTATTGATGCACGCCAGCTCTCCATTGAGATCACGGAGAGTATTATGATGGAGAATAACAAGGAGATGGCACATAAGCTTAACAAGATCAAGTCGCTCAATGTTGGTATTTCCCTTGATGATTTCGGTACGGGATACTCGACACTTTCGTATCTCGATAAACTCTCCATTGATGAACTGAAGATCGATAAGGCGTTTATCGATGCCATTCCTGAAGATGGCAATAAGAATATTCTGCTCGATACCATTATCGCTATGGGAAAAACACTCAATATGACAGTGGTCGCAGAGGGGGTGGAGCATGAGTATCAACGTAAGTATCTCGAAGATAAGAAGTGCGATATCTACCAAGGGTATCTCTTTGCCAAGCCTGTAGCGCTTTTGGAGTATCTTGAGTATTTTAAAGCGAAGTGTAAAGAGGAGGAGGGTTAGAAGCCTTTCATCACAACTTCATAGAGCAGATCTATCTCGTGATCATCGAGAAAGGTCGCTTTGTGGCTTCTGAAAAGATCGAAGATCTTCTTTGAAGGGAGTGCAGGACTGTAGATACAGCGTGGGTGTGCCGGTTTGAACGCCTGCATCAATGCGATCTCCTCTTCAATACGTCCCTCACAGATATAGCAGTGCTCTTCAGGGTAGAGTCTCCCTTCATGGTCGAGTAGGGCGATATAGCTTTCGCATATGATGCGTTTGGGGTTCTGCTTCTTCCATCGTTTGGCTGCCTGCAAAAGAAGATGGAAGTAAAAAGGGTCTATCTCGTCGGCCTCTTGAAGGTGAGGGTCGAATTTTTGAATGAAGTTGTGCCAGAGTAGAAGCCGGTTCCGCTCAAAGAGCCAAGGAAATCCTATATGAGAGAGGGAACGTAAACGGGGCAGAAAACGTCCATCCTCCCCCTCAATCTCGAAGTCAATGAGATTTCCAAGTTGCAATATCGAGTGTCGTGCGCCGAAGAACCGGTAATAGGTTCGTATATGGTGTTCACTTAAGATACGTGCGATGCTGTCTTCGTTCTTGGCGTTTCTAACGCTAAGTATAAACCCTTTGATGCCGATCCTTTCTTGGAAATGGTAGTGAAAATTATAGTCAGATTCAGATTAAGAGTATGTTACCTCCTTACCATCTCAATACGCCGCAAACGCCGCTATTAATGTAATTCTAACGTACTTTTAAGTATAATCGTCCCCATTTCACACAGTCCTTATCTGTGTAACTATTCTATTTTTTAAGGTTGGAAATATGAGAGATCTATATACCTCGTTCAAGGACAACTGCGGGTTCGGGCTGCTTTGTTCTATCGATAACACACCGACACATCAAAATCTTGAGGATGCCGTAACATCGCTTTCGCGTATGATGCACAGAGGTGCGATTGCAGCGGACGGAAAAACGGGTGATGGGTCAGGACTGCTTCTCTCTCTACCACGCTCTTTCTTCTCGTACGTAGCAGAAAAAGAGGGTGTCGATCTTCCGGAGCAGTATGCCGTAGCTATGGTCTTCTCTCGTAATGAGAGTGACTTTGACATGATCGAAAAAGTGTGTAACAACAATGATCTTGAAGTGATCTATACACGTACCGTACCGGTCGATACCAATGCACTCGGTGAGCAAGCCTTGTCGACACTTCCAACCATTAAACAGGTCTTTGTCGCACCAAATGGTGTGGTAGCTTCCGAGCGTTTCGATGCACTCGTCTACCTCTCCCGAAAAGAGATCGAACATGCGCTAAAAGATGACAGAGATTTCTACATCCCGTCATTCTCAAGCAAAGTGGTCTCCTATAAAGGGTTGGTAATGCCAACGCACATCAAAGAGTTCTATCAGGATCTTGCCGATGAGAACTTCAAGATCTCTTTCTGTCTCTTCCACCAGCGTTTCTCAACTAACACACTGCCTGAGTGGAGACTGGCGCAGCCATTCCGTATGATCGCACACAACGGTGAGATCAACTCGGTCACTGCCAACCGTTTCAATGTCAAAGCCAAAATGGCAGCGGTGAAGTCCGAAGTCTTTACCGATGAAGAGATGACACGTCTAATGGATGTCATTCAAGACGGTATGTCGGACTCTGCCAGTCTTGATAACTTTATGGAGTTCCTCCGTGTCAATGGTGTGGACTTCTTTAAAGCGGCGCGTTCGCTCATTCCTGCGCCATGGCACAATGCTTCACAGATGGACAGTGATCTAAGAGCTTTTTATGAGTATGCTTCTACTTGTTTTGAACCATGGGACGGACCGGCTGCTGTGAGTATGACAGACGGTCGCTACATCGGATGTGTACTTGACAGAAACGGTTTGAGACCATCGAAATATATCATTACGACAGATAACAGACTCCTTATTACTTCGGAGTATGGTGTGCTTCAAGTACCTGAGGAGCAGATCGTCGAGCGTGGACGTTTGCAATCGGGTGAGATGATGGGTGTTGACCTTAAGTTCGGGAAGGTACTCAAGTCGAATGACATTGATGATTACCTCAAATCAATGCACCCGTATAATAAATGGCTTAGTGAGAACATGAGCTATCTTCAAGAGTTCGTTCCTACTACACAGGTAGATAAGTGTTCAAGCGACCATAAAGAGATGGAAGCCAAACAGCGTTATTTCAACTTTACACTTGAAGTGATGAGAGAGGTGATCAAGCCGATGGTACTTGAAGGTAAAGAGACCACAGGTGCTATGGGGGATGATACGCCTATTGCCGCATTCTCGACCGAACAACGTAACTTTACGGACTTCTTCAAGCAAAAATTCGCGCAGGTGACAAACCCGCCGATAGATCCGATCCGTGAAAAGACCGTAACGAGTCTCAACACCGGTTTTGGTGAGATCAGAAACGTGCTAAGTGATGATGCGGAGCATGCAAAGCGTCTTAAGACCGTACTTCCGGTTATGTCTGCGGAAAAATTCGCTATTTTGCAAGAGTTCGGTACCGAGGGGAACGAGAAGTATGATCCGGCATACAAAGTGGCAAGCTACTCTACAACCTATACGGAAGATCTCAAAGGAAGTCTTGAATCATTGGTCGAGAAGATTGTTGCTGATGTACGTGACAATGCTATTAGAACGGTTATCCTTGATGATCGTGATCTTTCGGAAAAGACCAAAGTGATCCCGATGCTTATGGTGATCGGACGCTTGAACCAAGTACTTGTCGAGCAGAAGCTCAGACACCTTGTAAGTATTGTTGCTGCAACGGGTGAAGTGTTCGACCCTCATTCGGCTGCATGTATGATCGGTTATGGTGCAGCAGCAGTCTACCCGTACCTTCTCTACTACACAGTAGAGCAGTTGATGAAAGATGAGACCGATGATATGCCTACCACGCTTAGACGTCTAAGACGTGCAATGGGTGCGGGACTGCTTAAGATTATGTCCAAAATGGGTATCTCTACTATCTCATCATATAGAAACTCCAAACTCTTTGATGTGATCGGTTTGAGCGATGAGATCGTCAATGAGTGTTTTGCCGGTTCGGTAGGACTTCTCAAAGGTCTAGGGTACGACGATATCGATCAGCGTCTGAACACCTATCACAGCCGTGCCTTTACCGATGCCTTCGAAGGGAAGAAGAACGTACTTTATAAAGGTGGGTTCTATAAGTATAAAAAAGGTGAAGAGTACCATGACTTCTCACGACCTGTCATCACGGCTATCCAGACTGTCGCAGCGACAGGAAGCAAAGAGGATTATAAAAAGCTCTCTGAGATGATCGATAAGCGTGATAAGAAGTTCATCCGTGACTTCTTTGAGCTCAATTCGCCAAAAGAGCCTATCAGTATCGATGAAGTAGAGCCTATCGAAGAGATCCTCAAACGTTTCTCATCTGCGGCGATGTCCATGGGATCCATCTCTCAGGAAGCACATGAAGTTTTAGCAGAAGCGCTCAATACACTTGGCGGTAAATCGAACTCCGGTGAGGGTGGAGAAGACCCAGAGCGTTACGGGACCATTAAGAACTCCAAGATCAAACAGATCGCTTCAGGACGTTTCGGGGTAACACCGGAGTATTTGCGTTCAGCAGAAGAGATCCAGATCAAAGTGGCACAAGGTGCGAAGCCGGGTGAGGGTGGACAGCTTCCGGGAAGTAAGGTATCACCGCTTATTGCGAAGCTCAGATACACCAAACCGGGTGTCACGCTTATTTCACCACCGCCACACCACGACATCTACTCCATCGAAGATCTTGCACAGTTGATCTTTGATATGAAGCAGATCAATCCTAACGCGAAAGTCGCGGTCAAACTTGTCTCTACAGCAGGCGTAGGAACGATCGCAGCAGGTGTTGCCAAAGCGTATGCCGACAAGATCATTATCTCCGGTGGAGACGGTGGTACAGGTGCCGCACCGATCGGTTCTATCCGTTTCGCAGGAAACCCGTGGGAGCTTGGATTGGTAGAGGCGCACAATGCTCTTAAAGCCAATAACCTAAGAGGACAAGTACGTATCGAGACCGACGGGGGGCTTAAAACGGCACTCGATGTCGTCAAAGCAGCGATCTTCGGAGCGGAAGAGTATGCGTTCGGTACGGGTGCATTGGTAATTGTTGGATGTATGATGCTGCGTGTTTGTCACCTCAATACCTGTGGCGTAGGGGTCGCAACACAAGATCCGCATCTTAGAGCACGCTTTAAAGGGAACGTGAAGAAGGTGATCAACTACTTCACCCTACTTGCCGAAGAGGTACGTGAGATCCTCGCTTCACTAGGTTACAGAAGCCTTGAAGAGATCGTAGGTAAGACAGAGCTTCTTAAGGTGATCGACGATGAGTTCGCGAAGAAGTTCGACCTTGAACAGCTCATCCAAAAGGTAGAGGGTGTCGACACCTGTCAAGTGCCGTTCAATGAACCGTACGATCAGAACGAGTATGAAAAAGTGATTGTTGCGGAGTTGATGCCGACTATTGAAGACCCGAGCACACCGGTCGTTTTGAATAAAGAGATCACCAACCTCAACAGAAGTTTCGGTACGAGAATTTCAGGAGAGATCGCAGAAAGACACGGTAACGAAGGGCTTCCTGAAGACACCATCACCATTAACCTTACAGGTGTCGCAGGGCAATCGCTAGGTGCTTTCCTCTCTAAAGGTGTGACTATCAATGTCAATGGTGCAGGAAACGACTATATCGGTAAAGGGATGAACGGTGGGCGTATCGTTATCACTTCATCCAAATCAGGGCCTGAGTTCGCACTAGGTGGAAATACATGTCTTTACGGAGCGACCGGCGGTACGCTCTATATTACAGGACAAGTAGGTGAGCGTTTTGCCGTACGTAACTCCGGTGCGACAACCGTTGTGGAAGGTACGGGAGATCACCCTTGTGAATATATGACCGGTGGTACGGTGGTTATTCTTGGTAAGACAGGTGTGAACTTCGGTGCGGGTATGACAGGCGGTAAAGCATTCGTTTATGATGAAGAGGGAACGTTCTATGAAAAGCTCAACCCTGAACTTGTCGAAGCGATCCGTATCGATACCGATGAGTGGGATTTTGAGATGTTCGAGCTTAAACGTCTGCTTAAAGATTATGTAGAGAAGACCGGAAGTAAAAAAGCCCAAGAGATCCTCGACAATGCCCGAACATCCATACGTAAGTTCTGGATGGTCGTACCAAGAGGTGCAAGACCAACGATGGAAGCGAATAAAAAAGGGGAATGATCATCGCTTTGCGATGAAGCGTTCAGCGTGTAGCGCGTAGTGTTCAGTAGGGTAGGCTTTAGCCTACCTGTTATAATGTGGAATCAGGACTTTAGTCCCGCCAAATACCAGTTGGTTTTCCATTGAGACGGGACTAAAGTCCCATTTCCTATCTCCTTAATAATCCAAAGGATCCTCCTTGAACGATTTTATCCAAGCCTGTATCGATGCCAATGAAGAGATAGCAAAAGCTCTTGAGAATGGTACTGAAGGTATTTTGTTTGAAAAGACCGACATTGGAGCGGGTGGAGATGTAAGCTCTCGACTCGATCTTTTTGCAGAAGCCGTCTTCATAAAGCATCTAGGCTCTTTTGGCCGTATCGAGTCTGAGGAGTCTGGGGCTATCGGTGAGGGAGATTCCCAGATCATTATCGACCCCATTGACGGCTCTTCCAATGCGCTCTCCCTGTTCCCTTACTATGGTACTTCGGTCGCTAGGGTCAATGCCGAGGGTATCCTTGATGCGGCAGTGGTCTGTAACCTCGCTAACGGTGATATTTTCTTTAAGGTTCCTGGTGAAGTGTTACAAAGAGGCAAGCTTTTTGGTACTGGCTTTCAAACACCGCAAATATCGCCAAAGTCTGAGATCGGACTTTTTGAAAAAGCCTATGCTTATCCTGCGATGGTAGCACTTATGGGAGCTGATGGGGTGAAGTTCAGGGCACCTGGTGCTATTGCACTCTCTTTGGCTTATGCCCATACCGTTTCGTTCGTACTTTTTATGGGAACGTTTCGAATTTACGATTTTGCAGCGGGATTGGCACTTTGTGAAAGTCTTGAAGTGGTCGTTGAGCAAGATTATGTTATAGTATCGAAAGATAAAAGTATGGTCGAAAAACTAGAGACCATGATAGAAAAATTGAAACAGTTAGAGGAAGAAAGAGATGGAATTCAGTAGCATGTTCAGCAACCTTTTCGGAAAAGACAGCGCAAAGCAAGAAGCGCCTAACCAGTGGATCAAATGTCCTAAGTGTACCTCATTGATGTACTATAAGGAGGTAGAGGCAAAGCAGAATGTCTGTCCCAAATGTAACCACCACTTCCGTATCAGTGCCGATCAGCGTATTGCATCGATCGCGGATGAAGGGAGTTTTGAAGAGCATGATGCTTCACTAGCTCCGGTCGATCCGTTGAAGTTCAGTGACAAAAAGTCCTATAAAAAACGTATTGAAGAGGCTAAAGCCAAAACGGGTAAAACCTCCTCAGTCGTAAGCGGAAGCTGTACTATCGGAGGAACACCTGCGGAGTTGGTGGTCTTTGACTTTGCTTTCATGGGAGGAAGTCTTGGTTCGGTCGAGGGTGAAAAGATCGTACGAGCGGTCAACCGTGCGATGGAGAAGGAGTGCGGTGTTATCATTGTCTCCGCATCGGGTGGTGCAAGAATGCAAGAGAGTACCTATTCACTACTCCAAATGAGCAAGACCTCTGCGGCATTGAAACGTCTGAGTGATAAAGGGCTTCCGTATATCTCAGTACTGACCGATCCGACCATGGGTGGGGTCTCTGCCTCGTTCGCGATGCTTGGAGATATCATCATGGCTGAACCAGGCGCACTTATCGGGTTTGCCGGACAGCGTGTGATCAAGCAGACCGTTGGTGTCGACCTTCCTGAAGGGTTTCAGCGTTCGGAGTTTTTGCTTGAGCATGGACTTATCGATATGATCGTTGATCGTGGCGATATGCATCAGACTTTAGCGGACCTGCTGAAACTCTTTAACAAAAAAGCAAGTTGATCTTTGCAATGGGATCGTTACGGTCCCATATCCTCTTATTAACCTTTCTCCAGTACACTTCTACCATTCATTCATATTACAAAGGATACCATTATGCGTAAAATACTACTTACACTTTCACTCTTAAGTGTCTCTCTCTTTGCAGAGTTTAAAACTATCAATGCAGATGAACTGCTTAAGCTTCAAGCCAAAGGGGTTCCGGTGATCGATATCCGTACGCCGGGCGAGTGGAAACAGACAGGGATCATTAAAGGCGCTCATAAGATGATGTTCTTTACACCACAGGGAAATGCCGATGTTGCGGAGTGGTTCTTCAATTTAGGACATCTTGTAAAGGATAAGAATGAGCCTTTCATTATCTATTGTGCACATGCAAACCGTACCAAAGCATTGGGAGAGGGGCTTGACAAGATGGGGTATAAGCATATTTATGAGCTTGAAGGCGGAATTGAGAACGGTTGGATCAAGAAAGGAAAACCAACCGTTAAGTAATATCACTCCATAAAGGTGACAACCTCTTCAAAGGGGAGACGTAAGTGCTCTCCCTGCTCGTTCTGACGGTACCCAAGTGCGACTATGACCGCAACTTGATATTGGGTCGTATCTATCTTGAGATATGCTTCAACCTTCTCTTTTTCAAATCCTTCTATCGGACATGAGTCTATTTTCTCGAATGCTGCCGCCTGCATCATATTCGCAAGTGCAATATAGCACTGTTTACTGCTCCATGCAAATGTACGCTCGTCACTTTCGAACGTCTCCTTTAAAAAACTACTGTAACGTGAAATATAGGCATCGATCTGTGCAGGAGAGAGATGACGTCTGGCAAAGCGCTGCTGTGGTATGCCGCTTTGCGGTTTGACACTCTCTATTGCTGCAAGAAGGATAATGAGATGCGAACAGCTTGTGGTCTGTGCCTGATCCCAACAGAGTGGTCTTAGTGCCTCTTTATGTGTAGAAGAAGAGATAACAAGAAACTTCCACGGTTCCATTCCAAATGAAGAGGGAGAAAGACGTCCGGCTTCTAAAATATAGTATAGTGTCTCTTCATCTATTTTCTTTTTTTCATCAAAGATTTTACAGGCATGTCGAAATGCCATCGCTTCTGAAAATTTGTTTTGGATCATGATGACTCCTGCGGTGATTTTTAGAAGTGTATCAAAAAATAAAATCCAATTTCTTAAAATATATCTTAAAAATCGCCTTTAATTATAAGAAAACGAAGATAATCTTGTAATAAAATCGTCTTAATCAGATGAAGGATGGCAGATGAAACGACAGCGTATAGGTATAACATTGATGATCATAGGGATGATCTCCGGTTCAAGCGCATCAGAGTTGACACAAACGTGTCGAGGGTGTCACGGAGAACATTTTGAGCGAAGAGCGCTCAATGCTTCGAAGATCGTACGCCAAATGTCTGCCGAAGAGATCGAACGAGCACTTCATGGCTACCAAAAAGGTACGTATGGCGGTAGTATGAAGGGTATCATGTTCGGTCAGACAAAACATCTAACAAATAAAACGATACGTATGATCGTAGAAGAGATCATAACAGACTGTAAATATACAAAGTTACCGGAGAAGAATGACAGTAAGATCATTACTCATAGTGTTATAGATATTTTTCATTAGACATCGCCAAAGCTATTCCTACTTGTGTAAGTAGAACAATTAAAAATGAAACGGATGAAGTGTATACTACAGGAACGTTTCAATGGTTCATTCAAAAAATGTAACGTACAATCTGAGTGCTTATTTGGTACAATTACACAAAAAAGATGTGCTTACATCTAAGGATAGTGAATGAAACTGGAAAATATCGTCCCGTGGGGACGCAGCATGAAAGAGTATATGACAATGTTCAACCTCTCCAAAGAGGATATCAAGAGCAAAAAGATCCTGGGTTGTGGTGACGGGCCGAGCAGTTTCAATACCGAGGTCGATATGGAGAGAGGGAAAGTTGTCTCTATCGACCCGCTTTACGCTTATAGTAAAAAGGAGATCATGCAGCGTATCGATGATGTGACCGATGATGTCATGGCACAGGTCAAAGCCAATATGGACAAATTTGTCTGGAAGAACATCCCCGACCCTGAAGCACTGCTTGATATGCGCATTGAGGCGATGATGGAGTTCTTGATGGACTATGAGGAGGGTCAAGAGGAGGGGCGTTATGTGAACGCTTCGCTTCCAAATCTTCCGTTCGAAGATAATAGCTTCGATCTGGCACTCAGTTCCCATCTGCTTTTTCTCTACAGTGACCATCTGGATGAAGCATTCCATAAAGAAGCCATAGAGGAGATGTTAAGAGTGTCAAAAGAGGTGCGTATTTTTCCTTTGGTGACACTGCAAAGCGAGTCGTCTCCTTATGTTACACCGGTAATGGCGTACCTGCAAGAGAAGGGGTATGATGTGAGCCTTGAAAAAACAGCTTATGAGTTTCAAAAAGGTGGGGATACGATGATGAGGATCGTACGAAAATAGATGAGAACCGATCTGCCGCAAACAGTACGAACGATCACCGAAGTACTTCACCGTAAGGGTGCACGTGCCATGTTGGTGGGTGGTGCCGTGCGTGATATGCTTATGGAAAAAGCGGTTAAGGACTATGATATTGAAGTGTATGGACTAAAGACGCTAGAGGCACTTGAAGCGGTACTCTCCTCGTTTGGCAGTGTCAATCAGGTGGGTAAGAGTTTTGGGATCGTCAAGCTGAGAGTAGGAGAGGAGGAGTATGATTTCTCTTTCCCACGTACTGAGCAAAAAACAGGTAAAGGGCACAGAGGTTTTGATGTGACGGTCGATGGTACACTAAGCTTTAAAGCGGCGGCAAAGCGGCGTGACTTTACCATTAATGCGATGGGCTATGACATCATCAGCGGTGAGGTGCTTGACCCATACGGTGGCTTCGATGATCTCAAAAGAGGCGTTTTGAGACATATTGATGATGCTACCTTTGTAGAAGACCCGCTTCGTGTCTACCGTGCCGTACAGTTTGCCGCCCGCTTTGGGTTTAACGTAGCTCAGGAGACAGCTAGGCTTTGTCAAAAGATGGTCGATGAAGGTATGCTCGAAGAGCTTCCCAAAGAGCGTATATTCGAAGAGTGGAGAAAACTCCTTCTCAAAGCACCCAAACCGTCTGTCGGTTTTGAGCTGATGCGTGAATGGGGCATTACAAAGCGCTATTACCCGGAACTGCATGCGCTCATAGGGTGTCCGCAAGATCCAAAATGGCACCCTGAGGGAGATGTGTGGGTACACACTCTGATGGCATTAGATGCCATGCAGGGTGAATTAAAAATTAAAAATGAAAAATTA
The DNA here is from genome assembly GCA_027063305.1 of Sulfurovum sp. GTDB lineage: Bacteria > Campylobacterota > Campylobacteria > Campylobacterales > Sulfurovaceae > Sulfurovum. Next base: position 2,656 of record JAMORY010000032.1, on the reverse strand, counting down.
AAAATCAGTGATAAACAAAAGCTGAAGCTTTTGTTCGCTGTTCTATGTCATGACTTTGGTAAACCACTTACAACGACTATTGAGCTTGAAAATGGTGAAATAGTATATTGGCAAGAATACAACAAAAATAAAAGCATTTTGAAAGAAATGCATACCAACACTATTTATCATTCACTATTCACTATTCACTCCGCAAAGCATATCCGCGCGATCGGTCACGAAAAAGCCGGTATCGAACCTACCCGTACCTTTCTGTACCGTCTTACCAATGAACACGACTTCATCGAAACTATTCTCCCTTTGGTCGAACATCATCTCAAACCTTCGCAGTTCTATGCACAAGGAGCCAAAGACGGCGCTATTAGACGACTGGCAACCAAGGTGAACATTAAAGAGCTTGTGCTTGTCGCAACTGCAGACCACTTTGGTAGAGGAGAGCTAAAAGCGCAGGGAGCAGGAAGCAGGGAGTATCTTTCCGGGAAATGGCTGATTTCACGGGCAGAGGAGCTAGAGGTAAAAGAAAAGCCTCTAAAGCCGTTGATTCAAGGACGAGACTTGATCGCCCTTGGCATGAAACCCTCTCCTCGATTCAAAGAGATACTGGAAGATATCTATCAAAAGCAGATGGATGGTCTGTTCAATACGAAAGAAGAGGCGATTGCCTATATCACACATCATTTTTGCTAAGTAGGCATTTTTAAAAAAAGAAACGACCCAAAATGCCCTTATCCCTCCATAGGTATCCCGTTATACTTCGATTATGGTAACGTAAAGGAGGTTATAAGGTGATACTACAAGATATACTTTTGATAAGACGACGTATGAGGTATTTTTCGAAGAGTTTGCTAAGGAATTAGAGGTGAATTTCACTTATAATCTGAATGAGTGGGTTAAATTGATTTGGTTGCGAGAGGAGGATTTGAACCTCCGACCTTCGGGTTATGAGCCCGACGAGCTACCAAGCTGCTCTATCTCGCGACAGTTAAAAGAAGTATATGAATCCGAAGATCCAAATGGATGGGGTAGAGGGATTCGAACCCCCGAATGACTGGACCAAAACCAGTTGCCTTACCGCTTGGCTATACCCCAATCGGATAAGCTTCATTGCTTATGTGGACGGCATTATAGCACCAATTGCAAAGCTTGTCAAGGGTTTTTTGAAAAAAATGAAAAAAATCTAAAAATGATGTGAGAGTCGCTATAATTATAGAGAAAAAACATCACTATATTTGAGGATTTATGTATGTCAACAGACGCAATACAACGTGTAGAAAAAGCTATTGATGAGATCAAACGCGGGAAGATGGTCATTATGATGGATGATGAGGATAGAGAGAATGAAGGCGATCTTGTCTATGCCGCAACCTTCTCCACTCCGGAGATGGTCAACTTTATGGCAAAAGAGGCAAGAGGGCTTATCTGTACCCCTATTACAAAGGAGTTGGCGTCAAAGCTTGATCTTATGCCAATGGTCAGCCGTAACGACTCCAACCATGAAACGGCATTTACCGTCTCCATTGACTCTGCTACGGCAACAACAGGCATTAGCGCGGCAGAGCGTGATGATTGTATCAGTAAACTTGCCAATCCCTTAACCGTAGCGGAGGACTTCGTTCGTCCGGGGCACATCTTCCCACTTATCGCTAAAGACGGGGGAACACTGGTACGTACGGGGCATACGGAAGGTTCGGTCGACCTTTGTAAACTGGCAGGTTTGGCACCGGTAGGGGTGATCTGCGAGATCATCAAAGAGGATGGTACCATGGCGCGCATGGATGACCTCAAAGTGTTTGCTGCCGAGCATGACCTTTGTATTGTTTACATCTCGGATATCGTCGAATACCGCCTTGCCAATGAGCAACTGGTCAAAAGAGTAAGCAGTGAAGAGACCATTCTCAAAGGGATGAAGGTAGAAAAACACACTTATACCGATCATCTTGAGAGAACCCATACGGTCATTCAGTTTTACAAGATCCATGAGACCGCCAACGTCAAGTTCCACAACATCGGCAGCGACATCGACCTCATTTTGGATGATAAACGCTTCAATGCCCTCAACAATGCCATTGAGTACCTCAAGAACAACGGAGGCGTACTGGTATTCCTCGATACCAAGACCATCTCGGCAGAACAGGCAAAAGAGTTCGGTGTGGGTGCGCAGATTCTCAAAGACCTCGGCATCAAGAACATTAATCTCATTACAACGAACAAAGACACCGAGTTCGTTGGACTTGCCGGATTCGGGCTTGATGTGGTGGAGAAGGTGGAGGTGGTGTAGCCTTAGCTTCTAAAAAATAGATACCCCATCTTTTGCGGTAATATTATGGATGTGATCTATATAAAAAGATGGAGTAATTATGAAAGGGTCAATACACACTTAAAGAGCGTTAAACAGCTTTTTATAACTGAGCTTTACAGCCTCACTTCTGTCAGCATTTTGGAAAATACTCTTGAACCGACATATTGGATGTATTGAAATCTAAAGAAATCCCTAAGCAAGAAAAGTCTTATACCAATAGATATTCTTTTAGGGCACCTCTAAAAACCCACCCCAAACCAGAAAAGTGGTAAAATAGATAATCAAGAAGAAGAGGAAAAGAAAGATGCCAGGACTGTTCGCATACGAAGATCAGCTAAAAAAGATAAATGCCCATCA
>JAMORY010000031.1 GCA_027063305.1 Sulfurovum sp. | reverse complement strand
GGGGCGCGGCTTGAACACCCGCTAGTCGTCTGGAGCTCCGCACCAGACAACAAGCGGGAGGAGCAATCACCCACCAAGTCAAAACAAGCTTTGCCAGGTGGGCGTTGCTCACCCGCGCCCCCGTTAACTATAAAAACAAAGGATTAAAATGAATTTAGAAACACTAAAAAAAGAGATTGAGTCAGCTTTAATGATTACAAAATGGTCACCTTCAGAAGAAGAATTAGCAAAAATTGCAGAACTTCTTAGCAACTTTCAAGGTGAAGCAACAAAATCAAATATATCAAGAATAGTACTTGAGGTAGTAGGTTCGTATGAATGTATTTCTTTAGAGGGAGTTGACAATTCAGATTTAACAACATTATTATCGTTAGCAACTAAGATAAAAAATGATGACAAATGAACAATCTATTCAAGTTACCGAAAAAGAAATTGAAAAATTAAAACAAGACTATGTAGCTCATTTAACACCTATTGTGACTCGTATCAAAAACGAGAATAAAGAGCCTTCTCTTGAAGAATTATTAATTTCTCAGCAATTAGGTACAAAATATTTTAATTTTGTTGAAAACTTTGTAGGAAATAGTGGTTTACTTGGTGCTCATGCTAATGGAAAGTGGGTTACAGGATTTGCTGAAACATGTTATAGTGTCCTAAATGCTTTCATAAAACATATGAATTTTTTGAAAAGCTATGCTGATAAACTTGGAGAAGCTTTAGAAAAACCTGATATTACAGCATATGCTAATATGCAAAGAATGACAAAAGAGTATCTTCCTAAAAAACAATGGAAAGAATTAGAAAATAAGTTTAAAGAAAATTCTTTGCCAACTGCAGGATTTAAATATATGGGAGTAAAAGACATGAGTGAAACTCCAAAATGGCAACTTATAACAGGTTTAATTATTGGAATAGTATTTGCATTGATAATATTATCATTATCTATATTTATTCCCAATCCAACACAAACACAATTTTTTATTTTTAGAGGAATGTTTGCTATTTCTTTAGCTGCAATTGCTGCGATAATCCCTGGACTTTTAAATATTGAATCAAGATTACAAAAATTTTCTATAAGAGCTACAGGTGCAATTGCTGTATTTATTATTGTATGGTTATTGAACCCACCTGCATTACTAAGTAGTTAACAAATCAGAGAAGCTAATAAATTACCCTGCGGCTAATTTATAGCTTACTTAGGTCGTTAGACTAACATATCAGGCTTTATTATGAAAAGCAAAAAAGAAAGGTTATGAAAGTATTGAACTATCATGATAAGTTTAAACTTATCATTGCAATCCTGCACCTTTTTAAAAAAGGTGCCCAAAAACTATGAGAAAGGGAAAAAATTGTCAAATCAAGATGATTTTACAGCAAGTCATATTTTTTATTATGATCAAAATAATAACCCTATTTATACAAAAAACAATAGTCAAGAATATATTATAAATAATTCAAAGTTAAAAAAAGAACTTCAAGATATAGAAGGCTACAGAAGTTTTATATATCCAGAAAGAAAACGAAGATTTATCTCATTTCTTTTAACTATGTTCATATCTGCTGGTTTACTTTTACTTCATTATCTCTTTTTTGATGAACCTACTGAATTGATAATAACTCTTGTAATTGCAATAACTTATTGGTCAATACATTTATATATTCCTTATATATTTCATAAAAAAATAGAAAATATTTTGGATAAATGCACTCCACTATCAATAAGTAAAAACCAAAAAGATGGGTAATCCTCCCCTTTTCCACCCCCTCTAAAAGTAGAGGTTAGGCTACAAGAGCCAACTTCATCTTGGGAGGATTACCCTAAACTCAGCCCGATCTTACCTCAAAATCTCCAAAAACCCATCCTCTCCACTCAACATCGTACCGTTTACTCTAACCGGACGTTTATCAATAGATATGGCATCACCGTACCCTAACAGATAGCGAACATAGGCGGAGAGTTCATAGTGGGAGCGGATGCTCTTGTAGCCTTTTGGTAGTGGGATGTTGGCAGTAATGAAAAAGGGGACTTCGTAGACTTTAGGTACAAAGGCATTGTGTCCGTAGCGGCCTTCTTCTCCGATACACTCGCCGTGGTCGGAGAGGTAGATGAAGATGAACGGATCACCCTTTTGACGTAGTGATCCAATAAGCAAACGGTAGAGTCTGAAGCTCTCATCGACTGCGCGGTAGTAGTGTGCCGTTATGCTGCCTGAACGCGGTGCATTTTTGTAGTAACGATAGGGAGCATGTTCTCCTATCTGTTGCATGACGATAAACTGTTTGGTCGAAAAATCCCTTTGTTGCAACTGTTGTAACAGTAGGATGTCGTACTGTGGGTGGCGTTGGGCTTTGCTGAAGGTGCGGTAATAATCGATGGCTTCAGGCTGGAGGTAGGGACGGATGTAGTGGAGTGCTTTGTCGGTCTGTATGGAGATAAAAGCTGTCTGGTAACCGTTCTTCTTTGCCAAGACGAACAGGTTTTTAGAGCTTTTCTTGCTAAGCCTCTTCGTGGTGTACGCACCGTTAATAAAAAGCGGTACGGAGACATCGGTATTGGTTGCACCGGCATAGATCTTTTTGGAAAAAACCGCTTTACCCAAGCCCTTTAGCTTCGCCTCGATATAGCTGTCGTAACGCATACTCTCACCTATGAGTATGAAGAGGTGATAGTCTGTAGCACGTTTCGGATAGAGCGGTCTTTGCAGGGCAGATGTATTTGAAAGTGTTGTAGTACGTATAAACGGCAGATGTACCAGTGCCTTTAACGGTGAAAGCGGTGGCAGACTCCAGAGTGCCAAAGGCAGGCTTACCGCCGTGATACCCCACCACCCCTTATTGCGGCACCGTACCACTTTGGGAATTTTCCACCATAGTAAAATCCCCACAAGAATACCCAAAAGCGTCGGAAGGAAAAGAGCATGGAGCGCACCTAGACTCTCGAAGGTCTCTGATATATGTGTCCAGAACAAATAGAGATCGGCAGGGTATAGTTCGCGGTGAAAATAGCGAAAAAAGAGCCCCCACACCGCAACCATAGACACCATTGCACCAAAGACCCGGCGTACATATCGTCCGCTTACACAGTAAAGCCCCAAAAGCGTCAAGCCCAAAAGCCCTGCCTCCCACCACGACAATACGACACCAAGTCCATAGGCAAAGCCGATCATATAGAGAGCAAAGAGAAGCGGTGGTAGGAATTGGGAGTTTTGCATACGATATTGTAGCAGAACAATCATCCAAATTGATGGTAAAGATCAGTCATCATGTGCTACTTTGCCTTAGGCTTTGGGATATGAGGCAACAAAGAGCAAAAAATCCCCACCATCTGCTTCCTTAAGAGTGCCGGTAACCTCTTTTTGTTACACTAAAGCTAGATCAACTAGGAGTGTAACCCATGACACTGAACAGACGGACCATGCTGAAACTATCGGGAATTGCTGCGGGAATGCTCTTTGCCAACCCCCTCAATGCCACTGAGAGCAAAACGGTAAAAAGCCCGAGACAAGCCCCTATCCCTACTTCATCCAAGAAACGACCCAAAGTGGTCGTGGTCGGCGGAGGATGGTCGGGACTGAGCATCGCCAAATATACCAAAGCCTTTGCACCACAAGCGGAAGTCATTATGGTCGAGCAGAAGGACATCTTCTTCTCCTGCCCTATCAGTAATCTCTGGATGGTTGACAAAATAGACCTTGAGTTCATTACCCACGACTATCTCAAAGCTGCACGTAACGGAAACTACACCTTCCTCAATGCCACCGCGACGGGTGTCGATAAGAAAAACCAGATACTCCACACCAGCAGCGGGGATATTGCATATGATATCTTGGTTCTCTCTGTCGGAATCGACTACGACTACAGCCGATGGAATGTCGACTTGAACACCGAGATACGCCTACGCCAAGAGTACCCTGCCGCATTCAAACCAAGCTCAGAGCACTTCACCCTCAAAGAGAAGATCCACAATTTCAAAGGCGGTACCTTCCTCATGACCGTACCCGGTGGGAACTACCGCTGTCTTCCCGCCCCGTATGAGCGCGCCTGCCTCATTGCCGACTACTTTAAAAAGCACAACATCAAAGGGAAGATACTGCTGCTTGACGAGAATAACGACATTACCATCAAAGAGCACGGCTTCCATACTGCGTTCAACGAACTCTACAAAGGGTATATCAACTGGGTTCCAAACAGTGTCATCGAGCATATCGATCTGGATAAAAAGGTGGTCGAAACGGAGTTCGATACCTTTACCTTCGACGATGCATCCTTCTATCCGCACGTTCGTGGAGGTAAGCTGTTGGAGCTTGCCGGTATTGCCAAAGATACCGTCTATAACCGTCTTGAGGCCGATATCGATGTAATGAGCTATCAGGTACACGGCTACCCCAACATCTATGTTGCGGGTGATGCACGTCCAATGGGCTTCTCCAAGTCGGGGAACACCGCCTACTCCGAAGGACAGCATGTCGCCGCACTCATCGCCGCACGACTCAACCATGCTCCAACCCCACCGTGGCAGTCACCCGTAACGCTCTGTATCTCAGCTGTTTCGATCTATCCTGAGCGCGGGATATTCATCCACTCCGAATATGCTTACGACAAGAAGAAAAAGAGCTTCCACTTCGCTACACCTGTCAGTAGTGAGGAGTGGCGCGGGAAAGTAGGCTTGGAGAACGGTAAGAATGTCTACGGCTGGGCAAGATCGATGTACTTGGATATGTTCGGCGCATAGTTTATGGGAAGTATGGTAGACTCTGTTTTATTTAAAGGAGTACGATGAAAGCCATACTGTCCCTGATCCTCTTGACACTCATGGTCGCCTACGGCAACGATGACCGTCCGCCCATTCCCTACGACTACCTCTCCAAACCGCAGGTACAGCGTTTCATACGCACCATGCATAAGCAATACGGCTTCTCTGAAGCATACCTCAAAAGGGTACTCGAACACGCCAAACTCGACCGTGATACGCTTGCACGCTATACGGGTAAGTTCAAAAAGAACTCGACTGTCGGAAGCTGGGAGCGTTTTAAGCTGCATGTGGTCAACAAAGAGACCTTTCAGGAGGCAAAGAGGTTCAAACATACACACTACCATACCTTAAAACAAGCATCGTATCGCTACCATGTCGATATGGATTACATTGTCGGTTTTATCGGTGTGGAGAGCCGCTTTGGTACCTATACGGGTGACTACAACGTACTTGACGCACTTACGACACTTGCATTTCACCACAACCGTATGCAAAGATTCTTCAAAAGCGAGCTTAAACACCTCTTTCTCTTTGCCAGAGAAAAGCAGTATGACATTACGAAGCTGGAGGGATCGTTCGCCGGTGCGATGGGGTGTGTACAACAAGTCCCGTCCGTAGCGCGAAAGTTCAACTATGATTTTGATGGTGACGGTGCAAGCGTATGGGATATTGAAGACTGTATCGGAAGTATTGCGAAGTTCATGCATACCAAAGGGTGGAGAGAGGGCAAAATAGTCGCTGTACCCGCGACTTTTCCCACATCCAAGGGCGAACGGTTCAAAGGACTTCGCGTAGGCTTTAAGACACGCTACAAGCTTACGACCCTGCGTAAACACGGCATTAGACCGCTTTCTCTCTACCCCTACTCTACCGCTGCCCTTATTAGACTAAGGAACCGCACCCATGATGAACTCTGGCTCGGTGCTCCCAACTTCAAAGCGCTTACCGCATATAACGCCAGCAGCAACTACGGTATGGCGATCCACCTGATCGCAGATGCGATCAAAGATCAAAGGTAATGCTTCAGCGTACGCAGGAGCTTCTTCGGGTCTATCGGTTTGCTCAAGTAGTCGTCAAAACCTGCTTCAAGAAAACGCTCTCTGTCCCCTTTGAGTGCATTTGCAGTAAGGCTGATCACCGGCGTATGCGGAATATCATACTCTCTTTCCATTTGCAAAATACGTTTGGCCGCTTCCGTTCCGTTCATGTTCGGCATATTCTCATCCATCAAGATAAGATCGAAACGCCCCGCTTTGAACTTTTCGACCGCTTCACATCCATCCTTTGCGATCTCATAGCTTAACCCTGCATTCTCAAGAATGATACCGACAAACATTCTGTTCGCCTCATAATCCTCTACCATCAATATATGCCCTTGAAGCGATGAGAGATCCTCATTCTCATTCACTTCCACCTCTTTACCTTCAGGTACGGGGATCTGTAACGTAAAGATACTTCCATGTCCCTCTTGGCTTTGGAGGGAAAGATGACCGCCAAGAAGACGGCTTAACTGCATACTGATCATCAGTCCAAGCCCCGTACCGCCATACTTTCGTACGATAGAACCATCTGCCTGCATAAAGGGCTGAAATATCTTCTCCTGCTGCGCACCACTCATACCGATACCCTCATCCTCCACCTCAATGCTCAATGTACCATCATAGTAGTCGATCCTGCACTTGACCGTACCACCTTCGGGAGTGAACTTGATCGCATTGGAGAGGAGATTGGTCAAGATCTGCTTGATACGCAGAGCATCACCATACAGAAGCTCAGGTATGCATTGAGCATAGTCGATCGTAAAAGTGATCTCCTTCTCCGCCGCTTTTACCTGAAAAAGCTCGGCAATACTCATAAGCTCGCGGTAGGGCTTGAAGTTAAAGGGTTCTATCTCCAGTTTACCGCTCTCGATCTTACTGATATCAAGAATGTCGTTAATGATCTGAAGCAGTGAGTCCGATGCATTCTTAATGATATCGAGGTATTTAAGCTTTACCTCATCATCCTCTCCCTCACTTAAAAGGTTGATAAAACCGATGATCACATTTAAAGGGGTCCTGATCTCATGGGACATATTGGCAAGGAATTGACTCTTGTAGCGGGTCGCCTCCTCTGCCAAACGCTTGGTACGTTCAAGCTCTTCATGCATTTTTTGAAATTGACGACGCTGGTCGATAATGGAGATCACCCGTCCCATCACTGTTTCGAACTCATCGATCATAATAGGTTTTGGTAAGAAGTGCGATACCTCCAGCTCGATCAGACGAAAAAGCGCCTCAGACTCATTGTGTGCGGAGAGTACGACGATAAGCTGGCGTTCGTTCAATGCTCTGATCTTTTCGATCAGCTCGATCCCATCCATCTTCGGCATACGAATATCCGTTGCTACGATATCATAAGGTACGTTCCCCTCTTGAAGACTCTCTTCATAGTGCTCCAACGCCTCCATACCATTTGATGCGGTCGTAACCTCCATACCGTAAGCAGCTATCAACTCCCGCATACTCTCTCTAACGAGGTCATTATCTTCTATATACAATACTCGTATATCACGGGTATTCGACATCAATTCCCAGATCGTTGCTGACACACTATCCTCACTTTTCCTAGTTGGGGGGTTTGCTCTCAAGCAGGGCAGAGAACAGACCATAATATCATAACCAAGAAACCATACCTAAGTATTACTTCTAAATAGATCTTTGTAGGAATTAGAAAAAAGGGGAGGAAAAGGCACGAAGTTGTGCCTGTTAGCCTATGAGTGCATAGAGCTTATGCATGAGAAGATCGAAGAGTTTTTCTGCATGAGGAAGCAGTAGATGAACCCCATAGAGTGTTAGAACTACCATCCAAAAATAGATCAACCATTTTAGAATCTTCTCATACATCGATATTCTCCCTCCCTCTGCTATTTAAAAACGGTATCCGCCGATCAGGCGAAGCCCTGAAATATCTTTTTGTTCATCCAGATCAACGAACTCATAGGTTCCGGTAAAGTAGAGACCTGAGGGGTCGTTATAGCTTACACGTAACCCATAGTTCTTCTGTGCATCCTGCCCTTTCCCGTTCAAAGATGAGATCGAGTAGTCAGGATCGAGATCGAAATAGGTGTAACGGAAACCAACCCATAGACCGTCGATCCCTTGCTTGGCACAATCATATCCCACTTGTGCTTTATAGGAGTTGGTATTACGCAGACTTCCCGCTTCGAAGAAGTGGAAGATCATACCGTTGGCAAAGTACGGATAGCCACCCCATGCACCAAGCGTATCTCCCGTACCGTCCCCGTCAGTATAGAAAGAAGCATCCAAAGAGAGATCGAAACCGCTCTCATGCTTGGTATCCAAACGCAGTGAGTAGATACTGTAGTCTATCTCTCTGCCTCCCAATACGTCACGGTAGTAGTCCTTCAATCCTCCGACCCCTTGAAAGTCGATCAGCTGAAACCCTGCATCGTAAGTGAAACCGCTCGCTTCACCTTTGTAGTCATACTGGGCGAAGAAAGTGTTGTAGTAGTCTTGCATGTAGTAGTTCCACACCTGTAACGTATGGGCATCTTTGCTATACTGCAACGCTGCCGTCCATACCCCTTCGTCACCGCCTACTTTTTTGTAGCCGCCGTCGACAAAACTCGCATCGGACATACTGTGCCACTCGGTCCCGTTGGCACCGCTGTCCCATACTCCTGCCATCTTATAGAAGTATCCGCCCGCCAAGGTCAGGTTCGAAAAGGAGCGGTTGACATAGTAGGCACCTTGAAAGCTGTTTGCCAGCATATACCAATCATCCGCATCGACCATTGGTGTAACGGTCTCTTTAGCACCCACGACCACTTCATGGGCCTTGCTCTGACTTTGATAGCGCACATACGCCTCTTGCAAGATCGCAAATGACTTTCGCTCGGTCGGATCGAACACGAAGTTCCGGCTCTCATAGTCACGGTCGTTCAAACCGAAATCCGTCGCCCTTGCACCGGTGATCTTGAAAGAGAATCCCTCATAGGTCGGTGAGGCGATAGAGATCTTGGGGATCACATAGAACCCGCGTGAGTCGATATGCCCTTTATTGATCGTATCGGAAGCGAGACTTGGCGGATTGGAGTAGTCGTAGTCGACATATCCCATTCGTATATCGCCGGTGATCTTCCACCCTTCTCCGATCACATAACCTTTAAGCGCCTCATCGTAGTGAATGACACTCTCATAGGCATGGTCGTCATCGACCACACTGTTGGGCACCAGACTCTCTGCTGCGTACAGATAAACGGAGGCAGTTACCGAGAGAGTACCGAGCAAAAGCGCTCTACGCATCATATATGCCATCTTTCACTCCTTACTGTGCCAACGGGTTCAAACCCAGCTTATCGATAATATAGGCTGCAGCTTTCTGACCACGTACGGAGTTCCCGTACTTATCCAATGGCGGAGAGACGACACCGATCCCCAGTTTACCCGGTACGATCGCCAAGATACCGCCGCCCACACCCGACTTCGCCGGTGTACCCGTCAGGTAGAGCCAATCACCGGCATTGTCGTAGAGTCCCGCGGTTGCCATGACCGCCAGTATCTTCGGTACGTACTTACGGTCGAGTACACGCTTGCCTGTAACGGGATTGACCCCGTGGTTGGCGAATGTCGCACCCATGACACCCAGATCGTGCGAAGAGACATTGACCGAACACTGCTTGGTATAGACTGTCGTCGCCTCTAACGGATCCGAACCCATACGACCGTAGGCATCGAGCAGTTTGGAGATGGCTTGGTTGCGTTTGTTGTCATTGACCTCAGACTCGTAGACCACTTCGTTAAATGCCAACTTCTTACCCGCATAGTCGTTCATGTTCTGTTTGATCTTGAACCAACGCTCCTTGGAATCCTTGGCCTTGACCCATGAGGTCGACTGGATCGCACCGGCATTGACAAAAGGGTTTGAGGCACTACCGTTGTGCAGTTCTATCGCCATAATGGAATTGAACGGAAGCCCCGTGGCATTGACCCCGATCTTCTCCTGAAGGAACGTCTCTCCCCTCTCCTGAATGACCAGTGCCGCAGTAAAGACCTTGGAGATGGACTGAATGGAGACCTGTGCATCGGTATCACCTATCTCATAGACCTTCCCGTCCGGTGTGACCAGTGTAATACCAAATATCTTCGGATCGACCTCGGCAAGCGCTTTGATATAGTCGGCATTCTTCCCACCATTATCGTTCTTGAACTTCTCATACGCCTCTTTGAGCACCGCTTCGATACGTGTTTGCGTTAACGGTGCTTTTTGCAGCGTTGTTTGTTGTGTCTGTGTCTGTAACGGCCCTTTGGCCGCCAACGGTGACGAACCTAAAATAAGCAATGATGCAGCCACTATCGAAAGCAGCCCTGTTCTAAACCCGTTCGTTCGTTTCATCCCATTGCTCCTTTTATGCATATCGGATATCTATTGTATCACATTATCATCAATATCCATGCCGTACCGACCGTTAAAAAGACCAGTGTGTTCACCAACGTTACAATACCACCGACCTTGTAGACCTCTTTAGGCTCAATATAGCCGCTTCCGGTATAGATGACGTTCGCCGAAGAGCCTTGCGGGGTGATGATGGCATTGAAGTTGGTCGCGAACAGCAGCATATACGCCATCAACTCCGGCGGTACACCCGCTTGCATGGCAACGGAGAGAAAGACAGAAAAGAGTGCCAGCATCTGCGCTGTTTGGGAGACAAAGAAGTAGTGGATAAGCACATACCCCACGATCAGCGATACATAGACCACCGGCCATGAGAAGCCTGAAACCCCTTGTGCGATATGATCGCCAACCCATCCCATGAAGCCCAGTTCATTGAGATATTTACTCATCGCATAAAGAATAGCGAACCACACCAACGTCCCCAAAGCATCCCCTTCGTTACGCAGGTCTTGCAGAGTAAAGATATGTGTGAGCATTAAAACACCCAAACCCAAAAAGGCGATGGCCGTCTTGTCCAGCCCCAGACTCGAAGAGGCGATCCAGAGTGCGACCATTCCGATGAACGTCCCGCCCATGATCCACTCGTTACGATGTATAGGTCCCATCTTCTCCAACGCTTCTTGTGCGATCTTGGGCGCATCGGGGGTCTCTTTGAGCTCCGGCGGATAGATCTTGAAGATCACCCACGGAACAAGGAAAAAAAGAATAAGCACGGGCAAAGAGGCCGCCAGTGCCCATGAACCGTAACTGATCTCCACACCCACCTCTTTTGCCATCTTCGTACCGGCAGGGTTTGCCGCCATTGCCGTCAGCCACAGGGTCGACGAAAGTGTGATACCCGCCATTGAGGTCATCATCAAGAACGATCCCAATCTCTTGCGCGTCCCGTCGGTCACTTTCGATCCGCTGTCGGCCGCCAACGCATTGACAATAGGAAAGAGCACGCCTGAACGCGCAGTATTGCTCGGGAAGGCAGGAGAGATGAACATATCCGCAGCAACCACCGAGTAGCCGAGCTTCAGGCTTGATGTACCGAACTTCTTGATGATCAAAAAAGCAATACGCTTCCCAAGCCCGGACTTGATGACCCCACGGGCGATAAGAAAAGCAACGATAATAAGCAAAATGAACGATTCGCTAAAGCCGCTGTAGGCTTGTTTGGTCGTCAGCGTACCCGTAAGCACCACCGTAGCCAGTGCCAGAATGGAGGAGGTAAAGATAGGCATCGCATTGATAATAACAGCAAAGATAGCACTGATGAACACGGTAAAGAGGTGCCACGCTTGCAGACTCAGCCCTTCAGGCAAAGGGAAGAACCACAAAGCACTTCCAAATACCACTACGCTCAATAGTTTCATATACTCTTTTTTTCGTTTTGCGATCTCTTTATGCATCATTGTCCTTATAGCGCTCTTTTGGTGTTATGATACCATAGATTTATCATCAGTCAAGCCCCATTTACAACCCTAAAGGCTCAATTTGAAACATGTACCATAAAAGCCAAAACCCTCTTTGCGTTAAAATTGCGCAGAAGCATTTTTTTCTGTATAATTGTAACAAAATACTTTAATAAGGCACTATTATGAAACGTATCCCTCTTCTACTTCTGACCACGACACTATCACTTTCGATACTTCATGCAGAGAGCAATACCACGCAGCCTAAAAAACAGAACAAACCCGTAGAACAAAAGGAGCAGAACAAAACCAAAAAAAGTGCGAAAGAGATACTCGAAGCACAGGTGAAAGCACAAATAGAAAGGGAGAAGAAGTATGCCAAGGAGCAGAAGTTCTATCAGGGTGATGAGTATGACCTCAAAGCCCATGAGGTCGATCCAAACGCACTTTCGGACGTACCGGTCATCGAGCCCGATGATGACTTTGACATCACCGATGTCTACAGAGACGATATTTGATTTCTAAACGATATGGGTTATTGTCCTAACCCATTCGTGTTCCATATCTCACCGCAATACTCCTCTCCTGCTTCATAGCCTTCTTTAAGATACTTTTTTGCCATCTCTCTTTTCCCTTTTTGAAGATAGAGCTGTCCTAGATTACACTTTGCCAAAGCAAGTCCATTTGAAACAGCAATACGGAAATACTTCTCTGCTTCATTAAAGTCTTGCAGTGTTCCATTTCCGTTCATATAAAGAAAACCATAAAGATTTGCGGCATTGGCAACAATGTTCTTCTCATCAGATTTTAATGCAAGTTTCAGATATTTTATAGCCTCTTTATAATCAGGTTGTACTATTGGAATATTCATCATTGTTACCCCTTTGCTATACAAAAGTGCTAAGAGGTAGTATGCTCTGGGATGTTTTACTTCCGAAAGATAGGCAATTGCTTTTTGGTACATACTTTCAGCAGACCCACCTCCCCCTTTCAGTGATTTTCCTATATTTTTGTAAGGGTTCTCTCTGTTAATAAAGTTCATAGGATTAGCCAAAACATCGAGTGCATCACTATAGAGTGCTCCCAACATCAATTTACATTCGACATCTCCTACATTTGCACATGAAATCAAATATTTCTCTGCCTTCTCTAAATCAGAAGCATGCGGTTTTTGCTTCGTTAAATATATCCGTGCAAGCTCTCTTTGTACCATCGGTTTCTTATCAACCTGTTTCTTACCTTCAAGATAGATCACATGCCATCCAAATTGTGTTTGAACAGGTGTTTTTGTGATCTCACCAGGCTGTAGTTTCCATGTTGCATCTTCAAAAGGTTTGACCATTTGCCCTTTTGAAAACCAATCTAGATCACCTCCATTCGGTGCACTAGGTCCGGCTGACTTTTCTTTTGCCAACTGAACAAATTTCTCTTTAAGTGCATCCCCATTGAGCCCTTTCATCGCATCAATTACTTTTTTGGCATCAGCTTCATTCTTAAGCAGTATATGCCGAGCATGTACCATTTCCATTTTATTCTCTTTTTCAGCCAATGGTGTCAATATCTTTAATGCAGTCTCCTTGTCACCTTTTTGTAAAGCAGACATACCCTCTTGCAAACTCGATGCACTTAGTATACCAACGATCGCAGCAACGATCCAAAACTGTTTTACCATTATATATTCTCCTTTATTGATCTGATATTCAAGACCCTATACGAACTGAAAGGGGATTTCCCCCTTAGAGGATTATAGATTTTTCTACTTTTATGTCAAAAGTAGCTCTTTCAATGCTTCTACAGAGTGAATGACCTTTTTACCATTCTCATGCTCCGTAAAGCCCCAGTTGACCATGATATAGTCGATACCCGCACGCTTTGCCGCCTGTTCGTCACGCGGTCCGTCACCGATGAAGAGCGCTTTCTCTTTGGATACATGCAACTCTTCAAGCAGTTTCAACAACATCGCCGGATGCGGTTTGCCTTGATAGACATCATCGTAACAGGCAATGGCATCGAAAAGATCATGGATACCCAAGTGGGTTAATGATTCAATGGTCGATCGGCGGTAGGCATTGGTCGCTACCGCCAATTTGTATCCCGCCTCCTTCAGCGCCTTTAAAAGCTCCATTACACCATCATAGAGCACCAGCTCTTTGTCGTGATTTCGACTGTAGTATTCGGAGAACCACCGCTCATGGTCGTGTGCGAAGCTGGGTGCATGGTAGAAGAACTGTGCGGGGTTGATGGTGTGGTCATTGACCTTGGAGAGGATCAGAGCCGTATCCATCGGTGCAAAGCCAAGCTGCTTTCGCACATGGTTGATCGCATTGGCGATGGTAATGGAGGAGTTGACCAGCGTTCCGTCCATATCAAAGATGATCAGCTCTTTATCGATCATCGGTTACTTCTTTTTCAACTCTGGACGGCTGAACTTGATGTAGAGCGAAAGACTCACAAGCAAGAACGAGACCCCTACGATCAGATAGACCGCATACTCTATTTTACTCGGATCGGTCAGTGCCGACTTAAAGACCAGCATCAACGCTTCGATGGAGAGTGCGATAATAATAGAGCCTAAGAACTTTACCATTGTCTGGTGGGTATCGTCTGCACTGCCATGGCGCTTCTCTTTTCCAAGCACCTCCTCTTCAAAGATCGCCTTGACCAGATCGGCAATCGCAAGTGAGAGGGTCAGAAGGATGGTCGATTTGAACACTTCGTTAATATCGATATGTTTGAACTCCACACCAAAGTGCAAGAAGCTCGTCACCCCTTTGATAAAGAGCAGTAACGCCACTGCCATCAGCGCAAAAGAGAATGATGCATAGACCCATTTGCTGACCATCCCGAAACTCGAATCGACCGAGCTTGGATGGATCATCTTTAAAATATTCTTCAATGTGATATCGACACAGATGATCGCAACCAAATGATGCTCCGAATCATATAGCGGGAACGAAGCGGTAACGACCAGCTCGTTACTCACTAATGAAGGGTAAGGGTCGGTCAAGATACAGCGGTGCTCTTTAAGTGTCTTGTAGTAGTAGGCACGGTCACTTCTATCCTCACCTTTTCCAAAACCACTTAGTTTCGGATCGTTGGAGATATTGTCCGTGATCTGTACCCCTCTACCGTCAATGGCGTAGATCACCTCTGCATGAGGGATCGCCTCTTTAAGGTTCTTGATCTTATCGATGACCGTCTCAAGTGTCGCTCCGCCTTCAACATTGACCGTTTGGGAAATGTTACGGCTCATGATGTAACAGAGGTAGGCTCTGGCTTTGGTACGTATCTGTGCGTACTCCTGTATCTCTTTAACCACTAACATGAAAACTCCTTAATTTACATATCCCAGTACGTCGGTAAAACGTACCTTCCGGTTGATGGCAACCTGCGGCACAATAGCACCTTTTTGAGAGAAGGTCAAGATCGTCGAACCCATTTCGAACCACCCGAAGAGTTCGCCCCTCTCAAGCCATTTCTCCTCATAGCGATAGTGCTGCGGTTCGGTGATGTCGCTGTTGGTACGTACACGGGGCTCGAACGTCACGACCATCTTGCCTACGTTAAGCGCTCCGACAAGTACCAGCACATGCACCCTTCCCTTCTCATCTTCACAAGAGAGCACGACACGTTCGTTCTCTATAAAAAGCGACGGCATGTTACGAAGCAGCGGGAAGTTCACGGGATAGAGCTTTCCGGGGATGTGGGTGAGGCTACGTACTTTCAGACGCATCGGCATATGGTAGCGGTGGTAGTCTTTGGGTGAGAGGTAGAAGTTCATGAATACTCCGCCCTCTACGGCTTTGACCTCATCTTGATGGTAACTGCCAAAGAGCCCCTCTATCTCATACGCCATCCCCTTGATCTGATAGGCATGCCCTTTTTCAATGGTACCATACTCCGTAATACGCGCATCGACCCCGCTTATGAGCGCTTGCGGATCTTCCGGAAGCGGACGTGGCTTCTCAAGAGCTCTGGTAAAGAGCGCATTAAGCGTTCTATAGCTTGCAGGCTCTCTGAACTCAGACATATCCAACCCCATCAGCTTCACATAGGATGCATTGATCGTATGTTGCACGATCGCAGGGAAAGGCTTGGAAGCGAACCGTCCGAACGCACGTGAGATCGCAGAGGTGTAGTGACGCTTACTCATGCGCTCCCCTTGCATAGTACGCCAAAGCATCTTTCATCAGGTCAATATGGTAGTTCTCCTGTGCATTGATAAAATCAAAGAAGTCGGAGAGTTCTTTAGAGTCGTTGCCGACTGCATCGGAGAGTTTCTTGCACTCCTCTTTTGCCGCAAGCTCTTCTTCTATACCGTCTTTGAGGAACTTCACGACATCCTCGACCTGATAGAGCTCTTTCATAATAATACGCGGTACTGCCAAAATACCCATTTTCGCCATCATATCGCCAAAACACTTTAGGTGGAAAAAACTCTCGTCGATCAATATCTGGAAAATACGGTTCAAATAGGCATCGTCACTATGTGCTTTGAGATAATTATATACCATGATAAGCTCATACTCTTTATAGCTCTCATCGAACAAAAAGAGGGTCAAGGCATCACGCGCCTCTTCACTCAGTTGCATATTGGGCATTTGACGCTCCATGCTGAATGCGGTAATCACCTCATCGTTCATCCGTCCCAGTACACTTACCATATAGGTCAGGTCAGAGGTAATACGGGAAGCAAGCGCTTTATTCTCCATACCCAGAAGTTGCAACTTCAGATCGAGCAAGTGAGTCGTGATCGCTTTAAGCATATCGCTCAGTCTGTCCACCTTGATCGGAATGATATCGCGATCATAGTCGTATGCTTCCTTACGCTCGATCATCTCATGCTCGATCCAGGTAAAGTGCCTAAAGAGGATATCGGAGAAATCATAAAGCGTTTGACGGTTCTGTGTATGGCTCATAAATCCTGCCATCAGCATCTCAAGCCATACCTCATGGGTCTTAATAAGCAGTGTTTTCATTATTTGCCTCCTCTTTAGGGGTACAGTCATTGGTCACTTGATACGTAATAGACGGATAGTCCGGATCTTCTTTTCGCGCTTCGTAGGTATCGACCGCCGCTTTAATAGCGAGTGCGACCATCTCCGAACAGGCGGCGTCTTCAGGCGGAAGCTTCTCTAAAAGCTGCATGGTCGCCTCTACGAGGTTCTTGGCACCGTCGAGTGTCAATCCTTTTGCCTCTTCGGTCAGCATCGAACCGGCGACAATGGTCGTGGTACAACCGATCGCCTGAAATGCGATCTGGTCGATATAGGGCTTGATCTCATCCTCTTTGACATGAATATAGATCACGACCTTCTCGCCGTTTTGAGGGTTCTTCCCCATTCCTTCAGCATTTGCCAGTGGCAGGGTTCCGTAGTTTTTCGGGTTCATCATATGGTCTAGGACCATCGCATCCATCGACATGGTATCTCCTTCGGATCAAATTGCAATAATTATACCATGCTTCATTGAGAGTATCAGTCGAAATTGGGTATGATTTGCATTATTTCACCCAAACGGACAGGATTTTTGCATCCGGTCGATTTGGTACTTACAAGGATACCCATGGCAGTTTATGTACTTTTCGATACGGAGACCACAGGCAATCAAGAGAGTGACCGTATCATTCAAGTCGGTGCAATGATCGTTCACGACCGTCATAATATTGAAGTCTTCGATGAACTCTGCTCCACCTCCGTTCCCATCAGCATCGAAGCGATGGAGGTGCACAACATCACACCCGATCGCATTGCCGACAAAGCCCCATTCAGTGAAACGAAATTCGCCAAAGCCGTAGAGAACTATAACAGTGAAGAGAACTACCTCATCGCCCACAATATCGGCTTTGACCTCGGAATGCTCGAAAAAGAGGGCTTTGTCAACCGCTATACCCTCATCGATACCGTCCGTGTCGCCAAACACCTACTGCCCGACTCTCCCGCACACCGTCTGCAATACCTCCGCTACGCACTCGAACTCTACAAAACCGAAGCCGCCGAAGCGGAGAAGATCGGCATTACCATCAAAGCGCACGATGCCATCGGGGACGTGCTGGTGATGAAACTGCTCCTCTCCAAGCTCGTTCAACTAACACAAGAGCGTTTTGTGGGGGAGAACCCCATGCAGAAAATGGCGGAGCTTACACGCACACCGGTACTGATGAAGACCTTCAAGTTCGGAAAGTACAAGGACCGTGACATTGAAGAGATCAGCCGTGAGGATATGGGCTATTTACAGTGGATGTACAAGAACCTTGACCTTGATGAAGATATGCAGTACACGCTCAAGCAGTATCTGGGGTAGCATATGCGCTTTCTCTTTATGCTTCTTGCACTAGCTATTGCATTGTATGCGGCTAAGCCGGTACACGATATGACCGTAGGGAACTGGCAATCGGTCACCGAATCCTACAGCCCCAACCATACCCATGTCGTCGAGAAGGAGTCACTCAACCTCAAAGCCGACCATACCTTCGACATTACCATTCTGGTCAACCTGAAAAAAGGAGAGCACTTCATCAAGGACTTGGAGGTCAAGGCTTCAGGCATCTGGAAGCGCCACATCACCACCCTTGTAGTCGTCATCAACAAAATAGAGGTGCCGTTTGCCAAAGAGGTCTCCCGTACCATCACCCGACGCTCCCTCGAAGCACTTGCGTCAACCTATCAGGCAAAGCTCAAAGAGACCCCTATCCGTATCTATAAGATCACCTATCTCGATGAGAAAAAACTGACCGTGGTCAACGAAAAGGAGGTAAGCACCACCTACATCAAGTTCATCCCCAAACCTCCCGCTCCAAAAACGCCCGTTAAACTTCAGTAAAACATTCTATAATACACTTATAAAAAAACGGAGTCGCTCATATGATGAGATTTGCCACTTCACCAACGGGTGATATGCACATTGACACCCTGCGTGTCGCTATAATAAACTACCTTGTCGCCAAACAGCGACAAGAGCCATTCTTGGTGCGTATCGACGATGGAGATAAATCGCAGAATATCGAAGGAAAAGATACCGAGATCATGCAGGTCCTGGAGAAGTTCGCCATCATGCACGATCAGGTCTTTCATCAAAGTGAACATCTGCATATGCACCAGACCCTTGCCATTCGACTGCTTGAAGAGAAAAAAGCCTTTATCTGTACCTGTTCAACCAAAGGCGAATCGGTATGTCAAAGCGGCAATTGCGCACAAATGGAGCGTGAGGCATATACCAAGCTCAAAGCCCAAGAGGAACCTTTTGTCATCCGTGCCCACAAGCCCGAAACACCTGTATGCTTGGATGATGCGATACAAGGGACGCTCACTTTTGAGCCGCAGAGCATAGGAGAGATCACTATTCTTGATGCCAAGGGGCTTCCCTCTTGGCTCTTTGCCTCCGCATGTGACGATATGCTAAGCGATATCTCGCTACTTGTCTCTCCTTACGCACAACAAGAGGCAACGGCAAGACAGATACATCTCAAAGCGCTGCTCGGCTACCAAACGCAAAGCCGCCATGCCCACTTGGGGGCACTGCTTACCCTATCGGGAGAAAAAGCGGAAGAGGCGGAGGAGACATCACTGCTTTGGCTCTTTAGCCAAGGCTTCATTCCTGATGCCATTGTCAACTACCTACTGCTTCTGGGCAATGAGAAAGCACCGCAAGAGCCATTTACTCTCCCTGAAGCATTGGCATGGTTCGAGCTTGATGCACTCTCCGCTTCAGCCGTAACGTTCGATCTGGAAAAACTGCGCGAACTTAACCGCGAACACTTAAAGCGGATCGATGACAAGCAACTCTCCGCACTCTTTGGATTTGCCGATGCGGATATCGGGAAACTGGCAAAGCTCTACCTTGATGAGGTCAGTACCATTCAAGAGCTCGAAGCTGTGATCAAGCCTATTTTCTCTCCAAAGCCGTTCGAGAACGAACATGAAGAAGTGATGCGCAAACTACAGCAAGTGCTCATCGATGCACCGATGTTCCAGACCTTCCAAGAGCTTGAAGCATACGTACAAGAAGAGACCGGCTTCAGCCCTAAAGAGATCGAAAAACCGCTTCGTCTGCTACTCACAGGAACCGACCATGGTCCTGAGCTTAGCAAGATCTATCCCTATATCAGATGCTATCTACTGGAGGTAATTTCATGAATGCACTACTCTTTTCCATCGTACAACTGATCCACACGGTCATCAACCTTTATATCTGGATCATTATCATCTCTGCACTTTTAAGTTTCGTACGTCCCGACCCGTATAATCCTATCGTTCAGACACTCTATCGTCTAACCGAACCTGTCTATGGCTGGGTACGCCGTAAAATGCCCTTTTTGATCATTTCGGGCATCGACCTCTCCCCTATCGTCATTATTCTTGGACTTCAGTTCCTCGATACGTTCATGATGCGTGCCCTTTTAGGATAGGCGATGCACAAGCTTCGCTTCTTGTTCGTTCCTCTCTTGGGAACCTTTTTGCTAACGGGGGTATTGAGTGCAAAACACTTCAGCTACTCCCAAGTGCACCAAATGCCGACAAGTATCGAGAAAGACTACTACATTTGGCGCTTTCTCAAACAGCCCGATACGCGTGCCTCCGAAGCGCGTGCGATCATTCGGGAGGTCAGCCACCTGAACAAGAAGCTCAAAGAGGCATACCGCAAAAAGACCGGTGCATATCCGCGCATCAAACCCACTCCGCCACGCTACTATTTTGCCGACAAACATAAGTGGGAGAACCGTGCGCAGGGAAACTACGCTTTCAAAAAAGCGATCGCTCTAGTGCAAAAGAAGCAACTCACCAGAGCTGCAGAGCAGTTTCATGCGGCATACCGTATCTATGAAGAGCGCCGAGAGAAGGACAAGTGTCTCTTCTGGCTCTACCTTGTTACCAAGAAGAGCAACTACCTCGATGAGCTCAAGGGGAGCTACAGCATCAACATGTACACCCTGCTTGCAGCCGATATGACCAAGAGCAAGTACCCCAAAAGTATTGTTGCTCCAAAGATGTCCCGAAGCAGCTCTTGGCGTATCGATGTCACCGATCCTATCGACTGGGCGAAGATCAAACAGCAGATCTATACCAAAGGGAGTGACCTTGAAGCACTGGCAGAGGATTGTGCGACCGAAGAGACCGTCGGAATGCATACCTACATTAAAGCGCGTGCCTGCAAGAACACCAAAGCCTACTTCCCTATGCCATACCGTAATATCATGAAGCAGTTCCCGGTAGAGAGACAGGCTCTCATCTATGCCATTGCACGTCAAGAGAGCCGCTTTGTTCCCGCTTCGGTCTCACGTTCGTTCGCATTGGGTATGATGCAGTTCATGCCTTTCCTTATCGACCATGTCGCCAAACAAAAGGGTGAACGTATCGACTATGACGAGATCTTCGACCCCTATAAAGCCATCGAGTACGCCAACTATCACCTTGACTACTTAACCAAATACCTCTACCATCCGCTCTTTATCGCCTATGCCTACAACGGCGGTATCGGCTTTACAAAACGTCTTATCCGAAGAAAAGGCAATTTCCGTCCCGGTCCTTTCGAGCCCTATTTGAGCATGGAGAAGATGAGTAATGTTGAAGCAAGAGAGTATGGAAAGAAGGTATTGACAAACTATGTGATCTATATGAATCTTTTGGGTCGTCCTATGAGGCTGCTACCCTTCATCAAAACATTGACCGATCCTTATCAGACCGACCGTTTTAGAAAGTAGTATCAGTAGGCTTTCTTGGTAAAGATATATTTGGGACGTTTGGCAAAATGCATCTTCTTGCCCTCACAAAGCGGATCTTCTAACGTGATATCAAAGCGCTCCTCCTTCAGCGGAGGGAACTCCACTTTAAAATAGTCGCGCCACGGCACGATAAATACCATCTCTTTCTCTTTCAGGCTTTTTTCAGAAATAGGTACGATCTGTCGCGGTGCTTTCCCCTCTAATCGGAGCTTTTCAAGAAAACGAGCGCTATCTTCATCCTCCGATAGATAGACCCCTACGATAAAATGCTCACTACCTGAGTGCGATCTTGAAGCGGGAAAATACGTGGCGTTCAATACCACCACACTCTCACCATCTTTTTGGCATACCATCTTCTCACTCTTCATCATTGCACTGTAGCGTTCGTTCTCTTGCTTGTACTGCTTCATGATCTCGTTACGCGCTACGTTCGATGTGCCGCATCCGCCAAGAAGTACGGCTGCACTCAGTACACTGACGATATTTCGCATCCGTTCTCCTTTGCTTAAGTTGAGCGATTTTAACATAGTTTCAATAAAGAATGATGTATAATCCCATCACAAAGATTGTAAGGAAAATACGTGAGAACAAGAGTAGCCGTTGCCTTTACCGGACCTTCCGGAAGCGGAAAGACGACATTGGTTGAAAAAGTCGCCAAAGCACTGATCAAGAGCCGAAAGGTCGCCATCATCAAGAATGATCCTAAGGATAAAGCCGTATTTGACGTAGCGGGGAAAGACAGCCACCGCTTCTTCGAAACGGGTGCGGAGGTGGTGGTCACCTCTCCTACCCGCACCACCTACTTCTCTCACAGAGAAAAACGGCTCGATGAGATCGTAACCATGGTAAATGATTTCGATATTCTGCTGGTTGAGGGGCTCAAGACACTGCCGCTTCCACGTATCGCGATCTTCCGTAACACGATCGATGAGAGCTATTTCGACTGCTCGGAAGCGATCGCGATCGATCATACGATCGACACGAACGACTACAAGATCCCTGAAAATATCGATATTCTCGACCTGAACGATCTCGATGCGATCCTTGAGTGGATCGACACCCATGCCAAAGCCATATAAAGGAACCCTATGCTAACGATATTTGAAACCATCGAAAAGTGTGCGCTAAAGATAGACCATGCCATTAAGACCGAAGATCTCGGATACTGTGATACGGAGAACTCCTCAGGTGAGGATCAGCTCAAGCTCGATGTCAAGAGCGACTATATCATCGAAGAGGCGTTCAAAAGCGTCTCTTTGGTCAAATCACTTGTAAGCGAAGAGAAAGAGGGAGAGCTGCAACTGCATGAAGATGGCAAATATACCATCTGTTACGACCCCCTAGACGGCTCTTCTCTGGCGGATGTCAATCTCTCGGTTGGATCGATCTTCGGAATTTATGAGGGAGAACTCAAAGCCCAGAACCTCGTAGCATCAGCGTATGTAGTCTACGGACCGCGTATCGAGATCATGCGTGCAGTCAAAGGAGAACGCCCTAAACACTACCGTGCGCAAGAGGGGCTCTTCAACCTTGTATGTAAAGAGGTGGTACTCAACGAAAAAGGGAAGCTCAATGCACCGGGCGGAACACAGCAAAACTGGTGTGACTACCACAAAACGTTTGTGGACGACCTTTTTGCCGAAGGCTACAGACTCCGCTACTCAGGCGGCATGGTTCCAGACTTACATCAGATCTTGCTCAAAGGCGGCGGTATCTTCTCCTATCCGGGAACTTCCGATAAGCCTAACGGAAAGCTTAGACAGCTCTTTGAAGTGATCCCGTTCGCATTCATCTACGAGCAAGCAGGCGGACAGGCGATCGACAACAAAGGCAAACGCCTGATGGAGCTGGTACCTGCACACCCGCACGATACCAGCCCGTGTTTCTTCGGAAGCAACTATGAGATCGAGAAACTCAAAGAGGCGTACGGGGTCAAAGCCTAATGGCAGAGACTACCGTGCTCGATGAGTGGCAGCTTGCCCTCAAAGAGAAAAAACGTGAGCTTGAAGCGTGTCAGAAAGAGCGTCAGCTCACTAGCTGTCTAAAGTGCGAAAAGCTGCTCGATTGTCAGCTTAGAGACGCGTATGTCAAAGCAGTCTATGACAGTATGAACAAAGGGACAGGAGGCGGGTTTGAGTTCTAAGCCTCCTCTACTTTGAAAGGTTTATAGTAGACACGTACATTACTTAACGATATCAATATCGTCTCTCTGACCGGATCCCACTTGATGAACCCTTTTTGCATGCGGTTCGCCGTATATCCGGTTCTCTCCAACTCCACCTCTTGTACGCTGGCATCAAGTGAGTTCATTACCGATGTTTCTATATAGAAGCTCTGTTTATAGTCGCTGACCTTATAGTACTCCGTCCCTTTATAGGTATAGATCTTCTTATTTGCAAGAAAACGGCATATCGTCTCTTTGGTACGCTGTTTTCTTCGCCGCTCTTCATTGAGCTCCTGCATAATACGTTTTTTCTCTTCAGGCGTATAGAGTTTTTTCCCTTTCTCTACACCCTTATCGTGATTTAACATGTTTCCCTCCATGCTTCTAAATATCTATAACTATACCATACTTTCAATTAGTTTATATTTTTTAATTTGATCCATCTTTTTGATCTCATATTCACGTTTCGATGCACTGCTTCGATCAGCACATACCTCATGGTAAAGAAGCGTAACAGGTCGCCTGCTACGGGTATATTTGGCACCTTTAGCCGAAGTGTTATGCTCTTTTACACGTCTTTTGACATCGGTGGTAATGCCCGTATAGAGCGTCTGGTCGGCACACAATAGGATATATACATAATACATAGCGTTAGTTTACCCTCTCTACAGCACTTTTTAGATAAAATTACATTTATTTTAATAAACTCATTTGTTTAAGGAACCTTACTTATGTCATCTTGCCACAAAGCCTATATCACCACCCCTATCTACTATGTTAACGACATCGCACACATTGGTCACGCCTATACGACTATCATTGCCGATACCCTTGCACGCTACAGCCGCATGAGTGGACTGGACACTTTCTTTCTGACCGGAACCGATGAACACGGTCAGAAGATCGAAGAGGCGGCAAAGGCCAGAGGCAAGTCCACACAGGAATATGCCGATGAGATCTCCGCAACGTTCAAGAATCTTTGGGACGAGTTCGATATCAGCTATGACAAGTTCATCCGTACAACGGACGAAGATCACATGAGAGGGGTTCAAAAAGCCTTCCTGAAGATGTTCAATAACGGCGACATCTACAAAGACACATACAAAGGTCACTACTGTATCAGCTGTGAGACCTTCTTCCCTGAGATCCAGCTTGTCGACGGTGAGTTCTGTCCCGAGTGTGGTAAACCCACAAGCGTAGTGGAGGAGGAGAGCTACTTCTTCAAACTCTCCAAGTATCAAGATAAACTGCTTGAGTGGTACAACAACAACCCCGATTGTATCTTGCCAAGAAGCAAACGTAACGAGGTGATCCGTTTTGTCGAAGGCGGATTGACCGACCTCTCCATCACCCGTACCAGCTTCGACTGGGGTGTGAAGCTTCCTGAAGAGATCAACGATCCCAAACATGTGATGTATGTGTGGCTTGATGCACTGATGAACTATGTTACCGCACTGGGATACGGGAACGATGAAGCAAAAATGGACTTTTGGCCTGCCCGCGTGCACCTCATAGGAAAGGATATTCTCCGTTTCCATGCCATCTACTGGCCGGCATTCCTTATGAGCCTTGATCTGCCGATGCCTAAACACATTGCCGCTCACGGCTGGTGGACAAGGGACGGAGAGAAGATGAGCAAGTCCAAAGGGAACGTGGTCAACCCAAAAGAGGTCGCCGATGCGTACGGACTCGATAACTTCCGTTACTTCATGCTTAGAGAAGTCCCTTTCGGCGGTGACGGCGACTTCAGCCAAAAAGCGCTTATCGACAGAATCAACTCCGATCTCGGGAACGATCTTGGGAACCTACTTAACCGTCTTATTGGAATGAGCGGGAAATATTTTGACGGTAAGGTGGAGTCCGGTAAAGTAGCTACTTACTATCAGACGGAACTAGATGAAGTGAACGAATCACTTCAAAAGCTTGAACCGTTGCTTTTCGAGATGCAGATACACCGATACCTCGAAGAGTTATGGCGACCGTTGAGTGTTGCGAACAAAGCCATCGACAAATATCAGCCATGGGCGCTCATGAAAGAAGGCAGAGAAGAAGAAGCCATGGCACTCAACGGACTCATTGCCAACATTCTTGCCAAAGTCTCCATCATGCTCTCTCCTGTCATGCCGAAAGTATGTGCCAAGATCGCAAAGGCGCTCAACTTCGAGATCGACCATGAGAACTGGCAAAAGCTCTTTAAAGAAAAAGCGCTCATTGCCAACTTTACACTAGAGAAGATCGATCCGCTCTTCCCTCGTATCGAAGCACCGTTGCTGGCACAAGCGGAACCAGCGGACAAACCGGCAAAAGAGGAGAAGAAGAAAAAAGAGAAGAAGGTCGAGACAAAAGAGACTGAAGGTGTCGCACTCATCGGTATCGATCAGTTCTTCCAGACCTCTTTAAAAGTAGGAACCGTTGTAGAGGCACAAGAGGTGCCAAAAAGTAAGAAACTTCTACTGCTTCAAGTCGACCTTGGAGAAGAGAAACCGCGCCAGATCGTTGCAGGTATCAAAGAGTGGTACAGCGCAGAAGATATGCTCAACACACAAGTGTGTGTCGTTGCCAACCTCAAACCTGCCAAATTGATGGGAATGCTAAGTGAGGGAATGCTTCTTGCAGCCAAAGATGAGGACGGGCTTTGCATGATCCGTCCGGAAAAACCCAAAAAACCGGGTACACCGATAGGATAACCATGAAGATAGAAGATATTGTAAACCTTACCGAAGGTGTGTTGATGAACGCACCCAAAGTCCATACCATTGAGGCGGCTACCGTCTACCACTCCAAAGTCGACCATGGTGACCTCTTCATCTCTTCGGAGCAAGAAGAGATCGATAAAGCGATAGAGAACGGCGCCTATGCCATTGTCTACGACAATGACGAGATCGTCAAAAAAGACGATGAGATCGCATGGATCAAGGTCAGTGACGTTAAACTGGCGGCATTCAAGCTCATTCGCTATGTCACGATCAAGAAAGAGGCGAAGTTCTACTACCTTCTGCCTCATGAGATGAGTTTTTTAAAGATGATCCTTACCCACAAGGGTAATATTGCATTCATTGCCAATGACTGGCGTAAAGCGTTCGAACAGATCCTCAACTCCGATGATGCACTCTTTGTCGGAACAGACAAAGAGCTTATGAGAATGATCAAACCCGATGTTCCCAAACTCAACCGTGAAGTAGAAGGATATCCTATCTCCGATACACTCTTTAGAACCACCTTCAAAGTAGGAGGCTTCGTCTATCAGGAAAAAGAGATGGCACCCTTCCATCTGGAGTATCTGCTGCGTGTGGTTGACTTTTGTAACAACCATGAACTCCCCTACTCGGTCGACCGTATCAAGTACACCAAACACTTCATACCCGTACATATCGACGGGAACTTGATGCATACCAAATCAAGTAAGAGTGACAAGGTCGCTATTTTCGTTGACAATCTACCTGACATTGAAAAAGCAAGAGAATATGTCAAGCGGAGTAATATGTGGGTAAAAAGTATCGTTCTTACCCCACCAAAGACCAAAGTACCGGGTATCGATCATCCACACTGGTTCGAAACCGAAGATGAAGTACGCGAACTGCTCAAGAGCATGCACTTCAACTACGCCTTCATCTACAATGCGGATAAAAGCATTCTCAATACGATCAAAGAAGAGTATAGTCTCTTTTAGTTTGAAGCAGGCTTTCAAACCTGCTTCTCCTGCTTCAACAATCCCATACTACATATCACTTCGCCCATTCAAATCACAAGTGCAATTTCACCTCAATCACGCCGCTAATTCCTTAGCAAATTCTTCGAAAAATACTTCATACGGCGTTCTAAAACCAAGCACTTTTCGTGGTCTGTGATTTATCTT
>JAMORY010000030.1 GCA_027063305.1 Sulfurovum sp. | reverse complement strand
AACCAAGATAAAGAAAATGAAACAGCTTCTTTTTCACATTTTTCTCTTCTGCGACGATTTCCAAGAGATTTTTCTCATACTCTGCAATAAATACCGTCATGATCTCAAAAACGATCTCTTCTTTGTTTTTGAAATACTCATAGATCGTCCCCTTCCCCACGCCTGCGGTTTTGGCAATTTGGGAGATCGTAAGATTCTCAATGCCGTGCTCAAGTAAAAGCTCCCGGCAGGAAAGCGCGATGTTCCTTCGTTTCTCTTCTTTGTTTACAATAATTGCCATGCAACTCCTTTTTTGACTGACCTTCGGTCAATGATTCGATTATACTCATTTTCCTCTTAAATCCGCTATAAAGATGGAAGGTGTTTGTTGGGAAGATTGGGTTTTTGGGAGGATTACCGGAAGTACCGCCCAAAGGGCGGATTTGTAGCTAGTAACTCTCTAACGGGTCGTATCGGACGATGGTCGGTTCAGAGAAGTTCGGTACATCATCGTAAGAGAATACGGCATAGTACTTCTCTTTATCAAATGAAGCGAAGTTGTCGTATGTCCAGACATCCTTTCCTCCATAAAGCTTCACCCCGTCCATAAAGTGCTTTGGCGGGTGGAAGCTGTTACGTACCACATAGTATCCGCGTAGCGCTTCGTCGTCTATTTTGTCCCAGCTAAGCTTGATCATCCCTTTCTCTTTGATGATACGTACATTCTCCACAGGAGCGACCGGAGTTCTTCGCTTAGGAATATATTTTACTACAAGTTCGACATCCTCGTTCCAAGTCGTAATACGGTTCTTCGCTCCCAATGCGGAGGTCGGTTTGATGACTAGTTTGAGGGTCTTGCCCTCCTGATGCATCTGGTCAAGTACCTGTTTAGAGAGCGTATCGAAGTTGAAATATTGACACTCTTTACCGTTAAGGTCGCTCTCTGCCACCTCATAACCGATATATTCGATCTTCTCTCGGTTCTTGATATCCTCATAGGTACCCACTTCATCCACTTCGACCAGCTCGACATAGAAACGCACATCCGATTTTTTCTTGAAAGTATTTTTGTTTCTGATACGCAGCGCACATGAGGTGATCACCGTCTTGTCATGTTCGGGGAGTTGGGAGAGGTCGAAGTTGATATATCCATAGACCTTGTTCCCCGCTGCATCGAAACCGCTTTGCAGTACACCCTCTTCCACCTGCTCTTTGGCGATGGTCGTCAGGGTACAGGCAGTCAGTTTGATCTTCTCGTTCTCGATAGTGTACTTGATATCGAGCATCGGACGGTAGTGTATCCCGCCGCCGAACTTTCCGTAACCGATATCGAACTGCATCATCTGACTGTCCTCTCCATCGGGCAGATACTTCGGCCCGTCTATACGGAAAACGGCTTGCTTGTTGGCGATCTCCTCTTGCAATTGCATACACTCGCTTGCCGAGAAGTCCCAGAAGTTCCAGATACCTTGTGTCAGTTGACGTGACTTGATCGCCTGTCCGATCGTCCCTTTGGACTCGGCATTTTCGATCTCGTTAAAATCGGTGATCTCGCTGAAACTGCCGTGCTTGAGCAGGCTCAGATCCCACTGTCCAAACTTTTCAATCTTTGCCCCGACTCTGTTCATCGGGTAGAGATAGAAACGTGCCGCTTTAATGATGGCATTCTCAGGAAGCATGCTCAGATCAAAACTAGCCACGGCATCACAGATCCCTTTGGATTTGTTGATCCCCACGAACAGGGAGTTAAGCCCGAAGTGGGAACGGTTGGTCTCTTGTGTATACTCACCGACATACCCCGTACCGCTTTTGGTCGCGAAAATCAGTTTGAAGAACTCATCATCATCGAGTTTGGTACGCACCTTCACTACCGGTGCGAAAGGTGACTTGTATCCGCTTCTCTTACTTACGGCACGAATGGTATAGTGGTAGTTCGTCGAACTTTCAAGATCGGTATCGGTAAAGGTGTGTTCTCCTGCGATCCCTACACGCGTACGCTCGTTACAGGCATCTTTGTCTTTGGTACTGCGGTATATCTCGAAAAAGATATCATCACGCTTCTCATACTCCCACTTCAGTGTCACAGAAGTCGCCGTACACGAGTCGATGGTAAAGTTCTCTACACGTCTTGGTGCATAAGAGGAGTAGTTGACCACCTCGGAGAAGGTACGAATGAGCGCAGGGATGTTCTCATGGATACTTCCGCTCATACTCTTCATATAGTCAGGAATGTTCTTTGTCCCTACCTCAACGACAAGCGCCATGATACCTCTGGAGTAGTAGTACTCCCTTCCGCTTCCGCTAATGAGCCCTGCGGGCGGCTTACCGCGGTGTATACCGTATTTGCGTCCAGTGATCTTCACGAACTCATCGTTCATGTTCGCCGCAATGACGTTCATATCCGTTCCGTCCATCTCCGCTTCATGCTTGAACTTGTGTGCGGGGAAGAAGACATTACCCTGAGAGTGGTAATCAAGCGCGATAGTGATGTTCGGGTGAGAATCGACGAAGGCTTTAATGGCGCGTGTCTCCGCTTCGGAGAAAGGCTCCTCTCCGCCATAGACGTTGGAGGTGGTATCTTTGACCTTCTTGAAACCGATAGAGAAGTTACGGTTCAGATCAACCCCGTAGGTGCCATCATGGTTCTTTCTACGGTTTTTGCGCCAGAATGAGAAGTGCTTGCGCGAATACTCATAACCGTCAGGGTTCAAACACGGCACCATGTAGAGCGTCGACTCTTCAAGTGCCTTCTCCAAGATCGGATCGACATCATGATGGGTGGTGATATGTTCAATAAAGGCAAGTGCCAGTTCATGACCGATCCACTCGCGTGCATGGATCGTTCCCGTATAGAGAAGCGCCGGCTTCTCATCGGCACGACCGATATCTTTGGAGATCTTTGCCAATACGATATCACGCCCTTCATAGGTGGTGCCGATCTTAACGATCTCTATCATCTCCGGATAGCGTTTTTGCATCTCATTGAGAAAATCGAGGCTCTCTTGATACGATCTGTACTGGTTCTTCATCTCACTCCTTTAACTGCTCTCTCCCTTAGGCGGGAGAAAATGGGACGGCATTATACCTCTTTAAATCTTTAAAGCTTCTCTTTGAGTGCATTCCACTCTTTTTTCAATTTCTTCAGCAACTTCTCCTTGAACCAAGAGAAGCCCTCCGCGATCTTTTCAGGTTCGGTCTCCAAGGCATGTACGATCTCTGTTGTATCGAACTTCTCCATGATCTTCTCCGCTTTCTTCTTGCCGATCCCCTCTACGGATGTAAGCAGTTTCTTGATCTTCTTCTTGGAGAGTTCGGGTCTGCTCACGCTGCTTTGTGTTTCGTCACTGTCAAGCTGTTTGGGATTGCTTTGCGCATGAACCTTTCTGATCGTACGTCCGTAATTGTCTTGGAAGTTCCATTGCTCGCTCGGCCACTCCTCTTCGGTACGCGTATAGGTATCGAGTATCGGATAGAGCGCATCGAGCTCATGAAGATACATCTCACCCTCTTGCGTCTGCTTGCTCTTCTTATCGAGGAAGTATGCACCGTCATAACTTGGCGTATAGCGTCCGAACGTGATGTAACGCAGGGTTCGAAGCACACTCGAATCCATCTTGCCAAGCTCCTCCCAGTTATAAAGCGGGATGTTCGGCAGAGGGAAACGCCCGTTAGAGAACTTCCACATCAAATACTGCCCGATCCAGTCACGGATGTACGGGAATGCTGCAAATGCGGTCGCACACTCCAAGATACGGTACTTGCCGTCCTCACCTACGGCAATATCACATGCCCAGTACTCGGCATTGGCAGCTTTGGATACCTCTACAGCAAGATCGAGAAGCTCTTTAGGAACATCTTGATAATCCATACTTCCTCCCTGAGAGGTATTGGTCAGCCACTCACCTTCAGGCGGACGTCTCCAGAACGCACACACAGGCTTATGCCCGATAAGCATCACACGCACATCCGCTTCCATCGGTACGAAGTCCTGCATATAGACAGGATGATACTTTTTCTGTGCCAGCAGGTTATGCGCCTCTTGTGCGGAGTCTACCTTATGGACAAAGTATCCACCGTAGTTCGAAGGACCATAACTCTTCTTGATGATCTTGGGGAATGTAGTCGTATCGATGAACTTCTCCGCTTTTTCATGATCATAGAAGATGTAGGTCTTAGGGATAGGAATATCATACTTCCATGCAAAACGGGTCACGTTCTCTTTAGATTTATTGCTAAACTGCGTATCGAGCGAGGGAATGAACTGCACATGCGGCAACTCTCTGGCGATCTCACGGAATGTCTCATACGCAGTCGAAGGGATATTCCCGATAAGTACATCGATCTTTTTGCGCTTCACTTCATTAATGAAACGCTCTTTGTCATTCTTCCAATGATAGACGACGGTCTCTATCTTGTCAGGCCATCCTCTGAAGTTGCTTTTGTCGAAAAACCGCAATACATGATCGAGATAGAGCAGTCCGAGTTTCGGAAGTTTCTGTTTTTTCTGTTTTTTTGCCATGGTGTTCCCTTTTATTCTATTTCATTATTAATATCGTTGTTAATGTGTGTAAAGTATGACGAACGATACACACATACATCTATTTCTTCTTTGTCTTTCTATCTATCAGGTCGACGATAAGGTCGATCTTTTTATTGTTGAAATCCAATCCCATTTTCTCTTGCTCCGGTGTTGCGAATGCCGGAATACCGTTAACCTCCAACACCACA
This sequence comes from Sulfurovum sp., assembly GCA_027063305.1. Classification (GTDB taxonomy): domain Bacteria; phylum Campylobacterota; class Campylobacteria; order Campylobacterales; family Sulfurovaceae; genus Sulfurovum. The sequence continues at coordinate 22,721 of JAMORY010000030.1, read as the reverse complement.
TACTCCTCACGCTCCATATCGTAAATAATATCGATACCCGCAATATCCGTACCGCACACTTTTGCCGCTTTCAAAGCAAGGTTCACCACGTCATCATTGGGCTCACGCATAAAGACAGACCCTCCACTGGTAACATTGGTACGCCAGTCGCTCTTACTCGCTTTCCGTCCGTAACATCCGACAAACTGTCCGTCGACAATATCGACACGGAAATCGGTATTGTCATACTTGACAAACTTCTCTACATAGAAGAAACGCAGGTCCGTCTGGTTTAAGAACGGCATCAGCATATCGAGCGTCTCTTGGCTCTCAATCTTGGTCAGACCGACCCCACCCCAACCATCAGTAGGTTTATAGACCATCTTCTTCCACTTTTTCATAATGCGGTGAAGATGCTCGTTATCATCCCTGTGACAAAGCTGGAACTCCGGTGTCGCGATGCCGTTTTGCTGCAACAGAAATGATGTTTGAAACTTATCTTCCGTTAGTGCAAAGGCTTCGTAGGAGTTGATCGTCGGAATGACACGGTTGAGTGCCTGATATAAAAAGACTTGATATTGCGTCTGCTCCCCTGCATTATAGGAGAAGAAAAGATCAAGCTTATCGACCTTACGCTTACCATGATAGATATGCCCCTTTTTCGCAACAGCATGCCTGAGGTTTAGCCCCGTAACCGTCTCGATGCCACGCTCTTTTAGCTTTTTGACCATTTTGGCCTCTATTTTATCACCGCCACCATTGTGATACATCCACATACCGATCTTTCTACCCATAGATCTTCCTCACTTCTAAATTATTTAACCTCCAATTCTACAATATTTTATTAAAATATCCCCAAAGAATAACAAAAAAGAGTCACAGCATGAAAAATATCGATTTTAACGAACTCAAGCAGATCATCGAGATCAACTCTTGGACAAAAAATAAAGAGGGGGTAGACCGCAATGGAGAGATCTTCGCCTACTGGCTCGAAGAGATAGGCTATACCCTTACCCGCTACCCCAGAGAGGAGATAGGTGACCACCTGCACCTGTGCAGTCCTAAAAAAGAGGGAAAGAAACTGCTTCTGCTAGGGCATCTCGATACGGTATTCCCTCCGGGTACGTTCGAGAAGTTCAGTGAAGATGACGACTGGATCTACGGTCCGGGGGTTTGTGACATGAAAGGGGGCAACTATGTCGCCCTGCAAGCTCTGCGTCATGTCCATCAAAAATTCGGCGAGATCCACAACATCGACTTTCTGCTTGTAAGCGATGAAGAGACCGGCAGTGACGACAGCAAACACCTCTCTGCAAAACTGGCAAAAGAGTATGATTACTGCATGGTCTTTGAGGCGGCAGGGGTCCATGATGAAGTGGTCATCGGACGCAAAGGTGTGGGAACATTCTTCATTGATATCGAAGGTATCGCCGCCCATGCCGGAAACCACTACGACAAGGGAGCCGACGCCAACTTCGAAGCCGCACTCAAACTGCAAAAGCTCGTTGCCCTGACCGACTTAGAGAAAGGTACGACCGTCAATGTCGGCAAAATGGAAGGAGGCATCGGCGCCAACACCATCTCTCCCAAAGCACATCTAACCTTTGAACTGCGCTACACCACCGCCGACGAGCGTGACCGGGTACTTGCAGCCATAAACCAGATCGTCACCACCTCCTATGTCGAAGGCACAAAAGCAACACTCAGCGGCGATATTCAGCGTGATGTGATGCAACCTACCCCTAAGCAGGCAGAGTTCGTTGAAAAGATCAACACCCTTTGCAATACCACCCTGCCCACCGAAAGCCGCGGTGGTGTAAGCGATGCAAACATCATCGCCTCACAAGGCACCCCTACCCTTGATGGCTGGGGACCTTACGGAGATGGTGACCATACCAAACATGAGAGAGCTTCCAAAAAGAGCTTTGAAGCGCGCATCACTCTGGTCAGCCAAATATTCGAGCACCTGATAGAGGGGAGGTTCTAAGCCTCCGCAAATATTTATAGGGTAAAAAAATCCCTTTACTTAATGGAAATAATCTCTAAAGACTTTTGCCTTCTTTTCTGATTGTTTTCTTTATACTTCCGATACATCTGCCAGAGTCAAGGCAAAAAGGACATTGACCCCATGTTGTGTAAGTACCTTTTGCGCCTCTTGCAGGGTGATACCGGTGGTCATGATATCATCGACTAAAATGGCATTGAGCCTTTTTTGACCGGTATAACAAAAATCTCTGGGATTTTGCAAACGAAACTGTAACGGCTTGCCTGCATAGTTGACCCTGTTGCGTGCCATCAGTGACGCGTGCTGTATCTTCACTCCTCTCATCTTCATCGCATGTGTCAGACATGCCACGTGCGAATAGCCGCTTTTGACATGTTCATCAACCCCTATCACATAGACTGTACCCTCATCATGCTCGATGTACTCTTTCATAAAGGGGTGAAAGAGCATCTTACCCAAATGCCGATAGATACGGTACCCTTCGGGCTTGTGTTTACTTAAAAGCAGCGGCTCAAGGGTCGTATAGCGGTAGAAGCTGATAACATCGAGCGTACCGACCTGTCTGGTTCTGACAGTAGGGGCAAAAAGAGACTTTTGACAATCGTCACAAACAATACGCCAACTCAGTTTGGCACAGGAGTAACAGCGCATAGCCTATGCTTTAATTCGTGGGAGATATTCTCTAATGACACTCTCTATGATCGCAAGATTCACCCCTTCATAGTCATGTGCGATAAAGTTGCGTACGGCAAAAGCACCACGAATATCTTCTTTATCGAACCTTGAGAGTATCTCATACTCCAAAGCATTCTGCAAACATCCGAACTGCTCGGCAATCGAGGTAAGGTGCATTAAGATCGCAGGACGCGAGAGAGTATCATCCTCCAATGCTGCGACGATCGTACCTTTTTGCTTTATGATCTCATTGATCTTATCGATTTTATCTTCTATAAACACCAATGCTTCATGCATAGATCACACTCCCCATTTTTCTCTCCAGTCCCGCTTCATCACACAGATCGACATTTTTGCCAAAACGCTGTGAGATGCGTCTACGCAGATCATCCAGATAGATGAACCCCTCAACCCCCTTGAAACGGCTTACGAACTCCGGTGTTGTATGGATCATCACATCAATATCGCTCAACAGATCATCTTTACCCTTTGCCACGGAACCAAAGAGCCCTATACGGTCGATACCGACCTTTTGCAGTTGAGGTTTAAGTGTTTGAAGGTAGGCTAATACCTCTTCTTTGTCAATGCTGTTCATAATGGGAATTATACCATATTTCTTAACGCTGCATAAACCACATCAGCAACGAAAAGATCCCCGAAACGATCAGCATGGAGGTAATGGGAATAAAGACGAACGTATGCTCACCTTTATAGTTGATGTCACCGGGAAGATGTCCGAACCATGCAAGAAGCCCTAACTTATAGCCGATACCAACAACAATGAAACCTATACCGATATAGATAAGCGTATTTCCCACTCCACTACTCCACGATCTGCTCCAACGCTTCAAGCGCACCCATTGTTAAAGGGATCTGCGCTCCAAAACTCTCTCGAGGGTTGATACGAATGAGCGGTACACCAAAGTGTGCGGCGATCTCTTCACTTGTTCGGCGTACCGTCGGAACAGCCGTACCAGCACCCATCTCGATGATGGCAAGCTTCGCTCCTTGTGCTTCAAGCATCGCAAGCCATCTTTGCAAACGATCACTCTGCACATCGGTTCTGCGGCTCTCCCACTTCCAATCACCGAACATTAAAATGTTCGGACGTGCCAATGCCCCGCACTCAGGGCACTTCGGTAAAGGTTCTTGAGCTCTGAAGTCGTCGCTGATCGCGATCGTCACATCGTTTGCCGACCATATTTTACCTTGACAGTTTCGGGTACACTGTAAATGGTGAATGGAGCCATGACACTCCATGATGAGATCTTCATCAAATCCCGCTTTCTGGAACTGCCCGTCAACATTGGAAGTAAATACGAAACTACCGTACGGCTTTTGTGCCGATAGCGATTTGAGTATCTCAAAACCTCGATGGGGCATCGTTTCACGATAGAGGTTCAACCGGTGTCCGTAGAACGCCCATGCCAATGCAGGTTCATCCTCGAACCACTGCGGGTTTGCCATCTCTTCAAAACGTAACCCCATCTGCTTCACCTTTGGGTAAGCACGCCAGAACCCCTCCACTCCCCTAAAGTCAGGCAGTCCGCTGTCGACCCCCATTCCCGCACCTGCGGTGATAAGCAGGGCATCCGCACCGTTTATGACCTTTTTCGCTTCTACTATTGCACTCTCTTTCATACGAAGATTATAGCAGATTCTATTTATGCTACAATAACTGCAAGGAATCTGTTAAAGGGTTACCATGTTTCGAACGATCAAGATACGAACCAACATACTGCTGCACTTCCTCTTTGTACTGCTTACGCTCACAGGTGTTCTGATCGGATTGCAGTACTACTTCTCTCAAAGTATCGCCAAAGAGGCGGTGACACGGAACTTCCACAAAGATGCACACAAGATCGCCCTCACACTGAAAGACAAGGACACCCTCTCCAAAGAGATACTCTACCAGCTCAAGAACTACCCGACCATTCAGATGGATGTTGACGACCATATCCCGATGGAGACGGTCAAACTCTTTATCGGTACGCTTAAGCGCTATGCACAAATGTATGCGATCTACATGGGGTACGGTAGCGGTGACTTCTTCGAAGTGATCAATATGTATGTCGACAAAGGATTACACCGCCACTATCAAGCCCCTGCACAGACACGCTGGATGGTCATCAAGATATACGACACCCCTCAAGGGCGCATACGAAGCTTCAGTTTTTTTGACAAGAACCTTCGACCCCTAGGCAGTCGGCAAGAGCCATCAAGCTATCATGTGACGGCAAGACCCTGGTATAAGGAGGCTTTGCTCAGCACCACCCCGCTACGCAGTGACCCCTACCTCTTTACCAACCTCCAACAAGTCGGTATCACCTATGCAACACGTGTCGGCAAAAGCCAGACCGTATTAGCACTCGACTTTACCCTCAAAGCGATCCACGACTCATTGCGTGCGATGCGTTTTTCCAAAACGGGCAATATCTACCTCTACGGACGCGAAGGCAAGCTTATCAGCACTTCAGAAACACTAAAAAGTGACATGGCGGCACTCTTGCAAACACTCCTCCGACAACACAAGATCGATACCATACAGACCGTTCACCATCAAGGTAACGCCTACTATGCCATGCTCATTCCGCTTACAAAAGAGCTGGGGGAAGTAACCTATGTGGGTATCACCGTCTCCAAAGAGGAGATACTCGCACCTTATACCGAAAAGATCTACTATGCACTGCTCATTGCCCTGCTTCTGCTTATAGCCTTTATTCCCGTAACGCTCTTCTTGACCGATCATATCATCAAACCGATCAAAGCGTTGATGCAAGAGAATAAGATGATCAAACAGCGCCGTTTCGATAAGGTCAAACCCATCCAGACCAATATCATCGAGTTCATCGAGCTCTCAAACTCCCAAATATCCATGTCACAAAGCATTCAGGCATACCAGCGAAAACAAGAAGAACTGCTCGACTCTTTCATCCAGCTTATTGCCGATGCGATCGATGCCAAATCCCCCTACACCGGAGCGCACTGTAAACGTGTGCCTGTTATTGCGCAGATGCTTGCCGATGCGGCACAAGAGAGCCAAGATGCACCCTTTAAAGCATTCTCCTTCAAGGATGAAGATGAACGTACCGCATTTAGACGTGCAGCATGGTTGCATGACTGCGGGAAGATCACCACACCGGAATTCGTGGTGGACAAGGCGACCAAACTAGAAACTATACACAACCGTATCCATGAGATACGCACCCGTTTCGAGGTGATATGGCGCGATATCGAGATACGCTACTACCAACGCTTACTCGCAGGGGAAGAGAAGAGTACACTTGAGAGATGGAAGGAAGAAGAGCAGCAAAAGCTGACCGAGGAGTTCGCTTTTATCGCCGAGTGTAATATCGGTAGCGAATATATGAGCGAAGCGCAAAAGCGCAGGGTCTACACCATTGCACAGCGGACATGGATGCGCCACTTCGATGACAGGCTAGGACTCTCCGAGAACGAGCGCAAACGCTACACCCAAGCAGCTCAGGCACTACCGGTAAAAGAGCTGCTTATCTCCAACCGCCTTGAACACTTGATAGAACGCCACCCTACCCAATTAAACGCCAGAGAAAACGACAACTTCAAGATCAAAGCACCCAAATATCTCTACAACCGCGGAGAGTTGCACAACCTCTGCATCGAAAAAGGTACGCTCACCCCTGAAGAGCGCTATAAGATCAACGAGCATGTTATCATGACCATCAGGCTTTTGGAGCGCCTACCTTTCCCTGAAAATATGCAAAACATCCCCAAGATCGCAGGAGAGCATCATGAATCGATGCACGGCGGAGGCTACCCCAAAGGGTTAAAACAAAGGGAACTCTCCATCCCTTCACGCATTATGGCGATCGCAGATATTTTTGAAGCGTTGACCGCATCCGACAGACCTTACAAAAATGCAAAAAGCCTCTCTGAAGCACTTTGGATCATGTTCCATATGAAAAAAGAGGGGCAGATCGACGCGGCACTCTTCAACCTTTTCATCACATCGGGTATCTACCGTACCTATGCCGAGCATTTTCTCGATCCTGCACAACACGATGAGGTCGATGAAGCGGCACTGCTACGATAACGGCTGCCAATGATCAAAAGACTCATACGGCATCGATGCTTGAACATCCGCCATCAAGGCAGGGAAAAAACGAAAGAACGATGCCTCAAGTTCTGCACGATGCATCTCGATCAACGTCAGATATCCCATCATACCATCCCGCTCTCGAACACGTTCACTCAAACGGTTATCGATACGCATAAAAGCGCGTTTGACCCCATCCATTCGTTCATAGCTCTCAAGCTGACGACTCTTGACAACACGGTCGATAATACGTTTCGCCTCAGCGGGGTAACCGCCTGAAGCCTTGATCGCACGGGTACGGAACGCTTCAAGAAAATGCGCTTTTGGTTTGGTGGAGAAACGCTGCCAGTGGATACTGAGAAAGTGGTCATAGAGAATATCGAGCACCACACCTTTAAGCGGACCTCGTGCAGTCAACAGTTTTTTAGCACGTGAGACTTCGGGGTGTGCATCGGTAAAGGCATCGATACGCATATGCAAACGCATCCCCTCACACACATCGTGCGCTTCATACTCCCAACACCTCCCCTTCAGAGGGTCTGCGAGCAGATTGCCCAGCTGATGGTCTATGCGCTTAGGGGAGAGAAAGACGTGCGCAAGCCAGTTCATTAAAGGATGTTTCTAAGCACGATAGCATAGTGCATGACAAAGAGGTTCAAGAAGAAGATGAGCATACTCGAACCTCGGGAGAAGAACTGTTGTACCGGCGTACGCTCTTTGCCGTTCGTTTTATAGGCGATGACAAAGTGGATGACCGTAGCAATGGTCAAGATGGTCACCAAGATCACCTTTTTCATCAGTGCATCGGAGATCGGACTGCCGTTAGGGTTAAGCAGTATCTCAAAGAGGTGATAGTTGATCCCCATGATAAATCCGGTAATAAGCAGCATGACAAGTGCCACCACTTCAAACCAGCCGAAGATCGGCCCTACATGCGGATAGACCTCTTTTTGCGCCTGTTTGTCACGTAGTGTCACACCCAACACGAACATAAAGACCGAACCGCCGATCCAGCTGATCGCCATAATGAGGTGAATGTGGAAAGCCCACTTGGTGATCCACTCCCACATCTTAGTTATCCAACTTCAGAACTGCCATAAAGGCTTCTTGCGGTACATTGACCTTACCGATGGCTTTCATACGTTTTTTACCCTCTTTCTGCTTCTCAAGGAGTTTACGCTTACGGGTGATATCCCCTCCGTAACACTTCGCCGTTACGTTTTTCCCCATCGACTTGACGTTCGTTCTGGCGATGATGGTATTACCGATACTCGCTTGGATCGCCACTTCGAAAAGCTGTCTTGGGATAAGCTCTTTGAGCTTCTCTACAAATGCCAGACCGCGTGAACGCGCTTTATCCCTAGGAACGATAATAGAGAGGGAATCGACCACTTCACCCGCGACACGGATATCAAGCTTGACCAGATCCCCCGGTCTGAACTCGATAGGCTCATAGTCGAAACTCGCATACCCTTTGGTAACGGTCTTCAGTCTGTCATAGAAGTCCATGACGATCTCGTTCATCGGAATATCGTACTCCATCAGGACACGCGACTCGTTCAGGTAGTCCATCTTCACCTGCACCCCTCGTCTGTCATTAAGCAGCTTAATGAGATTCCCTACATACTCCTGCGGAGTAAGGATGGTCGCTTTGACATATGGCTCATAGATGGTGTCTATCTTCTGAACTTCGGGCATCTCAGAAGGGTTCTGGATGGTTATCTCTTCCCCGTTTGTCAGCTTGATGCGATAGACGACCGTCGGTGCCGTAGCGATAAGTTCGAGGTCGAACTCTCTTTCAAGACGCTCTTTGACCACTTCCATATGAAGCATTCCCAAGAAACCGACACGGAACCCCGAACCTAACGCCATAGAACTTTCAGGTTCAAAGCTCAGTGCCGAATCGTTGAGCTTAAGCTTGTTCAGCGCATCACGCAGATCCTCGAATTTATCTGTCTCGATAGGATAGATACCGGCAAACACGAACGGTTTGGCAGGTTCGAAACCACCGATCGCTTCAGCCGTCGGGTTCTTTGCATCGGTGATGGTATCACCCACTTGCAAGCCTTCTACGGTCTTCAGCCCTGTAACGACAATACCGACCTCACCCGTTTCGATCGCTTGGGTCTTAATGGGTTTAATAGGATTCGGGTACATAAGATCAAGTACCTGATGCTCCTCTTTGGTCCCCATGATCTTGATCCTCTGACCCTTTTCGATCTTCCCTTCAAAGACACGTACCAGTGCAAGTGCACCGAGGTAGTTGTCGAACCAGCTGTCATAGATAAGTGCTTTAGTCGGCGCATTCTCATCTCCCTCAGGTGCGGGAATACGATCGACAATGGTATCGATAAGCTCTTTTACCCCTTGTCCGGTCTTTGCAGAGACAAGGTTGTGTTCGGTCGCATCGATCCCGATGGCCTCCTCAAGTTCGCTTAGGACACGGTCGGGATCTGCTGCGGGCAGGTCGATCTTGTTGACCACAGGGATCAGTTCGAGGTCGTTCTCAATAGCGATGTAGACATTGGCAATCGTCTGCGCTTCGACCCCCTGTGCCGCATCAACGATCAGAAGCGCCCCTTCGCACGAAGCCAAAGAGCGGCTTACCTCATAAGAGAAGTCAACGTGACCTGGAGTGTCAATAAGGTTGAGGATGTAGTGTTCACCGTCTTTTACATAGTCCAGACGCACCGACTGTGCTTTAATGGTGATACCACGCTCTTTTTCGATATCCATCGTATCCATTACCTGTGCTGACATCTGTCTGTCGCTTACCGCACCGCACTCTTGGATAATACGATCTGCCAAGGTCGATTTTCCATGGTCGATATGGGCGATGATGGAGAAGTTACGAATATTCTTCTGTGGTACTTTCTTTGACACGGTTTTCCTTTTGTCTTTGTTGGGGATTTAAAACGGCACGCTCACAATGCCTCTGGTATCGGGGCAAGCCCGACATGTACGCAAAAGCCTACGATGAGCTAAGGTCGAAGAGTGAGTTGACACTCTCATTATTGTGAACACGGCGGATCACTTCACCGAGCATATGTGCCGTAGAGAGCACTTTGATCTTCTTGGACTCTTTTTGCATCGGAATAGTATTGGAAACGACAAGCTCATCAAGGTCACCCTCTTCGATACGCTCATACGCAGGCCCCGAGAGTACAGGGTGGGTACAACACGCCATTACCGAAGTTGCACCGAGCTCTTTAAGCGCTTTGGCACCTTTGACCATGGTCCCTGCCGTATCGACCATATCGTCGATCAAAATGACATCTTTCCCTTTGACATCACCGATAACGTTCATCACTTCCGCAACGTTCGCTTTTTCACGACGCTTGTCGACGATAACCATATCAAGACCCAATTTACTTGCAAAGTAACGTGCACGCGCCACCCCACCGATATCAGGAGAAGCGATGATAGGGTTAGGCAGGTTCTTTGACTTGATGTAGTCCATGAACAAGATCGCACCATAGAGGTTATCGACAGGGATATCGAAGAAACCTTGGATCTGGGAAGCGTGAAGATCGACGGTCACCACACGGGTGATCCCTGCTGTCTCCATCAAGTTGGCAACGAGCTTTGCAGAGATCGGCACTCTGGGCGCAGCTTTTCTATCCTGTCTGGCATACCCGTAGTACGGCACGACAGCCGTAATGGATTTTGCAGAAGAGCGCTTGAGCGCATCTGTCATAATAAGAAGTTCCATCAAATTCGCATTTGCAGGTGCAGAGGTAGGCTGGACGATAAAAACATCTTTACCACGTACGCTCTCTGCGATCTGTACGGAGATCTCACCGTCACTAAAGCAGTTGATCTTCGCTTTGGAAAGTGGCATCTCTAAATAATTGGCAATCTCTTCGGCAAGTTCAGGGTTGGATGTTCCGGAAAATATCATATATCCGCTCATGGTGGTACCTTCGTTTGTAAAATTTAGTAGCCGTATTTTACTCAAAAGTTGATAAAAAGGGGATTTAAAGCCTATTGGGACTACACTTACGGTAAAAAATAACGGATATGACCAGTGATACGCAAATTCTTCCGCAAGATCGCAAGACAAAAAGACAAGTTCGACCATTTGCTAGAAAAATACCACCTACCCAGAGAGTATTTCAACGTCAACAGAAAAATGGTCACAAGAGGTATCCTTGTCGGACTTTTCTGGGGATTCATCCCCATGCCGATGCAGATGGCAGGCGTACTCATCACCACCCCGCTTCTACGCTTCAACGTCCCAATCGGTCTGGCGACCGTCTGGCTCTCCAACCCCTTCACCTATCCTCCGTTATGGTATCTGGAGTACATTACGGGGAATTTCCTCATGGGGAAAGAGGGACTCAACGACATCCAACTGACTATGCAGTGGTTCAGCGATCACTGGGATGACATCGTCGTACCTCTTTATGTCGGTACGATCCTCTACTCGACCGTGGTCAGCTACCTGATCTACCTACTGCTCAACTGGCTATGGATACATTCGGTACATAAAGAGAAAAAAGAAAAAGAACAAAAAAGATGCAAAAAGATGCAAAAAGGGAAGCATTCTTCTCCATCAGATGATACCTCCGCCAGTTAATCTTCCCCATAGACGATCATCAATCCTATACGCCCCTATCTTCCACAGCAATTTCTCTGCAAGATAGGGATGGGTATCTTTGAACGTATCATAAATTTGGGCAGTGTAGAGATGCGATCTTTGTCAATACCGGGCAACCTGCGATGTCATTGAGGTAGGCACATTTTTCTTCTCTTTTCAACCTTTCCTCTTTCGATTGAGACATTCAATACTCTTTTAGCTTCCTGCTCTACATACTCCCAGCTCGAAAAAGAGAGCGATCCTTTGATAAAATAGTCCGTTCCTCCAAATTTGTATGCCCTTAAAAGCTCCTCTACACTCTTGACATTTTCGGCAATATCAAGCAATTGTGTTTCGAGTTTGGAACACATGTATGCTATCGCCGCATCTTCATTCTCAAACTCCGCCACTTTACACGAATAGCTCTCACCCTTCATAAAACCGTAGTTGTCTTGCGCCCATACTTCTACACCCGACTTCACCAAAACTCCTCACCGATCCATTCGTTCTTTTTGAAACTGCCGTGCGACGATAATATCGATCTCGTCTTCATACTCGCAATAGTGCTCCGCCAACTCATAAGCCACTTGCATATTAAAACGACCAAGATCACTCCATGTACCTATGCCGCTCATGGGTGCGTCGACGCTGTTTTCCTCATCGAACCTTCGCATATAGTATTCACGTATCTCGTAGAGTATCTTTTCCGGCATCGTGAACTCATACCCGTAATACCAGCTCAGAATATCTTTGGGATATCTGCCTTCTTTGAAGTTGAATTCTTTGTTAAAACCGTTTTGTATCATCCAGCGGATCGTCGGGTATTTGCACAGACGCCACGCCTGTCGTATCTCATCCGCACTTTTGCCGATATGCTCTGCGCTGCTATAAAGATGCTTCGAGAGCTTGGTTCTGCCTCTTTTCTCGTCGGCTTTGGCATCATTTTTCAACTTGACTGCCAATGCCTTTAAAAATCGTGCCATATCGTCATAGTAGAGATCGCCCACTCTTTTGGCAACCTCTTCAAGCTCTAACCCGACCCCTTTGATCTTGGTGGTGTGTTTGAAGTGATCACCCACAGCAAAAAACGCCCGAATCTTCTCAAAGTACCGCTCTATGCCGTCAAAGCTGTGGCTTCCTCCCTCTTCAAGCACCAACTGATGCTCTCTTGGCTCATACTTTTCGAGTGCATCTTTGTAATCAAGTAGTTCATCACCCTTTTGTAGATACAAAAAGAGCTTCCTAGAGAGAAACCACATATCGATCGCATCATTTATATCAAACTCTCTGAGCATCTCGATGTGGCTTTTTTGCCATGCAAAAGTAGAACCGTCATAAAAATTCGGTGCATCACCCAATGCTCTTTTGAGTGTCTCGTAGGGCTTGGTTGCGGGGTTGATAAGTACGACCTTTCGCACTTGTGGCATCTGTGCAAGATAGGTAGCGTAATAACCTCCCAGCGAAGAGCCGATAAGATAGACCTCACCGTATGATTCTATAAGCTCACGCAGGGTTTCCATGGCAAGTTTAGGTACATAGCTTAGTGACGGCGCGATAAACGGCTCGCCGATGCTTTTGAAATACTCCCTAAAAAGCTCCGCTTTACTTCCTTTGCCGCTTCCACCAAATCCGTGTATGTAGATGATCATGACGACAACTCCCTTTTTGAGAGTTTTTCGTTGACAAATGCATCAACATCATCTATCTCATCCGGATAGAACAGTCCGTCGTTTCGCACTTCACAATAAAATCTCAAGTACTCCTCATATGAAATTCCGTAATACCTTATCGTATCTAGTGCAAATTCATTGTCAAAATCTGCCAAGTCAAACCTTGTCTCTTTAGCATCAAAACTGGCATTGTCCCATCTGGCACATTGAGTATATCGCTCATATATCTTCTGTTTGATTTCTTCTTTTATGCCGTTTTTCAGATCTTCTATCAAAAGAGCCGCTGTATTTTTATCTTTTTTCACTCACTACCTCCCCGTCTATACACAATACACACCAAGCATCCTATATTGACATTGACAAAACGTATCACTTCGACACTCCTGCTGCCACGATCAACAAAATCACCTACAAAAATGAGCTTGGCTTCGCATGGAATCTTGCTTACAAGACGCATGAGCATATCATACTCGCCGTGGACATCACCGATGATGTAGTGGTTCATGAGAGTACCTTTTATTTATAGGCTTCCACCACTTCCTTTTTAAAATGCTTCATACGCTTTAGCTCTGCATCGATGTCAATATTATAAAATACTTTAAAAAGTATATGGGCACATCTAATAACCCTGCATACCCATAACATTACAAGCTTTCGTTCAGGCAAGACACTCACTTGCAGGACTAGCCGTAGCTACGATGAAGGAAGCATCTTGTGCAAGATCGCGTTTGCAAAGCCCATTATGGGCATGTAGAGTTTTTAGAGGTGCCCATATTTAGGTAATAATACCGCCCCCAAGCAGTCTTCTACCGTCATAGAATGCTGCTGCCTGCCCTTTTGCCAGTCCGAAGACCGGTTCATCAAGGATGACGGAAGCACGGTCACCCTCTATTTTGACATGACTAGGCACCGCCTTGGTGCGGTAACGCACTTTCACTTCGCAGTCGAACTCCGTCAGGTCTTCGAAAAGATTGATCTGTTTGACTGTAAAAGCATTTTCCTCAAGCTTCTCACGCGTCCCCACGACAATCTGGTTCTTTTCGGGTTTGATCGCAAGTACGAAATGTGGATCGTGCGCACCACGAACAAAAAAACCGCGCCGTTTACCTATGGTGTAGTGCATATACCCTTTATGATGTCCGACAACATTTCCTTCCGTATCGACTGTCTCACCGGGCATATCGATATTCATATGCTTGGAGAGGACTTCATCGTAAGTATTCTCCACAAAACAGATCTCCGAGCTCTCTTTTTGGGTAGCAAATGAGGAGAGCACTTCGATCTTTGCCGCATACGCCTTAACATCCTCTTTCTGCCATGCACCCAAAGGGAAAATAAGCCGAGGAAGAACCGATTTTTCAACCTGACAGAGGAAGTAGCTCTGGTCTTTGTTCTCATCGACCGCTGTGTAGATGAACTTGCCGTCACACTGTAGGTAGTGTCCCGTAGCGACCTTCTCGATACCTAAAGAATCGGCAAAATCAAGCATCTGCCCGAACTTGATGGTACGGTTGCACATCACACACGGATTTGGGGTAAGCCCCTCTTTGTAACTTTCGACAAAGTAGTTGTAGACATGCGATTCGAACGCTTCACTCAGGTCATGGAAGTGCACCTCGATGTTCAAGTAGTCCGCAACCTTCTGTACACGCTTCCAGTTGGCTTCGTGGTAGGCAGGGTTATCGTGCAGCTTCATATAGACCCCAACCAGTTCATAGCCCTGTTCTTGCAGTAGTACCGCTGCAACGGTCGAATCCACACCACCACTCAAACCGATGAGCACTCGCTCTTTCTTCTCTATGTTATTACTTTTCATTGACCTCTCCGATAAAACGCTCTAGCAGATACTCTTTACTTGCAACGCGAATATCATCAGGCACTTCCTGCCCAATGGAGAAGTAGCTCATCGGTAGCTGATAGAGCAGCATGAAGTTCAAAAGCGTCCCGAAGTGGCGAGTCTCATCGAACTTGCTGATAATGACGGCATCGAGGTTCAAAAAGGAGAAGTTCTGATAGATATCGTCCATATCCTCGAACTTCACCGTCGCAGAGAGGGTCAAGTGCACTTCAAGATCCCGCGGGGTTTCCGACTGTACGAACTCCACGGTCTTAATGAACTTCTGCGTATCGTACGGAGACATCCCCGCAGTATCGACCAAGATAATATCATAAGCGTCAAGCGCCTCGACACGTGCATGGAAATCCTCCGGTGAGGTCACGGCAAAATGTTCGATCTGCATAATATCCGCATAGTGTGCCAACTGCTCCATCGCCCCTACTTTATAGTTGTCCAAGTTAATAAGCGCCACTTTGTACTTACGGTCCAGCAGGTAGGCATAACGCGCCGCGAGCTTGGCGATCGTGGTTGTCTTCCCTACCCCTGTCGGGCCTACCAGCATGATCATCTTGTTGGTATCGAGGGACTCCTCTTTGACCTGCAAGGTCTCATCGATCTCCTCAAGCAGATAAGAAACCAGTAGCGCCGCATCTTCAATAAGCGGGGTCCCGACCAGCGTACCGAGTACACGATCGAGCCATGCGGAGGAGATACCTTTTTTCAAAAAGAGCGCTTTAACATCCTCCACCACACTGCTTTGCGGGGCAATGCCCACCATTCCCGCTTTCATCTCAGCAAGTTGCGCTTTGAGCTCTCCTATCTCATCTAGCATTACTTCCTCTTCTGATCTCTCCGCTGCCTTTAGCGGCTTTTTGCCGAATGACTTCTCTTTAAAGAGTTCCTTAGGCACAGCAATGACCACCTCTGCGCGTATCTGTCCGTCATCATAACGCAACTGCTTTGCAGAGACGATCTCAAGGTCATCACTGCCGTACTTCTCTACTGCTTGCTCATAAGCGCCTCTTGGCGTCGAGGCAACAAATGTTTCATTGATCATCATTATACTACCTTTCTCATCATCGACAGAGGGATCAAGACCGAACTTCGCTGCATCCATCCCGGATGCGGCAGGGTCAACTCCTTACTCTGCATGGTCACATTCTCATAGAATATCAAATCTATATCAAGGGTTCTTGGTGCATCTTTAAAAAGACGTTTTCTTCCAAATCGCTTCTCTACACGCAATACATATTTTAACAGCTCTCGTGGTGTCATATTTGTCTCAACAAGAATAAGTGCATTGAGAAAATCATCCTGTTCCAAAAACCCGAACGGCGGATTTTTCAGCACGGGCGAGGTCTCGACGATAGTAAGCACTCTTTTACGTTTTAGATCTATGAAAAGATGTTCAAAACGCCGAAGCACATCACCCAAATTGCCGCCGATACCCAAAAGTGCTCTATGGCGTTTATGCGATATTTTCTTTGCATGATAAGGAAAATGTGGGGTAAAAATCAATGTCAGGGCATCGTTTAGTTTTTTTCTTTTTAGCACCGGTTTTCCTTTACAAGAGACTTTTCGTAGGTCGGGGTATCCCCACCCCGACAATTCAGGTTATACTTCAAATAGATATGTTTTGGTTATTGATATCGTGTCAGGGTGAGAGCACCCCGACCTACACGTTTGACAATAACCAAACCTACCACAGATTAAAGCAATGCATACCGACACTATTGACCACCTAAAGCACTTGTGCTCTACCATCCACCATCGCTACCATATCTTCAATACGAATACCGAACTCTCCGGGGATATAGATACCCGGTTCGATAGTAAATACCATACCGTCCTCGATCACCGTTTCGGATTTAGAGGCGATGTAGGGCATTTCATGAATGTCCAGTCCCACACCATGCCCTGTAGAGTGAACATAGTATTTACCGAACCCCGCTTTTTCTATAAGGTCACGGGTAAGTGCATCAACCTCTTTTGCCTTCATACCGCTTCGTGCTTTTTTAATGGCACGGTCATGTGCTTTAAGCACCGTGTCATACGCCTTTTGTATCTTCTTCTTGCCAAAACGCTGTTTATGCCTAAAGGCAAACCCCTCCGATGCCTCTACGGTACGGGTTCTGTCCGAGCAGTAGCGTTTGTACTTCAATCCTGCATCGACAAGTAGCAGATCACCCTCTTTCAAGCGTTTTTTTGTCGGTGTGGCATGGGGTTTTGCCGCATTGGCATTGATAGCAACAATAGGATCGAAACTAAGATCGTAACGCCCCTCCTTGCTCAAAGCCCCCTTTGCCATGTAGGTAAGTGCAAACTCATCTTTGCCAAAGCCCTGCTTTGATATCTGCACAGCGAACGACTTAAAGGCTTTACGTCCCAGTTTTGCCGCTTTGGCAATGATCTTTAGCTCCGCATCGCTCTTTACCATACGCTTTTTATGCGAAAAGTCAGGTACGGCTTTAAAGGCTGTCTTTGTTTTCGTGTTCAATACCTCGAACCCCGCCACACTCCACTCTTTGGGATCAAAGATCACCTTTTTGACCCTGGCACGTTTGAGTATCTCAGCCGCTTTTGTGTAGAGGTCACGTTCTATGACAACCTTCGCACCCTTTACATGCTCTTGCGCATCGATAGTATAGCGGCTGTCGGTAATAAAAAACGCTTCATCGCCTAAACGCAGATAGAGGGCATTGTCACAGCTGTAACCACATTCGTAATAGATGGCATTTTCATTTTTGAGCATATAGTTCATATGGATGTCCTAAAAGGTATTTTAAAAGAGTGTGTTTGTTCTGGCAGTCCCGAAGGACTACCGGAGTAAAGGGGTGTTACTGTTGTTTTGCAGCGGCTTGTGCTTGTTGCTGCGCTTGTTTCATCGCCGCTACTTCATTTAGAATCTGTGTCATACCGACCATTGCCAAATGATACCCAAACGGTCCCATACCAACGATCTGCCCCGCACATACAGGCACAGTCAAAGAGTTGTGTCTGAACTCCTCTCTGGCATGGATGTTGCTTAGATGTACTTCGATCGCAGGGATCTTCACCGCCGCCAATGCATCACGGATAGCAATGGAAGTGTGCGTATATGCCGCAGGGTTGATGATGATACCGTCGGCATCTCCCATGCACTCCTGAATGCGGTCTACGATCTCACCTTCGAGATTGCTTTGAAAGAACTCGATCTCAAGTTTGTTCTGATCTGCGAACGCTTTCATCTGTGCATGGATATCTTCCAGCTTCATCGGCCCGTAGATATTCTGCTCTCTAATACCGAGCATATTGAGGTTTGGACCTTGGATTACAACTATTTTCATTATGAGTACCTTCTTATTCTATAAATTTAGGGTATTATTTTATCCAAATAGGATTAAACAGGAGTAAAACCGATGAAAATACTCATTGCCGACTATCTTTACATCGACGGGCAGTTCATTCAGAACCTCGCCGTCGCCTTCGATAGCCACATTCAGGCTGTCGACCTTCCGGAAAAACTGCTTGAGCAGTATCCCGATGCGACACTTATCCGTGCAGAGCCCTATACGGTGATCTACCCGGGTTTCATCAACACCCATGTGCATCTGGAGTTCTCTGCCAACAAGACATCGCTAAAATACGGTTCGTTCATGCCGTGGCTTGATTCCGTCATCGAGCATCGTGACGACTTGATGAAAGATTGCGACAATGCCATGATGCGACATGAGTGCGACCAGATGCTGCGCTCGGGCGTAACAACTTTCGGAGCGATCTCCAGCTTCGGTACAGAGCTGCAAATTTGCGAAGAGGTACCCCAACGTGTAGTCTTCTTTAACGAACTCATCGGCTCGAACGCCCAGTATGCCGACATGCTCTACGGTGATTTCCTTGAGCGTGTCAAAGCGTCACAGAGCTGTGACGATTCAAGCCTTATCACACCGGCGATCGCCATTCACTCCCCCTACTCGGTACACCCGATCATCCTACAGCGCGCCGTGACATTGGCAAAACAGAACCAAATGCCCCTAAGCGCTCACTTTTTGGAATCACAAGCGGAGCGTGAGTGGCTGGAGAAGGGAGAGGGAGAGTTCAAAGCCTTTTTTGAGAAGTTCTTCAATACCTCCACACCTGTTACGACCATTGAGGAGTTCCTCCATGCGTTCGACACCTATCCGACCCACTTTACACACTGTGTGCAGGCAACGGAGGATGAATTGGCGTATCTGGCTCAAAAAGGACACACCATCGCCCACTGTCCGCGTTCCAACCGCTACCTTGGTTGCGGACGGCTTGCCATCGAGAAGCTTGAACTGCCTTTCTCCGTAGCTACGGACGGGCTAAGCTCCAACGATTCGCTTAACATCTTCGATGAGCTAAGAGCCGCGCTGATGCTCCATAACGACATTGAGATCCAGCAACTCGCACTCCAACTGCTCAAGAACGTCACCTCCGATGCCGCACAGGCGCTCAGGCTGAACAACGGTAGCTTGAAAGTGGGCAAAGATGCCGACTTCGCACTCGTTACCCTGCCAGAACTGCCAAAACGCCCCGAAGAGATCGCTCTTTGGAGCATTTTGCACACCAAAGAGGTAAGCAAACTCTACATTGCAGGAGAGCAGTATGTTTAAAAGTATCAGTCATACGATCAAGTGGATCGGCGACCACTTTAAAGGACTGCTTTTTCTACTGATCCTTCTTCTCATCTTCATGCCAAGCAATGAGACACCGCTTCAAAAAGCAAATCTTCAGGAGATCAAACTTTTTGGTCCTATTATGGATGCGCAAAAAGTACTTAAAGAGATTGAAAAAGCCCAAAGAGACCCTGCCATTAAAGGGGTACTGCTCAACGTCAACTCACCGGGCGGCTCCGTACCTCCCTCTATCGAGATCAGCTATGCCATCCGCGAACTGCAAAAGAAAAAGCCCGTCATTGCCTACGCTTCGGGCATTATGGCAAGCGGCAGCTACTACAGCAGTATCTACGCACAAAAGATCATTGCCAATCCGGGAGCTATCGTAGGTTCTATCGGGGTCATTATGGAGAGTGCCGACCTTGAGGGGCTTATGAATAAATTGGGCGTCAAGCCCCAAGTGGTCAAACAAGGAACCTACAAAGAGGCGGGAACACCGACAAGAGAGTGGACCCCGCAAGAGCGTGCCGAGCTGGAGAGATTGACCAAAGATACCTATGAGCTCTTCGTTTCGGATGTTGCCAAGGCACGCGGATTGGATATCAACAACTCCAAAGCCTATGCCGATGCGCACATTTTCCTTGCCTCACGTGCCAAAGAGGTAGGACTTATCGATGAAGTGGGCATTATCTCTCAGGCAAAGGCAGCCGTTGCCAAAGCCGCACAAGTCAAAAAGCCTGTATGGAAAAAGCGGGACAAACTCGAATCTTTCATCGAGAACCTCACTTCAAAAGCTCTACTTCAGATACAAAACTACTTCTACGGGCTCAAAGCGACCCTCTAACTTAGAGTAGCTTCTTGATGATCTTGGCATATTTTGCCGGGATCTGCCACGCTCTGCCCTCAAGATGCTTTTGCGCTAAGGCATTCAGCCATACACGTGACGTTCGCACCCCTTCCACCCGCACATAGAATACGCCCGATATTTCATATATCTCATAGCGCTCCACATCAACCTCCAGCACCTCATGCTCTCCTTCTAGCATAAGGCGCAAAAGCACTCTTTTTGCCTCCGAGTCCAGTTCGAGTGACTCCACACTGCCGTAGGCTTTCATCTGCATATTGACAGCGGCTTTGACCCCTTTGGCAAGTGCGGCATCTTTAAGCTGTCGGATCATACGCTAAGTGCCTCTCCACGTAAGACATCCAGAATATTGGTCGCATACGACCCTTTAGGAAGCACAAAACTCAACTCATAATGTGCTTTCTCTTCGATGTAGTCCTTCTTGATCTCCGTTACCTGTATCCACGCATAGCGTCTTGCACCAAAGAGTTTGATCTCTTCATCGAACTGACGCTCGATCTCTCCTGCCAAGCCGCTTGCACGTTTGGTCTTCTTACCAGGAATGAGCCCTGTAGGGGCGATGTCCTTCGTAGCAAAACGCTCCGCTTCATGTTTAAGATCTTCCACTTCAAAAAGTCTGCCGTAGGGGTAGTGCATCATCAGGTCACCCTCTAGCAGTTTAAAGAAGCCTGGCTGAGCCTTCACCCCTTTGAGCGATCCTTCAGGCAGTCGCATCACCTTCTCAGTCTCCGCTTCACTGAACTTTTCAAGCAGCAGGTTCATCTCCATGCGCTTGATGAGCCATTTGTTAAAGAGGTAGCTTTGGTAAGAGCCCATCAAAAACTCTCTGGTCTTTCTGTCACGCATCTTCAGCGTACCATCCAGCAACTTCTTACCGTCTTCCCAGTTGTTGCCGTTGGTACCAAAACGCTGATTCCCAAAGTAGTTGGGCACACCGTTGGCTTTGATCCACTTTAACACCGAGTCAAGTTTGTCTTTTTGCACACCCAGTACCTTTTTGAGGCGTATCTCAAAGCGGTTGCCTTTGAGGTGCCCAACACGGATCTTGTTATTGTGTCTGGTAGTCTCCAGTATCTTGATCTTCTCATGGCTAAAAGAGGAGAGCTTCTCTTCAAGCTTGGCAGGCAGAGAGATGTACTGTATGGTCATCGCATGTTTGTCTTTAAGCCCTGCGTACCCGATGTCTCTTCGGCGTATGCCAACATGGTTGGAGATGGCATCAAGCATCTCCCATGTCGTCATCTCTTTTTTTCGCGCCTTCAATACCAAATGCTCCCCCTCCCCCGTAAACTCATACAGCGGGATCTCTTCGACGGTAAAATCACGCGGAGAGGAGTTAAAGACAAATTCATTCTTGACATTGAGTGGGTAGATGGGTTTCATAGTGACCTTTTTTATTCGTAGATATTTTAGAATGCTATTTTAGCCAAAAGGGGGTTACATATCCAACGGGCTTACCACCCTTCCCTTATTCATCTCTGCCACCACATGGGTATACACCATCGTCGTCTCCACACTTTTATGCCCAAGCAACTCCTGAATTGAACGAAGATCAATGCCGCTTTGCAAAAGATGTGTCGCATAGGAGTGTCTGAATATATGAGAGGTTACTCTCTTATGAACCCCTGCTTTTACAGCTGCTTGTTTTATGTTCCTGCCCAATGTCTTTTCATGAATATGATGTCTACGTACGATGCCACTTCGAGGGTCTTTGGCCACATTTTTCATAGGAAACAGATATTGCCACTTTGTTTCAAACTTGGCATTGGGGTATTTTCGCTCCAGCGCATAAGGCAAATAGACAGAGCCGTATCTATCCGCTATATCTTTTTTATGGAGTTGCTCTACATGCTCGACTTGTGCTTTTAGACGCTGTTTTAACACTTGCGGCAAAGGTACGGTACGATCTTTGAGGCTTTTACTGTCCCATATATAGACTTTGTCAAAGCCGAAATCAATGTCTTTTATCCGTAAATTAAGAGCTTCTTGCATACGCAGACCACAACCGTACATTAACTGGACTATAAGCTGGTAAGTTCCGGAAAGCTCCACTATGACTTTTTGTACCTCCTCTTTTGTCAGCACTTGGGGAATATGCTTACGCTCTTGCGCTCTGAGTGCCTGTATGTTCCAACTACTCATATCGACACCCAACACTTCTTTGTAAAGAAAAAGTATGGCTGCAAAGGCTTGATTTTGTGTGGTAGGTGAAACTTTTTTATTGACTGCAAGAAATGTCAAAAACTGTTCTATCTCTTCTTTTCCCGTTTCAATGGGGTGTTTTTTATTGTGAAAAAAGATATAGTGTTTGATCCAGTGCACATAAGTCCGTTCCGTAGAATAACTATAGTGTTTCAAACGGATCTTATCTCTAACCATATCTAACAGTTTCTTCTTTGGTTGATGCATCACTACCCTCC
>JAMORY010000029.1 GCA_027063305.1 Sulfurovum sp. | reverse complement strand
ACGACCACAGGCTTGTCTGAAGCCGCAACTTCCTTAAGCAGACGCTCGATGCTGTAGCCACGATGGTTGGCTTTGTTCTCTACAGCTGCAACAGCTACCCCTTTAGGGGCAGTAAAACGCTCGAACGGTCTAAGCATCGAGTTCGCACCGCTGAGCGCACCGATGAAGAGTGACGCTCCGTAGAGCATGAGCACCACGGCAAAGAGCTGGAAGAGTTTTTTGGCTCCGGGCTTTTTGTCGCTACCGTCAAAGACTCCCATGTAGAGGGCTGAGCCCATAAAGAGAAGCGCCCAGAGAGTGAGCGTAATACTGTCAGGCAGGATACGTCCGAGCATAAAGATAGCAAGTCCGAGCATCATCACACCAAAGACTTGAGAGACCACGCTCATCCAGCCTCCGGGTTTTGGCATGAACTTCCCTGCACCGATACCCACTAGTAAGAGCGGCATTCCCATACCGATACTCATCACAAAGAGTGCCACCCCGCCAAGCAGAGCATCACCGGTATGGGAGATGAAGAGCACGGCACCCCCAAGCGGCGGTGCGACACACGGACCGACAATGAGCGCGGAGAGCACACCCATCACCGCTGTACCGACAAATCCGCCCTTCTGCCCCGCTTCGTCACTCACGCGGCTGAGTTTACTCTGCCATGAGGCAGGCAGTCCTATTTCGTAGTAGCCAAAGAGGGAGAATGCAAGGGCTACGAACATCCCGGCAAAGATAGTCAGAACCCACGGGTTCTGCATGGCTGTCTGGATGTCCGCACCGACCAGTCCTGCAACTACACCCACGACCGTGTAGGTAAGAGACATTGCCACCACATAGACCAGTGAGGTGATGAATGCTTTTGCCACACTTGGTTTGCCGTCACCCGACTGGGAAACAATGATCGAAGAGAGAATAGGGATCATCGGAAAGACACACGGCGTAAGTGCAAGCAAAAGTCCGAAAATAAAGAAGAGAACAATAATGAACAAAGAGCTTTCACTCCCCAGTACATCGGCGATCTTTGCGGTATTTCCCTCTTTTGTCAATGCGGATATCTTGTCAAATACACCCGCTTCCTCTCCCTTGAAGGTAAACTGCTTTCTAAAAGGCTGGTAGCAGATACCCGCATCCGAACAACCGACCACTTCCACCTCAAGCGTATAATCACCTTTGATCTTGGAGGTGATATCTTTTACAGGGATATTGACAATAAGCTGATGTTCATAGACCTTGTCACCGTCGATCTCATGTGCTTGGGGCAACTTCGGATGCAAGGCAAGGGATTGAGGTTTGACAATACGGAACTTCAAGTCGTCTTTATAGATGTGTATCTTGTCCGCCAGTACGATCTTGGTTTCGATCGTATCTTCTTTTTGAATCGCCGTGATCTTGAACGCCTCTTCAGGCTCTACGAATTTCTGTTTTTTCAATGCACTTGTAAATCCGCCGAAAGCGAAACTACTCAAAAGAATTCCCATAAGGAGTAACTTTTTGATAATATACTGCATTTTTTCTCTCTTTTATTCTAATTTTATAGTATTGTATTGTACTATTTGTGTATAAAGCTATGCAATCTTAGCAAAAATGGATTAATAGAGGGTATACCCAAAATCAATCATAGAGGACAACATGAGCAATCATCTCAAGAACGAACACTCTCCCTATCTTCAGCAGCATGCTGACAATCCCGTCGACTGGTACCCATGGGGTGAAGAAGCCTTCAAGAAGGCACGCAAAGAGCATAAGCCTATCTTTCTAAGCATCGGGTACAGCTCCTGCCACTGGTGTCATGTGATGGAGAGAGAATCATTCGAAGACAAAAAAACGGCAAAAATCCTCAACGAACACTTTGTCTCAATCAAGGTTGACCGTGAGGAGCGTCCCGATATCGACAAGCATTTTCAAGAGGTCTACCAGCTCATGAACGGCCGTCCGGGCGGCTGGCCGACATCGATCTTTCTGACCGAAGAGGGAAAACCGTTCTACTCGGCAACCTACATTCCTCCCGAAGCACGCTACGGTATGATGGCATTTCCTGAACTGCTCAATGTCATTGTCGACAAATATGCCAATGCCAAAGGGACATTGGTCGAAGAGGCGGAAAAGATACTCAAGCACCTTAACCCCGACAAAGATAAGATCCAAGCGACCAAACTCGACAGTAGTATCGTACAGCGGACTATCGAACATGCAGGATTGCTCTATGACCATCGTTTCGGAGGCTTTAGCAAATCACCGAAATTCCCACAAAGTTCTCTGCTCGATCTTCTTCTTGATCTCCATACACTTACCAACAGTAAAGAGGCGCTTGCCATGGTGGAGAAACAGCTTTTCCATATGGCACGCGGAGGGCTAAGGGATATTGTAGAAGGTGGCTTCTGCCGCTACTCGACCGATAACGAATGGATGGTACCTCATTTTGAGAAGATGACCTATGATAATGCGCAACTTAGCAGCGTCTATCTGAAAGCTTATCATATTACCCAAAACACTTTCTATAAAAAAGTAGCGTTCGAAACCCTTGACTTCATGCTGGAGAAGATGCAGGAGTCATACCTCTTCTACTCTGCAAGCGATGCCGATACCGAAGGAGAAGAGGGAAAATACTTTGTCTACACCTATGAGAAAGCCAAAAAATCCTTTCTCAAAGCAGGGATCCCCAAAGAAGCGCTCGATGATCTATGCCATGCGCTACATATTACACCTGAAGGCAACTTCGAAGGAAAGAATATCATACGTGTAGAAGATCCAACCCGAACAGATGAGATCCCCTACTTCCATGAAGCGATCAAGGCACTGAGAAAACGCAGAGAAGAGAAACGTACCTACCCGTTCATCGACAAGAAGGTGATCGTCTCATGGAACGCAATGATGATACGCTCCCTCTTCTACGCCGCACGCACTGACGAACACTACCTCAAACCCGCAAAACGCTCTTTGGAGAAGCTTCTTGAGAGCATGTATATCAACGGACAGCTTTTCCATACCACGCTCATCGGGAAAAAGCCGAAGATCCATGCATTCTTGGAAGACTATGCCTATCTGTGTGAAGCACTCATAGAAGCCTATGAGACCACTCTTGATGAGACGCATCTCATCATTGCGCAGAAACTTGCTAACAATGCAATTGAAAAATTCTATAAACACGGTATCTGGAAATTCTCCAGAGGCGAGTTCGAGACCGATGCGGAGATATTCGACAGCTCCTATCCCTCATCGCTTGCCACTATGGTCGGGGTACTCCACTCTATCTCTTCACTTATAGATCCCGTCTATAAAAAGTTCGTCTTTAAAAGTCTTGAGATCCACTCTTACGATGTCATGCGTCAACCCGTCTCCACTCCGAAACTGAGCAAAATGGTCATCCGTTATCTCTATGATGACATCATTATTAAAGCCAAGGAGGAGACACTAAAGAAAAACCTCTCTCAACTGGACAAACTCCCCTACCCCTTTACACTCTTCAAAAACGATACCAATGACGGATTTATGCTCTGCAACACCTCGGCATGTTTCGGGCATGAAAAAGATATGGAGGAGATCAAAGAGATACTAAACAAACGGCGGACATAACGAATGGATGAACTTAAAGCCTATATTCAGCACTTTATCGATCTTGATGAAACACAGTGGTTTACACTCTCCTCGCTTTTTAAAGAGGTTCATTACAAAAAAGGCGAACATATCTACGGAAACTCCGAAGTCTCCGAATGCCTCTACTTCATCGTCGAGGGGATCGTCCGCTCCTACAAGCTCGAAGAAAACGGCAAAGATTTCACTTGGACCTTCCATTGCCTCGATATGGATACACTCGATCACCGTATGCTCATGGACATCGCTGTGGTCGACTATGTCAGCTTCACCCAAGGCACACCCGAAGAGCTGGCGTTTGAAGTATTGGTCGATGCAACCTTGATGAAGATAAACAGAGCCGATCTTTACGCCCTTTATGAGAACGACCCTTTCTGGCTGAAATTCGCCGCTAAGATGGCGGAGGACTCCTATGCGATCATGCGCGAACGCACCTTCAACCTTCTGACCAAAAGTGCGAAAGAACGGCTGGAACTGCTCATAGACTACTTTCCGGGAGTCTTTGAAAAACAGGTGCTTGTCGATCATATCGCCTCCTATCTGGGTATCACCAGACAATCGCTCAGTCGTCTTCAGCGGGAGAGGGAACATTTGTTACACGAAGTTTAATCAACTCTGCTATAGTGCCACTCTATTTACACATAACAAGGAGTCACTATGCGAACACTTTTGCTACTGCTATCATTCAGTGCCGTACTAACGGCACAAATACAGACCATTGTTTTTGCTGCAGGTTGTTTCTGGGGTGTGGAGAAGCATTTTGAAAACCTCAAAGGGGTCGAATGCGCCACCTCCGGCTATGCGGGCGGGAACTACGAGAACCCTACCTACCGTACCGTACTCAAACAACGAAACCCCGATACAGGGGTCATCAACCATACGGAGTCCGTAGAGGTAGTCTATGATGACAGCCGTATATCCACCCAAACACTGATCAAATCGTTTTGGGAACTGCACGATCCCACACAGGGTAACCGTCAGGGAAATGATGTGGGCAACAACTACCGCTCGGCGATCTACTACACGACACCCGAGCAAAAATACATAGCACTTGCCACACGTGATGTATACCAAACACTTTTAACTCAGGCGGGATACGGCAAGATCACTACCGAGATCGCACCGCTGAAAAAATTCTATAAGGCAGAAGCATACCATCAGGACTATTTGAAAAAACATCCCTTCGGCTACTGCCCCAACCATGCAACAGGAGTAAAGTTTCCCAAAAGTTCCGCCAAAAAAGAGACAAAGCAGCTCACGCCGCTTGGCGGCAAAGAGATCGTCGTCATCACCGCGTCCCATTGCCGTTTTTGCGAAGCCTTTAAAACCGATGTCACCGCACACTACCGCGGTACGCTGCCGCTGCGTACGGCACGCGCTTCACAACTCAAAGGTTTTGTACTTTCAGATAAGATACACGGTACGCCGACGATCCTCTTCATAGAAGACGGCAAAGAGCAACTGCGTCATGTGGGCTACATGGATGAAAAGGTGTTTTACAAAACCTTGGGTGCGTTCAAGCTCGGCAAAAGAAGCGAAGCGTACGATGTGGCGTACAACAAAAGTACGGACAGCCGTTTTTGCCGCCGTTACGAAAAATTCGCCCATACGGGAGACGGGGTATTTATTGACACTATCTCCGGTGACATTCTGTTCGATACGCGCGACCGCTTTAACTCCGGTTCGGGGTGGCTGAGCTTTTTTAAAGCCGTTCCCGGCGCGGTAATCGAAAAAGAGGACAACAGCTACGGTATGCGCCGCATTGAGATCGTCGCCAAAAAGAGCGGCGCACATCTGGGGCATGTCTTTAACGACGCACCCGGAGGCAGAAGACGCTTTTGCATCAACGCAACGGTGCTGGAGTTCGTTCCAAGAGAGAAGATTAAAGAGCGTAACGCCACGATGGACAAGTAGAGATTAAGCAAAGTTCGTCAATACTGCCATCATATCTTTAACGGGGTAAAACATATGACATCGGTTGGAAAATACGGCGGATTAACGCTCTTTAGCGCACTTTTCGGCATAGGATTGCTCGTCCGTTATGCTTTCGGTACGCAAAGTACACTCTGGGACCTCTGGAACACAGTCGACATCTCCTTTGCCGTTGCGCTTGGCATTTTGGCTTTCATCGCCTACCGAGACATCGTTCGCGAAAAAGACCAAATACGGCTCATCTTCGATGTAAAAGAAGAAACAAAAATCGATACGGGCTTATGCCTTTTGCGCAAAGACTGTACCCGAAGCGAAGTGATAGGACTCATCGAGATGCTCAAAAAAAGCGACGCACCGCTGAAATACGATGTCAAGCATCTGCATACGCTGCTAAATGAACTCAACCGTGTCCAAAGCGGCAAAGCGGGCAAACTCTATATTCCTGTTCACCCCGAAGAGATGTCGCAGTTCGACCTTCGCCCCTAAAAGGAACATTTGTTCCACTATGTTTTTTTTAATCTGCTATAGTGCCGTTTTACTTTCAAACAGAAGGAGTTTTCATGAGACAAGAAAAAGCGATTTTAGCCGGCGGATGCTTTTGGGGCATGCAAGAGCTTATCCGTAAACTCCCCGGAGTCTTAAGCACCCGTGTCGGCTACACCGGCGGCGATGTACCTAACGCCACCTACCGAAACCATGGAGATCATGCCGAAGCTATCGAGATCATTTTCGATCCCGATAGGCTTAGCTACCGAGATCTTTTGGCGTTTTTCTTTCAAATACACGACCCCACTACGCCCGACAGACAAGGAAACGACATCGGCCGATCTTACCGCTCCGAAATTTTTTATACCACGCCGGAGCAAAAAGAGATAGCTTTGCAAACCATCAAAGATGTCGATGCAAGCGGTTTGTGGCCGGGGAAAGTGGTTACACCCGTCACGCCCGCAAGCGACTTTTGGGAGGCAGAACCCGAACATCAAGACTATCTGCAACGCCATCCCAACGGCTATACCTGCCATTTCCCGCGGCCTGAGTGGGTACTGCCCAAGCGTTAAGATGCGCACCGTCTCCATTTTTGGTTGCGGATGGGTGGGGCGCGCTTTAGCGCATGCCTTACAACCAAACTTCAAAGTCTACTGCTCCGTAAGGAGCCGTAGTTCCTATGAAAAGCTACAACCTCATACGCGACATTTGCTTGCTTATCCCGATTTATATCATGAAGCATTCTATCAGGCAAATACTTTTGTGATCGCCATTCCCCCTAAACATCACTACTTAGAAACGCTCGATACCGTTCTTCCTTACATCCCCTCTCGGACGCAGATCATTTTGCTTAGCTCCGTATCGGTCTATACCCAAACGCACGGAGTTATATACGAAGAGACGATCACAAAGCCCACGCGCATGCTTCAAGCCGAAGAGGCGGTGCGTACACGCAGAGCCGATAGCATCATCTTGCGTCTGGGCGGTTTGATGGGGTATGATCGTATCGCCGGAAAATACACTGTAGGCAAGATACTTGAGCATGACAAGCTTGTCAACTACATTCATAGAGACGATGCGGTGCGCATTATCACGCTATGCATTGAAAAAGAGATTCGTGGGGAGACACTCAATGTCGTAGCGCCTTTGCATCCGAGGCAGTCTCACATCTTTGCACAAAACGCAAACCGTTTCGGCTGGGAAAAGACCTACTATAAAAGCAACAATGTCCGGCAAAAGCTCATCTCCTCTCAAAAACTGATAGAAAAACTCGACAATACCTTCCTCAAACCGGACCCTTTACGTTTTTGGTAGTAGTAAGGGAACAAATGTTCCGCCGCACCTTGATAAAACGTGCTATATTTCCGATCTAATCATTGAAATGAAAGGATTTAAACATGAAAAATACACTACTAAGCTTCACACTTGCTGCAACACTTTTTAGCGCGGCATACGGCATGGAAAAATGCGGAGGAGGAAAATGCGGCGGCGATAAAGCCACTCTCAAAGCCCCTATGCACAAGGCCTATACACTTAACGACAAAGGCGAGCTCATCCGCCCTACCGACTACAGAACATGGGTTTACATCGGTACACCGGTTACACCAAACGACCTCAACGGCGGACACGCGGCCTTTCCTGAGATGCACAATGTTTATATCGACCCTGAGTCATACAAAGTGTACAAAGAGACGGGAAAGTTTAGAGAGGGAACCGTCATCGTCAAAGAGCTTGTCAGTGTGGGGGCGACCTCTGCCGTAAGCGGAAAAGGGTACTTCGAGGGTGAATTTTTGGGGCTTGAAGCGTCGGTAAAGAGTAAAAAAGACTTCCCCAACGAGCCGGGCAACTGGGCGATTTTCAGCTTTTCAGATATGAAAACAGGCATACTCAAAGAGAGCACCAAAGCGATGCCGGTAGATAAATGCGTCTCGTGCCACCAAGCAAGTGCCGAGGATGATTTCGTCTTTACGCAGTACTACCCCATCTTAAGAGCGGCAAAAGGGTTCGGTATGAAAAATCCGGAAAACACGGCAAAACGATCCGTGCAGAAAATGCCTATGAAAGAGGATAAAAAGTAACTTATTGTAACATGAAAAAAGTAGGAGTGTTCTTTCTTATATTATTTATCGCCATACAGGTTTACAGACCAAATCAAAATGACGGCAGTCCCATCGACAGTATGGATTTTTTAACAGCGGAGAATGTCCCCCTCTTAATAACGGACATCTTTCAAAGAAGCTGCTACAACTGCCACTCAGACCGTACCGACTACGCATGGTACGACAACATCGCTCCACTCTCTTGGTATGTAGACGCAAAGATTAAAAGAGCTAAGCTCTCTTTGAATTTTTCCAGATGGGGCACATTTGAGCCATGGCAAAGACGCCTCTTTTTACAAGGAGCAATCATGTATGATATCGATACGAAAAGGATGCCGCCTAAAAGCTATCTCGCTTTGCATCCTGAAGCTGCAATATCAGAACAAGAAAAAGAAGCCATAGCAGCATGGATCGCAACGGTAGATATGATGAAGGAGTAAAATGCAAACACTCTATAAAGCGCTCAAAACATATGGATACAAAGACCGTATCGTATACGATAACGGACTGCTTGGTATAGAAGGGAAAGAGACCGTATTGGGTCCGGATTCACTCTTTTTCGTCGATGCGGGCTATCGGGTGATGCACACATTTCTCTTTGCGATCAGTGCGCCAAAATACGATGTCAAAGGCATACTTGAGCTTGATTTGCAAACATACCATACGCTGGGAACCACACCCTTTGCCGCCAAGTTCGACCTTGAGATCAAGCAGCAGTGGGACGAAGTAAACATTGAAAGACAATACGGCATGAGAAAGATCACCAAAGCGCAGTTTGATCCTAACCGTTACATATTACGCAAGGGTTTTCCCGATTTTCCAAACTGCCCTTACGGACACACGTTTAAAATGTTAGGATACGATACACATACCCAAGAGTATGTACGCCTTACACCCGATATTTTAAAGCTCGATACACTAAAAACCGAACACTATAAGGAGTAAATAGAATGCAAGAGATACAATTTGTCAACACACGGTTCGATCCCGACATCACCCCGTTTCACGACTTGGCAAAGCAGATGGCAAAAGCGGTCGGCTACACCGCCGATTTGAAAATAGACAAACACCTTGCACAACTGCTTAGACTCAGAGTAGCACAAAAGAACGAATGTGCCTACTGCGTCATACTACATGCGCGTACAGCCAGAGAAGTAGGCATCCATGAGAGTAAAGTCGATAATATCTCTTCATGGTACAATAGTCATCTCTACGATGAAAAAGAGAAAGCAGCATTGGCATACTGCGACGCACTCAATAACGGTATGGCAAACGATTTTCAAGCCTACCACGACGCATTAAGCCGTTTTTTCGACGAGCGCGAGATCGCCGAGATTGCCGCAGTTGTCATCAACATGAACGTCTGGACCAGACTCAAACTCGCCCAAGGGGCAACACCGATTTTAAAGGAGAAACAATGAGAAAATACGAAACATACCGATGCAACAGATGCGGAAACGAAGTAGAAGTGCAAAAAGTAGGCGGCGGCGAGCTTGTCTGCTGCGGCGAAGCGATGGAGATGGTCACAAAGAACCTTACACTGGTCAATCTCATGAAAGCCTTTGCAGGCGAATCGATGGCGCGCAACCGTTATGAATATTTTGCCAAAGTCGCCGACAAAGAGGGCTACAGAGACATCGCCGCACACTTTCAAAGAGCCGCGGACAATGAAAAGACCCACGCAAAATTGGAGTTGGCACTGCACAACCGCATGGTAAGCGGCACGAACAACAGCTTCGGCAACACTATGGAGAACTTGCAGTTGGCCATCGATGGTGAGAACTACGAGCATACCGACATGTACCCCGACTTTGCCGCCATCGCAAAAGAGGAGGGCTATGAAGAAGCTGCAAGGCTCTTTAAAGGTATCGGAAACATCGAGATCGAACACGAAAAGATGTTCTTGCTCATGCTTGCGCGCATGAAAAACAATACGGTCTATGAAAGTGATCTGGAAGATGAAGCATGGATCTGCGAAGTGTGCGGACACATCCACTACGGCAAAAAAGCGCTAGAGGTCTGCCCGGTGTGCAACCACCCTCAAAAGTACCAATCGCGCCTGAACGATATAAAATAAAGGAGACACCTATGCCATACAACCCACTCAACGAAGAAGAACAACGCGTCATCCTGCACAAAGGCACCGAGCGCGCCTTTACAGGGAAATACTGGGACCATCACGATGCGGGCATGTACATCTGCCGCCAATGCAACGCCGAACTCTTCCCCTCAAGTGCAAAGTTCGATTCGGGTACGGGATGGCCAAGCTTCGACGATGCCGTACCCGGTGCTGTCAAAGAAGTACCCGATGCCGACGGTAGAAGAGTAGAAATTATCTGCGCCAACTGCGGTGGACATTTGGGACATGTCTTTAGAGGAGAGAGAAAAACACAGAAAAACACCCGTCACTGCGTTAACTCCATCTCTTTGGACTTTAAACCGCAATCATAGCAGAGGATCTCCTCTGCCTTGTAACTTCTGCTGACACCAAAAGCATCAATCTGCTCACAATATTATTTCTTTTTGCTATTATCTCTACATAAACTACTGTTTTACAGATATAATTCATTTATGTTCAAAGAGAGTATGAAAATATTTGCAGGTGATCTGAAAAATTCGTTTCAAGACCTGCTTCCCATTATCATTGTTGTGGCACTGTTCCAGGGTGCAATCATCCAAACTATGCCACAGAATCTTGTCTCCATCGTTATCGGTTTAAGCATTGTAGCTGTTGGACTGGCGCTTTTTATTAGGGGATTGGAGCTTGGTATTTTTCCTATTGGTGAGGGACTTGCCGTGGACTTTGCCAGAAAAGGCTCTGTCTTCTGGCTGCTGCTCTTTGCCTTTACTATCGGCTTTGCTACCACTGTCGCCGAACCTGCACTCATTGCCATTGCCGACAAAGCTGCCTCCATCAGTGCCGGAAAGGTCGATGCTTTTTTCCTGCGGATGACCGTTGCCGTCTCGGTAGGATTTGCTATTGCGCTGGGAACCCTTCGTATCCTTCTGGGGCACCCTATCCACTACTACATCATTAGTGGATATGTACTGGTGGTTGTCATCACTTTCTTTGCACCGGTTGAGATCATCGGACTTGCCTATGACAGCGGCGGGGTGACCACCTCGACCGTCACTGTTCCGCTGGTTGCCGCACTGGGCATTGGACTGGCTTCTTCCATCAAAGGACGAAACCCTGTCATTGACGGTTTCGGGCTCATCGCCTTTGCATCACTCACTCCTATGATCTTCGTGCAGATGTACGGTATTTTCGTCTACGCGTTCATGCCTGATGCAGCAGGGAATATCAAGGTACTCGAAGAGGCTGTCATGCAGACGGTAGAGATACACCAAAGCTTCAATTACTGGGATATTTTGTGGGATATCCTTGCAGTAGTAAAAGATGTCGCCCCTATTTTGGCAGTGATCTTCTTTTTTCAGTATATCATCATCAAAAAACCCGTCGTTCATCTGCACAAGATCTCTATTGGAATTATTATGGTGATCCTGGGGCTTTACGCATTTATTGTCGGGCTGGAAATGGGGCTTTTCCCTATCGGTGAGACCATCGCATTCCAGTTGACATCCATGGACAATATGCTCTATATCTACCTCTTTGCCTTTCTCATCGGCTTCTCTACAACTTTGGCAGAGCCTTCTCTGCTTGCCATCGCCATTAAAGTAGAGGAGATCAGCGCAGGGAGCATTAGGCAGAAAGTCTTAAGAACTGCCGTAGCATTCGGAGTTGCCATCGGGATCGCACTGGGTGCCTACCGCATTGTTGCAGGAGACCCGATACACTACTACATCATTGTCGGGTATATCTTTGTCATTATACTCACACAGTTCGCGCCAAAATACATCATCCCCATCGCCTATGACAGTGGGGGAGTGACCACCTCGACTGTTACCGTTCCGCTGGTAGCGGCACTGGGGCTTGGACTGGCAGAGAACATAGAAGGGCGTAATCCACTCATTGACGGTTTCGGTCTGATCGCTTTTGCATCACTCTTTCCAATGCTGACGGTCATGGCATACGGCATCTACGCCTCATATCGGCAACATACCCAAGCCTAAACTACCATACGATAAAAAGAGGCTATACTTTCGGTATGAAAAAGAGAATGAACCTATACTGTTTGATATTGATAAGTGCCGTTGTATCCGGCTGTACACAAGTCGTTACCGCACCCATCCATGTAACAGGTGCTGTTGTAAGTACCACAATAGATGTTGCAGGTAGCGCCGTCCATGCCGTTGCAGGCAGTGACGACGAAGAAGAGAATGAGGATTAAAAACTCTTTGTATCATTACGCTGTCACTGAGACCTCTTCGGCAGAGTGCCCAAGTGACTGATCATATTTGAAGTGATTTTCTTTAAAAACTCTTTGCATTATTGAATTCTGCGATCTCACTCTCTACCATGGCATCTATCATGCGGACGTAAAGATCGTTGATGAGATTAGGGGAGAGATCGAGATCGATCGCTTGTTGTCTAACTCGCGATATCACATCATTGATACGATCTTCGGCTTTGACCTCTTCGACACTTGTTTTAAAATGTGCGATCTGTTTAATGTAGTTATTACGTTTGGCAATGAGCTTCACAATCTCCTCATCGACTTCATCGATCTTCTTTCTTGCTTCATCCAAAGTAGTACACTTTTCCATACCCATTGTACCGATCCTTCCTGTAGTGAATTCAATTTTTATAATTAGATTATAACCTAAAAACCACTAAATAACCTATAACCCTCTTTCCTCTATAATAGTTCTATGAAAACAATAGACTATTTACTCATTTCAACTGCTGCCGTCCTTCTTCCCAACCAATCTGTCGCTTCAGCTTCTTTTGACGATATGAACCGTACAAAGATTATAGGCAGCAAACATATCGCTTATGTACCCTACCTTTTCTCAACTGACTCCACCGGACTTTCCGGAGGAATCGGAATAATCAAACAAGGATTTATTCAACCGCAGACAACAGCGCTTGCTACCGTTTTCTACGGTGCCAAACAAAATATTGTTACCAATAGCAACCCCGATACGGCAAATTTTTCCGGAGGGTTTGCTGCACTCGTCGATTATCTTATTCCCGGAAGCGACAGACTTCTCTTCTCTGCTATGGGGCTTAAAAGCTACTTTCCCAAAGCACGCTATTACATTTACGACCGTTCCAACAACTCCGACGAAGATGCATATGTCGAAACCTCCGGTGATTCCGATTTCATCTATGCTACGCTGAAATATGTACTTCCGATAGGAGACGGTCTTGAAAATTCGGAAGGTCATTATGTACTGAACAGAGGGTTTGCCGTAGGACGCAAAGGCTATGGTGGTGGTATTCCGTTCATCACAGGAAGAACCGCTTTAGGACTTTCGACATTCTATGAACATAATACTTTTGAGAACTATGAAGAAAACTCACCACACTCCTCCAAAGGTATCAAAACATGGAATACGAACGGTTTGAGGTTCTTCCTCGATCATGACAATACCGATTTCGACCTGAACCCCTCTCGCGGCTATCAGTTCAAACTGCAATACTCTCGCGACTTTGGTTGGGGAGATGCAACTCAATCGTGGGATTTTCTTGAGTTCAAATACAACCACTATATCACTATGCCGACACTCTCATTCACCCAACAAAATGTCCTTGCCATGAGTTTTTGGACAGGATACTCTTTTTCATGGGAGCATGATACCACACCTACGGAAGGAGACCGTCCGCCACCGTGGGAAGGTGCAAGACTTGGCGGAATGTTTCGAATGAGGGCTTACGACAATAATCGCTTCTCCGATAAAGCTGTTGTCTACGGTACTGCGGAATATCGTGCTATCCTCGACTGGAATCCATTTAGAAAAAGTGAATATATACCCGTAGTAGTAGATTGGTTGCAGGTCGTCGGATTTGTTGAGGCAGGTCGTGTGAACGATCACTATAATACCGATCTGTTACAAGAGATGAAATATGACGCGGGGATCAGCTTACGTGCAATGGCTGCACAAGTCCCTGTCCGATTCGATATCGCCTTTGGCGATGAGGGTACGAATTTTTGGGTTATGGTATTTCAACCGTTCGATTTTTAAATTGGTATCTTAAGAGGAGAGTATCTCCTCTTAAAAATCGTATGTCACTCCGGCCGTTACGATATTGTTATCCGTATGCATAGGTCCGTCATTGGATAGAAGGTGTTGAAAGTCAATCCAAAGTCCCCATCCTTTCTCTTGATCTCCCTGCCCATCAAATGCACGGTGGTAATCTCCCTCACTCTCATCTGAAGAGAGATCATACTCGAACCCGACACCGTAGGAGAATCCATTAGATGTATTGTGACTGCTTAGAACACCATTGGTATAGTCCACTTCCGTTCTTCCATACCCAAGGAGACCATACACATTTGTCTGATCTGCAAAATGATATTGCGGCTTCAAATAGAGCCCGTAGTGTTTCGTTTCGGAAAATGCATCATCACCAAAGGTCTTCAATGCTCTTGCTTCGATCCCGACATATTGGTTGAAATCCCATCCGATACGTGCAACCATACCGTAACGTGTATCTTCAAGATCATCTCCATCCGGATTGCACGGACAAGGATCTCGATTGATAAATGTCGCTACCGCTCCCAACCCGATATAGATCGGGATAGGGTCGATCTCTACCGGTACGGGAATGACCGGCGAAGGTGCCGGTGCAAGGTTTTTACCCCCAGCCAATATATTTGCTGTTAAAAACATCGATAATATAGTGATATCTCTTATTTGTCTGACCTTATACATTTTCTATCTCCTCCTCTCTCTTTAAAAAGGTGATCCCACTCAAGAGAGCCATTATTATCATAAAGATCACACCAAATATATTCAGAGAATCTCCTCCGTTTGCTTTAATTGGAGCATTATCACATCCACAATTGATCGCTGCATCTGCAGTAAGGTCCTGCACACTGCTGTTTGATCCTACCATAACCGTTCTTGTGATCCCTAAGCTGTCTGCACTGTTTGCATTCAATGTTTCATCACTGTTCTCAACGATCTCATTATCAAAAACATATCCGTCATACTCATCGGTTTGCGGGATAGTAAAGCGTACTTGATATGTTCCCTCAGGCACATAGAACGCATACTCACCACCATTTTCAGTATAAACAACTGCCGGCCAATCTGTCGTTTCAGTCGTCAAGCTGCTATAGGTATCATCTTCCCAATAGAGTGATCTTCCCTCACTATCAAGCAGTTCTACTTTCGCTCCGTCTATACCTTTTTCACCATCATCAAAGATACCGTTCTTATTACTGTCGATCCAGAAGTGCGTACCGATCTTGTATGGTCTTGCTTCCGTAGCACCATCTATATGGATCCCCATATCAACATCGGAATTGACCTCATACGGCATCAAGCTTACACTTTCCGTAAGTCCTTCGCTGTTGGCATCCGAATCACGACTTTCGTCACCATCCACATTACTTTCTGTAACGACATACCCTTCAGGCAGTGTTGATGTTACGAACTGTACATAGTACTCATTACGTGGATTCAACCCGCTAAAGAGATAATTACCATTACTATCGGTCGTTGTTTCTGCAACGATATTGTTCTCACTATCCAAAAGCTGAACACACACATTTGCAACACCTAGCTCTCCTTCATCTTGTTGACCGTTGGCATTATTGTCGTACCATACAAGGTCTCCTAAACTAGCCGGTGCTACTTCAACAAAATCATTTCCAGAATCCTCTTCTCCCGCATCAACATACCCTGCGACCGCATTAAGAACACCGTTATCCTCTTTGTCGTTATCACTACCACCTTCGTTTTCCGTTACATCGTCATAACCATCCGGCTGTGTCTCTACTGCAACATAATCACCAGGTACAAGGTCAATGAACTGATAGTTTCCGTTTGCATCCGTTTTAGTACTTGCGACCTCTTCTTCTCCTTCATCGACCTTTCCATTGTTATTATCATCTAAATAGAGGGTTATTGTTACATTTTCAATACCCTCTTCTCCAATATCATCATTGTTGGTATCTTCCGATACATTTCCACTCCAACT
This sequence comes from Sulfurovum sp., assembly GCA_027063305.1. GTDB lineage: Bacteria > Campylobacterota > Campylobacteria > Campylobacterales > Sulfurovaceae > Sulfurovum. The sequence continues at coordinate 11,947 of JAMORY010000029.1, read as the reverse complement.
TCCTACATTCGCAAAACCAAAGTCCAAAGTAAGATTGTCTACTTCCGTAATATTAACGCTCGTCCCGCTTCCATCATGTGTTTTATCATTTTCTGAATTATCATTTTCTACACTGTCATCATCCGAACCTCGGGCTGGAGACGTATTCTCAGGTGCTGTGGTCGATACGGTACAGTTACCTACATTGACAGGCAATGTAAAGAGATAATTCCCATTATCATCTGTGGTTGTAGTTGCACTATATCCACTCTCACATACTAGATCAACTTCATGATCGGAAACAGGAGAGACATTACCTGTAGTCGCATCTCCATCATTATCATCTTCGATCCATAAGCGATCACCGATCTTAACCGTCGGTGTAATTGCAAAGTTTATCTCATCAATATTAGATTCACCAACATCGACTTTTATGTTACCATCCGCACTTCCATCCGTACCTTCATCCGTACCGATATGTTCCCCATCTGCATAGATACAATTTGCCGTTAGCTCTGCACTAGGTGCATTTTCGCCTTCTTTACCTTCAACTGTAGAAACAATAATATGGTATGTTGTATTGCTTCGTAATCCATCAGCGTAGTAAAAACCATAGGCACCGGACTCATCGATTTCTTTTGATGCAACCACTTTATTGTCTGTATCTATCAAGCTAACATATATTTGTGTCGTACCATCACAGCTATAAGGTGTCGCATCTCCATCGACTGTATTATTCCTATTTTTATCCAAGAATAGATTCCCCGAAATAAATATAGTATTGAACGGTACTTCAAAAAGTGCCTCATCCGATACTCTACAAGCACTATCGATAACTTGATAGGTAAATGTTGTTTTTACATCACCATCATCAGGGTCTACCTTAAAGAGGGTAAAGTCAGGACTTGTAATATTATCATCTTCATTTACCTCTTCCCCATCATAATATAGTCTACCTGAAGAGATCCGTTTGATATTAATCGTTACATCACTTCCCTCTTCAAGATCACTAATAAAATCTTCTGTCGTACTACCGTCATTTACAAAATCAACCGTTATATCATCACCCGGGTTCAATACCTCATCCCTACTGAAACCTTGTGCCAAAGGAACTTTGTTGATCGAGAAATCAATACTTCTTTCGCTTTCATCCCCAAGAAAAACATCTACATATCCATCAAGGTCTCCATCAGGAGAAGTCGTATATGTTTCGCCTTCATACTCCCAACCTTCCGCTAATATACCATCTGGAGCTTTACTCCCTATATTACACTCTAATGTTGTCAATAGGACTCCATACATTGTTTGAGGATGTATCCCCGTATCAAAATCATACGCTCCATCACTCAATGACTGAACATCAAGAACGATACTATCATCATCCAATAGACATGCATAAAGTTGTTTTTCATCAACCTTACTGATAGGATCCCCGTCTATCTCATCATTATTATTACAACCTGCTTGGTCGGTACCGTCTTTATCATCATAGACAGTTCCACTAATATGCAACGGCTTACATACGGCAAATCCTGTCATTGCCAAAGCTGAACGTGTTTGACACGGTACATCCGGACCTGCGCTATGTGTAATGACTAACTGTTTGATCGGTACAAAGTTGGAAGTTAGAACGATATGTCCATTCGTATCTCCCGGAGATGTCCCTTCACCAGTAATAAAGTCTCCACCACCAGCATCATAGCTACCTTTGTCGGTATGTACGATCTGGTCACTATCTTTGATCAGACCTTCTCCACTATCTCCGATCTTCGCTTCTATCTCAACAGGGTTACCCTCTGCATCAAAAGCGATGACTTCAATACCATCTTGCCATTCCCAATCCGATTCATCACTTCGAACATCTCCAGAATCAACATCTCTAATACGCCAGTTATCCAATATCACAGACTCATTAAAATCAACTGTCAAGGTTACTTTTTGCCCAGAGAGAAGTTCATAACCATGATCACTACAGGCCCCTTCAGAATCCCATGAACCGTCACCCGGATCTTCCTGATCTCCCAAATAGAGTGTTAAGTACGGTTCTCCAAATGCAGCAGATGTTCCTGAACCCGAACTATTATCTGTGTCCGTATCATAGAATTGTCCATCAATATCATCGATATGCATGGAGACCTTTACCGTTTTTCCACTTGCAGTTTCAACATCAACAAGATCATTATCCAAAAGGTCCTGCCATTGTGTTGCGGTACTTACATTTGATCCTTCCCATGTTAAGGATGTCGGCTGTGCACAGATCGCCATATCTTTAGGATCTCTATCTTTCTCCTCAGGTAACGTATACGGGAAGTCATGCTCACTACATGTATCATCCGCACTACTTCCTTCCGAAAGTGTTATTTTTACACTTGAACCAGGGTCACTCCAAACACTTCCATCCTTAATATCCGTATCTGAAGTATCAATACTTAATGTGATATCACCGGCAAGAATCCCATTAAGTGTAAATGTTCCGTTCTCATCCGTCTCCGTTGTATAACTATAGCCATATTGATCTTTTACGTTGAGCGTAATGTGTTCAGGTGCTTCTTTGTCTGTTCCATCAAACTCACCATTGTCATTCGTATCCTCATATAGTTTTCCTTTCACACAACCACGTGCAGGAAGAATTCCAAAATCTAACGTATGATCATTAGAGGCTGTTGTCGTAAAGATGAATTTATTGTAATCTCCGTCTGCTGCCGCATCATTATCAATCGTATCGTTTTGATCATTATTTGGATCCTGTTCCGAAGCATCTTTATTATTTACATCTGATCTTTTGATACTCAGTTCACAATCGAGTTCCGCAACGATCTTTTTCCCATCATAAAGATTGACATTGTCAATACCACCAAAGTAATAGTGCCCGTTCTTATCGGTTGTAGCAACCCCATACTCTTCATCTTCACAACGTAACGTTACATTGACATCTTTAAATGGCGGCTCTTTTGGATCTTGAATACCATCCTCATCCAAGTCCATCCATACATAGTTTCCGATCTCAATCGGTGCAGGGTCACAAAGCAGTTCTACATCTCCCATACCACCGGCTTTTGCAGCATACGGCTCACGTTCTCCACCATCTACCGTTTTATCTTTATTAATGACTGCTTGAGCTGCAATCTTATCTCCGTTCTCATTACTATAAAGACCGATCGAACCAGGCTGCCACCAATCCGTACCATCAACCATACCGACAATGATATTCGGCGCACCAGGAGCCATTGCCAATGCCCCAGAGGCTGTTTCTGGATGACCATCCTCTCCGAGATAACCGTTAAAATAATCCCCAACATAGAACTCATAGTAATCCTCATCATTATCTTCATACTCAACTTTAGTTGAAGGACAATTAGTAGGTGCTTTCGCAGTGGATTCATCCGTATAGGTGCCATCTTCATTCAAACACATCTTACGAATATCACCGTGAGAACCACTTCTCTCACGGATCATAATGGAACGATCCGTATACCCTAGAACAAGATCCCCATCATTAGTGAACTCGATATCTGTCAACATGGGTTGAGGAAGCCATTCGTAACTTCCATGAGACCAGTCTGTATTTTGATACTGATAGTTTGTCTCTTTTTTAGGATTATACCCCTTTGGTCGGAGAAACCTTAACGTATTGGTCTGTGCAACATTACTAAAACTGGATCCGTCATATTTCTGTATCGCTGCACCCAACCCTTCGGCATCCATATCGGTCGGATCATCACCGTCCAATATCTCATTTTCACATACGGAACCGATAAATATTTCACTACCTCTTACCTTCAATGCCCATGGGCGTACCATCTCATCACTACATTGTCCCCCATAAGGATTCGGAATAGCTGCTGCACTTAATACCTCTCCAGTTATCGCATCGATCTTGATCAATGTTTTATTTTTTAGGTTAACCGTATAAAGATACTTGTCATCTTCACTGATATCTAGATCTCCTAGCCCTTTTGCACCGACCAACTCCTTAATATCCTTATCTTCATTCTCTCCATACGAACGACTCTTAATAATAGTTTCATCATCTGATGTGATCACATCATCAATAGTTGCAAAAAGTGTAACACTTCCGTCAGGACTTACTTTATAAATAGCTCCGGCTGCTTTTGCAGGATCAGTTGTCTCATTCTTTAAAGGTACATAACGTTTAATAACAGCCGAAACAAAAAGTTCTTTCGTACTCTTTTTCCATGCAGCTCCCCAAATTGCACCCGTATCTTCCCAATTTGTCAAAACTTTTCTTTTATCTGAAATCGTTTTATTATTATTAAAGTCCCCGATTTCTGGAGTCGGTACTTTAAAAATGGAACCAAACCCTTCCGGACTTAAACGATTGTCATCATCATCAGTGAACCAGCCCGGAGTCGATGCAAGAATAACATCCGGACTCTCTTGACAATACGTTGCAGGTGAACCTGTTGAAATATTATGTGTCGAGCCGTCCGGAACCATATCGACCAGTGGTGCTGAACCTTTCGCATTTGGAGCAGAACCTAATCCTACACTACTAGGATCCGCTTCTACACGGCACTCACTGCCCTCAGTCATACCGCTTAAAGTATAGTTCCCGTCTTTATTCGTAGTGGTTTCATAACGCCCGCCATCACTACATATCGCAATAACCGTAACACCCGATACTCCAGTGTCACCACCGTTCATTTCTCCGTTCAGGTCGAAGTCTTTATAGACAACTCCGCTTATATCACCCAATAACCAAGAACTTGCGATGGTACTGATCATCGCAAATTTCCATATATTGGTGTATTTTGTTACTTTACGCATTAAAATCCTTCTCCTTTGATCCAATAGATTCTCCTACAATATAAAACTGTATAGCAATCTGATATTATCATAAAAAAATCTCATAAAAATCTCGAAAATATTATAATTGACCTAATTAAAATAATAGAAGAATGGTTAAGTGCTATCATGCTATAGTTCACACTATGGATACAATACGCTATATCAAATACTATTTTTTCTATTTGGCACTTCTCTTCGGGCTATTCTATACGGATCTTTTACCGATCTCACATCAGATCAATACATTGCAAACGACATTAACCCTCTCTCTACTCGAACCGTTCTTGCCTGAAGGGGCACTCAAAGGAATTGATATATGGATCACGCCTCACTACAAAATATATATCAGTCAAGCATGTAACGGCTTTATTCCCATATTTATCTTATGGGCTGCGATATTGGCATATCCGGCACCACTTAAACACCGTCTCATATGGACACTTATTAGCTATGTATCTTTTACGCTGATCAATATTCTAAGAATTCTGTTTGTCGTATATATTGCATACTATGCAGGAGGAGAAGAAAGTTTTATTTTAGCACATGATATACTGGGTAATACCATTCTAATCTTAACCGGTCTACTTCTTTTACGCCAAATGGTCAGAACAATCTAAGCCCTACAAAGAGGGTTGTTTTTGCAACACCCATTCCCCATGACGAAAAAGAAGATGATAAAGTATGCGGTCTTGTTGTTCACTTTGGGAGATCAGTGTATAAGAGAAGTCTATTGTCTCAAGTAGAATCTCACCCTCTTTACGTAGTTTTATCTTCCGTATACGTTCTCTGGCAGAAGGTAACGTAGTTACTGTATATGCAGGAGAATGGATCTTTGTACCTTCAAGTGTATAGGCTAATAGAACATTACGTCTGGCCGAGCCGACAAGAAGTAATTTTTTTCCACTCTTTGTTCTTGCCAATGCTAAAGATAGGGCATCAATATGCTCTATTTGTTGTAAAATACGTTTTGTCTTTCTATCAATATGGTAGATCCGTCCCGCTTCATGATAATAGTCCGACTTATCAAGGGCAGAGACCCATAAGGTGTCATCTTCGCAGTCATAAGCGATCGCTACCAGCCCATAAGGATTGTTCGCACTAGGCTGAATATCGTTGAATGTTTTCCATGGAACAAGTTGTCCACTATCCGTATTGATAACATATAAGCGCTTTTGCTGATCGAACGTATCTTGTTTTATTGAGATATAAGGCATGGGAACTAAAAGGATATTCCCCTTTTTATCAAGTGCATACGTCCCAAAATGCCCCTCCTTTCTCCATGCGGGAGGGTAGATCACTTTATTAAAATCACTCCCGCACAAAAGTGCGATCCCTTTGTATCGTTTTTGGGAAAGATCGATCATCACGGGAGAAGGTACATGAAGTGCAGCAAGAAAGTTCGGACGTTTGGCACAGTGTTTAAGAGGAGAGAGCAATGCGGTAAAACGATGCTTTTTTTGATCTACGTTTATCGTAGCATGCTCTTTTTTCGTAACCACTACATACCCAAGCCCAAACACCACACACACCGCAACAACAATAGGCAAATACCTTTTCATCTACTTCTCCTCTTCCCCAATAGGGACGAACTTCGGACCTACCGTGCATGGCCACACTTGCACATGCAAGTTCCCATCATCACCTATAACCGTATCTGCCCAACAATATTCATGCCCTTTTCGTGTATCGTTCTCAATACGGGGAACATACCAGATGACAATATCCTGATCCTTGATCCGCTCTGCATCTTTTAGATAGTTCTCTACTCCATCCTCATTCAATATACAGCATGATCCCAAGGTCAAAAGATCCCTGTCTCCCTCATTTTCATGAAAGCGTGTTACGTAAATACGTGCATGGTCGCCTCGGCTTTGATCATGGAACTGTCCGTAATTGGGTTCAATATAATACCCTCTATTCTGCTCTTTTGACGATACGACCTTATAGGGGAAAGGTGCGTTCAACGGCATGACAGGTACCTGCTCACCTTGCTCTCTTTCCCATAGCTGCCAGTTCTTCCCATCCTTTGCATAAAAGCGCTCTTTCGTATCAAAAGAGAGATCGATACGCATGACCGGACGGTATATCGCATGATCTCCGCAACCACGTCCTTTATTCACACCAACAATACGGAATGAACCATCATTATAGAATTCAAAACGATTCTCATAACGGTAGTTGCATGCCATAGGCCACTTCGGGTTACGATAATCCTGTGTCAACATGAACCCATCCGCACTATGCAGGTTCTTGACTTGAGGTGCATTGAAAGGCAATACCACCGATGTTGAGAACATCGGACACCCCATCGCATCGTTATACCCAAAAAGGAACCGCTCCCCCTCCCCTCTTACGAACTCGACACGCCGTCCCTCAATATAGCTCTCGGTCGTCTCATCCAATGCACTTGCACCTTTCTCCTGATAGCTCACATGCCAATCGACGATCTTTGCCGAACGGATAACCTCTTTCCCTTTAAATCGGACATGGCGGATCTCAAGACCATCCGATCCCGTAAGACGATAAGTGATCTCCCAACCATTGCGTTTAAGCACCGTATCTTTTTGACAGAAGTTCTCCATAATATAACGGTTTTGCAAACTTCGCTCACTGATACATGCCGGGGTGGTCGTTTTTCCAAGCCCTGCCCACTTCGCTGCTGCCAAACGTAGTTCCGTAAGATCCACAACCGCCCAAAGTGCCTCCTCTTTTTGATGATCGGCAAAAGTCGGTGCGACACAAAGGTGTGTAGTATTCTCACATGGCGACTCCTTCATCGTCCCACGTACATTTGCCATGGTCATCTCTTTTTTTGAAGGTGTATATCCTAACTCACGCTTAACCTCGGGAGCGGCCAGCGCAATATCTTGTGCAATATGGGTCAAACGTAAACTGATGTCAGGCTGCATGTTCGGATAGTACTGTATAGAGAGTACCTTCATACTATCGACATCCACAATCGCCCGTGTTGTAGCATTGGTCACGAAGTTATACTTCTCCGCCTGATAACATCTATGTCTGCTACATATCGCTTTGCTTGATTCATCCAAGCTTCCTACCAGTGCCGGTACGATACGCATCATATCATTGTGCAGATAGCGACCGTTAATGACCGTATCTTTCAAGAAACCAGCATGATGCAGTAAAAGTGCCTGTACCTTTTGTGCATACGCATCCAGTTCACTCTCAGGCAAAGGAAGGACAGGCTGTCCCTTTCTGATCGATGCACGTACCGAAGCAAGGTACTCCTTTACCGAAGGAACTTCTTTATATACCGTATCCTCGGAAGGTAAAATGATCCTCTCGCTGTTGCTTTTATCTATGCTGACTTGTTCATTGTCTTGAGGAAAGAACCAATAGAGTGCGATCGCTCCTACCCCTATAATAATGATCCATATTGAAAGTTTGATCTCTTTTGTCATAATATCCCTATTCTCCCCACGGGACTATCTATTCATTTCATAGTAGTATGGTGGCTGTATCTCGATATAGATTATAACACTCAGAGCTAAAACTAGCACCAAAAATGTACGTATCCATACCCCATGATCCTTATGAAAACGTGCGATCATGTGGAAAGGGGAGAGAAGGAAAAGCGCCATAAAAAGATGCTGGATACGAAATCCGTATAGACGATCAAGCCCCACTGCGACCATCGAAACCATTACTGCAAAAAGTGCTTGTTGCCACCAGATCGGCGGAGTTGTCTTCGGATCGGTCAACATAAAAAGAACAAACAGTATGAATGAAACAGAATAGAAACGCTCATAGACATCTTCAAAAAGAAGCACCGGGTCATAAGAGACGACCCAGAAGTACTGGAACAGAAGATATGATAGACTAAAAACAACAGGGATCAGCCAACGATCCACACGGTACAAGATCAGTACCGCAGCGATCACCACACCGATACGCAATGCAAAAGCATCCCCTAACTGCCCCATGACCATATGGGCATCACGATAGAAGATAAGCATTCCCATCATTAATGCAAAATTGGAAGGATTGAAAAAATGAAAATGCTTATATCCTATTATATGCTTTTGAAAAAGTCCCAAAAAGAGAATATTCAAATAGATCCATAAAGAGGGAGCTACCAGCATCATCAAAATACCCATTGCCGTTGTAAGTGAGGAGTAAGAAAAAAAAGAAAGTGTATGATGTTCTCTATAGAGGAATAGATGTTCTATCAGAACAGAGGCTAAAAGAATCAAGATAGCCTCTTGCCACGACACATAGATAAATGCCGTGTATTCCCCCACTACCCAAAGGAGTAGTAGGGTTATGAACTGCTGTGCCTGTATCGAGATCGTAGGCTTCACAGTACAGGCCGATTACTCGACCTCTGCATCGATGACATCGTCATCATCCGCTTTTTTGGCAGTGTCAGCACCGCCTTGCGCGTTTCCTTGCTCTTTTGCGTAGACCGCTTCGGCAAGTTTGTGAGACTTCTCAGTAAGCGCTTTGACCTTTTCATCAATTTGCTCTTTGGTCGCATTCTCATCTTTAAGTACTGTCTCAAGATCAGCGATCGCTGCTTCGATATTCGCTTTTTCACTTGCATCGAAGTTCTCACCAAGCTCATCAAGAGATTTTCTTGTTTGGTGGATCAATGCATCCGCTTGGTTCTTCGCTTCGACGACCGCTTTACGTTTTTCATCTTCAGCTTTATGCGCTTCTGCATCTTGTACCATTTTTTCGATCTCTTCATCAGAGAGTCCTGACGAACCTGTGATCTTGATCTCTTGTGACTTACCTGTACCTTTATCGACCGCCGATACCGTCAAGATACCATTGGCATCGATATCGAACGTTACTTCAATTTGTGGTACTCCTCTCGGTGCAGGTGGGATACCTTGAAGCTCGAACATACCGAGTGACTTGTTGTCTTTAGCGAACTCACGCTCACCTTGGAGTACGTGAATACTCACTGCCGGTTGGTTGTCTTCTGCTGTTGAGAAGATCTGTGATTTTTTCGCAGGGATGGTTGTCCCTTTCTCAATGACTTTGGTTGTCACCCCACCAAGTGTCTCGATACCAAGGCTCAGTGGTGTAACATCTAGCAAGAGTACATCTTTAACGTCACCGGCAAGTACACCACCTTGGATCGCCGCACCGATCGCAACAACCTCATCAGGGTTCACAGACTTGTTCAACTCTTTACCAAAGTACGATTTTACTCTCTCTTGTACCAATGGTACACGTGTTGAACCACCGACCATAACAACTTCTTTAACATCGTTCTTGGTTAATCCGGCATCTTTAAGTACCGCTTCGATCGTATCGATCGTTTTGTCTACCAAGTCAGCGATCAATGATTCGAACTTTGCTCTTGTAATTTTGGTTACAAGGTGTTTTGGTCCACTTGCATCCGCTGTGATGAACGGTAGGTTGATCTCGGTCTCAGTTGCAGACGAAAGCTCTTTTTTGGCTGCTTCTGCCGCATCTTTGATTCTTTGAAGTGCCATCACATCCGCTTTGATGTCAATACCGGTCTCTTTTTTAAACTCTTCTGCAACATAGTCAATGATTCTGTTATCGAAGTCATCCCCACCGAGGAACGCATCCCCACCTGTTGCCAATACTTCAACAACACCGTCACCTGTCTCAAGTGCCGTAACGTCAAACGTACCACCACCAAGGTCGTATACTACGATCTGTTCAGCATCTTTTTTGTCAAGTCCATATGCCAATGCCGCTGAAGTCGGCTCGTTGATAATACGAAGCACGTTCAATCCTGCGATCGTTCCTGCCTCTTTTGTCGCTTTTCTTTGTGCGTCATTGAAGTATGCAGGTACAGTAATAACCGCATCGGTTACTGTCTCACCAAGGTATGCTTCCGCATCCTCTTTTAGTTTCATCAAGACTTTTGCAGAGATCTCTTGCGGTGTATATGTCTTATCCGCTACTTCGATCGCACATGCACCGTTTCTATCTACGATGTGGTACGGAAGTCTCTCTTTCGCTTCTGCCGCTTTCTCTTCAGAACACATCAACCCCATGATTCTCTTAATAGAGTAGATCGTTTTCTCAGGGTTGGTTACGGCCTGTCTTTTTGCAGAGTCACCGACAAGAACCTCTCCTTTATCTGTGAACGCTACGATAGAAGGTGTCGTGTTCTTCCCTTCTTTGTTCGCGATGATAGACGCCTCACCGTTTGTATACACTGCCATTGCAGAGTTTGTTGTTCCTAAGTCAATTCCTAATACTTTTCCCATTGCTCATCCTTTATTGGTTTATATCAATTTAATTTCTAGTGTTAGTATACACTTTTTTTCAGTGGGTCAATGCAACTTTAGTTGCAAAGACTAAAGTTTTTTAAGATTTTAAAATCTTTCTCTTCTTGCTATTTGCAGAAGCTCTCCAGCCTCCGATGGTCTCTCGCTTGCGCTCGATACATCACCTTCGGTTCCGCACCGCAGTAACGCAAAGCAGTTTGCGTTACTTGCAGGGTGAGACACGTTAAAAGAAGATGAACTGCTTCATCTTCTTAGTGTCGAACGGGTAAGCGTTTATGCCAAAGGCATAGCGTCCCCACCTCTACTTGCTATTTGCAAGTAGAAACCATTGCAGGTCTGAGTACTCTGTCTTTGATCGTATACCCTTTCTGCATCACCTGCACGATATCACCGGGCTTGTGATCTTCACTCTCTACCTGCATGATCGCCTGATGTACTTCAGGGTCGAACTCTCCATCGCATGCGATCTCTTTGATATGGTTCTTCTCAAGGATCTTCTTAAGCTGCTCGTATGTCAGCTTCACACCCTCTTTCATCTTCTCCAGTACTTCCGCACTGTTCTCTTCATCCGCACCTTCAATAGATGCGAGTGCCTGCTCGAACGAATCGATCACTGCTAAGATATCTTTGGCAAAACTCTCGTTCGCATACGCTACTGCGTTGGCTTTATCTTTCTCCAAACGCTTTTTTGCATTCTCAAAATCCGCATGGGCTCTGATATATTTATCTTTATATTCGGCCGCTTCCGCTTGTGCCGCTTCCAAAGGGTCTACCTCTGTGTTCGTCTCATCATTTTGAGCTTCAGTCTCTTCTGTCTGCTGCTCTTCATGTTGAGTCTGCTCAAGATCTTTCTCTTCTTGACTCATCTACAGACCTCCTTTTTCCTAAAACTTTTGCACCGTAATTCAAATGCTTGGGCG
>JAMORY010000028.1 GCA_027063305.1 Sulfurovum sp. | reverse complement strand
AGTATACTTAGCAGGGGTAAAAGAAAACGATACATTGGTTCAAGACTCCTTGAAAATAGTTGTGGTCTATTCTATCGTATCTTCACTGTAGTAATGTTTCCTTATTTACACTATCTTAATTTGTATTGGGTCAAGACAACTTAAGTGGTTCTTTTAAAAGCTAACTGCCCAGTTCTCAAGTTTGAGACTTTTTATACGTCGGAAGTATTTTGTGCTAAAACTGTCAAGCCGCAATCATCTAAGTTTCAAACCCCTAAACATTTTACTGTTATCGGGAATCCTATTGTCTGTGAAATAACACATAAAGAGGAAACTCTTGTTTCAAACCCCTAAACATTTTACTGTTATCGGGAATTACAAAGCTGTGCCAACACGTCAATTAGCTTATGAAATCTGTTTCAAACCCCTAAACATTTTACTGTTATCGGGAATACGGGTACTTCTATGGTTCAAAGAAGTTCAAAGAATTGTACTAGTTTCAAACCCCTAAACATTTTACTGTTATCGGGAATAAACTTGGTAAGGCTTTAAATAGTCTTAAAGAGGCTATAGGTTTCAAACCCCTAAACATTTTACTGTTATCGGGAATAGATTTAGAGGAGATTATATCTCAAAATACGGATTCGTTTCAAACCCCTAAACATTTTACTGTTATCGGGAATAGAGAGAAAAGCTCTCTTGTCAGATGACGATGCCTCTGTAGTTTCAAACCCCTAAACATTTTACTGTTATCGGGAATAGTCAGGTATCATTGCAACATATCCTCTTTTAAAGGTTTCAAACCCCTAAACATTTTACTGTTATCGGGAATTGGCGGCAATGGGAAAGTAGAGGAGTTTAACGACATGCTGTTTCAAACCCCTAAACATTTTACTGTTATCGGGAATAAAGGAGCCTGGTCCAATAAAAAATACGGTGAGTCGCTATCGTTTCAAACCCCTAAACATTTTACTGTTATCGGGAATCTTTATGATGATGGAATAAATAATACCAGATTCATAACAATGTTTCAAACCCCTAAACATTTTACTGTTATCGGGAATAGCGGATCATGGGTCATCGGATATGGAAAGATATATTAGGTTGTTTCAAACCCCTAAACATTTTACTGTTATCGGGAATAGCCCTTTTTTAGGGCATCTGCATCGTACACAAAACAGAACAACACGCTGTTAAGGAACCTGCAAAAAAGTACGTACATCTATGCAAATGTACAAGGCAATTGTGACAAGTTTTTCGTTACAATCCCCTTAAAACGGTCATTTGAGCCTTCATACAAGTATGAACTTCTCCTTGCTCAAATAGAAAAAAATAGAAGTACGCACTTTTACAAAAGCACACCCTCCCAAAACCCGTAAATATGAGGGGTCTTTTCTTAAAGTTTTCTAAAAATACGAACATCAACCTCAACCTGAACCAAATATGCACATGTACGTACTTTTGCCATTTCTAACATTAAATCGTACATCTCCACAAAAGCGCTATTTTCAAAAGTTTTGCTTAAAATTTTCTTTATAAAAAAGTACGCACATCTCTCTACATAGACAGTGCTAATATCTGTTAACAAAACCCTTATATTTTTTACCTTCCAAAATAGTACGTTTCAACAAGTTTGCCTGAAACCCTATGATGTTATAAAGCGGCGTTTTCCCATACCTGCTCTTGGTCGGTGTAGCCAATCGTTCCTGAATATGCTGTACGATCAGCTTAATGCTCTCCTTTGTCAAACGACCGTTGTTTTGTCGTATTTTCTGTCCACGGTTGAGCATAGCGATGATCTCACGATCGACTACAGGCTGTCTGAACTCCTCAACCATATCGAACACAAGGGTCGGTTTATTCTTCTGCATGGCATGGTATAACGGATAGTTCAGGTTCAACCCCTCATGTAACAGTGCCGACTGTACCCTGTTATAGAGTATGGCATATCCATAATTGAGCGCCTGATTGATCTCATCGATAGAGTCTTTATGGGTTCGGAGAAAACCTTCAACACCAATAATCGTACCAAAGACACTCCAGTAATGGGTTGCAATACTCCCCTCAATACCCAATAGACTCTTTTTCTCCTTGACATCCGCCACTTTACGCAGCAACACTTTCATCTGGTCTATCTTCGATGCAATAAAAGCATCGTGTCTGCGACGGTTGTAGTATTTCAAAAGATTGATCTGATTGAGCGCTTTGGTATGGGTGATCTCTTTTGCATAAGCCAGCCCACGGGACGAGAACTGCAATTTAAGCTGTTCTTGGTGAAGCTTGGGGGAAATGTGTCCGTAGTAAGTCAAAAGTGCATAAGGCGTATCGTTAGCGATGAAATCGATGTCTATCTTACGCTTACTGCACTCATGAATGACATAGGCAGAGAGAGATATCTGTTTATTGAGGATCAAAATACGCTCTACTCGTGCAATGGGAGCTTCCGCAATGACCTTGCCACGCAGTTTTACCTTCAGTTTCCCTTGAGAGAACCCGATAAATGCACCCGTTTGGGTCACCACAAGCTCCGATCCTTTGATCTGTTTTTGCAAAAAACGCCGCTTCTCATTTGCCACCCTCTTTTTTGCGGAGTCTAACGGTTGTTGTAACGCCAGTATCTCATAGGCACGCGTGATCAACCTCTCTATCCATCTTCGCCGATGTTGGGGTATGTAGCTTTTGAGACTCTCCAGCAACACTCTAAGTCTATTTTTTGAAATAGATCTATCTTTATTCTTTGTTTGTACGATCTTCTCTACAACCACCTCCTCCAGCCGTTCTTGCAACAGCTGCATCTGTGCCTCATCATCAATGAGTTTGGCATAGTAGTTCAAAAACCCCGAAACCATCTCATTGAGCTTCTCAATACTCTGATCAAGGGTCAGGTTTCTGGTTTTTTCTTTAAGTGCATTAGCTTTTTGAGCAAGACGAACCGTCTCGATGCTCATCTCATTGCCCAAAAAATGTATACCCAGATACTCGAACCCTTTGTCTATATCGCTCAAGTAGGTCTTTTTTACATTAAATCTCAGCTTGAGTTTTGCCAGATACATCGAAGCTTTTTTACGTGCTTGAGAGACCTCTTCTTGAGTCTGACCCAAAAAAAGCATATCGTCACTGTAACGGACGAACTTCACACCTTCCCTCTCAAGGTAGAAGTCAAAGTCATTCAGATAAATATTCGAAAGTAGCGGAGAGAGTACATCCCCTTGGTAGACCCCCGTACTTTTATCTACCCATCGGTTCTTTTGCAAAAAACCCTGAGAAAGATAATAACCGATAAGATGGAGTATTTTCTTGTCACAAATGATCTTTTCGAGTTTACGCATTAAGATCGTATGATCGATACGGTCGAAGAACTTCTCAATATCCGCTTTGGCGACAAAACGCTCACGCTTCAAATAGTCCCTCACACGCATGATCGCTTTGTAGGGAGATTTGCCTTTACGAAACGCATAACTGTGGTTACTGAATGTAAGTACGGATGCCAGTTCATTAGCAAGGACACGCTGTACGATCTTCGTTCTGCTACTCGCAAGTGCAACGGTTCTGAAACTACCGTCCTTTTTGGGAAGCAAAAATGTTCTTTTGGGGTCTTCGGAGAAAAAAACACCCTTTTCAATACTCTGCCGTACCGATTCGTGTTCTTTTGCTGGAAGTTTTAGCATCCCCAGTTCATAGTAGAGACGCTGTTTGGTAAAAACCTCTTCGAACGATCTTTCAAATATATAACGGCTCATGGTTAAAAACCTCTGCATTAGTATGAAGTACAAACGATCTGGTAAGTACTATCTTATCCAGAAAATAAATCCGAATATGATCGAGCTTTGCACTGCTCTCCTTCTTTAGCTTTCGAAGCAATACACCATAATCCACGCTATTGATCTCCACCTCAAATACAGAGTAGTTCACCCTCTTTCCGTAAGTGGAGAGCAGTTTTTCAACCTGTCGTCTTCGTTTATCGTCACTGATATCGTACATCACAAGAAGATACATGACTATACCTTGGCTTCTCTTCTTTCATCGGTAAAAATATTTTTATGTCTTATAGTTCCTATGATCATTTTTCGTTTGAGTACACCATTGATCTCTCGATAGTAGTGTTTTCCATCATTATCCAGAGAGATGATCTCTTTTTCCGTAAGCACTTTTGCATAGTTATTGGAGATCACAAACCTCTCCCCTCCTATCTTAAGCAAAAAACGCTCCGCTCCTTCACTTACTTCCATCCATGTCTTTCCAAAAGTCATTTGAAAAATATCTGTCAACATTCGTTTAACATAATCTCTAAGCGTATAAGTTATCTCTGAAGAGATCCCCATCGCAACCATTTTCAAGCCTCTTTTAGCTTTATAGATAACGACCCCGACGATCTCTTCATCAAGATAGATCACACGCCATTGTGCTGTTGAGGAAACAAGCGTATCTTTATCGGGAAAATGAAGCCCACCTTTCACCTGAGCATATGCCTTTTGAAGCAATGCGAATACATCATCTACGATCATCGTTTTCTCAAGTGTACTGCCAACTGTTTCACTGACCAATCTCTCCCATAGAACCATATTCTCATACTTCATAGCATATCTCCTTGTTTTTATATACAATAGGCATAGTATAGAAGATGTTGTAGACAGAAGATGACTATTTCAAAGAGAGTTCTCTTCTTTCTTGCGGCATTTGATCGATCAGGCGATCTAACAAACGCAAAATATTGTACCCGTACGCTGCCGAGTAGTAGACAGGCTTTTCGATCTTGATACCTGTTGCCTCATATACCCTTCTTTGTACGGAGCGTGCCTGATCTTCTAAAAAGTCCTGAAGCTTAGGCAAGGGTCTGTTCTGTTCATGGTCCCAGTATCTTCCCTTCATTGCCATATCTGCCTGGTTGATCGCAACGATGATCCTCTCTTTGGGAAAGTTGGGAACAATGACTTCGTTGAGCAGTTTATAGGTCGTTCCCATATCACGGTTCGATCCCTCTATAACCACCAAGACCATATCGATAAATCCGTTCTTTTCACCATAAGACTTGTAAAGCAGATCTATCAACTTTTTGGCATGTCGTTTGTCCTGTTCGACTCCATCACCAAGCCCCGGGGTATCCCAGAGTCTAAAGATGTTGTTAAAGGTATAACTTCCAAGCTCCATCGTCTCAGGGTCAACACCTGTACCGACACGGCAGATCTCTTTTTGGAACAGTGTATTGAGTGTGGTAGACTTGCCTGCACCGGTCACTCCGGTTACCATCACATCGAACATAATGCCTGCCTGTTTTGACTTCTTTGAGAGGTCGCAATATCTGTAATATTCGTACATCTTTTATGCTCCTTTACAATATGCTCTAAAACCAACTGCTTACAGCTCCCCAGACAGCACCTGCAACGCCACCGACAGCCCGTCCGATCGCAGCACCTGTCGAACCGAAAACAGACCCGATCCTCTCGCCAATATCCGCACCTTTCGAGGCATATTTTTGGACCGTTTCCATAAAACTTTCACGTACTTTTTCCGTATAGATATCAAGTCCGTCATCATCTTCCCACATCTTCTTATCTTTGGAGATGTTACTTGCGTAACTAAGCCGTTTCTTTGCAGGGGTATGTTTGACAATAAAGTAGAGCAGCTTAGAGAGATTCCACGGCTTTTGCTCTTCACCCTCCTCTTTGTATCCCGCACTGTAGTAGATAGGCTCAATCTCCACTCCTGTCGCTTCCATAACCCTTCGTTTAACCGACTCGACCTTCTCTTCCAAGAATGCGACCAGTTTTGCTTCCGGCTGATTCTGCTCATGATCCCAGTAGCGTCCCTTCATCGCCACATCGGCTTGGTTTATCGCAATAAGTATGCGGTCTTTGGCATTTTCACCGATGTTAGGGATGATCACCTGGTTGATAAGCTCATACGAAGTACCAAGGTCTCTGCTGCTTCCGTCAAGTATGACCAAGACAAGGTCGATCAGCGGATCGCCGTTCTCATCAAGCTCATTGAGTTTTTTAATGATTGCCTTAGCATGCGCTCTGTCTTTCTCTTTGCCATCACCAAGTCCCGGGCTGTCCCACAAAATAAGGTTGTCCAACTCATACTTTTCAATGCTCATCGTCTCAGGATCGACCCCGACACCCACTTTGGCAACTTCCATATCAAACAGTGCATTGATGGTCGAACTCTTCCCGCACCCTGTTGCTCCGGTGATCATTAGGTTGACCTTCTGCTCTTTTAGTTTCATGATATTCTCAAAGAGTATTTTTTTGGTTCTCTCGTCTATGTTGGCGTTAAGTACATCGTTTTCCATTTTTTCAAAGATTGTTTTTTTCATTGGTTGTTTTCCTTTTTGTATGTTTTCATGATGGTATAGTAACTTTTAAACTTGCCAGAACCTGTCTAGTTAGCATACTTTTACACCGTTATGCCTTTTTTATTGCAGTTATATACGGTCACAACGACCCTTGCATCGGAAAGCACCACAGTAATACCCCCTTTATCCAGCAGCTTGAGCAGCCTCTTTCTTAAAGAGCGATCGACCTTGTTCAGAATATTCTTGATCTTTTTCATACTCAGTATGACTTTGTCCTTTCTTCGGTTACCGTACTGAAGCGCTAGCATGATCATCTTTTTGGTAATGCCTCGTTGGTTCATTCGTGCAACTGCATGGTGTGTAAACATTATGTTCTCAAAAGTCGTATGTGTCATAGGTGATCCTCCATCTTGTTTGATAGTAGGATTATAAGAAGTTAAGTGGTCAGAAATTGTCTAATTGGAAAAGTTTTGGTTTAAAAGGAGATGATCAGCCAACAAGCTGATCATTGTAGGAAGAGAGTGCTTTTTGTAGTTTCTTTTTATAAGCATCTCTAAGCTCTTGAGGTTCAAGTATGACAAGATCAGGCATCCACTTTTGCACAAAAGGCAGTATCTCCAACTCTTGAGTATAATCTACCGTAAAGATAACACTCCCATCTTCCTCTTCTTTGATAAACTTTTGAGTTGAAAGGAACTTTTTCATATCTTTTTTGAAGTATTTGGCTATGAATGGAGTTGCCTTGATCTTGGCTGTTTTTGCCTCAACTCCATAGAGACTATTTGAGTTTTGAACATTTGCCAAAAAGTCAAGGTATCTCTGTATATCCTTGGTTTGGAAGCTGTTTTTAGATGAGTAGTTTATCTCCTCTATGAAGCTGAGTCTTGCAAATTTCAACTCTGCATCTTGATTGGCATATGCCAGATACCAGTTATTATCTATAAATAACAGTTTTATGCATTTTATATCTTTTAGATTTTCTTGAGAAGTTTTGAAAACTATATCTCTATACTCATGATTTTTGATAGCTTGTTTTAGGTTTTTGAATATCTGCTTTGCTCTGTCACTCTGTATCTCTTCCATGATAGTATTGCGAAACAAAAAAACTGCTTCATCATTTTTGGCTATTTTAGATAATGTACCGTTCTCTATCTCTTTGAGTATCTCAGGGTCAAACTCCCGTGCCATTAAAAAGAGTTGAGATAGCTCTTCACTGTTGTTGATAAACTCTTGAAAAATATCCGAAACACTCACTAGTTTCCATACATTTTTACGACCCTGTTTGATAGTGATGATATGAGTATAAAGTGACTCAATTTCATTAAGATAACGCTCTAGCGTCTTGGATGAACATCCAAACTCATCCAGTAGATAATCATCATCTTTGGCTATCTCCTTATGTGTAAGAAAACGCTCCATTAGTTTGAAAAGTGCCGTTGTTTTTTTGTCTAGTGCCATAGATTTATCTCCTATCTATCATTAAATTTATCTGCAAGCTTATTAGCACCTTCTTTGAGTAACTATTTATCTTTTTGGGTTTGAACAAGAGGTTTTCTTTTGAGTTTTTTTACTTGTCTAATTTCACCGTTTGGCATTATTTGTTCTTCTATATTTCCTTTAAACTCTAAAGAATCACATAATATGTTTTGTTTAAAATCATTAAAATTTAATCTTAAAAAGTTTATTGCCTCTTCTATCTTCATTGATAAGTTTTCACTATAAGTTCCTGTTGTATGTCCATGAGCAGAAGTATTTCTTAATTCATCCACTTTTCTTAATTTTCTAGAAAATTCTTGACATTTAGATATTTTATTTGTATATCTAGAATCACTACAGTCATTTAGATTCTTTTTCAAGCAATTTCTTCTTTGAAAAGTATTCGCTTTAGCTATTTTACCTTTTCTATTTTTAAATGTATTACAATCTTTGTTATCAACATTTTCATCTAAATATGCCACCATTGCTTCATACAATAATGTGATTGAATGAAGTAAAATACCCTTTTTTAAAAAATATTCTGATACATTCAATAAAGTTTGAGACTCTTTCTCTCCTTTTAAAGATTGAATACTTTGAACTTCTTCACAAAGACTATTTAAAGACTCTTTGATAATGTTTAACTCTTTATCAGATATAATTTGTAAAAGTTTATTTTCAACATCTTTAGCTTTTTGAAAACTATCTTCAAAATTATTACTAAATAACTCTTGTGTTAATTCATCTAAAGAGCTTTTTACTTTATCAAACTCTTGACTATAAACATCATAATCAAGTGTTAAAAGTGTTTTATTAAATGTATTAATAATTCTTACCATATTACTAATATCAAGATATTTTAAAAGTGATATAAAAGTATAACTACAAGAGTCTTTATATGCTTGACAATTTTCATTTTTTATTTGAGCATAAAAAATATCTTTAATATTTTTAGAAGTACTGTTTTGTAAAAAAACAGAAGCTAAAAGAGTTAACATTGGATAATGTCTATATCCTTGCGTTAAATCTAAAATAGTATCTTTAGCAATATATTCTAAACTTTTTTGAAAAACATCTTCTACATTACTACTTTCTATGACAACCATATTAATATCTTTACGGGAATCCAAAATAGACTGAATAGATTCTTTAGATTTTTTTGTCCCTATAATTACTATATCTTTATCTTCTATCTTATATGATTCAGCTAATGCCAAAAATGATAATTGACTTTGATAAACCTTATCATTAATTTTATATTCATGAATTTGCTTTATCCCACTAGCACCCATTGTCGCAATTAACTTCATCCTTCTCACCTCTATTTTAATACTTCCTAAAAAGCACATGCTCGAAAACCGAAGTCTTCACAACTTTACCCTCTATCGTCTTCTCATCCACATTTCTCGTAGTCGTCGAATGCACAGCAGTCAACTTTAAAGACTTTACAAAGTTTACCATAGCATAACATCCGCCAAAATCTCCTTGTATCAATGTTACATCTCCCTCTTTTGCCTTTTGATGGAGATATACCTTTAGCGGCTCAAGATACTCGGTCAGTTCCGTTAAGTTAGGAGGAATGTTCGACCATAAAGTTTGCAGCTCTTTTGGCAGAACAACAAAAGATTCCACCCCCAAAGTAGATTTGGCATCTGCTTCCTGTGCGGGGGTAAGCGTATGAGAAAAAAGTAAAAACATTTGTTTCATAGTATTCCTTTAATAGTAGCTAGCCTATGGCTTTTTGTTGCAGTATGCGATCGATCTCTTCTTGTACCATGCGTGTCTCATAATTTGCCGATCTTAAACGTACCTTTATCTCTTTAAGTTGTGCCGCTTGATTCTCTTTTACAAGAAAAAGTTCCTTTCGCAACGATTTGAGTTTGTCGATCTTCTTTTGAACGGTTCGCTGTTTTAGCCACCCTGCCGCTTCTTGTTTTTGTTCGAACATCACAGACAGTTCCTTTTTGGAGCCTTTAAGCCTTCGATTGATCGCACGCATCTCATCTTGAGACCGCTTAAGCTCTACATAGATTGTATCTGCAATTTTTCGTTTAAGCTTTTTAATTTTAAACAATTTGTCCAACGCATCTTTTCTTTGGGCATGAAACATCGTATTCGATACTCTCTTTTTAGACCTTTCAAATGTATGGTCATACTCTTCTCTTGCTCTTTCATTTTCACTTTCGGCATCATCTAAGAGGTATGCACCGACTGTAGCGACAGCAACTACTCCCCAAAAAAATGGTAACATTTACTCTCCTTTTAGTTCTTTAACATCCGTATTAAAAGAGAACAAAAGAGTTACCTTTTGTAAAAAAGCATGATTCTCATCTCTCAACAACAGCCTTAATTCTCTCACCAATTTAGGCTTTTTAGACTGCAAAATAGCATCTATGATCTTACTTCTATCTTTACCGGATCTTTTGATATCTTTACCAACGATCTTGATTCTGAACTCTTCTTTTTTATAATTCTTCTCATTCTCATCAAGTGCTTTCGTAAGCTCCGTATCTATCTTTTTTATAATGATCTCGGTCTGTGCATGCACTTTTTCCGTCTCATACTCGATCATTGCCGTATCTCTCTTGTAGTCAAAAAAGCGACCTATGGTATTACCGATAATATCAAATGCGCCATACGAAACATCAAGACTTGGAAGGTTCATTTTTTTCAGTGTAGGTAAGTTGTTCATATGTATCCTTTTTTCTTATTTTTGATTATATATAGTAACAGCAAAACGAGACAAAACTTGTCTAGTAGTTATACTTTTTATGTTTGACCTTACGGGTGTAGCCTTTTTTTGAAGGGACACAAGTCGTATGACCCCTCGCCTCTTTACGAATGATCGACAACTGATGAAGGTTTCTTGGTTTCATTGAAATCTCCTTTTCAAAACTTACTGTAAATATATCGTATATATTAGACAAACCCCTTCTACTTGAACCACTTTTCCATAAATCTATCGAACCTGTTCAACGCTTCTTTGTTCATGGCAGTGCCACAACGCGGACACACAACACTCAGCTGTAGCAGATCTTTTCCGCTTAGTGCGTCGGACTCTAAACGAACTATTTTAGTAAAACCACACTTGGGGCATACCAGTTTGTAAGGTCTTGGTGCTACAGGCATGGTTTAGCCTTGTATCTCGGTATGACACTTG
Source organism: Sulfurovum sp. (assembly GCA_027063305.1). Classification (GTDB taxonomy): domain Bacteria; phylum Campylobacterota; class Campylobacteria; order Campylobacterales; family Sulfurovaceae; genus Sulfurovum. The sequence continues at coordinate 89,581 of JAMORY010000028.1, read as the reverse complement.
TTACACACATAGACCATACGCGCCTCATCAATACTTTCTCCTACCTTGTAGCCAACAGCGCCACCGGCACTTGCCCCTACCAAGGCTCCCATAAGTCCACCTATAGCACCACCGGCAATAGCCCCAACAGGTCCAAGGAACGATCCAATGGCAGCACCCGCTTCCATGCCTCCTACGGCACCGGTATATCCGGCAACACCACCGGCAACCGTACCGACACCTGTTCCTACCTTTTTCCCTGTACGACTCTCGACGACAAACTCTGAACTATGACATTTCGGGCAAATTGGTCTTACCATGTAAACTCCTTGAGTGATATGTTTGATAAGGGTATTGTAGGAAAGGAAGTAGACAAAAAGTGTCTTTTTATAACGCTTTTTAAGAAAATCTGTCTTTTAATGCAGTGATCATTTGTGCTATGGAAGTGTACTGGGTTTGAACGGAAGCATCAGCGAAGCGTCCTAAATGGTCACACTCTACCAGCAAAGAGAGTTTAACAAAGAAGTCTCTGCGAGAGACAAACGCTTCATAGGCTTCATCGATATCTTTACAACGGTAGAAAAACCCATGCTGTGCCACAAGTTCATGCGCCTCTTTGGCTTCAGCCTCGTTTAACATCCCCTCTTTGACCATATGTGCCAAGATCGGCTCGGAGAGTGTGGCAGAAAGCGCTTCATGCCCAAAGAACTGCACATGGTTGTTACGGGGGTTTATGCGTCTTGCTTGCGGTTTACCGATGTCATGCAGCAGTGCTGCTGCTATGATCGCTCTGTCATCCGTATTGATCTCGACCATCTTACACACCATCATCGTATGCGACCAGCAGTCATCTTCCATATGGTAGGGGTTTACCTCACTCTTTGAAGCACTGTGCGAGCATCGTTGAAGTGCTGTTTTGATTTGCGGGTAATGAAGCTGAAACCATCCGATCATCTTTGACATTGTCATTTATATCCTTTATGTGAATTTCGGATGGAGTATAGAGTATTATATGGATAAAAGGTGTCTATTTTATCCTTTTTTATTTTAATTTATCTATTTCTTTTAAAATATACTCTGAGTTTTTATGGTTTTTTTCTTGTTTCCATTTTTTAATAAACTTCTCTTTTTCCTTCTTGTATTGTTTTTGATTTCCTTTTTTCTTTTCTAAAACTTCATAAGCCCTATTAAACTTTTCATTTACTTCTTGATGTCTATTTTGTTGTTTTTGAGCTATTACCCTTTCTTTATATTTTATAAGTTCATCTAAACGATCACCATTAGGATGTTTATCTATAAAATGTTGTATCGCTTGAATATCATCACTTTTTAAGAAATAATCAATATTACTCTGATATTCCTTTTCTTCAAGATTTTTTTCTTCATCCAAATTAGACAACTCTACCCAACCAAACTTTTCATTATTTCCATAAATAGTATAAGTCTTAGGTAACTTCTCTTGAGGTAAAGGTTGATCAATCATAAACTCTTGGCCACAATATTTACCTATACGAGCGATAAATCCACTTGAAACTACTTTATCTATTTTGTCATTCTTACTACGATAAAACTCCATAGCACTATTTTTTATCTGTTCCCAAGTGTAAGTTGTTTTAATGGTAAGATGAAATACACTTCCACTTTTTATAACGGCTAACATTTGAGGTAATGTCTTTTGATTTTTTTCTTTATTCATACGATATGAATATCCAATTTCTATGTCACCAGAAACAAATGTACTATCACTAATAATTAACTCTTGTCTCTTTTCAATTGTATCGTCATCTGTAATTTTCAATAGAGAAGTCAATACCCCCTTTAGGCTACTTCCTGGTATTACTGGGGTAAAAGTATTTGGATCAATATAGGTTTTCTCTATTAAAAATTGATTAGTATTTTCAGTCCCATCCTCATTCAACAATGCTTTATATTTTTTTTCAACACTCGGAACAATGTTAATTTGATTAAATGTAATTTTTTTTGCTACATCTAACTGTGTTCTATAAAAATGAATAATATCTATCCATTGTTCATTTAAAATCAAGTTTTCTAAATTTTTTCTTGTCGAACCATCTAATGCCAAATAAAACTCCATAGGATTAAATTCATAAAGTTTTCCCTCATCAATAATAAAACCGGTAGGCTCATACACCTCTCCTGTACCAATATGAACAGGAGAAAGTGTTGTTAGTCTAAGATGATATGTATGCAAATTGTTTCTATTCATCTCAACTCCTTCAATGGCAACACAATGCTATAACCTTGATGTACGGTATCACTATATTCAGGAATATCTGAAAGCCCTGTAATAGCTCTTCCCAGATACTGATGCTCCTGCACCTCGTCAAAGGCAGCGACACTTGCCGTATCGGCTAAGAGTATAGGTTTTTTAAAAGCATTTTTATAAGCTCTCTCTCCACCGAATTTACCAAAGCGTGTAAAAGGTTCGTAAAACATCGTATCTGTTCCTACTCCTTTGGGAGAAAAAGGAGAAAGCGTCATAAAGACTTTCGATCGCTTCTCAACCTCTATGGCTTGTATCTCCTCTTTTTGGAATGAAAAGCGTCCTTTTCCAATGGTTGCTTTTTTCCCGTACCCCATACTTCCAAGCAACGCAAACACCTCTACAAAATCATTAAAACCTAGCTGAGATTCATCCAGCAGAACATAAACATCCTTCTTACCAATGTGGGAGATTGCTAACGCATGCGGGTCAAATCCTTCTCCGGTATGGAAGGTCTTGTAGTTTAAAGCATTGTGTATAGTCACATCGTTTCTGTCAATATTTTCTATCTCTTTATCACTTTTGGCTTTTGTGTATGCTCCGTTTAGAAGTTCTTGAAACGTCAACCAGATCTTTTTACGATTGAGCTTTTTCTCTTCACTCTTCTCTTTCAAAAGACGACTTGGCATCTTTGGTTTGGGAAGATAGCCTGAAGGAAAAGCATCCGACACTACCAAAAAAGGTCTCTGCTCCTCTCTTGCATAAGCCTCCAACACTCTGCCAAGCCTCTCTTGACCAAAACGGTAAAAGATCGCCCAACAGATCTGTCCGAACAGGGTATCTCCTTTGAGTTTGGTTATAAAATCGGAAGTAGGGGTTATGGGTATTCTATACAGTTTCATTATCTACTCACTTATATGAAACTTGACACGCCCGTAACCACGGCTTCCGCTGCCACCGAGATAATCCGACTCGATCAGTTCAAACCCTTTTTTTACCATTGCTACAAGCGCATCTTCATCATCTCCATCCAGTACTTTGATCCTGATATCAAAATCGAACTTCACTCCGGCAGGTACTCTTTCTGTCTGTCTGGGGTGTTCCGCCGTTCCGGTTTGCCGATTGATCACATTTTCATACTTTGCCTCTGAAAGTACCATCTCTTCAGATTCTTGACTCAAACGACAATCCCCTACACTGATACGCGTAATGCCGAACGCTCCCTCTTTGTCTCCAAAGAGTTTTAGTAGTATCTCGGCATTACTTTTAACGGAACCATCACTGAAAATAGGGTTATTTAACAGTTTTGAATTAAAGGGACTGCCATCACCAATACCTACAATACCGGCATCCCACTCCAACAAACTTCTCATCTTACCTTTAAGAGAACTTCCCGGAATATAGGGATGATCGGTATTGGCATCTTTGATCACGCCGTTGTCTATGCCGCCTATCTTCATCGTATCGTCTCCACCGCCAATGTGAAGTCCGCTTAAAAGTTCTACCATTCCTGTTAGTTTTACTATTTTCATTTTTCTCTCCCTTTATGAAATCCGATGACTGCTTCAAAAAACAGTTTAAATGTCTGTAAGTCTTTTTTAGTTGAAACTTGATTAATGCAAGAACGCATCATATCGACAAACTCCTGATTAACGATCTTTCCTCCACCGGAGCTTCTTGTACTCGCATAAGCTACTTTAGAGTTGAGCATCTTGACAAAAGGAAGGAGATCACTTTGAAACTCCTCCTCACTCATTTTTGCCGCTTTTTGTTGAAGACTCAATACCTGGTCATAAAATTTTCTCATTTGGGTATTTTGAACACCCTCTTTTCCATTACCGATCTTTTCTGCCCATTTATCCGCTGTTTTATTAAACAATTCACTATCTTTTGTGTAATCCAACTCAATCATGATCTTCTCCTTCTTTAGTTTTTTCAATAAGCTCTTCTTCTATCTCTTCAATAGACGGTAGCACAGACGCATACTCCTTGGGTAATACCTTTTGAAGTTCATAACTGCTTACTCCTATGGGTTTGTTCATATCTCTTAACGCATATTCTACAATAAGATTATCCTTGTCCTGACAGAGCAGAAGTCCTATCGTGGCATGGTCGAACTCTCCACAGAGGTGATCGTCTACAATATTGCAATAGAAGTTCAGTTTTCCTGCATATTCGGGTTTGAACTCTCCAGATTTAAGCTCTATGACAATATAACACCTCAGTTTCAAATGGTAAAAAAGAAGGTCGATAAAATACTCTTTATCCGATACTTCCACCTTGTACTGTCTTCCCACAAAAGCAAATCCACTTCCAAGCTCCAGTAAAAACTTTTCCAAATGCGCAATGAGACTTCTCTCCAACTCTTTCTCTTGAAAATTTTCGGACAAGGTTAGAAAATCAAAATTGTAAGGATCTTTTAAAACCTCTTTTGCCAGATCAGACTCTACTCTTGGCAAAGTATGTTGAAAATTGGTGACAGCTTTAGCACTTCTGTCGTAAAGTCCGCTTTTTATCTGCAAACTTAAAACATTTCTGCTCCATCCGTTTTTCAGTGTCTGCTCCACATAAAAAAGTGCTTCATGGATATCTTGAGACTTTTGGACAATCAAAATATTGTGTCCCCATGGAATGGAACAAATTTGCGAAACAACCTGTTTCGTATTCTGTACCGTTACCGGATCATAGAACAAATACCATTTTCTGATCTGCTGAAGATTCCTTAAAGAGAAGCCTTTTACCTCAGGAAACGCTTGCATCAAGTCTTTACTAAGTTGCTCTAAAAAGCTGTCACCCCAACTGCTCTCTTTTTGTTTGGCAACAATATCACACCCCAACTCCCAATAAAACTCCAGCAGTGCTCTATTGACGCTGACACTCGCTTTGATCTGTGATTGTAAAAACTTTCTTTTTAGATCTTGTATCCAAGTTTGATAGTGGGTTTTGTCTATCTTGTTCATGTAATAGACCTTCGCATATAGATAAACTCATTTACAACCATCTTGGTCTCTTTAGGGTTTTCATCGATCAATCTGCTTAAAAGCTCCAATATCTTTACAGCTCTCTCTTTTTCGTTATCACCACGCATCCTCTCCAGTACATTTCGGTTAAAACTGTATCTGAATTTCGATCTCCACATAGTTGAGGGGATGTCTTTTTGATATTTTGCTTTTTTACTCATCTCAATGAGTTCCAAAAGTCTGTAGAGAAATGCCGTATTGAGATGCTCTTCAAAATCTTCAAGTACACTGTAGAGTGCATCATGAACTGCTTTATAGGACTTCCACTTAACCGTCTCTCCAAACAACGAAATGGCATCTTTCTTCTCATCTATCTCTTTCGCCTCTTCAAGCAGATGCTCAGTATGGTCAGCCAAGTAGCTAATAGGTGTAGAGGGTTTGGCTATGGCAATACCAAAAGAGATACTCAAATCATCACTTTTGACAAAGGCTTTAAACTCCTCTTCGATCTTTCGTGACAGTCTTAAAACCTCATCCCATGCGCCAAGCAAGAACAGATCGTCTCCACCTGCAAAAACGGTATAGGTATTGGGGTATTCTGTTTTCATCAGTTTGGGAATATAGAGAGAGAAAAAGTTATCCATTGTTTTAGAAAAACTCTCAAAGTTCTCAAAACTGTCAGTGACATTACTCTTTTCCAAAAACTTACCCATATTGTCTACATCGGCTTTTAAAACAGCTAACGATCGAATACCCGTTTGTAAATCTTTACATGAGCTATCCGCTAACGTTTTAAAATCGGCAGGAGAGTGACCGTCAAACAGAATATAGGACTTTATCTTTTTATTGAGATTGATATCAGTAATAAAGTCTGTATCAAAATCGATTCCCAACTCGCTACTGTCAATTAACTCTTCTTGATGTTCATAAGAAAGCTTTTGTCCCAGCTTCACAAAGCTTTGACAAACAGAACAGTACTCTTGTTTCTCTTGGGATTTGCGTATATTACAGATGGGACACAATGTTTGATTGTCTATGTTTGTATCATAACTCAGAACATCAAACGCATCTTCTCTAAAGAGATTGAATTTTTGAAACTTTTTCTCTTCAACACTGTCTATGATCTTTCTTCTTAATGCTTTATAGCGTTGTGTATCCGTAAAATCATCGCTTTTACATGCAACCGATGAAAGCATGAGTCCGCTCAATCCATAGAAGTTTTGAATGAAGTAATCGTCTAACTTTTTTTGAATGGACTCCAGATCGATCTCTTTTTTGGGTACCAAAATCTCAAATTTGCCCGCATTCATCGATAAAATTGCATCATTCCCAACTTGCAGCTTAAAACAGATATATTTTGCAATATACTCAGTAAATATTTGGATAAATGCCGATTTTGCTCTTAGCACTTTACTGGCATTTTTGGTTGACAATCCATCAAAAATAAACTTTTGGATACCGTAAAAATCTCCACTAATAAGCCACATATCATCTTGTAGCAGTTGTAAAATATCTTTTGGAGGTGAAACTAATGTTTTAAATCTCTCTTCTTGACTAAAATACTGCATTACATCCCTTTATATATGAGTTACCATTTATAATTGTACACTTTTCTCTTGTCATTTTCTGTCTATCTCCTCTACTTTTATCTTTCCCATACCAAAAACCGTCTGTTTTCCTACACCAATGATCTCACCGATCTTTAGTAGCTCATAACTCCTTTTATCCAAGCCTATTACAGCCATCTCCCCAATGACACCATCCATAACCATAGAACGGTTCTGTCTGCTGCTTTTTCTGTATAGAGGCTTGTATTCCAGTAGTTTGATAAAAGTTTCATACTCCGGTTTATAGTCAAGGCTGAAAACTTCTTTGTTCTCATATAACCTCATATATCTTTGGAAAATAGAACGCAGGATTTGGTCGATACTTATTTTGCTGTATTCAAGTTCATTTCCCCTTTTCATACGAAGGGGTGTAAGCAGTTTGATCTTGACATTGGATACATGCTCATTCACATTTAAAGTTAAAGGCGCTATCTCTACTTGTTGCAAAAAAGTGCCGTCACGATATACATTCACACCATTCACATCTATTTGAAAATCGTTAAATGTTATTCGATCTCTACCTATCCCGTTCTGCTTGAGTGCTTTCTCTAAACTACTCAACACATAAGGCAACGAAGAACAACTTTCTCCAAAAAGGTACAATGAAAAATCGAAACGCTTTTTATTTAATGCAATATCGAATCTGTATGAATGCTGTAGGTTCTGTTTTTCATAAAAATGATAATAGAGACATTTCTCCATAGCAAAGCAGCCGTCACATTGGTATGAAGGGTTTATACAGGTAACTTGTTTCAAGGCATAACCAAACGCCCCCCTTAACATAGAACCTGTAAAATAAGGAGGTTCGACATCGGATTGTAACCGTACTGATATTTTATGATAGTCCATATATTTGTTACTCCTTAAACTGTCTCTGTTTTGATAATATAATCAATAGTGTATCATTATATAAATTAACCTCATTACGAAACTCCGCGTTTTCAACTACTTTATTTTCTTATGTATTCATACTTATACTTCTCCTAGCTATAATAAATGCAACGGTATTTGCAATCTTTTTAACAAAGTGATAATTCGTATAGAGAGTATAACAATAGACAGAGACAAATTGTGTCGTTTTAAGATAGTTTTTAAAAAAATAAAGATTTTTTTAGGAGATAACTACCCAGTTCTCAAGTTTGAGACTTTTTATGCATTGGGAACACCTATCATACCTACTGGGAAAGATGTACTAAACGGAGCTTCAAGGCTACCCGTTATCCTCCCCTTTTTCGGATGCATCTTTGAACGCCGCTTTATCGCTCACCAACACAAATACGATCACCAGCATCGGAAGACCAAGGGAGAAAAGGTAGAGCGGTATGTGCAGTATGCCGTGGCGGTTGAGATATAAAAACCCCAATGCCAGAAGGAAATAGGCTCCCACACGGTACAAAGAGAGTGCCGCTTTGGTGTCTTTGAGCACTTCAAAGAGCGAACGGCGGTTCTGTTTGAGGCGTGCGCGCTCCTCTTTGATCGCCTCTTTAATATCTTCAATAGGTGTTTGGGACTCATCTTCGGAATAGAGATCATGCGGGTCTTCAAGCTTGTCGATGACATCTTTATCGATGTCCATGGTGATCACTTCGTTCTCCACCCGTGCATCGACCATGCGTTTGTAGCTCTTCATCGAACCGAGCATCACCAGCGTTGCACTCAAAAAGGCTATTTGGCTGTTAAGCAGACTCTCATAGCCACCGAACAAAACCGTACCGGCAACCAAAAGCCCGTCAACGACCAGTAGTGAAGCAAGAAGCTTACGGTTAATACTTCTCATCCTCATCCTCTTCATCAGCTTTGATCTCTCTGCCCGGTCTGTAGCGCGGATCTTTTGCCAGTTCATCAAGCGATCTTTTCTGTTTGCTGTAGGCAATATAGACATTGTTCACCGCCGCACCGATACCGATGGCAACACCGATCCAGAACGTCCATGTCGCACCGGTAAGGCTTTTTAGCCCCAGTCCGATACCGATACCGATGAGCACGGCAACCACCATGGAGATACCCAGACTCAATCCATCTGCGGCATCGACGATCTTCTTGAACTTCGGATCTTCTTCTTTTTTTAGCATCTTTCTATCCTTTATCTGTTGACGGAAGTATAACAAAAAGTTGGTTGTATTCTATACTGTGTTAAAATACATCTATCTTACTATAACAAAGAGAACCATGCGTTTACGATCGATCTTTACCAACAGTTTCGGCATTTTGCTATCCCGTATCACAGGACTCGGACGCGATGTCCTCATGGCTTCGGCACTGGGCGCTTCGGTCTGGTCCGATATGTTCTTCGTAGCCTTCAAGCTTCCCAACCTCTTTAGGCGTATCTTTGCAGAAGGTGCATTCACACAGGCGTTCATGCCCTCTTTCATCGCATCCAAACACAAGGGAGTCTTCGCCACGGCGATCTTTTTACGCTTTTTGCTCTTTCTTGTCGCCTTCTCGTTCATGGTCACCCTATTCCCCGAACCCATGACCAAACTGATGGCATGGGGGTGGTCGTGGGAGCTTATAGAACAGACCGCACCACTGACGGCGATCAACTTCTGGTACCTTGATCTCATCTTCATTGTCACCTTCCTTGCTACGCTGCTGCAATACAAAGAGCACTTCGCCACCACCGCTCTCTCGACCGCACTGCTGAACATCTCGATGATATGTGCGCTGTGGCTCTACATGAAAGAGGATCCGAAAAGTGTCGCTTATGCCGTCAGTATCGCCGTGCTTGTAGGCGGGGTGCTTCAGATCGTCGCGCACCTTTTCACCCTGCATGCCTTCAGGCTCGACCGTCTGATCATAGGCGGATGGAAGTACCGTAACGACAAAGATATCAAAGAGGAGAGAGAGAAGTTCAAATCTCTCTTCCTTCCCGGAATTCTCGGAAACTCCACCCCACAGATATCCGCATTTGTCGATACCCTGCTGGCAACGTTCCTCATAAGCGGATCGGTCTCGTTCCTCTTCTATGCCAACCGTATCTTCCAACTCCCCTTGGCCCTTATTGCGATCGCTACGGCAACGGTGCTCTTCCCCTCCGTATCCAAGGCACTCAAGAACGGACATGAAGAGAAGGCCTATGCCAACCTTACACAAGCGTTCTGGCTGCTGACCTTCTTACTCGGCGGTGCGATGATAGGCGGTATCATCCTTGCCGAACCGATCGTATGGCTGCTTTTTGAGCGCGGGAAGTTCACCCAGACACAGACACTTCAGACCGCGTATGTGCTGCAAATGTATATGGTAGGGCTGCTGCCGTTTGGGCTGGCGAAACTCTTTTCACTCTTTCTCTACGCCTCACATCGCCATAAGCAAGCCGCAAAGATCGCGATCTACTCACTGATCGCATCACTGAGCGCATCGCTTATACTGATGCAGTTCATGGGTGCGGCCGGGTTGGCATTGGCAGGGAGTATCGGGGGGTGGGTTCTGTTCGCCTTTACAGTCAAAGAGGTAGGAAGTGAGCACTTCTTCCGTATTATCAAACAAAAACGCCTGATCTACTTTATGATCGCAGCGCCTCTTTTTGCACTGCTGCTGTATGCTATCAATCTCTATATCATGAGCTTGATACGCTAAGACTACTCTTCGCGTCCGTGAAAGGTCGCCAGATCATCTCCGTGGTAGAGTTCCATGTTCATGAAGTACGGGTCGTACATATGCTCAACCCCTTGCAGTTTGGCATACTGTTCGCTGACCTCTTCGATCGAACGTGGATAGGCATCACGGCGGTTGGCGACATAGCCTACCACCTCTCCTTTATCATTGAGCTTAGGCTGAATATAGACCAGTGCCCAGAAGTACGAACCATCCTTACACATACTCTTGATGTATCCACGCCAGACACGCTTCTGTTTGATGATCTTCCACATGGCATAGAAGAGCCCTTTTGGCATATCGGGATGACGGATGACACTATGGGGCAATCCGACGAACTCTTTCTTATCAAAGCCCGTGAACTGTAAGAACTTCCGGTTCGCGAATGTAACGATCCCTTCAATATCCGTTTCCGTGATCATGGCAGATCCGTCATATATCTTCTCTTGGTCTTTCGGTTCGGGGGAAGTAAATGTTGCTTGTGTGTAGATATTGGTATAGACATTCCTCAGACTTGACATCGGGTCTCCTTTTACGTTTTTACATAAAATGGTGCAACCCGGCTATCTTACTTGAAGACCCGTAGCTTTCCGTCCCTGTCTCACGACAAGTTTGGCATTTCAAAAGCGAATTCTACCATAATATTTTTTAAATAAAACATAACCGGCACTTAACCTTGACACCATTTTCAATCTGCTATAATCTCATTATTAATATCACGATCCAAGGTCATACCTCTATGATGCAAATTTTTGACAGTGTTACCAAAACCAAACGCCCTTTCGAACCCATCAATCCCAATGAGGCCTCCATCTATGTCTGCGGACCGACCGTCTATGACGATGCGCATCTTGGTCATGCCAGAAGCGCACTCGCTTTCGACCTTCTGCGCCGTACGTTAGAGGCACTGGGGTTCAAAGTGACAATGGGCAAGAACTTCACCGACATCGATGACAAGATCATCAAGAAAGTCGAGGCTACGGGAAAGAGCATGCAGGAGATCACCGGTTATTACATCGACCGCTACCTTGAAGAGATGGCGGCGCTGGGTGTACGGCGTGCCGACATCGAGCCCAAAGCGACCGAGTCTCTGGATGCCATCACTGCCATGATACAAACCCTTATCGATAAGGACTATGCCTACATAGTCAGCAACGGTGATGTCTACTTCGACACCTCCAAAGATGCACACTACGGAGAGATCTCCCACAAAGTACATGATGACGACGAGAACCTCAGCCGTGTCACACACAACAGCCAAAAACGCAACCCTAAAGACTTCGCTCTATGGAAAGCGTGCAAAGGAGAAGAGGATATCTGCTTTGAAACCCCCTTCTCTTCGGGACGTCCCGGATGGCACATCGAGTGTTCGGCAATGATCGAAGCGCACTTCCAAGGCACGGACGAATACAGCATCGATATTCACGGCGGGGGTGCCGACCTGCTCTTCCCTCACCATGAGAACGAAGCAGCACAAAGCCGTTGTGCCACAGGGCATGAACTGGCAAAATACTGGATGCACAACGGCTTTGTGCAGATAGACGGAGAGAAGATGAGCAAGAGTCTTGGCAACTCCTTCTTCCTCAAAGATGCGCTCAAGGTCTATGACGGGGAGGTACTGCGCTACTACCTCAACTCCGTACACTACCGCAACGATTTCAACTTCAATGAAGAGGATCTGCAAACGGCAAAAAAACGGCTCGACAAACTCTACCGCTTGAAAAAACGTGTGCTTCCGGGGAAAGGCTCTGTAGTCAACAATTCATTCAAAGAGAAACTCCTTGAAGCGATGGCTGACGACCTCAACATCTCCGTTGCCCTCTCTGTCATTGACGAGATGATCGCATCGGCGAACGAGAGACTGGACAAGAACCCCAAGAACAAGGCGCTCAAAAAAGAGACCATTGCCAATATCGCCTTTATCGACGAACTCTTGGGCTTTGGCGGCAAAGAGCCATTTAGCTACTTCCAGATCGGTGTCGACGAAACACTTAAAGAGAAGATAGAAGCGCTCATCGCACAGCGAAGCGAAGCCAAGAAGAACAAAGACTTCACCACTTCCGATGCTATCAGAGATGAACTGACCGCTATGGGGATCGCCATTATGGATACGGCTGAGGGAACGGTTTGGGAAAAAGCCTAAACAGTCACCTCTAACCCGAAATGGGGTATAATATCTCTACTTTACCTATGGAGAACTTCCTGATGCGAAAAGCGCTTTATACGTCACTTTTCCTCTTTTCGACACTATGGTCTCAAGCTTCGGAGCAGTTTCCTTTCATTGGAGCATCTCTCAGCATGCAGACCATCGGATATAGCGATGACGATACGCGTATCATGGGATTTTCACTTCATTACGGTAAGCAATCACAAGAGTGGCGTACCCTCTTCGGTGTGGATTACCATACAGACAGCTATAGCGGTCTCTTCGTTGAAGTTGACAGGATCCTGCTTGATGATATGTTCGGCACCCCCAAACTACGCCCCTATCTGGGTATGAGTGCGGGGTATATGCACATGCATACTCTCGATGATGCCGTAGCACGAACAGGCATAGAGGAAGATGACCTTGAGAGCAACGGTTTCTACTTTGGCGGGAACTTCGGATTTCTGATCTATGCGAACGACAGGGTCGATGTTGACCTTGGGTACCATTACTTTAGCGTTCAGAACCTCGACTATCTCGACGATATACACGGAGCGACACTCTCCGTACACTACTTTTACTAATACTTCACAGGAGCAAACCTTGTCACTACTGAGTTACCAAACCATAAAAAAGATCCTCTTCAAGCTCGACCCTGAGACCGCACACACCCTTGCAGGTCTGGGTCTGCGTGCGGAAGCACTCTGCCCTCCGGTACTAAACTACTTTAAAAAGCAGTTCTTCATAAACGACCCGATGCTCTCACAAGAGATATTCGGAAGGACCTTCCAAAATCCCGTAGGGCTAGGCGCAGGATTTGACAAGAACGGTCAATACATCACTGCCATGCCGACCCTTGGTTTCGGATTTACCGAGATTGGAACGGTCACCCCCGAACCGCAGGACGGAAATCCGAAACCACGACTCTTCAGGCTCATAGAGGATCAGTCGGTACAAAATGCCATGGGATTTAATAACAAAGGGAAAGCCTACATGAAGGCACAGCTGGATAAGCTCTATTTCTTCAACTACCCTATCGGTATCAATATCGGAAAGAACAAGACCACGGCAGAGGAGCATGCGCTCAAAGATTACGAGGTACTTTTTGAGACCTTCAAAGGGTACGGCGACTATATTGTCATCAACATCTCCTCTCCTAACACACCGGGACTTCGCGACCTTCAGAACGAACAGTTCATCCAAGATATCTTTGCCATGGCAAAACGTATCACCAACCAGCCCGTTTTGCTTAAGATCGCACCCGATATGACACCCGAAGCGGCTATTGCCCTCTGTAACACTGCTGTAGAGGCAGGTGCGGCGGGGATCATCGCGACCAATACCACTATCGACTACTCTCTTACACCACATGCCAAGGATTTCGGCGGCATCTCCGGCGCATTGCTGACACAAAAGAGTTACGAACTCTTCAAGGCCATCGGCAAAGAGCTCTACGGAAAGACCCTGCTTATCTCCGTCGGCGGTATCGACTCTGCCGAAGAAGCCTACAGACGTATCAAAGCGGGTGCCTCTTTGGTACAGGTATACAGCATGCTCATCTACAAAGGACCCACCCTCATCAAAGAGATCAACGAAGGATTGATTGACATGTTAAAGAAAGACGGGTATAGTCATATTTCAGAAGCGATCGGCGCAGATTGGAAATAAATTTCCAAAATTAGGAATGAGGAGATAGGAATGAGGAATGTCTGTATGCTTTTTTTCAAAAAGTTTTTATCAAAAAAAGAAAGCACTGCCACGCAGTGCACACCATCACTCCTCACTCCTCACTCCTCACTCCTCACTAAAACAGCACTTGTGCTGTTATTCTCAGGAGCTTTAATGGCTAACTCTCTGCCAAAACACTACACAAAAACACTGGAGAACGGACTACAGGTCGTGGTCATTCCTATGAAGAACGATTCAGGTGTCATTACGACCGATATCTACTATAAGGTGGGAAGCCGTAACGAGACAATGGGCAAAAGCGGTATGGCACATATGCTTGAGCACCTCAGTTTCAAATCGACCAAAAAACTCAAAGAGGGTGAGTTCGATGTCATCGTCAAAAGCCGTGGCGGTGTCAACAATGCCTCAACCGGATTCGACAAAACCCACTACTACATCAAGACAGCAAGCAAGAACCTCCCTATGACGCTCGACCTCTTTGCAGAGCTCATGCACAACCTCAACCTCACCGATGAAGAGTTCCAAAGAGAGCGTAATGTCGTCGCCGAGGAGCGAAGGCTCAGAACCGACAACAACCCTATGGGCTACCTCTACTTTAGGCTCTTCAACACCCACTACGTCTACCACCCGTACCACTGGCTGCCTATCGGCTTCATGGAAGATATTCTCCATTGGAAGATCGAAGATATCAGAGACTTCTACCACCGCTACTATCAGCCGTGTAACGCCATTTTGGTCGTAGCGGGAGATATCGATCCGCAAACGGTCTTCGATGAGGCACAAAAGGCGTTCGGTACCATTAAGAACGAACATACCATTGTGGAAGTCTTTGCCAAAGAGCCTGCCGTAGACGGTGCCAAACGTGCCGTACTTCACAAAGAGAGCAACCAAGTCGACACCATCGCCATCGCGTACGCCATCCCTAACTATGAGGATGACGATCAGGTGGTACTCTCTGCGATCAGCCATATTCTTAGTAACGGGAAAAGTTCACGCTTTGAGAAGCGACTGGTACACCAAAAGCATCTGGTCAACCAGATATACGGCTACAATATGGAGCTAAAAGACCCGGGTATCTTCCTTGTCATGGCGATGGCAAACCCCGATGCCGATATCGAAATGGTAGAGAAAGAGATACTCGCAGAACTGGAAAAACTCAAGCAAGGTGATGTTACCCAAGCAGAACTTGACAAGGTCAAGATCAACACCAAGGCGGAGTTCATCTACTCACTGGAGTCCTCCGACCATGTTGCCAGCCTTTACGGAGACTATCTTGTCAAAGGAAATCTCCAGCCTTTACTTGAATATGAAGAGAAATTGGATAAAATAACGCTTAAAGATATCGTGCGTGTGGCAAAAAAGTATTTCGATCATGATTACTCGACCACCGTTATTCTTAAAAAGCACGAAGATCAACCGTCATCCTGAACTTGATTCTGGATCTCTTTATGTTTCAAAATCACTTTTGAAATCCAAGAGATTCCTGATCAAATCCGGAATGACATAAAACTTTAAACAGCAGAAACAATAGGAATCACTATGACTGATTACATTACCGGTGCGACAACCGCACTTATCACCCCGTTTAAGAACGGTCAGCTTGACGAAGCGACCTTTGCAAAACTGATCCAAAGACAGATCGACAACGGCATCGATGCCGTCTGTCCGGTAGGAACGACCGGAGAGAGTGCAACCCTCAGCCACGATGAGCATAAACGCTGTATAGAGATCGCCGTAGAAGTGTGTAAAGGTACTTCTACCAAAGTGCTTGCCGGTGCGGGAAGCAACGCGACCCACGAAGCGATCGACATTGCCAAACATGCCGAAGCGTGCGGGGTCGATGCACTCTTCTCCGTAAGCCCGTACTACAACAAACCAAGCCAAGAAGGGCTCTACCGGCACTATAAAGCGATCGCCGAAGCAGTCAACGTGCCGTTCATGCTCTACAATGTACCCGGACGTACCGGTGTGGACATCCTTCCCGATACGGTCAAAAGGCTTTTTGACGATGTACCTAACATCATGGGGATCAAAGAGGCGACCGGTTCTATCGAGAGGACCGTAGAGCTTTTGGCAAAAGTACCTGAACTTTATGTCTTTAGCGGTGATGACGCGATCGACTTCCCTATTCTCGCAAGCGGCGGTAAAGGGGTGACATCGGTCACATCCAACCTCCTTCCCGATATGAAGGCAAAACTGGCACACGCTGCGCTTGCAGGAGATTTCAAAACGGCAAAAGCGTTGAACGATGACCTTTTTGCCATCAACAAAGTACTTTTCTGCGAAAGCAACCCTATTCCGATCAAAGCGGCAATGTACATCGCCGGGCTGATCGACACATTGGAGTACAGACTGCCACTTGTACCGCCAAGCAATGCCAACATGAAGAAGATCGA
This sequence comes from Sulfurovum sp., assembly GCA_027063305.1. Lineage (GTDB taxonomy): Bacteria > Campylobacterota > Campylobacteria > Campylobacterales > Sulfurovaceae > Sulfurovum. The sequence continues at coordinate 72,986 of JAMORY010000028.1, read as the reverse complement.
AGAGGTCATGAAACAATACACTATCGTAGGAGTCGCATAATGAGCAATGAAATGAAGGGTAAAACAGTTGTTATTACAGGTGCTACCAAAGGGATCGGTAAAGCCTGCGCTGAGAAGTTCGCAAGCAACGGTGTCAATGTCGCATTCACCTATAACTCCAACAAAGAAGCGGCAGATCAGATCGCAGCGGAGCTGGAGAGCAAATATGGTATCAAAGCCAAAGCCTACCCGCTTGATATTCTCGATACCGATCAGTTCAAACCGCTCTTTGCCGCGATCGATGAGGATTTCGACCGTATCGACTTCTTTGTCTCCAACGCCATGATCTACGGTCGTCCTATTGTCGGCGGATACGGAAAGTTCATGAAGCTTCGCCCAAAAAAGGGATTGACCAACATCTACACCGCAACAGTCGGTGCCTTTGTTGCAGGAAGCCAAGAGGCGGCGAAACGTATGGAAAAAGTAGGTGGCGGTGCCATTGTCACCCTCTCCTCTACCGGTAACCTTATCTACATCGAGAACTATGCAGGTCACGGCACCAACAAAGCGGCGGTCGAAGCGATGGCACGTTACGCAGCGGTGGAACTGGGAGAGATGGGTATCCGCGTCAACGCTGTCAGCGGCGGTCCTATCGATACCGATGCGCTCAAAGCCTTTACCAACTACGAAGAGGTCAAAGCTGAAACAGTCAAACGCTCCGCACTCAACCGTATGGGAACCCCTGACGACCTTGCAGGTGCCGTTTACTTCCTCTGTACCGACGATGCAAGCTGGATCACAGGACAGACACTTGTCGTCGATGGGGGAACGACATTCCGTTAAGCGTTTAGCGTTTAGCGTTTAGCGTTTAGCGTTTAGCGTTTAGCGTTTAGCGTTTAGCGTTTAGCGTTTAAAACGCTCTCTTTTATAGTGTTTTATGTCAAGGATACTTGACAATAATCTCACATTCTTGCGTTTTTTCTTTTTTGGTTACTTTTTTCTCTTTTGTCGCACTACAAAAAAGAAAAAAGTAACAAAGAGAACTATTTTCTCAAACAAACTTTTAACTTAAAAGAGGAAACATCATGAAGGCATCATCCCAAATTTTTAACATCCCCAATATCCTTGCTTTCATCCGCCTACTTTTGGCACCTTTAATGTTCCTCTTTTTAGTCAATCAGGATGCTTCCTTCTTTCAGGGCATTCACCCTAGTTGGCTCAACTACTTTGCCGCTTTCATCTTTGTGGTCGCTTCGGCAACAGACTTCTTTGACGGTTACATCGCCAGAACTTTTGATCAGGTAACGGTACTTGGCTCCATACTTGACCCATTAGCGGACAAGATGCTCACCCTTGCAGGGTTTTTAGGACTGATGATACAGGGTATGGCATCGCCATGGGCGATCTTCCTCATTCTTACTCGTGAGCTTTTCATTACAGGCTTACGCGTTTCAGCCGTATCGCAAGGGATGAACATCTCCGCTTCATGGATGGGAAAGGTCAAGACCGTCGTACAGATGATCGCTATTGGTTTTCTGCTCATGCACTGGCCGGGAGGCACCCTGTTGTTATGGCTTGCTGTAGCCCTTACGCTCTACTCAGGCTATGAGTATGTACGCGACTTCTTCACATACACCGCACTTGACTAAACCTGCGGTACATTTGGTAACAAAAGACAAATTGATTAAAAATCAATCAATCCTTTTATCAAAAACCCATTTATTTTTGTTAAAAATATCTCCTGCATTCTCCCTTCTTGGGAGAATGTTTCATACTCACTTTTATTACTTCTCACCTCTTATTAAAAAGTCTAAAGTACTATTCAAAAAAAGCTATAATGAGATTTTAATTGTATAACCTACAGCATGACATGCGTACAGAAAAGTACACAGAAGCCATACTGATAAAAAAAGTAGTTTTTAGTAGAGTCTATCGATGACCTGCTGAAGTTTATTCTTTGCTTTCTCAAGTAACATCGTACTTTTCCCCGAGAGTTTCCCCTCTTCTGACATCGGTGTATTCATAAACGCTTTAACCGTTCCTACCAGCATCTGTGTATCTGCCATCTCTTTCAATGACTTCTCATGATACTCCGACGGTACCTCTTTGATACCTTCGATATGGATCACTCTTTTAAGTTTACCGTTCTGCTCTGTCAAGATCACTTCATAGCTCTTGAGTGTCTCGATCGCATCGTTCATATGTGCATCGACCTTATCCATCTCGGTTTTACAGTTCCCTTTATAGGCAGCATACTCTTGCGCCTCTTCAAGTTGCTGTTTGGCAAATGCCAGATTACGCTTCGCTTTCCCCGATACGCGAATACCGTAAACCAGCCACATCAATACTACGGTAACACCGCCTACCAGTGCACCACCTACCATGAGATCCTCTTTCCCGTTGATCAGTGTTCCGTACCATGCCGCAAGCGACTTCAGCGTATCTACCGAAGGGAGTTTGGACGGGTCGAGCGTTACACCTGTTTTAGATGCGGCATAATACGCGAACCCCGCTACCGTACCCGTACCTACAAGCAAAGAGAGAATAAAGCTTCCGAACTTCCCACTCGATACATCCTTGACATAGAACGGAGGGCGCTCCTCTTTTGCCTCGAACACCACACTGTTCTCCTCTTCGAACGCATCCGCTTCTGTAACATCGGCTTCATAACCAAGCTCTTCGAGCAGCTGCTGACTCTCATCCAATGCATTTGCATGAAGTGCCGACTTTGCATCTTCGTACGCCTGTAGGTCGTCACTTAGAAGCATACGGCATGCATCCATCTGCTTCTCAGCATCATTAACGATATGCTTAGTCTTTGTTACAAGCAACACGGCCGCTTCATGTTTGTTCATATTGTCTATCTGAGCCAAAGCATCCTCATCGAGTCCGCCTTCTGTCTCTTCAGAAACATGCTCTTCCGCATCAACGGTAGTCGCTTCCTCTACATTGGCGACTGCTGTTTCCGCTTCGTCGGCATTCGTACTCTCTTGCACTTCTACTTCCGCTTGTAGCTGAACCTCTTCTACGACACTCTCTTTATTTACGTCTTGCTCTTTCATCGTTACCCTGCTCCTTTTATCACTGAAAATTTAGGTACTTCCGTTCCAATAGATTTATTTTAGCAAAAAAAATCCATAAATCTTTAATCTTCATCAATTTTTTGCCACTCTTGGATATAATTTTGAACTTTTACACAACAAGGTCTATTATGGGTATTTTAGTCGCACTTTTAGTTCTCTCTTTTCTTATCTTCTTTCATGAGCTCGGTCACTTTGCCGCAGCACGCTTTTTCGGAGTACAGGTCGATGTCTTCAGTATCGGGTTCGGGAAACGTCTCTGGACGAAGAAGATAGGCAAGACCGAGTGGAGTCTATCGGCCATTCCATTGGGAGGCTATGTCAAGATGAAGGGGCAGGATGATGCCGATCCGACGGCAAAAAGCTTCGACGAGGACAGTTACAATGCCAAAAAACCGTGGCAGCGCATCATCATTCTGCTTGCAGGACCTTTTGCCAATTTTTTGATGGCGTTCCTTCTCTACCTTGCCATCGCCTATATGGGTGTGCCTAAACTTTTAGCCTATGTCGGAGAGGTCGGCAAAGAGACCCCTGCAATGCAAGCGGGATTGCAAAAAGGCGACAAGGTCATTGCCATCAATGGACATACCATCTGCTACTGGGAAGAGATAGGCAAACAGATCAACGAAGCAAAAGGTGATATTAGACTAGTCGTAGAGCGTAACGGTACCACCAGCACCCTCACACTTACGCCCAAAGTGATCGAGGATCAAAATATCTTCGGAGAGAAGATCACCAGACGCATTATCGGTATCTCCCCTATGCCCAAACAAACCACGGTCGTCTACGGCTTTATAGAGGGATTCGAATATGCCTGGGATGAGACGGTTCGCTCCAGTATGCTTATATTCCAAAGCGTGCAAAAGCTCATTACCGGTGTCGTTGGTGCCGATAAGCTCGGCGGTATCATCACCATTGTCGATGTCACTGCACAAGCAAGCCATGCGGGTATCTTGGCGCTTTTCTTCTTTACTGCACTCATTTCGGTCAATCTAGGGGTATTGAACCTCCTTCCTATCCCAGCACTTGACGGCGGGCATATCATGTTCAATCTCTATGAGATGGTTACCGGTAAAGAGCCCAATGAACAGGTGATGTACTATATGACCGTTACGGGCTGGGTTCTGCTTGGCGGTTTGATGATACTCGGACTCTACAATGATATCAATCGGCTGATGGGGTGATGATGCTTCACTTCAAATGAAGAATTAATAATAATGAATAATTTTGGTATGCCGACCTTGCTTCGCAAGAAGTGAAGAATTAAGAATGAGGAATGAGGAATTGTGGTATGCTTTTCTATCGAAAAGCTATAATTATTTTGTAAGGTACTGTAGCCTATGCAGCACCAACGGAGAGATAGATGATACTAGATAAAGAACAACTACGAAAAAACCTTGATGAAGTGATCTGGAACATTGAAGCGGCGCGTATTTCTGTGAGTGAACACCATATTGTCAAGCTTGTGACGGTTGCCAAGTATACTGAAGTGGAGAATATCGCTACACTTTACGAACTGGGACAACGTGCATTCGGGGAAAATCAGGTTCAGCAGCTTCGTGATCGTATGAGAGAACTGGAAGTGCTGCCGCTTGAGTGGCATATGATCGGCAGACTTCAAAAGAACAAGATCAACAACCTCATCGACCTCAGCCCTGCATTGATGCACTCTCTCGATAGCATCGAACTGGCCGAAGAGCTTAATAAGAAACTCTCAGCCAAAGGGCGTACGATGTCATGTCTACTCCAGATCAATGCGGCACAAGAAGAGAGCAAAGCCGGGGTCGCTCCGGACGCGGCACAAGAGAATTACCTAGAGATACAAGAGCGTTTTGAGAACATCCGGCTTAAAGGGGTAATGACCATCGGTGCCCATACGGACGATACCAAGATCATCCAAGAGAGCTTTGAAACTACACACAGAATATTTGAAAACTTAGAGAGAGAAGGCGCGACTATCTGTTCTATGGGTATGAGCGGTGATTACGAACTGGCGATCAAGTGCGGTTCTAACCTTGTACGTATAGGCTCTGCACTCTTTAAAGAGTCTTGACAATCCCCTATCATAAGGCAGGTTAAATAGAAAACCTGCTCTTTCTAAAAACGGATATCCTCTTTCATCCGTTCAAATCCCTTTTCAAGATCCTTAGCCGTAACATTCTCATCCAGATCGATATAGTAACTGTATTTTAAAGAGAAACCTTCTCGTAGCTCCATATTCAAATAACTACTGGGGAAACCGTTCACTGCCTTTGTCTGCACATTAAAGGTGCTGTTGCAGGTTATACCGTTTTTATAGGTGATCGTAAGCTGTAGAGGGCATGTCGGATCGAAACGGTAGTAGTGTTGCATTGTCTCTTCTATCTTTTGATCGGGTGGGGTGACGACAAGTCGCATACAGGAGATGGGGGTGTTGAGAATAGAACGGTCATAGATGGTAACCAACGATCCGTCATCACATCCGGTAAAAAGGGTGGAGAGTAGAAGAAAGAAGATCGATCGTAAAGAGAGTCGGTTCTTTACGATGCTTTTTGTGTTTGACATGAGGCACAGATACCGTATAGGTTCACCTGACGCTTATTGAGCTTGAACTGCTCTTCTTGCGTCAAACTCTCAAAAACAGCATCCGCTTCATCGACACACTGCTTATCTTCGACCATTCCACATTCCGTACATACCAAATGCATATGATCGGCTTTTGCCAATTCGTACTTCGACTTACGTCCTACGATCGGTACCTCAACGACCACACCCTTCTCAACCATCAAAATAATGTTCTTGTAGATCGTTGCCAAAGAGAGAGATGGGTGTACTTTAATCACTTCCGCATAGATATCATCAACGGACATATGTCCGTACTCATCGATAACACTTAAAATATTCATGCGCTGAAAAGTCGCTTTAAGGTCACTCTCCTTAAGGAGTGTAGCATAGTCTGTCATTGTTGTCCTTTTTCTCTTATCAGAGACTCTATAACTAAAAATACCGTAGTATACTTAGCTATACATTAAAGAATAGAAAGAGAGAAAGGTTTTTTCTCTCTTTCATTATAATTAGAGCTCTTCAGCGTGTTTTGCAAGGTACTCTGCAACACCCTCTGCATCAGGCTTCATTGCTTCATCACCTTTTTGCCAACCTGCAGGACATACTTCACCGTGCTCGTTCGTAAACTGCATCGCATCGATCATTCTAAGCATCTCATCTACGTTTCTTCCAAGTGGAAGGTCATTGATGACTGCGTGTCTTACCGTTCCGTCAGTATCGATAAGGAACGAACCTCTAAGCGCTACGGACTCGTCAAGAAGTACGTCGAAATCTCTTGAAATCTGCTTTGTAAGGTCTGCAACGAGTGGGAAATTGATCGCACCGATACCACCTTTTTCTACCGGAGTCTCTCTCCATGCAAAGTGTGAGAACTGGCTGTCTACGGATACACCGATAACGTTCACGCCTCTCTCTTGGAACTCGTTGTATCTGTGAGAGAACGCGATGATCTCAGACGGGCATACGAATGTGAAGTCTAGTGGATAGAAGAATACGACTGTTCCTTTTTCTCCAAAGTTCTGATAGAGATTGAAATCCTCAACGATCTGTCCGTTTGCAAGTACTGCTGTTGCTGTGAAATCCGGTGCTTTTTTGGTTACCAACATATATTTCCTTTAAATAATAATTTTTATTGTTTATGAATTATAGCCAAATAAGATAAGTTACCTCTTAATTAAACGGCAATAAGCCGAACCTTTTGATAAATTGCTCATCAATATCGATAAACCCCCTCTCCTGAAGGCTATCGAGTACCGCTTTGGTACAGAAAGTATCGCCCGGCCACTCTCTCTCAAAGCCGTCAACCTCACTTTTATTGGTCGCATCAATTGCAATAAAAGGCTTAAGTTTCACATCGCGTGTCGCATCGATATTGTTGACCGTACGCCATACAAGCATATAAGGATCTTCCAGATCGTTGTTCGCCATATCGACGATGATGAGTACTTTGATATGCGCTTTAAGTACCGCAAGTTTCTTGATAAGTTTTTGCTGTGACTTCTTCTTCTCTACGGCAATGATACACACCGGGTTCTTCGTGTGGGTCATATACTGTTTAAGGGCTTTGACGCGCGGTTGGATCTCTCGCATCTTCGCTAACAGTGAGGCATCGTCAAGCGGTGACTCCACCCCTTCGCTTACCTCGTCACCTGTCGCATCGACACCCAACTTGCCACCTACGAACTGCTCGTCGGAAGAGTGGTCGAGATGATCGACGATCCCTTGGGTGATCAGTATCTTATCGAGACTGAGGCGATTAAGGATATGTTCGCTCAAGGCTTCGAAATCTTCCAGATCAGGGGCATCTTCTCCTACGAATATCGCATGTTTGACGAAACTCATCTGCCCCACACCCCAGAATGCATGCATGAACTGCTGGGCATGTCCTTTGTAGAGGGTTTTCATCTTTGCCAGTATCAGGTTGTGGAACACCCCGTTCTCAGGCATATTGTAGTCAATGAGATCCGGAGCCATCGGTTTAAGCATCGGCAGGAATACACGCTCGGTCGCCCACCCCATGTATTTATCTTCCAGTGGCGGTTTACCTACCACCGTTGCAGCAAAGACCGGCTCTTTTTTCATCGTAACGGTCTCCACCTCCATTACGGGGAACGGCTCTTTGAGCGTATAGTAACCCGTATGGTCCCCGAACGGCCCTTCGATCTCCATCATCTGGGGATCGACGAAACCTTCGATGACAATATCCACATCTCTAGGAATGTAGATATCGTTCGTCATAGATTTCACAAGCTGGGCGTTCTTGTTGCGCACGAAACCGTAAAGCAGCATCTCGAACATCCCGTGCGGCATCGGTGCCTGTCCACACCAAATGTAGAGTGGATCACCGCCGATAGCAACGGTAACAGGCATCTTCTTACCGGCCCTTTGATACTGGTCGAAGAAGTGTGACGCATCTTTGTGTATTTGCCAGTGCATCCCCAAACGGTTCTTGTCATACTGCTGCAAACGGTACATCCCCAAGTTTTGCATACTCCCGTCAAGACTCTGCGTATAGACCTGCCCCATCGTAATGAACGGCCCGCCGTCCTCTTCCCATGTCTTCAAAATAGGCAGTTTGTCCAGATCGACCTCTTCTTTGGGAATGACGACCTCCTGACACTCCCCTTTAAAGTCCAATCGTTTAGGAAAGACATTTTTAAGCTTGAAGAGTTTAGGGATCATTTTGAGTTTATCGACAAAAGCTTTGGGCGGCTTGAGCTTCAACAGTTCATCAATACCTTCGGCTACCTCATCGGGATGTCTGCCAAAGATCTTCTGGGTGATCTCTTTGTTGGCAAAGATATTCATCAATACGGGCATATCATACTCGATACCCTTGGCTTTGTTGACCGGTTTAGTAAAGAGAATAGGACGGGAATCCTCTTTTTTCACCTCGATATAGGCAACATGAGGGATCTCCAGTTCTACATCTAGCGGTTCATCGATGACCTTTAAATTACCATTGGCCTTAAGCCATGCTATCACATCTTCCATTGCTTACCTTTTGTAAGAGTTTAATAGGAAAGATTATAACCAAAAGTCTATAAGGAGAACGTATCTGTTACAATAAGGGAAGCGTAAAATAGGAGAGGGGAAGGGCAAAGGTTTTCTTTTGCCCTTCTAGTAGGTCGTTTACTTCTTTTCGCTAGAGAGCTTCTTTGCCGCAGCACCCATAGAGATGAGTGCTACACCGTCAAAGAAGAGACTGATCGCAGCATAAAGCCCTACCCAGTAAAGTGAGCTAACAGGCCATCCTGTCATGATCAAAACGGCAAGTACCACAGAGATCGTTGCATTGATAAGATGTATCCACCACCCTTTATTGGGTTTATACTCAAAAGCAAAACCAAAACTTGAAAAGGCATCTACCATCAGGTATGCTGCAAGCATTACCGCTGCAACGGCAACACCCTCTACAGGGAAGATAAAAAAGAGCATTCCCGTAATTAAGGAGAGTACCGGTTTTAACCATGCGCTGAATGAGCCTTTATAGCTCTTATAGGTAATATACCCTTGAATGACCGCACTGGAGATGAACATCCATCCCAGTAACGTCACTACCACGATCGACATCAATGAGGGAGCTGTCATGCCCAACACGCCGACGATCAGCATAAGAAAACCTGCTACGATCGTATGTGTACTGAATTTTTTTAATGTCTCTTGATCAAAAAGACGACTGACAAGTGTCATTGCTGACTCCTTTAAATAAAATATGTATAACCATGGGAATTATATCGGAGTCACGAGAGAAGTCTATGCAACCTTAGTTACATTTTTTGTTTTTTTGTATAGAAAAGCAGAAGAGGTCACTAAAGCCTCTTCGAAAGTATAGTTAAAGACGTTCGGGCATCTCATCTTTAAAGGCGATCTTCTCCGCCTCTTCCAGTAGATCGAGCGCCCCTTTTTCGATCATCTTCTGCGCCAAGAGATTCCCAACGATATCCGCTTCATCCAAAGGCGAGGTTAAAGATTCATGCAAGATATGCGTTCCATCAGGATATCCGATCATCGCACGTACGGAGATCTTCTTCTTGCCATCCTCCTCGACCATAACGGCATTGACCGCTACGGGTGCGGAACACCCTGCTCCGATGACCGAGATGAAGTCACGCTCGACACGCGTACAGATGAATGTCTCTTCATGGTTCAAACTCATTGCGATCTCTCTGATGCGCGCATTGCTAGAGACGATCTCGATACCCAGTGCCGCCTGTCCCATCGGAGGGATAAAGAAATCGAGTTTCTCTACATAGGGAATATCCTTAAGCAGATCGAGTCTATACAGACCGATATAGGCAAGGATGATCGCATCGTACTGTCCCTCTTTAAGCTTACGCAAACGGGTATTGACATTTCCACGAAGGTCTTTGACCTTCAGGTCCGGACGTTTTTCAAGCAGTTGCATACGGCGGCGCAGAGAGGTGGTTCCTACGACCGCACCCTCCGGAAGATCGTTCAGGCTCTTATATGTATGCGAAAGAAAGACGTCGCTCTGGTCTTGACGCTCAGTAATAGCGCACAGTTCCAAGCCTTCTGGAATATAGGTCGGAACATCTTTGAGCGAATGTACCGCCATATCGGCATTACCTGCAAGCATTTCATCTTCAAGCTCTTTGGTAAAGTGCCCTTTCCCACCGACAAGTGCCAACGGCCTGTCCAATATCTTGTCACCCTTTGATGTGATCTCATTAAGCTCTACCTTGACATCGGGAAAGGTCGTCTCTATCCGCTCTTTAATATGATATGCCTGCCATAAGGCAAGATTACTCGCACGTGTTGCTATGACCAATGTTTCCAAAAGATCCCCTTTAAAATTCACTTCTCTTTGGCTTGTTGTTCAAACCAAAAAGAAAAGAACGCTCTATAATTCCCGCTTTCAAGAAAACAAGAATAGTAAAAAAGCGGTGCAATAGCACCGCATACGAACATTAGTTATCCAAGAAACTTACTTTATGAGTTTCTTGTAACCATCTCTCATTTTATCCCACTCACCGTCAATATAGACAGTCGGTGTACCGCTCACCATCATACGTCCGGCAGTATCTTCATCCGCTTTCATTGCATCTTTGACCTCTTGTGCATTCAGCTGTTTCTCTGTTACACTGAATCCTGTATGGCGTTTTACTGCAGGAAGGATCTTTTTGACATCCGTTTCTCTTGGATTGATCTTTAATGTGTACATCTTTTCAAGAACATCCTTCTTCCCCTCTTTTTGGGCAAGGTACATGACTTTTGTCAGTGTGTTGGAAACAGGGTGGATCCTTTTCAACGGAACATGATAGTAATAGAGTGCTATCTTGTCAGGATGCTCTTTTGCCGCTTTCATGATATCGGGAACGACCTCTTGGCAGAATGGACACATCGGATCGGAGAATACGATGATCTTATGCTTGGCATCCTTATTCCCGTATAAGAGATGGGCATCATCATACATGCTTTGAGGTACTGTAGGCTTGATATCATCTCTGTAGTCATGCCCGTTCTTCAAGTTCACCAAGTGCCCGGTGACCAGACCATCTTTGACGAACATGATCTCAGGAATATGCACATCTCTTTTTTTATACGTAACGTCCATTGTTGTTAAAAGCACAGTCCATCCTGGAAGGTCTTTATGGGTCTTTGATTCAACCAGTGTTACACCATTGACCTTTACTTGAGGGTTTTTAATGATATTTCTTTTTACATACTTTACAAGCTGTTTATTCTCCAGCACATTAGCGGCGCTCAATGCGATCGTTGCGATCAATGTGCTCGTCAATAATCTCGACATCAATGACATCTTCGTCTCCTTTGGTAGTTGTATATTGATTCGGTTTCTCAGGTGTTATTTTAGCGACAAATTGTAAATAAACCGTGTAAAACAGTGCCGCAACCCCCATAAAATCACTAAGTACGCCCGGAACGATCAGAAGAAGTGCGCCCAATAGGTAGGAAGTGGTTGCATCCTGAAATTTACGGATATCCAATTTTCCTCGTTGCAAAGCATTCATATTACCAAAGATCGTATAGGGGGAGTTCTTTAAAAGTGCCGATCCGAGGATCATCGTAGCAAATGTCCATATCGTTGCCCAAAAGGCACCGATACTCTCAAGCATATGAAGCGAGATGTAGGTCTCAAGGAAGAGATAAGGGATCAGGATGATGATGAACATAGTCGCTCTTTCACAATATCGAAGATGGCATCGGCATCCACCTCCTCTTTCTCCATCCCTTTACGGGTTACGAACTCGACCTTACCCTCAGCAAGCTTCTTCCCGATGATCACTGCATGTGGAATACCGATAAGCTCGTAATCTTTCATCTTCGCTCCAAAGCGGTCTTTTCTATCGTCAAAGACCACATCGATCCCCGCTTCTTGTGCCTGAGTATAAAGTTTTTCTCCAAAATCAAGCTGTGTGTCATCTTTAATGTTCGATACCATGATATAGAGTGCGAACGGTGCGGACTCCTTGGTCCAGATACACCCTTTTTCATCATGGTTCTGCTCGATGATCGCCGCAAGCAGACGACTCACCCCGATACCGTACGTTCCCATGACCATCGGCTGGGACTTACCGTTCTCATCGAGAAAAGTTGCGCCAAGCGGCTCGGAATATTGTGTGCCAAGCTGGAAGATGTGCCCCGCCTCAATTCCTTTGGTATAACGCAAAGGCGCACCACAGCATGCACAGAGATCCCCCTCTTGTACCGCTACAAGGTCCGCATGGTCCATATCGGTATCCTCTAGCTTCTGACCCGTAAGATGATACCCCTCTTCATTGGCACCGCAGATCATCTCCACAGCCCCTTTAAGATTCTCATCCAATACGACACGAACCCCTTCGGGCGCGTTCAACGGGCTCATGTACCCGGCAACCAATCCAACCTCAGCCAACTCCTCTTCCGTTGCCTCTACAAGGTCGTTCGCATCGACGGCATTACACGCTTTAACCTCTTGCAGTTCATCCGAACCTCTAAGTGCGAAGAGAACGATCTGTGTTTTCCCTTCATCATAAAGTGCTTTCATTGCAACCGTTTTAACAAAATAGTAAGGGTCGACATTAAAAAATGCGCTCAGTGCTTCCATTGTGGTTATATCGGGCGTATGAACCTTCTCTTGTGCCAATGTTGGTACCGACGCCTCGCACGGCTTCTCTTGACGAACCGCCGCTTCGATATTGGCACCGTACTCACACGCATCACATACGACAATGGTATCTTCCCCACTATCTGCCAATACCATGAACTCCTTACTCCCACTTCCTCCGATCGCTCCCGAATCAGCCTCTACGACCCTGAACTCCAGCCCTAGACGGGTAAAGATCTTCTTATATGTCTCCTCCATCAGTGCAAATTCACGTTTCATATCCTCTTCGGTAGTATGGAAACTGTAGCCATCCTTCATCAAGAACTCGCGTCCTCTCATCAAACCGAAACGCGGTCTGATCTCATCACGAAACTTAAGATTGATCTGGTAGAGATTGAGCGGTAGTTGCTTATAGCTCTTGACGCTTTGTCTTACGAGGTTGACCATCATCTCTTCATGCGTAGGCCCTAGAACGAACTCGTTATCTTTTCTGTCTTTAAATCGAAGCAGCTCTTTACCGTACTTTTCATAACGTCCGCTCTCTTCCCACAGTGATGCAGGGGTTACGAACGAAAGACTTACCTCTTGGCATCCGGCTTTATCGAGCTCGTCTTTGACGACATGCTTGACCTTATCAAGCACCCTTTTACCCAATGGCAGGAAGTTATAGAGTCCACTTCCGCTTACGGACTGAATGAATCCGCCTCTAATGAGAAAGATATGACTTGCCAATGTCGCATCGTTGGGTGTCTCTTTGGTTGTCGGTACTAATAGTCTTGAAAATCTCACGCGTTATATCCTTTGGTATGGTGGTCATTCTTATACTGCTTGGCATCGATATGTTCCGTATCGATATCGAACATCTTTTTGACTGCTTCTATGCAGTTCGCACTCTCCTTTTCGGTAGAGGAGCGTCTTAGGTTCCGTGTCGGATCATGCAAGAAACGGTTGAACATCTGTTTAGCCATTTTACGCATATTGGCTTCATGATCGTGTGGGACGAAACCTTTCTTGATCGCACGTGTCAACTCCGCTTCGATCGCCTCTTCAACATTCAGACGCATCTGCTTGATCACAGGTTCGATCGAGAGCGCTCTAAGCCATGCGTAGAACTCCTCCGTATAACGCTTGACGATCTCTTGTGCACGGATCGCCTGTTCCTGTCGCATCGCATGGTTCTCATTGGAGATCGAACGCAGATCATCGATACGGAAGAGTTGCAACTTTGGAAGATCCATATCGGCGATATCCCTGGGGATCGCCATATCGAACCAATAGCGAGGCAGGGTCTCATTCTCGATCATCGATTGGGTAATAACAGGCTCGGGTGAGGAGGTTGCCGAAAAGAGCAGCCTGTAACGGTTGAGATATTTAGATAGGTTCTTTACACTATCCGCTGAGACATTCTCTCCCAGTTCCAATGCAACCTTCTCTACCTTTTCCATATCACGACCGATCAATACCACATCACACCCTACTCTTAGCAGATGTTTGGCCGCTAACACACCCATCTCTCCCGCACCTACAACAATCCCCTTCATTCCCTGGATATCATCACCCAGTATCTTATGTGCTTGCGCAACCGCTACGGATGCGATAGAGATAGGGTTTTGGGAGATATTGGTCGCATTGCGTACCTCGGCCGCACACTTGACCGCATAGGAGATCACACGGTTGAGCTTGCGTCCTGCCGTACCGTTCTGGAACGAGAACTTGAATGCATCTTTAACCTGTCCTGTGATCTGAGATTCTCCGATCACCAGTGAGTCCAACGAGGAGACGACCGAGAAGATATGCTCGATCGCCTCTTCATCATCATAGCGTTTCGCTACGCTCTTGAGCTCATAGAAGTTCAAGTTGCTCTTCTGGCTCATCAAACCCAAGACGGCATGAAAACTGGCGAAATTATCACGTGTAGCCAATACCACTTCTACACGGTTACATGTAGAGATGACAAAGGCTTCGTGTATAAACTCAAAATGGATCAATTGGTCAAGGAAGAGCTTCTTCTCGTCATCATTGGAGAATGCCAGCTTCTCCCGTGTCGCCAACTCACAATTTTTATGCGAAAAGCTTACGACCTGATAGTACATTAAAACTCCCTGTCGATCATTTCCATCGCGATCTCACTAAGAGCTTCCTCACCTTGTGCGTTCATCAACTCAACCGCTTCATCGATAAGCTCTGTTGCCTGTGCATAGCACTTGACAAGGATCTGATGGGTCTCGAACGAAGCTTTAAGCCAGTTGAGCTCTTCATCACGCAACACTCTCCCATGCATACTGCGAAGCTTCTCTTTGCCAGATGCGTCCAACACTTCATACAGATAGATGTACGGAAGGGTCGTTTTCCCTTCGACAAAGTCATGCATTGCCGGTTTTCCAAGGGTAGCGCTATCTTGCGTGATATCCAAAAGATCATCGATCATTTGAAATGCAAGCCCGAGATTACGCCCATAGGTCATGAACACTACTTTGGGTTTACCTGCCAACAGCGCAGCGGCACCGGCACTCGCTTCGATCAGTGATGCCGTCTTTTGGTAGATCATCTTCATATAGGCATCTTTGTCAGGGTTGAACGCTTTTGACAAAGAAACATCTTTCAACTCTCCAAGGCTTAGCTGGGTAACGGCATTGGAGATCAGTTTTGCAACATCAAGTGAGATGTTGTTCAGCTCGAAGAAGCCTTTAGAATAGAGAATGTCTCCCAGCATGATCGCTGTTTTATTTCCGTAGAGTGCATTTAGTGAAGGTTTGTTGCGACGCATATAGGCATCATCGATCACGTCATCATGCAACAGACTTGCCGCATGGATCATCTCTACGATCGCAGCCGTTTTGACTACAGGAAGAGAACTCCCTGCAATACGAAGGATCAGTTTCGCCCTTAAGCGTTTCCCTACAGGAAGCTTTGCATAAAGTGAACGTACCTCTTTATCATCCAACTCAATGACGAACTGTTCTATCTTTCTCTCAACTGCACTCAACATCTCTCTACCACCTATTCACACTGTGTTACGATACTTCCCATCAGCTCAATAAAGAGAGAATCAACGCGTGCATCGACATCCTTATCGATCACCCACCCTTTGATATTGGCTTCATACTCTTCCTCAAGCCCTTTCTCTTCTAGCATCTTCTCGGCAACCGCCAAACGTCTAAGCATCTTCTCAAGCTCCATCTCTACAATGTTCTGGTTCGCTGTACGCGCAATTGAGAAGTAGCTCTCTTTCGGAGAACTGCTCATAAAATCATCATCATCAAATAGGTTCATCGGTCTATATCCTTCTTATTGTTTAAAAGCGAATAATTATAACCAAATTGGTTTAATACAAATTGGTTTGTTCCAAATACGCCTCAATAGGCTTGGGTTCACCAAGGTAATGCCCTTGTACGTAATCTATTTCCAGTGCTTTGACCGCTTCGTAGACCGTTTCATTGGCAACAAACTCCGCAACCAGTTCATAGCCGAAAGTTTCTGCCAATAGTTTGATCGAAGAGATCACAACCTCTGCTCTTTTGGGTGTTGTACGCAACTCTTTGATCAAGCTTCCATCAATTTTTAAAATATCAATATCAAGCTGTATCAAATAATTGTAGTTAGAGTATCCGCTACCAAAGTCATCAATAGCGATCTTGGATCCATATGCTTTAAGCTGCGTAAAGATAAAGTTCGCTCTACTATAATCTCTGATCTCATTCTCTTCAAGGATCTCAAATGTCAAACGTCCGGCATAAGCACGGTTTTTAGAGAGGTAATCCATGATCATCTGCATCATATCCATATTGTGCAGATCATCAAGATCCAAATTAACGGAAAGTTCGATATCAGGATAAGCTTCAAGTACCCTAAATACCTGACTTAGCACCAGTTTGCTCATCTTGATATAATAACTTGTTCCTTTGATCGCAGACAGGAAACGTCCCGGAGGGATCAGAACAGAAGTGTCCTCTTCGTCAACAAGGCGTACCAAAACTTCATACTTTTTGATCTCTCCTGTCTTTGTTTTGAAGATCGGCTGATACAAACAGACCAAACGCTCCTCTTCCAGAGCCCTTTTAATATAGTCGATCTGTCTGTACTTTATCTCTTGATCACTCTGTAGATCCACTAAAGCGATACTGTTCTTCCCTTGACTTTTGACCTTGAGCATCTCCTCATCCAATATCCGTAATACATGCTGAATATCTTTTGTCTCAGGAGGGATCTCCATTCCGGTAATAGAAATATTCATTTGGATCACATGGTTCTTAACAAGATAACGTTTTTGACGCATATGGATAAAAAGCTTTTGAGCAATCTCTTCCAAAGTGTATTGTTTAGGGAAGAACAGACTGAACTCCGCACCCCCCGTACGGATGATCACACTCTCTTTGGGAAGTTGTTGCGCCAAAGTTCTGACGAACTCTTTTAATACTTCATCTCCACTTTCATATCCAAAATTCCGATTTACCTCTTTAAATTCGTCTATATCAACGATCAAAGCATGATAATCATGCATTTTACGACTTAAGAAAAACTCTTCAAGATATCGCTTCGTTTGTGCACCGGTCAATCGATCGGTCAATATACTTTTTCTAAACTGATAATATCGATAAAAAATAACGGAGAGGAATATAAAACTAAAGAGTAAAAATATCTGCATTAACCACAGTAGGCTCTGTAGCGGTGAATTATATGACTCAAGACTCTTTCCGTACCACTTTGAAAGATCCAGTACCAAAAGGGCTTGTGTTCTATTCTCTTTGCGTAAAGGATATAAGAGCGAAAGCCATACCCCCTTTACATCATCCTCTTGCTTGATGATCTTTACTTGACCACGCTTATAGACCTCGTCAAACTGCTTGTTTTGAGGGAAAAAAAGTGTTCCAAAACGCTCTTTCTCTTCGGCTTTGGAACCATCGAGTAAAAAACGGTAATGTCCTTTAGGGGTTTGTTTGAGTAGAAAAATATATGCATACTTGGGAATAACAAAAGTCTCAAGCATCTCACTAAGCTCTTTTTGAAGCGTTGGGTCGGATCTAAGCGTAGACTCGATCTCTCCTTTACTCTTTTTCATGATCCACGCTGCAATGTTAGCCGCATACTGTTTGGACTTTTCTATCTCATCGTTCTTTAACTGACGGGTACTCTCCGAGACACTCCACTGCATATAGACGCCAAAACTAAGCAGTAATAACAAAATAAGAAGAATATACTTGTTTATGTATCTCAACTTCATAATTCATCCACAATAAAAGGTTTATACTCAGAAGAGAGTGTGATACCGAAGCGTTCAAGCCTAGGCTTTACAAAAAGAAGCTGAGAACGCCCCTTCTTCCAGTAAAGAGCACCTATCACATTATCATATGCGGCAAGAACCTGATAGTGCGTTGCAAAAAAAGGGATTTTCTTCTGTTGCCGTATATCCATCTGTTTTAATATATCCTGATAACTTCTATCCGTATCTACCACCACAATATCCGCCAGGTCGGGGGTATTTACCAATATGATCTTATGAGAGGTTCTAAATACTTCTTTTAACTCTTTCGCACTTGTGTAGACCTTTATCTTCTCTTTATGCAGAGCAGACATGAATATCTCATGATAGATTTTGAGTGTACTTCCTTTCTCCAAAGCAAAAAGATGTCCGTAAAGCAAGACAAGAAGTACTAGTATCTTTTTCATAGTTGATACTCCAGCTCAAAAACGATACGTCTATCTACAGGAGATACCTTAAGCGGTACCATCATCTCTCCGGTTTCAGGATCCATACGGTACAGATTCGTTTCTTTCGCTTTATCCAGTATATTTTCACCTCTGATAGTAAAGGTAAGATCTTCACTGATATTCCAAGAGACAGAGGATGTCAGATCGAAGTAGTTTTTATTATCTACACTGTTTTGATGCCATACGACCGCATTATAGAACTCAAACGTGCCATAGGCGTTCATCAATGATATATAACCGCTATAATCATCAAGTGAACTTAGTTCGAATATATCTGAATAGTGTGCATAATACAACTGTATATCCATTCTATTTTTTAGATCGAACATATATCCGTACTGCAATACTGTTGAGAGATACTTGGTATCTTCATCCTTACTGTTGACCAAGAGCCCATCTTGATCCTTTAGCAGATAAAACATCAGTGCAAGATCATGTTTTTTCTCTTTATAACGTAACTCTTGGGTAATACCATAGGTTGTCTGTACACGATTATAATCAGTATCCACATTTTTTGTACACGAGAGATCGAGACTATAAGAGAAAGGATCAAGTGCAAACATTGACTGATACAGGTAGGCTTTATAACGCCATTTGTCGCCATGGTACAGGTAGCCAATCCGTAACTGCAGTAGATCATCAGAGGAGACTCCTTTGTTACGGTCAATATAGCTATACTCTATGCCCAGACTTAACAGTTCACGTTGGGAAAGTGCATATTGGTCCTGTAGAAAAAGTGAGAATATCGCCTCTTTGTCGAATACTTTGGGAATTTCACCGACACCATCCTCTTTAAACGAATCCAAAACTTTTATCCGCTCTTTTACGCCTCCTGTTACACGATGCTTTCCAAATTGATTAATATAGGTCAACTCGGCACTATAGGTACTGTTCTTACTGCTTCCCGAATAGCTGTTACCAAATAGACTACCGACATACAGTAGCGACTCATCATCTACCATAAGCGTATCTGTTGTTAGTTGATCATAGGAAAACTGTGCTTTCCAGTATGCATTCAATTTAGTCTGATAGTCCATATGTATGTTCTGATAATCGATCTCTGATGTTAGAGGTGTGGCATCAAAACTCAAACCGGCAAGTGCATCCGTGTTTTTTTGCATGATTTGAAGATGAAAAGAGTGTTTTTCATTCTTTATATACCCAAAGACCTGAACTCTTTCAAAATCACGTTTGAGTGGATCATCCGTACCATTATCGACACGTTCCCGCTCCTCCAAAGTATGGGAGACATTGAGCATATATGAAACATTGTTATGCTCTTTTCCATAATTGAAACTCTCTACATTATAGCCCCTGCTCCCCGCCATCAGGTCTAAGGAGACACCACTGTCCCGTTCCGGAGTTTTAGAGTAGATAAATATCGTCAAATATGCCGGCTCTACCGATGTATCAAAAGAGGGGGTCATATAGTAAAACTCAATATGGTCGGCAAAATTGATATTCATATCACCATACAGCACAACACCGCTTCCTAACCATCCTTGCGTTATTTCCACTCCATCGATAAAAATTCTGATGAAATTACTGCGATAAGGTTCGAAAATACCGGAAGTCAATGGGTCAGGCAGTGCATATCTACTTTCATGATAGTAGATGATCGGCGTGTACTTCATCACATCTTTTAGCGTTTTAGCATGCATCCGCTCAAGCTTTTCTCGGGTAAAGAGTACCAAGTGTCCTTTATTCTCATCGATCGTCTGACGACTTAGATCATTATTTTGGTTATATTCACTTAAAAGCTGGTCAATATTTTCTGCATTGAGAATTGATGTAAACAATAATAATGATAACAGTACCCCTCTCCAACTTAACACACTGCACCTCTCTTTTTCCACATCAATAAGTTTTTATAATATTTCAACTATAATTCTACACAATTTATTTTAAATTCATCTTCTTTCCGACTAAAAAAGGATTTATTTTGCTCGACTCTACCGCTTTTGATCTGCTAACAAAAGAATATCGGCTCATATTGGCTACAGAGCCTGAAGAGTTCGATGCGGTTAAAAGCTTACGTAAAGAGGTACTTCTTAGCAAATACCGTAACTTTGCAACAATTGAAGATGAAGAGCAGTTCGCATGGGATAAAAGCGATGAACAATCATTTATTTTTCTTATTCAACATCAGCAAACCCAACGGTATGTAGGTACTATTAGGGTTTTTTATATTAATTGCAAAACCCCCATACAAACCTTACCGATGGAACACTATACCCATATTCAAAGAGACCCGTCACTGCTACCCGTATGTGAGATATCTCGCTTTGCACTTAGTAGAGGCCTTCCTTTGCACTCGAAAAGATCTGCACTTTGGGTCAGAACTCACCTCTCACTACTTCTGATGATAGGCACACGGATCACTGCACAAATCTACCCGTTAAAGATGATCTATGCTATTATGGAACAGACCCTTGCACGCCTGCTTCGCAGACAACATGCGTATTTCGAACAGATAGGGGAGAGTGTCAACTACTACGGAGAGTGTACTCCTTTTGCTATCGAACCGGAAAAACTTTTAAAAGATACACAAGCAACAGAGGTGTTAAGTAGGTACTACCTTCAAAAATTCATATATGAGACCAATACGATAAACAGATATCTCTCTTCTAGCCCCTATCTTTCAGTAGCACAACTACAACTTAACCGGTATATGCCACAACAAAGAGATAACTATCAATGCGATCACTCTGTTGACCAATAGCCTATCGCTACTCCTCGATCATAAAGATCGTATCGGTTACATTACTTCGGAATTTGAGTGCTTCGACATTTTGCTGAAGTATCTGTCTCTCAGCTTTTAGCGCTTCGACCTGACGCTGTATCTTGTTGACCTTTTTGCTCTCATAGTATATCTGATTGCTCAAATAGATCTTGATCATGGTCAGGATAAGTACGATCCCCATTGCCATAACGATCACACTGACCATGCCGAACGTAATACCGTTAGGTGCTTTCTTCTTTTTGGTATTTCCCCTCATCGCTACCCTTTAAAGCGGAAACTTCTAAGTTTTGCCGAGCGGCTTCTCGGGTTGAGCTTTAACTCCTCCTTTGAAGCGGTGATGGGCTTTCGTACAAGCGGTTTACCCATAGCATGGTTCTTTCCGCATGTACAACGTATCGCTTGCGGATCACAGATACATTCGGTCGCCCACTTCTTAAAGCGGTTCTTGACCAGCCTATCCTCAAGGGAGTGAAAGGTAATAAGGGAGACGACCTCTCCGGGATAGTGTTTCGCCTCCAACGCATCAAGCAACCCCTCGATCTCTCCGAGTTCATTGTTCACCTCGATACGGATCGCCTGAAAAGGGAGGGTCGCCGGATGGATCTTGCCTCCGGAGGGGATGACCTGCTTAATGATCTCACTAAGCGCTTTGGCACTTTTTATAGGTTCTTTGGCACGGGCATTAACGATCGCTGAAGCCAGTTTTCTATAAGAGCGTACCTCTCCGTAAACATCGAAGATATACTCCAGCTTCTCTTTGGGGTAGGTATTGACAACTTCATAGGCACTCAGCGGAGCTGTAGCATCCATACGCATATCGAGTGTCTCGGACTCAAAAGAGAAACCACGCTCTTTTTTGTCAAGCTGTAAAGAGGAAACTCCGAAGTCTGCCAAAAGTGCTGTAACAGGAGCTTCTTGAAGCGTAGGGAGTACCGTTGCGAAAGTTCCTTTGTAAAGGGTACTTCTATCGGCAAAAGGTTCAAGCCTCTTCTTGGAAAAGGCCAATGCCTCTTCATCTCTGTCAATACCGATATGTTTCAAATGGCCATACCGGGCGAGCACTTCACTGCTGTGACCGGCATAGCCGAGCGTACAGTCGACAAAATATCCCTCGGGGACATCTTTGAAACTCTCCAGTACCTCTTCGAGCAATACCGGTATATGCGGACTCTCCACGATTTTCCCTCTTTTGTTTTTAATTTTTAATTCTTAATTCTTAATTTACCCGTTATAATACCCAAATAATCCTAACAAAGGTTTCGTACACTATGGATAAACATCTAATAGAAGATATTCAACACATCTCACACTCTCTCTTCGAAAAGAACTTTTTCGGTGTCTATCACGGTTCTATCTCCGCACGTATCAGTAATAACGGATTTATCATCAACTCCAAAGATACGATCCTTAACGAAGTGACCGAAAGTTCACTGGTACGGCTGGATTGTCAAAAGCGTGACTACCGGTGGAGTCTGGCCACAGGGGATGTCCATATCCATGAGCATATCTATGAAAATATTCCCAATGCCAAATATGTCTGTTACACCATGCCCCCTTATGCGACGGCATACTCGTTGAAACATGGAAAGGTTTCACCACAAGACTACTACGGTATGCGTGTTCTAGGAGAGGTAGTCATCTATGATCCTCATCATTTCGATGACTGGATCGAACGTGCACCTTATGAGATATCACGCTTTTTCCAGCAACATGAAAGCCACCTTCTACTTATCAAGGGCTTTGGTCTGATCGCCTACGACAGGGACATTACCGAAATGGCAAAAAAGATCGCCGTATTGGAGAACTCATGCCGTCTTCTTGCTTTAAGCGCAAACCTCTAACACAAGCATAGTTTTGCTATACTAATAGGCTATAAGAACGCAGGAAGAAGATATGAATCAGACCAAAAAACGTTTACAGATCATCAATTTGGCCATCTCTATCGGTGATATGGAGACCATTCAGCTTCAAACACTGAAACTCGCACCTCTTAAAAGTGATGAGAATATCCAAGAGATACTCAAGGGGCTTCGTCAAGAGAACTATGCACAAACACAAGCACTTATCAGTGACTATATTGAGAATGCACCCGAGGAGGTGATCCAGCGAACCGTTCAAGATGATATTCTAACCCAAGAAGAGGAAGAAGCGATCATTGAAGAGTTCGACCTTTTTATCGTTCCGGAAGAGGAAAAAGAGGAAAAGGTCGAGGAGATCCTCGATCTGAACACCTTCAAAGAGCAAAAAAGTGAATCCTTCCCGCAAAAAGAGGAGATCGACTTCGATACTCTCCTTAATCTCAAGGGGGACGATATTCTAAAAGAGAATATCAATATCAGCCACACACAGCTAGAGAAAGATGATTTCTTTGAACAACAGGAACCTACACGGTATGATTATACAGAAGTCATTGATAAGGACGATTCGTTCTTTCAGGAGTTGCCTCCAGTTCAGGATCTCTCTACCGTCAAAGAGAATGATACGCACAATGATCTTCCTCCCGTAAAACAGGTCGTGCCGGAAGTTGACCCTACCGATACTGCTCCTAAGCAAAATAGAAACGAAAGACCGGAGAGTGCCTCGGAATATGAAGCGATCACCTATATTGACCAAAAATATGAGGATCTTAAGGAGCAATATCCTCCAATAGAGCCTACTTCTAAGCTCTATCCTTCCGCAAAAGCATGGCTTTTAAAGATCAGAAAACTCGGCTACAGTGAGTCTGAGATCGAAGAGATGATGGTATATATTCAAAAACGTACCAAAGAAGGAAAGATCGCCGAAGCGGTACAGCTTCTTCTTATTAGTGGTGCAACACACTCTCTTTTTGCCCAGTTCATGCTTGCGCGTGCTCTTTTTAAAGGGGATATCCTACAAAAAAATACCGACGCTGCCTTTAAACATTTCTATTCACTGGCGGTAGAGTCATCCTATCCTGAGGCGATCTGTGACCTTGCCCAGCTCTATGAGTACGGTATCAGTACGGAAAAAGACCTGAAAGAGGCAGAAAGACTTTATAAAGAAGCGATGTCCTTGGGAATTCAAAGAGCGATCCCGCACTATGAACGACTTCACCGGAAGAACCGGGGATTGCTTGGTAGACTCTTTAGAAAGTAACTGCTTTTCTAATGCTTAAGAAGGGATGCAATACCGTCATAAGCGACATCCATCATCGTATCGATCTCCTCCTCCGTTATCACATACGGAGGCATAAAGTAGATTATATGTCCTAGCGGACGCAATAACACACCGTTTGCAAGCCCATATTGATATACTGCCAAACCTATACGCTCTTGCGGTGTATACCCTTTGAGTTCGACTGCTGCGATCATCCCTTGCTGACGTACCTCTTTGACATTTTCAAGTGACATAAAACGCTTTAGCTTTTTTGCGATATAGGCGGATTTTTGTCTATTTTTCTCTATTACATCATTCTCTTTGAATATCTCAAGCGTAGCCAGTGCCGCCGTACAAGCAAGCGGATTTCCCGTATAACTGTGTGAGTGCAAGAACGCTTTATAGTCATTATAATCACAATAGAACGCTTCATAGACCTTGTCGGTCGTCATTACGACAGATAAAGAGAGATAGCCACCCGTCAACCCTTTAGAGAGTGTCATGAAATCCGGTGAAATATCGGCATGGTCACACGCGAACATCTCTCCGGTCCGTCCAAACCCGGTCATGATCTCATCAGCGATCAGGTGAACATCATATTGACGGGTTAAACGTCTTGCTTCTTTAAGATAGTAAGGGTGATACATATGCATGCCCCCTGCACCCTGCACCAATGGCTCTACGATCAAAGCAGCGATCTTCTCGCCTTTGGATCTCAACATTGATTCAAGGTGTACGATCGCCTCTTCCGCTGCTTTCATGCTCTGGTCTACAGGCACGGGAACTTGCTTGTTCGCAATAAGCAATGGCGCATACGTCTCTTTATAGAGCGATACATCCCCTACCGAAAGTGCACCGATCGTCTCACCATGATAAGAGTTCGTCAATGATAGAAAAAGTGATTTCTCTCTTCCGAGATTACGATGATAGTGATAGCTCATCTTTAAAGCCGCTTCCACAGCACTTGAACCGTTGTCTACATAGAATACCTTCTTTAATGCATCAGGAGTAATATCTACCAATGCATGCGCCAGTGTAACAGCCGGCTCATGGGTAAATCCTGCAAGAAGTACATGTTCCAATGTATCAAGCTGGGTCTTGATACGGACATTAATGTGGGGGTTTGCATGTCCAAAAAGGTTAACCCACCATGAGCTGATCGCATCAATATAACTTTTACCTTCAAAATCATATAGGTAAATACCCTTACCCGATTTGATCGGTATCAGAGGAAGCGTTTCATGGTCTTTCATCTGTGTACAGGGGTGCCAGATCACATCGAGATCCCGTTGCATCATCACACTGTTCTGATTCTCTCTCAAACATTCTTCCTTTATTCAATTGGTATTAACCACAAGTTGACTAAAATATTATACAAATTTTACCATAGAAGGCAGATAAAAGTTATGATAAGTTGGATGCAAAAACACAATAAATACCTCGTATGGACCATCTGGGTCGCAACCATCGCGTTCATCGGTGCAGGATTCGTCGGCTGGGGAAGCTACGACTTCGGTGCAAAAGCGGGAAGTGTTGCGAAGGTCGGACATATCGAGATCAAACAATCCAAGCTCAATATGGCATACAGTAACCTCTATAACCGCTACAATCAAATGTTCAAAGGGAACTTCGATGAGCAAAAGGCAAAAGAGCTTGGACTGATCCAGCAGGCGTTCGCGACGCTTGAGACACAGGCAAAGATTCTGAACTATGCCGATGATATAGGAATTATCGTCTCCGATGAAGAGTTGGCACAGACCCTTGAATCCATCAAAGGTTTCCAAAACAAAGAGGGCGTATTTGACAAGAACATCTACAAGATGTATCTACAGTCCCAACGTCTTACGGCCAAAGCCTTCGAAGAGACACTCAGAGAGGAGCTAAGGATCACCAAGCTACTGGCTCTTCTACGTGTGGAGAGCCTACCGTTGGAAGAAGAGAGTATCGCATCCGCACTCAATATCGCCGATACGGTAAAATACCGCGTTCTTACACCCGAAGATGTCAATGTCACTCTGGACGATACAAAGCTCAAAGCATACTGGGAAGTACATAAAGAAATGTTCAAGACACCGTTAAAATACAAGATCGCGATCGTATGGACACAAAGCGACGACATCAATGTTTCCGATGCAGACGTTCAGGCATACTATGAGACAAACAGCTTTAATTATACGGCGGATGACGGGAAACAGCTTTCATTTGAAGAGGCAAAACCGGAAGTGATCAAGGATCTTAAACTTAAAAAAGCAAAGAAACGTGCACAAAAAGCCTATATCGCCTACAAAAAAGGGAAACGTGAAAGTAACGAGGTCGTTACCATTGCACTTCATGATCCTAAGCTCTCTCCGGAACTTTGGCAAGAGATCCAAACAAAGGATACCGGTGCTATCCTCAAACCAAAAGCAGTCAATGACCGATATGCAACCGTAAAGATCGAAGCGATCATCCAGCCGCAGATCATGTCGTTCGAAGAGGCAAAACCACTTGTAACGGTCGCTTACCTCGCTCAGGCTAAAAAGGATGCACTCAATGCACTTGCCGAGTCAACACTCAAGAAGATCGAAAAGAGCGATGCACCGACTGCAGGCCCACTTAGTCTTGATCATTTTGACAACCTTGAAGGGCTAAATCAACAAGAAAGTTTACAATTTATTCAAAAACTCTTTACATCTTTAGAAGAAAAAGGTATGATTACTGTGGCGAATAAAGTTATCGTTTATACGATTACCCAACAAAGCATACTACCAACGGATGAAAATCAAACACAATTGGTAAAACAAACAGTCAATACAACAAAGACACGTATCTTTGAGTCTAATTTCATTAAAGTATTAGATACAAAGTACCCTACTGAAGTCTATATGGGAGGACTCACAAAGTGAGCAATACAATTTTAGCTATCGATATCGGTTCTACCAAAATATGTGCAATCATAGCTGAAATTGAGGGGGATCATGTACAGGTTCTAGGACATGGGATTGCAAAGTCCCAAGGGATCAAAAAAGGTGCCATCACCAATATTGAACTTGCTTCCAAGTCGATCAAAAAAGCATTGAACGATGCAAAACGTATCGCAGGAAGCAACCTGACATCGGCAACCGTTTCCATCTCAAACGCATATGCAAAGAGCCTTAACTCCACGGGGATCGTCAATATCCCGCATAAAGACATCTCGATCAAAGAGATCAACCGTGTGATGCAGACAGCGCTCTATAATGCCAATGTTCCAAACGAGTACGAAGTAATCCATGTCCTTCCCTATAATTTCAGAGTAGACGATCAAGACTTTATCGAAGATCCGTATGGTATGAATGCCAGCCGTATGGAGGTAGATGTCAATATCATCATGACACAGAAGTCGAACCTTTCCAACCTTAAAAAAGCGGTGCGCTCAGCAGGTGTCGAGATCGAAGGTATCGTTCTTAGCGGTTACGCTTCGGCAATCTCCGTAATGGATGAGGATGAGAAAGAGTTAGGTGTTGCAGTGATCGACCTTGGCGGACAGACAAGTAACCTTGTCATCCATGTCGGGAACTCCATCCGATATAACGACTTCCTCGGTGTTGGCTCCAACCATATCACCAATGACCTGTCTATGGCACTTCATACGCCACTTCATGTAGCAGAAAAGGTCAAGATCCGTCATGGTAATCTGATAGAGACCAGTAATGAGATCATTGAGCTTCCTATTATCGGTGACGAAGAGAACAAGAACGGTGTCTCATTAGAGATCGTACATTCCGTGATCTTTGCACGAGTGGAAGAGGCTCTCATGATCCTTGCAAAATCACTTGATAAATCTGCACTGAAAGAGCAGATCGGTGCAGGATTGATCCTTACCGGAGGCATGACGAAGCTTAAAGGCATCAGAGAACTTGCCCAGTCTATCTTCCATGCAACACCCGTCAGGATCGCCAAGCCTAAAGAGGTGAACGGACTCTTTGATGAACTCAAGGATTCTGCATTTGCAACCGTCGTCGGTCTCTTACTTTATAAGTCCGGTCAACATACACAGTATGAGATCAACTTCAATCAAGAGATGCTCCACTCAAAAATGGGACATACCGACGATCTGGGGGACTTAAAATTAAACCATAGCGAACCACAAACTTCTGTACCGGCAGAAAAACCGTCTATGGAAACACAAATGGATGAGCAGAGAGAAGAGCATGAAGCTTCAACGATCACATTCGATGAATTACCGGATATCGGGAACGAGAAGAGCGGTCCTATTAAAAAATTGGGCAACTGGATGAAACAACTCTTTTAAGTAAGAGTATTGAAAAATAGATAGACTTTAATATAAATCACAGAAAAGGGGGAAGATGAAAATGGATGAATTTGAAATAGATATCGTAGAAACGAAGTGCCACACGACCGGCGCAAAGATCAAAGCGATCGGTGTTGGTGGAGGTGGTGGTAATATGATCAACCACATGATCCAGGAGGGGATCACCAGTATCGACCTGATCGTTGCCAATACCGACGCACAAGCACTTGAGAGCTCACTTGCACCATACAAGATGCAGTTGGGTATCAATGCGACCAGAGGACTGGGTGCAGGAATGGTTCCTGAAAAGGGTCGTGAAGCAGCACTGGAGAGTTTTGAGGATATTAAGGCGATGCTTGAGGGAGCAGACATCGTCTTTATCTCTGCCGGTCTTGGCGGTGGTACAGGTACAGGTGCAGCACCGATCATTGCCCAAGCGGCAAAAGAGGTGGGTGCGCTTACCGTTTCTATCGTTACCAGCCCGTTCAAGTTCGAAGGAAGAAAAAGAACCAAGCTTGCAAAAGAGGGTCTTGAGGAACTTAAGCGTGAGAGCGACTCCATTATTGTCGTTCCTAACGAAAAACTTCTCTCAATCGTTGAGAAGAACTTGGGTATCAAAGAGAGCTTCCGTATGGTTGACGATATCTTGGCGCAAGCTGTCGGCGGTATTTCCAAAGTGATCCTCTCTCACGGAGAGAATGACATTAACCTTGACTTTGCCGACGTGAAGACCGTTATGAGCCATAGAGGATTGGCACTGATGGGTACAGGTTACAGCACCGGTACCAATGCAGCATACGATGCGGCAAAAGCAGCGATCGAATCACCACTGCTTGATAATATCAGTATCGACGGTGCGATGGGTGTTCTCGTTCACTTTGACATCCACCCTGACTATCCGATCATGGAGATCGGTGAAGCAATGAGCATCGTTGAAGAGAGTGCGGATGAGGATGCATCTGTTATCTTCGGAACAACAACCAATCCTAACATGGCGATCGATGAAGTGAAGATCACCATTATCGCAACAGGTTTCGAAGATAAGAATGCTATTGCAGAACCTGCACCAAAAAAAACACAGAAAACATTGATGACACCGGCAACCAATACCATTAATACCATCAGTGGGACAAGACGTATGGCTGTAGGTGGTGACTATGGAGAGCATGAGGATATCCTTGATGTCCCTACTTTCCTTAGAAAACAGATGGACTAACCAATATACACACTCACTTATAAAAATCTATAAAGCATACCATCTTGCTTTATAGATTTTCTTTTTTTTGCTATTATTCTCACACAACATACAACTCTTTATGAAGGAAAAATCCAGATCATGAAATATATGAAAACACTCTCAATGGCAGCAACAACAGGGCTGGCTACACTACTAGCTACCGGCTTAACAGGTTGTGGACAAAAACCCGCAGAAGAGACGACACAACCACAGGCAAAAGGAGCTTTTGTCATCATTGAAGAGACAGCTCCGGGAAAATATAAGATCAAAGATGAATTCCCAGCGGATGAAACACGTATCGTACTTAAAGAGCTCAACGGTACAGAGCGTGTTCTGACAAAAGAGGAGATGGATAAACTTGTCAAGGAAGAAGCGGCAAAGATCGATGACGGTACCTCCCCTCTCGTTCAGGAGAATCCACCACAGGCATCTGAGGGAATGGGACTAGGGTCGGTACTACTCTCCAGTATCGCCGGTGCAATGATCGGTTCATGGATCGGGAACAAACTCTTTGGAAACCAGAACTATCAGAACAACCGTAAAGCCAACTATAAATCACCTTCAACATATCAACGAAGTATGAAGAGCTTCAATAAGCCTCGTAAGAGTGCAACCACTAAAAGAAGTGGTTTCTTCGGTAACAAAAAAAGCACTTCCAGTCGCAGCGGCGGCTTCTTCGGTGGTTAATAATGGTAACATTAAGACCTATAACCCCTTTAACCACCGACTACTTGGAGTCACTGGGCTTTGAGTGGCATACCGACCGTGATGAAACCCCCTATATCGCCGATTCACTTGTATCCATCACAGAAGCAGAGGCGGAAGCTTACTATGAAGCGGGAAACGAACTTTATGATATGTTCATAGAGGCGGGAGAGTATGTCATCGAGAATAACCTCTTCCATGAGATCGGCATTCCGTTCAATCTTGTCGAAGTAATTAAAGAGAGCTGGGAGAATGATGTCCATTGGCACCTTTATGGACGTTTCGACCTTGCAGGGGGTATTGATGGCAAGCCCATTAAGCTTTTAGAGTTCAATGCCGATACACCTACCGCGCTCTTTGAAACTGCCATTGTTCAGTGGGCCATGCTTAAACGCAACCATATGGAAGAGTCCGCACAATTCAATGGTGTCTATGAGGCATTACTTGAGAACTTCAAACGTCTTGTGACACTACAAGAGGATGTCTCCACATTCGAAGAACGTTATGAGGGGTGGAAGTTCCTCTTTACCTCCATTCGCGGTAACTCCGAAGAGGAGAACACCGTACGTCTTTTACAACACATCGCTTCCGAGGTAGGATATGAAACGGAATTCGCCTATATTGATGAAGTAGAATTCTCGGGAGAGGAAGGCATTTTCTATCATGATGAACAGTATGAGCTTTGGTTCAAACTCATTCCATGGGAAGATATCGCCCTTGAAGAGTCCGATCTTGCTATGCTCTTGACACAGATCATCAAGAACCAAAAAGCGATCATCTTCAACCCTGCCTACACCCTGCTCTTCCAGAGTAAAGGGATATTGAAGATATTATGGAATCTCTACCCTAACCATCCTCTGCTGCTTGAAACCTCGGACAGACCACTTGAGGGGCAAATGTGCGTCGCAAAACCAGTATTTGGCAGAGAGGGAGAGAGTGTACGTATTCTTGATGAGAACGGCAACACCATCGAAGGCGGCGAAGGCGACTACGATAACCATAAAATGATCTACCAAGCCTATACCAAGCTTCCGACCGATGAGGAAGGTGCACACTACCAAGCCGGTCTCTTCTTTGCTTATGAGTCATGCGGTGTCGGGTTCAGAAAAGGCGGAAAGATCTTGGATAATATGTCCAAGTTCGTGGGACACGTTGTAGACTAGTCTCCCTTCCCCGGCTCCATACACCCTTTACAGTCGTACTGTACGATCTTTGTCTCGGGTATATCGATACGTACGGCGGTCAAAGCACCACCCCACAAACAGCCCGTATCAAGAGCTAATACATCTTCATTTTCATAAAACCCCAATGTCGACCAGTGTCCGAATATGATCTTCAGCTCGATCTCTTTGCGGTTCTCACACTCAAACCACGGCTTCATGCCTTTTGACCTTACCTTAGGTGTAGGCGCACCTTTTTGTTTGAAGTCAAGGCGACCGTCTTCCGAACAGTAGCGCATACGGGTAAATGCACTGACGATATAGCGGTCGATATCTTCTGCTTTGGCTTTTCTGTCGAAACGGTCAACACCTTCTTTGAACATCTTCTTCAGCCATATTTTGGCATTGTCACTTTGCAACTTCTCCTCTATACGCTTGGCATACGCCATCGCCATCCCCAAGTCAAATTCCGGCGAAATACCCGCATGTGCCATACAGTAGCTGAGTTTGAAATCCGTATGCAGGAACTTCTGCTTTCTAAGCCACCCGATAAGCTCATCCACACGTGGAGAATTCAAGATAGGATCGATAGTCGGATTGGATTTTTTAATGCCGTAGTAGGCGGCAATAAGTGCAATATCATGGTTTCCCAATACCATCTTGACTGATTCTCTAATACTATAGAGGTACTCCAATGTTTCAAGCGATCCATCCCCTCGGTTGACCACATCACCCGCCAGCCACAACGTATCGTAACGGGGATCGAACTGTATCTTTTGCAGAAGTTTCTGAAATGCGCTAAAACACCCCTGAATATCACCGATCGCCCATGTCATGATTGCAACTCCGTTGCAATCAAATGAGGAATGAATAATAAATAATGAATAATATTGGTATGCTTTTCTATCGAAAAGCTTTGATTATTTTTTATTCGGTTACTCATTGCTCGTTACTCATTCCTAATTTTTTAGCGTATTGTACTACTTTTTCTTCAAATGTCATAGCGGCAAATGCAGGTGACGGTGAAGGCAGATAAACACGTTCTATGTCAAGATCACCGAAGTGTTTTTCAAACAGTGCCTGTGATTTTTTACCGGTAAATGCCAGTTTTGTAATAGACGGATACTTCTCCAAGAGTGCAGGAATATCATTGACAACCTCATCTTCAAGCGAACTGTCCAGAGAGTTGTCTCGTTGACACGAAGCGATCATATCCCACACACCCAGCTTAGTCTCTTTTAAAAGCCATATCTTCTGATCACGGTTATTGACCGGATACCCTGTGGTCTTCTCCAATATCTTCCAGAACTGGTTACGCGGGTGGGCATAGTAAAAACAGTTCTCAAATGATTTGATACTTGGAAAGGAACCCAAAATAAGGGTTTGGGTATCATTAAATACGATAGGGTCAAATGGATGTTCCAGCTTCTTTTCCATTATCTATTCCTACCATCAATCAAAGCTTTTCGAAAGAAAAGCATACCGACACTATTCACTATTCACTCCTCACTATTCACTGTGATGTACGATATGCATCACTTGCACGCTTTTTGCATATTTCTAACGATCAATACCAACAACGCCAAAGAGAAGATCTTGAAGTTGATCTCACTCCCCTTATGTGTATTGATAAACGCCGTTGTCTGAGTCATCTTCTCTCCTGCCATCTGCATGGTCAGGATATCGGGCAGATAGTAATGTCCGAACATCAATCCTGTCGCAATGACAAAGAAGGTCGCTACCTGTGTTACGGTATCTCTCTCGAACATCTTATATTTATAGCCTTCATAGAGCGCTACGGCGATTACCGTTACATCAACAAGGTAAGAGAGCTTGACAAAGTTCTGCGTCATGATCAGCCCCTCCTGAAAATGACTCAATACTTCACTTCCAAGCCACTGCTCCGTATGGAAAGTTACCGGTGCGATTACAATACCTGCATAGAGCCCGGCTCCCAAAGTTGCTGTCAACAGTATCAAATAGACCATCGTTGCAATACGAAAATTCTTTTTCATTTTATTATTCCTTTTTATTTTGTCTCTCCTGCACTTTTTGTACAGCTGCGCAGGCACCCACATTTACGAAGCAAGGTGCCGAAGTCAGCATCCGCACAATTGCAGAAGAGACGCTTTTTTTGCCTACTTTTTTTCTAAAAAAAAGTAGAAATAAACTTCAATATCTCTATAGTGTCCGACTATCCACAATGATAGTCACCGGTCCATCATTGACAATCCCCACTTCCATCATCGCACCAAATACCCCGCTCTCTACCGGCACAAACGCAGAAAGCCTCTCTTTAAAAACCTTATACAGCCTCTTGGCTTCATCGGGTTTCATCGCCCCGTTAAAATCAGGTCGTGTGCCACGCTTCAGGTTCGCTGCCAAAGTAAACTGTGACACCACCAGCACTTCACCGCCTACATCGACAATACTTTTATCCATCTTTCCCGCTTCATTGGGAAAGATGCGCAGCTTGACGATCTTGTTGACAAGTTTTTCAACATCAGCTTCCGTATCCTCTTTCATTACGCCAAGAAGGATATTGTAGCCTTTGCCAATAGAAGCGATCTCTTTGTCATCTACATTGACATAAGAGCTTGTTACACGCTGTATGAGTGCTGTCATTTCACACCTTTACCAAAATCGATCACAAAACCCCTGTCATGTCCGGCAAGGTCTTTGTAAAAGTTAATGGATTGTACCCCAACTTCTTTAACAAAGTCTGCAATGGGCGCTTTCTGGTCATATCCCATCTCACATGCAAGCCACCTGATGCCACGCTTCTTGACATCGACAATGATCTGCTTAAGCAGCTCATCGCCTACCCTGCCCCCAAAAAGCGCCTCTTTTGGCTCATAGTCTATCACATTGCTCTCCAGCAGAAAATCTTCGGCAATATAGGGCGGGTTGGAAACCACCAGTTCAACAGGCTCTCTGACCACATCAATGAGATTACTTTTGCGTAACGCTATCTGCTCTTGCAATCCGTATTTGGCAATATTCTGCGCTGCCACTTTAAGCGGTGTATCACAAATATCGGTCGCAACGATCTTCAACTGCGGGAACTTCCGTGCCAATACCACTGAAATAGCACCACTTCCCACCCCTATCTCGGCAATACGGGTGATTCTCTCTTTTTCAATAATGTCAGCAACCAGATCGATGAGTATCTCCGTCTCAGGACGGGGAATGAGCACCCCCAGCTCCACAGCCAAATGGATGTCATAAAAACTCACCTCACCTACAATATACTCATAAGGCTCATGCGCCGCGCGTCTTGCAATCAGTTCTTCAAAGCCCTTAATATCTACTACCTCATCACGGTCATGGATCATCAACCATGTCCGCTCTTTGCCAAGATGATAAGCCAACAGAAGCTCCGCTTCGAATTGGGGGCGTTCACAACTCTCTTTCAACTGCAGTGCAGCCTTGCTCAAAACATCTCTAACTATCATTATTCTTTTTATCTATAAACGCAAATATCCCGTCATTTGGCAAAGCAGGCTCTTCGACCTTCTCCTCTTCACCTATAACAGTATTGGAGGCATCATACCCCATC
This sequence comes from Sulfurovum sp., assembly GCA_027063305.1. Classification (GTDB taxonomy): domain Bacteria; phylum Campylobacterota; class Campylobacteria; order Campylobacterales; family Sulfurovaceae; genus Sulfurovum. The sequence goes on along the minus strand of JAMORY010000028.1, from coordinate 37,811 downwards.
GCATTGAGTCTTTCAATGATAGGCGGATGGGTGTGATAGAAGAAGATCACCAGCGGGTGGGATTTTGGAAAGGACTTATTCTCCGTAACCAGCTTCAAGAGTGCCGAAATAAGATGCTCCTGACCTCCCACATCCGAGCCGTATGCATCGGCGGCATATTCGTTATGCTGAGAGACATAGCTCATGAACGGGTTGAATACGAAGCTAACCAGCGGCAAAAGCAGCATCAGCATGGCAATCTTCACCCCCGCATGCGGAATGACATGCATCTGCGTAAAGAGTGCATCAGGCAGGTGCCCAAAGAGATAGAATGCGATGAAAAGCAGCAGTCCCATGAGTGCGATGTTCTTCCAGATATCTCCATGCTTGAAGTGCCCAAGCTCATGTCCAAGCACGGCTAAAAGCTCTTTAGTTGTCAGCTTCTCAATAAGCGTATCAAACAGCACCACACGTTTGCTCTTGCCAAGCCCTCCAAAAAAGGCATTGAGACGGCTGTCGCGTTTGCTTGCATCCATCACAAAAATACCGTCACTCTGAAGCCCCGCTTCATCCATCATTTTCGTTATCTCTCGCTTAAGCTCCCCCTCTTCAATGGGTGTGAACTTGTTAAAGAGCCCCATGAACCACGGCATAAGTACATTGGCTAGTACTGCGACAGTGAACATGGCTGTAAAACCCCAGAGCCACCACATCTCAAAGCGGGTAATGATCCACGCCAAAAGAGCGAACAATACACCGCCGATCACCACAAAGAGCGCTGCCGATTTCAGCTGATCGACAATGAACATCTTCGGCTCCATCTGGTTAAAGTGAAAATCCTTGTCGATCTTGAATTTTTGATAGATCTCAAAAGGCAATCCAACCACGTAGTTGACCGCTACAAAGCCCATAAGGAACAAGACCGCCTGCATGATCTCCCCATCGACCTGCACCAGTGATGAGAGCCACGCAAACCCTGCAAAGACCCACCACAAAAATATCAGGTAATCCACAAAATGCTCAATGAGCGAAAGCTTCTCTTTGGCTACGGCATAGTTTGCCGATACCATATACTTCCCAGCCGGCATCAACACCGGATCTTTACGCTTCTGCTCGTTGATATACCCGATCTGCATCACTGAAATATAGATACGCATAAACGTATAAAGCGAATACAACACTATAATAATTTCTAACATATAACCCTTTCATTGGCAAGAACAATATAACGGAGTCAGAGGGACACTACAGCAAAAGGCAGGTCAATGACAACACGTCAGTTCTTCGCATTTTCTTTTTCTTTGGGTTCGTTTCTCTTTTCTTTGTTGCGCGAACAAAGAAAAAGAAAGGAACATTAAAACACATTATAAAGAATAAAGGCAAATATATCACGATATACTTTCTCAAGCCTTAAAAAGCTATAATTACAGCCATAAAATGTGATCTACTCCTCTTCCTCATCTCTACGAGGACAAATCCTCCCTTCGGTCTGAGCCTCTAGGAGACGAGAAAGAGGAGTAACCATTAATCAAAGGCAATAAACTATGGCACTCATCGACCTCTTCGATATCAAAAAACAATACGATGTCAAACTGCTTCTTGACAACATCGATTTCCACCTTAATGAAGGTGAGCGTGTTGCCATTGTCGGCCCTAACGGGTGTGGTAAGTCAACACTGATGAAGATAGCACTCGGTACGGAAGAGCCGACTGAAGGCAAAAGGGTCGTCAATGCTTCGGTACAGATAGAGATGCTCGCACAACAGCCAAAGTTCGATGCCTCGCTCACTGTACGCAATGCCATACTCAATGAGCTGACGGAACTAAGAGAGGCGCAAGAAGAGCATGCAAGGCTCAGTGCCAAGGTGGCGGAGGATTTCGAAAATGCCAAGCTTCTGGCGGAATTCGAGAAGATCACCGCCTTTCTTGACCACCACAACGCATGGAACCTCGATGACAAGATCGAACGGGTTTTACAGGAGTTCAAACTCAAACCCTATGAGGATCGTCTGGTCATCTCTCTCTCAGGAGGAGAGCAGCGGCGTGTAGCGCTGGCATCGCTTATTTTGAAAAAGCCCGATGTACTTCTGCTTGATGAGCCGACCAACCACCTTGATGTCTATATGGTCGAGTTTTTGGAAGAGATATTGCTCAAAGAGAAGTTCACCCTCCTTTTCATCTCTCACGACCGTCACTTCATCGATACCATCGCTACCCGTGTTGTCGAAGTGGACAACCAGCAGCTTGTCTCCTATAAGGGTGGCTACCGTGACTACCTTGAGCAAAAAGAGGCTCGTATGCATGCGCTGGCAAAAGCGCATGAGAACCTGCTGAGACTACTCAAACAGGAAGAGGAGTGGCTGGGCAAGAGTGTCCGTGCGCGTGAAAAGCGTAATCAAGGACGTAAAGCACGTGTGTTCAAACTGCGCGAAGAAGCCAAGAAGAACCCCACACTCATTCGCAAGATGCAAGTAGAGCTAGAGCGTGAAAAACGCAGCTGGAAAGGCGAAAAGGGACTAAGCAAACGAAAAATGCTCTTTGAGGTCGAACATCTGCGCTACACCATTGCTGACAAACTGCTCATAGAGGACTTCTCCACCCGTATCTTGCAGCGTGACAAGATCGCGATCGTAGGCATCAACGGAGCGGGAAAATCGACCCTGCTCAAACTCCTGCTTGGACGGCTCAAACCCGATAGCGGCATCATCAAAAAAGGGGACTTTTCCATCGGTTACTTCGACCAGCACCGTGAGATGCTCAACGATGAACATACCCTCATCGAGACCTTCTGCCCCAATGGCGGAGACCATGTGAATGTACAGGGCAAACATATGCACGTCTTTGCCTACCTCAAAAGCTTCCTCTTCCCCGAAGAGTACCTGACCAAAAAGGTCGGACAGCTCAGTGGCGGAGAGAAGAACCGTGTCGCACTCGCCCTGCTCTTTACCAAAGAGGTGGAGTGTCTCATCCTTGATGAGCCGACCAACGACCTTGACATTCAGACCATTACCATCTTGGAGGAGAAGCTCATCGCCTTCCCCGGTGCGGTACTCTTTGTCTCGCACGACCGCTACTTCATCGACAAGATCGCCTCCAAGCTCATCATCTTCAAAGGCAACGGCGTGGTCGAAGAGTCCTACCAGAGCTACACCGAGTACCTTGAGATCGAAAAAGAGATTAAAGAGATACAGAGAATGGAAAAGGAGATCGTCTCTTTTAGCAATAAGAAGCAAGAAATAGGAAGTAGTAAAGAAAAAAAGAAACCTACCAAGCTCAGCTACAAAGACCAACGAGACCTTGATAGCCTACCTAAAGAGATAGAAACGTTGGAAGCGAAAATTGACGAACTTAACGCCTGTCTGGGTGATCCATCATGTTATCAGGAGAAAGGGCTTGCCAAATTAAGTGAAGAACTGGCAGAAGTAGAAAAGCTATATGAAGAAAAAAGCGAACGGTATCTTGAGCTTTTGGAGATGGAAGAGGAACTCTCCAAATAACCTCTTCCTCTAATCACTGAATGCTTCTACTAATATTAATAAATCCAGCCTTCGGTGGTCTCTCACTTCGTTCGATACATCACCTCCGGTTCCGAACCTAAAATCGACACGCAGATGTCGATTTCTTAACGGTTCTTACCAGTAGATAACCACACTTCTTCTTCCCCAGCGTAGAGCTTTACGGCGGTTTGTTCCCATATAGATATCGATACGCTTCTTGTAGCGCTTGTTCATCTTGTCACGTACTCGGTAATAGCCCGGAAGTCCGGCGATCTTCACTTTTGTTCCGTTCTTCATACCGTATTTATAGAGCAAATCGCGTGAGACGGCGATCACCTTCATTCCCGGTCTCAGTCTGTTATTCCATGCCGCAAGGAACGGGGTTTTATCCGTCTGTCCGCGGTGAGAGGTGTATGCCGTTGCCGTAACGCGTAGGCGGTGTTTTCCAAAGCGGCTGACATAGTGTGCGCGGTTGCGTCTCTTCTTCTCAAGCTCACGTTTTCGTTTGGCTTTCTCTTCCGCCAATTTATAAGGAAGAGGCAACTTCAATACCCGACCGATACGGACATCGGCCGAACGCTTGATATTGTTCGCATCTGCCAATGCTTTAGGGGTTAGACCGAACATCTTCGCTATACCGATCAGATAATCACCCTCTTCTATCTTATACTCTGCACGTGCGATCGCATCGATCTTCTTTTGAGGCACAGGGATCTTGATCTTCTGTCCGATCTTTAAGTGATCTTTCTTTTTGATCTTGTTTATCTGCATCAATTTTTTTGTACGTATCCCGTACATCAATGCGATCTTACTAAGCGTATCCCCTTTTTTTACGACATAGAATCCCTCTTGTGGAACAGGAGGCTTCACCGGTATTTGTGTCTTCGTTTTGGTTTTGGGGATTTTGGCGACACTCTCTTTGACAGGCTGCTTAGGCTTGATAGGAGTGACCGCTACTTCAGAGCTCTTCGGCGGCTGTGTTACGTTGATCTCTTGTGTCGGAGGCTTTGTTGTTGCTACTGAAGAGGGTGTAGGCTGGGGTTCAGATGTTTTAGGCTTTAACGATTTGAAGTAGCTCTCATCGCCCGTCCCTTTAAAACGTTTAGGCTCCTCCACCTTGACATAATCTTCGATCAGGTCATCTACGGAAATAACATGCATCCGTGGTTTCAACGGTACGGGAAGAGTCTTTTCTACGATCAGTTTCTTACGGTTGGGTTCATACTGTATCTCTTTTGCCCGTAAAAAACGCTGACTGTAAGGATTACAGTTCTCCGTTGAACCGATGATCACCCGGCACTCAAGCACCTTGGCATGGCTGAGTGTCCCTAACATCAATATCGGGAGGGCATATCCTACGAACCGCTTCATCATGACCTTGTTAAACCTACAAGAAGTTCAACATCTCCTCTTTGATCGCATCTTTTTCAACCACGACCGTATGAACGATCGGCTTTTCAAAGAGTTCATCGATCATTTTCGGTACGGTCACATCAGCATGTTCTTTGACCCACTGCAATGCTTCAATATCTCCCTCTACAGGGTGTCCTAGAGCTTTGGCTACCGTAGGAGAGAACTTCGTCCACTCCGCAGTTGAATAGATAACGGTAGGAAGCGGCTTCTCTCTAAGCGTTTCATAGGCTTTGATACATGTTGCAGTATGCGGGTCCATAATGTATCCTTTCTTCGCATACTTCGCGATCTCCATCTCACAAGTCTCATCATCGGAGAAGCTTGCGGAAAAGTCCTCTTGCAAACATTCCGTCTCTTCCGCTGTTAAGGCGAACTTGCCTTCACTTGCCAATGCTTCCATTAGCTCTTTCGTACGCTCCGCACCGAACATATCGTACATGATACGCTCGATATTCGAACTCTTCAAGATATCCATCGCCGGAGATTCGGTCATGATAAGCTCACGAGTTGTCAGGTCATATTCTCCCTTGTTGATCCAGTCGGTCAGGATATTGTTGATATTGGAACTGATCAGGATCTTCTCGACCGGCAATCCCGCTTTTTTCGCATAATAACCACCCAAGGCATTCCCAAAATTCCCACTTGGTACGACTAGGTAGATCTTCTCACCCATTGCAATGCTTCCATTCCTTACCATCTCCAAATAGCTATGGATATGATAGATGATTTGGAAGATGATACGTCCGAAGTTCACGGAGTTGGCAGCAGAGAGTTTAATGTTACGGGAAGCAAGTTCCGATTTGAAGTCTTCCGATGCAAGAAGTGCTTTAAGGGTATTTTGCGTATCGTCAAAGTTACCCTTTACCCCGATCACCTTTAAATTCTCCGCATCTTCTGTCACCATTTGCAAACGCTGAACATCCGATGTACCGCCGTCAGGGTAGAGGCATGCAACCTTGACGTTCACTTGCGCTTTGAAGGTCTCAAGTGTTGCAGGACCGGTATCACCGCTTGTTGCCGCCATAATAAGGTAATTCTCTCCACGCTTTTGCGCCAATTGCGAAAGAATGTAGCCAAACGGTTGCAGAGCCATATCTTTAAAGGCACGTGTCGGTCCGTGATAGAGTTCGGAGACGAAACAGTCCTCTTCGATCTGTGAGAGAGGTACCGGATCGCTTGGGTCATCAAAACGATCATAACGATCAAGTGCTGCTTGAAGTACCGAAGGCTCGATATCGATACCGAACGAGGTAAGGAAATCCAGTGCCAAGGTCTTATAGTGGCTTTGGAGGTGTTTTTCCAAGAACGCCGTATCGATCGTTGGAAGTGCTTCTGGCACATAAAGTCCGCCGAAACTTGCGCTCGGGCTGAGTATCGCTTCTGAAAATGAGACGGATGAAGGCTTAACACCGTCATTACCGCGTGTTTCGATAAATTGCATCGTATAATATCCTGTTTGGTGTAATAGTCGTATAATTATAACTAAAAAAGCTAAGGACTGCTTCTCTTACGCTTCTTACTTAGACAGATGCGCTTTTAAGAAAGCGACCATCTTCTCCTCATCCATCGGTCTGGAGAAGTAGTACCCTTGTCCCATATCACACCCTTGTACACGAAGGAACACCTCTTGCTCCTCATTCTCTATCCCCTCGGCGATCACCTGATACCCCAAACTCTTCGAAAGGGCGATGATCGCTTTGGAAACCTCGGCATCATGCATATTCTCCGGCAGTTCATCAATAAAGGATTTATCGATCTTGATCGTATCCAAAGGCAGTTTCTTCATATAGCTCATCGACGAGTACCCCGTACCGAAATCATCAATGGATATTTGACAGCCAAGCTGACGCAAGTCATCTAGAACGGTCAGATTCGTCGTGGTATACTCCATGATGAAACGCTCTGTGATCTCTATTTCGATCACGGAAGGCGAAACACCCGTACGTTGCAGTATCTCTTTTAGCGTCGGCAAGAAGGCTTCATCTCTAAATTGCACCGATGATACATTGATCGCAATATGTTCAAGTGCATACCCTTCTCTTTTCCAATGTAAATAGGCACGACACGCCTCCTCTATGACATAGTAGCCGATCTCCAAAATAAGTCCTGTCTCCTCCGCAATGGTAATAAAATCGTTCGGAGAGACAAAACCGAGTTTTTGATTGTTCCAACGTATCAACGCCTCTACACCGATGATCTTACGTGTATCCAAACGGTATTGCGGTTGATAATAGAGCATAAACTCATCACGTTCAAGCGCATGGGTGAGCTCCTGTTCCAAATTCATACGCTGCTGTACATCCAATGAAAGCTGTTTACTATAGAACTGGTAGTTATCTTTTCCCTTCTCCTTTGCCGCATACATTGCAGAGTCGGCATATTTGACGATCTCATCTTTCTCTTTGGCATCCTCAGGAAAGATCGCAATACCGATACTCGCTGTCGTATTGAGTAAGTAGTCATGTACTTTGATCGGCTCTCGTACGGTCGTTAATATCTTTTTTGCGATCTCTTCCGCCTCTTTCCGACCTCTCTCCAACATACTCATCACAACAAATTCATCCCCACCGATACGTGCGAAGAGCGTCCCTTCACTAAAGATATGCTTCATTCGCTCAGCAAGGGTCACAAGCATCTCATCACCTATGGCATGCCCTAACGTGTCGTTGATCACTTTAAATCGATCAAGGTCGATAAAGAATACGGCCATTGTCTCATCCACACCCTGTATCGACGTCATCATATCGGTAATGCGAAGATCAAAATAAGCACGATTAGGCAGTCCGGTCAAACTATCATGGTAAGCAAGATACTCCGCACGCTCTTGAATATCCATAATATCTTTCAAATTAGTATAGATCGCGATAAAGTTTTCCACATCCCCTTTATCATCCCGTACTACGGCAAGTGTCAACCATATAGGTAACGGTTCTCCTGATTTCGTCTCATTATAGACTTTCCCCGACCATCTGTCATGTGTTAATAGCTGATTCCACATTTGCCGATAGAAATAGCGATCCTCCTGTAACGTTTTGATGACCATTGGCTCTTTCCCGATCAACTCATCCTCTGTATAACCAAACATCTCGATAAAGGCAGGGTTGACAGAGATGATCTTCTTTTGTTTATCGGTTACGATGATCCCGTCACCGATCATCTCATACACTTTACCTGCGAGCTTTAAGTGCTGCTGCTGACGCTTATACTCGGTAATATCAAGCTTGATCGCAAGATACTGTATGAGCTCTCCGTCAACAATGATCGGAATGATAGAGGATTTTTCATAGACCAGCTCACCATTTTTATGTCGATTAATGATCTCCCCTTGCCAGATCTCTCCTCGCTCCAGCGTTTCGTTCATATGCTGATAGAAGGTATCACTCATAAGATTTGATTTCAAGATATTGGGGTTATGCCCCATTACTTCCTCTTTGGTATAGCCCGATTTTTGTTCGAATGCTTCATTGACATATTCGATCTCTCGATCGGTATTGGTCAGGACGATCGCATTATCACTCATCTCGATCGCATAGCGGAAGGCTTGAAGTTCACGTGTATTCTTACGAATACGACGATAACCGATCATTAGAACAACCAAAATACCAAATGCAAAGATAAACAGTGTAAGTGCGATCATCTTCTGCTGTAACATCTGCTTTTGGTAATGTTTTTCCAAAATTATAAGTAATTGATTGATCTCACTTCTTAAGCGACTCTGCTTAATACGCTCTTTGATCCGCTTCATCATTTCAATATCACGAAGAAACTGTTTGGTGTGCTTTGCAAAGTAGATCAACCGTTCATCTTTCTCATGAAGTAACAGTCTTTTCAACTCCTCTTTAATACGTATCTCATCATAGGGAATGTCCATCAGTGTTTGACTGATAGAAAAGAAGATATTATCAACAAGTACCTTTTTTTGTAGTGTTTTAAAAAGATCCTGTTCCAACGTTTTACGTAGATCAAAAAGAAAATGGATCGTATTGGTCACTCTGGCATTGAGTGATTTAAAATCTTCAAAGTAGATCTCTTTTTTCTGATAAGCCTGAGCGATCTTTTCAATCCCATAATGGACATCCGTCCTAAACCCCTCTTGTGTATCCTCCGCTTTCAACTGTGCAATCCGCAACTTGAACTCTTTTTCGAGTCGGTTCATCTCATCATAATTTATATATCGGAACGTTCGAAAGAAAAAACTATCCAACTGATAATCTATCACCCGCATTTTCTCCAGCTGATGATGGTAAGCAGTATAGTACTTTAGATCTCTATCGATCTTCATTAAGTAGCTAAAAAGTATTACAAGCAACACAAAAAAGAAGACCAGTAACAGGCTGAACGGATCGACTCGCTTTTTTAGCTGTTCAAACTTACTACGTTGCATACTACTTCACCATCTTTCCGGTCAAACTACGTAAAAACGCTTCAATTTGACGGATCTCTCTATCAGTAATATAGCGTCCTAACTGATATTGGCTCATCCACTTGACTGCATCATAAAGCGTATCGAACCTTCCATCATGCATATAGGGTGCTGTCAGTGCAACATTCCTTAACGAAGGAACCTTGAAAACAAACTTGTCCGACTCTCTACCTGTCAGATTGTAACGCCCCAACTGTGTACTGTTCGCATCCGTATAGATGCCAAAACGGTTATAGAGATTACCTCCGACATTCATACCGTTATGACAAATAATACACCCTTTTAGTTTGAAGAGGCGATAGCCCTCTTTCGCTTCGGGGAAGATCGCATTTTTATCACCTTTTAGATAGCGATCAAAAGGACTGTTAGGTGTAATCAATGTCTTTTCATACGTTGCAATGGCATCAGCCAGATTATCTGCTGTCACACCATCTGTATAGAGTCGATTAAAACGTTCGTTATATTTGGGGGAAGCTTTAAGTTTTTGTATGACATGGGGGAGGGTCTCTCCCATTTCAACAGGGTTGGTGATCGGGTCAAGTGCCTGTTCTTTCAGGTCAGTGGCTCTACCGTCCCAGAACTGCCTAAAGTTAAAAACGGCATTGTAGACCGTCGGAGCGTTGATACCGCCTTGCTGACCATGAATACCAAAGGAGTACTTCATCCCATCATCACCCCCTTTAGCAAGATCATGACATGTCATACACGAGACGGTATTATCTTTCGAAAGGATCGTATCATGGAAAAGCGCTTTCCCCAATGCAGCTTTTTGCGCATCCACTTCTACTGTATCGGGAAGCGGTTTGATCACCTCAGCTTCCAAGCATATCACAAGCGTAAAAAGTACCCATCCGATCCTCTTCCCTATTCCTCTCCGTCTCATCTGTTCCCTCCTAGGGGGGTTAAAGCTCGATACAGGTTCCTACACCTGAGCTTGTCAATATCTCAAGCAAAAGCGAGTGTTCTACCCTACCGTCGATGATATGCGCTTTTTTTACGCCACCACGCAATGCCTCGATACAGGCATCGACTTTGGGAACCATCCCACCGCTGATCGTACCGTCTTTTTTCAACGCTTCGGTCTTGGCGATATCGAGGTTGGTAATAAGGTTCATCTCCTTATCAAGCACACCAGCAGTATCTGTTAAGAAAAGTACTTTACGCGCTTGCAGTGCCACAGCGATCTGACTGGCGGCAAGATCGGCGTTTATATTGAAGCCCGGATGTCCGATGGTACTGCTCGATGCGATCGGTGCGATCACAGGAACAAAACCGTCATCAATGATATTGTCAACGATCTCAGGGTTGACATTCTCAATAATACCCGTATAACCAAAGTTCTCAAAATCTTTAGGGCGTGCTTCCAAGAACTTCCCGTCCTTACCGGAGATCCCGATCGCTTTGGTACCGTGATTGTTCAATAGTGAGACGATCTCTTTATTGATCTCTCCGCTAAGTACCATCTCTGCAATACGCATGACCTCTTTGGTCGTTACACGCTGCCCGTCTACGAATTTCGTCTCCACACCAAGATCCGCAAGCAGTGTCGTAATGCTCTTTCCTCCACCGTGTACAATGATCGGCTTCATCCCGACAAGATGCAGCAGTACGATATCTTGTGCAAAAGACTCCTTGAGCTCCGGTGAGGTCTGCGCGGACCCACCGTACTTAATAACGATCTTTTCATTGGCGAACTTCTTAATAAAAGGAAGTGCATCCAGAAGTGTGGTAACAACTTCGATTTTACTCTTCATCTATCTGATCCTTTACATACGCATCGATGGTATGCATGATTTTTGATTGTATCTCTAATTTTAACTTCATTTTCGACAACGGCAACTTAAACCCTTCCATTTTCACTGCATCCTTCTGTGTCACAAGCAGTGTTTGCCCACCGCATGCTTCCATCTTTTGCCGTAATTGTGCTTCATCGAAATAGGCATGATCGGGCAAATAGAGTCGTTCGATCACGCCTGTGGGTAAAAAAGGCTCCAACCGTTCGGGGTGGGAGATCGCCGTAACCAGAAGCATATTTGAAGCGGGGCTCTCCACACTGACCTTCCGCTTAAAATCACGCCCCTCTTTTGCTACGATATCGGCAGCACGCTTACAAAACGCAAACTCTCTAAAAGGTCCTGCGGGAAAAGGAAAAGGATTGGCAACCCTCTGAGGCTCCAAAAGCACTTCGAACTTCTCTATCTCCACACGGTTAAATCCGTCATCCAAGATGATCAGCTTCGCTCCCTGCGCTTTAGCAAGCGCAATGGCTTTGTGTCTATCTTCACTTACGATCACCGAAGCATGAGGCAATGACTGTGCCATTAGCATCGGCTCGTCACCGCTTGTTTCCACATCGACAAGCACCGCTCCTTTGCGACTTACTTCCACCAAACCGCTGCTCTTTCTGCCATATCCACGGGAGATAACCGCAACATCACGGTACCGCGATGCCACCTCGATCACAAAGGGGGTCTTCCCGCTTCCTCCGACGATCAGGTTCCCGATACTGACGATCGGTATGCCAAACGACTTTCGTACCGTTACTTTACGCCGAATGAGCATGATCGTACCATAGACAAGGGAGAGAGGGAGCAGAAGGAGGATAAAAGGCAGATGGTACCAACGCGGATGAAAGAGCATCTGCTCGTATGCATGGTCTAGTCGCACGCTTTGGCTCCGAGTTTAAGTATCTCCTCACACGCAAATCCCGCCTCTTTACGCGCTTGCACATTGATGTGCGGACGGTGTTTGCTCAAAAGATTATAGCGTTCGAGTATCTCAAAATAGACCGACTCTTCAAGCCCCTCTTTCGCACACAGGTACTTAAACCACCGATCCCCTTTGTGCACATGGTCGATCTCCTCATCGAGTATCACTTTCAATGCATCGATCAGGGCTTTGACATGGGGGTTCTTTCGTTTATTGTCAAGCTTTTTCATGATCTGCGGATTGACATCGAGTCCACTCGCTTCGTAGTAGCGCGGTACGACCGCCATACGCTCCAAGGCGCTGTGTGCAGTATGCTCCGCCGCATCGAACAGTCCGCAGTGAACAGGGAAATCCCCATAAGCGTACCCCAATCCTTCAAGCAGACGGTTAAGCATCTTGTAGTGGCGTATCTCATCTTCAGCCACGACCAGCCAATCCTTTTTATAGTCTGTCGGCATCTGCGGGAAACGGTAGACCGCATCAAGCGCCAGATCGATGGCTGAATACTCAATGTGGGTAATGGCATGAATGAGTGTTGCCAGTCCCTCGGGAGAATCAAAATCTTTCCGTGCGGGCAGCTCTCTGGGATCTACGATGTGACACTTGGAAGCATAGGAGGGGCGCTCGAACCATTTTGGCACAAAGCCATCCTCTGCTCTAACCTCATTTTCGTTACAATACGCCAAAGCCTGAAGCGTCAACCGCTCTTTGACACCGATATCGTCACTGATGATCGCTTCTTCTAATACACTGTAAAAATCCATAAGGAATTATATCATGCAAATCAAAATCCAACCTATGGGAGTCTACCAGACCAACTGCTACATCGTTACTGTTGAGGGAAAAGACCTCATCATCGATCCGGGGGTCGATGCTACACCATGGGTGCTGGACAATGTCACCAACCCTGTCGCCATTCTCAACACCCACGGACACTTCGACCATGTCTGGAGCAATGCAGAGGTTCAAAAAGCGCTTAACATCCCCATCTACTGCCCCAAAGGAGATGTGTTCATGCTTACAGACGACCCGCTTGGACAGGGAACACCGCCAAGCAACCCCGACTATGAAGTCGTTGGAGACGAAGCACTCGATATTCAAGGTATCAAGGTCCAATACCGCCACTTCCCAGGACACACCCCCGGATGCTCGGTCATCGAGATAGGCGATGTATGGTTCAGCGGAGACTTCCTTTTCCAGCAAAGCATCGGACGCTGGGACTTCCCTGCTTCCAGCGCAGAAGATATGATCAAGAGTCTGGAGAAAGCGATGAAAATAGCAGAAGACTACACCATCTACCCCGGACACGGGCTCAGTACCACGCTCAAAGCCGAACAGAGAGTAATACCATTTTGGATCGAGCAAGTTAAGCGTACACTGTAGGTCGTATTGTCCTCAATACGACATTACTTTTGAAGAAAACACGGAAGTATTTTTCGTTAAATATTATGATTATTGTCGTATTCAGGAGAATACGACCTACACATCCAATACGTGCTTCTGAAGCACAAATGTCGTAAAATTCCCTTCAAAAACCATCTTACTATCAACGAATGCTTCCACAAGCACCTCTTTTTTCTTCCCTTTCTCTGCAACGATCTTTGCACGACACACCACGACATCCCCCACTTTCACAGGAGCAATGAACTTCAAACTTGCTGCACCAAGTACTACGTTGGGGTCATTGACCGCACACATAGCGGCATAATCGGCTGCGCCAAAAACAAATCCACCGTGTACAAGCCCTTTTTCATCAGCTGTCATCTGTCTGGTCGTATGTAACACGACCTCGGCATAGCCCTCTTTTGAATGTGTCAATCTTCCACAAAGTGTTGTGTCTATCTGAAGGTGTGTCTGTAGTGACATTACATCTCCTTTATCTATTTTTTTTCGATTATATCCAAAAGAATTTCATAAATTTAGATAAATCAATGATAAATAATAGATAGAATAAAGTTAGATCGAGGAACTTTACATCTATTTAGGAAGAAATGAAACACATCACATTTGCAACACTTCTCTCCACCTTTACAATTGCGGGTATGGAGAATCTACATATCAACGGCTTTGGTACGTTAGGACTCACTTATCAAGGGAATAATGAGATCATCTATACCGATACATGGCGTTCGGATCACGGTACGGATGGAGAGATCTCCCTCTTAAATGATACAAAGTTCGGACTGCAACTTGATTGGCAGGCAACGGATAAGCTTGATTTTACCCTACAAGGTACGGTGGATTCAGAAGGAGCGAATCTCGAATGGGCCAATATCAAATATACACTGAACGATAACCATAATATCAAGATCGGTCAGATGCGTTTTCCTACCGCGATGTATTCGGATATTCTGAAAGTATCCTACTCCTATAACTGGGTACGGCTTCCTGAAGACATCTATGGTATCCTTCCCTTAACAAGCTATATCGGTGCAGAATACAACTACCAGAACAACTACAAAGGCATGGAGTATCGCTTCAAACTCTATACCGGACGCTCCGAAGATACGATGGTAGGTAGTCAGGATGTAGGAGACTATACGATCATCCTAGAGCATATCTACGGGGCGAATATCTCTTTAAACTGGGAGGACCTTAGTATCAGAGTAGGCTATACCCGTACAGATATCACGATCGATAATGAGCGGGTCAATAACTATTTTGAACAAGCATACCAGGATCCAAACCTCTCCTCTGCAACCAAATCCATCTTACACTCCTATGATCCAAGAGCCAAAGATACACAATATCTCTCCTTTGGGTTTAAATATGACTATCAGGCACTCTATCTTCTTGGTGAATATGTATGGATCGATATGGACAATATTATCTCTGACAACTATGCAGGATATATCTCAACAGGTTATCACTATGGTGTATGGACACCGCACATAACCTACTCCAAGGTCAAAGGAAAATCCAACTATTCACATAATGTCGAGGATCCGCTTGTTGATGCGGCACTTGAAGAGATGGCTACACGGACACAAACGAACCAAGAACATATCACCTTAGGAGTTCGTTATGACTGGAAGAGCAATATCGCACTTAAAATGCAATACGATCATATTATAGAGGGTAACGAGGGTCGAGGTATCAGCATCCATAAAGAACAACCCTATGATCCTGAGAATATTCATTTAATTTCACTTTCAATGGATTTTATATTTTGATGAAATATCTACTGATTTGTATCTTTACCGTTGTCAGTAATGCCGATATCTTACTGGTGGCAACCCCTTCATGCCGTTTCGATACGCTTGATTCCAAAATGGTCAAACGGCTCTTTATGAAAAAGACCACACAATATCAGGGAGAAGCAGTAAAAGTCTATGACAACCGTGAACTCTATAATGACTTTATTCAGACCTTTATTAAAAAGACACCGACAAAAATGAACATCTACTGGACACGTATGATCTTTACCGGTACGAAAAAACCTCCTAAAAAAGTTACGGGGAACGATCTTCTATCACTTTCCAAAGAGAGCGATATCTGTCACCTCTCCTATACGACACAACCTATTCAAGGGTGGAAAGAGATCCATGTTCATTAACAGTGTCATCCAACACTATAGACATCTTTCCGTCTTTTCAAAACTGATGATCCCTCAGATCATTGCTTTGATCGTCGGTATTGGCTATATGTTCTATACATCCAGTAATATCACAGCCATATCACAAAGTTACGGGACGGTCAAAGAGAGAATGATCCCTGCACTAGAGAGATCAGGAAGTGATCTTCTACTACTTAAACAGATCGCCAACGACTTTACCTTTGCTACACTCTCTTCAGAAGAGGACTTTTTAGAATCCCCTAAAGACTATAACCGTAAGATCGTTCAAAACCTTCAAACCATCTCTGACCTTACCCATATCGATACACAAAATGCTCTAGCAGATTACCAAAACTACTTTCAATACACCTATGCATTAACGCAAAGAATGATCAAACAACAGGTACAATACAGTGAAGAGATGGATCAGGTACTCTCACTCTACCAAAGGACACATCAAGACTTCATCGATCTCAACAGCAAGGTCAAAATACTGATCGACAAACAGACCAATGCCGTCTCTCACTCACTACAGTCTTTTCATACCGATGTACTTCTATTCGGACTTATCCTCTACATTATTGTTACCCTAATCACCTTCTTGATCTATAAAGGGCTACAAAAGAGCTTCTTCCAACTTATTTCCGATATCTCAACACTCCGGCAAAGCGGTATGATCAAAGAGAGGATCGTACAATTCTCCAAAAACGAGTTCGGACTGCTTGCAAAAGAGTTGAGTGCAGTATTCTCCGAGTTTAATGAAGCGTATCAGAACCTTGAGAATATCGCAAACAAAGATAAACTGACCCAACTCTATAACCGTGTCTATATGGATGCAAAAATAGAATCTCTTGTAGCACAGGGACGTTCATTTGGTGTGATCCTTGCAGATATCGACCATTTCAAAAATATTAATGATACCTATGGACATGCCATAGGGGACAGCGTACTTAAAACCTTTGCCAAAACCTTAAGCCAAACCCTTCCCCACAATGCGATCATCAGTCGATGGGGCGGTGAAGAGTTTCTTATTCTTCTCCCAGAAGCCCATACCCCCTATCAAGTACAAGCCATGGCTGAATCTGCACGGGTCGCGATCGCATCCCGTTCATTTAAACGGGTCAGACATGTAACCGCCAGCTTTGGATGTAGCTACCATACACCCAAACAACGCTTTGAAGAGACACTCGAACATGCCGATACGGCACTCTATAGAGCAAAAGCTTCCGGAAGGAACTGTACTAAATTTTATTAGGGCATTAAGGGGTTTGGAAAGTATCGGTACAGTGAAAAGTACCGATATTATGTTAGTTAGTAGGAGAATTTATATCCGCGTCGTCTTACGGTATGGATCACTTGGAAACCAAGAATACTCTTCAATCTCTTTCTGATCTGGTTGATCGCCACCTCAACCGTGTTGTCACTGACATACTCCGGCTCTTCCCAAAGTGCATTGATGATCTCATCTTTAGAAAATACACGCTGTTTTCGTAGTGCCAGATAGGCAAGGATATCAAAGGTCTTCCCGTTAAGAGAGACAATCTTCTCATCAAACTCGATCTTCTTATTAGCAATATCGATCACAAGTTTATCGATATTCACCTGCGTACCGAAGAGATGACGCATATTTGAAAGAACACGTGCTGCGATCAGATCAGGGTGCTCCGTATGGTGTGTGACCACGTCATCCACACCAAGGTCGAAAAACTCTTTCTGATCACTTTTTGAAGAGGTCAGAATAATAATCTTAGTCTCGCTCTTTTTCTTTTTAACCTCATTAACGTAACGCTCAAGGGAGAACTTCACCCCTTCATCTACAATAATGACAAGCTCATAGTGCCGAAAGTCTGTGAAGTTCGTTGCATCGTACATATCTTTGGCATTATCAACAATGCAGATAAAATACTTTTCAAGCTCTTTTTCAAGCTCTTTAACATAGTCGTCTTCAAAACCAACTGTTAGTATTCTCATGTCTCTGTGTCCCAGTTCGCGAAAAACTTAAGGTTTCCCTGTTTCTCTCTTTTAGTTGCGTATTTATAGCCAAATCTTCCTTATTTAAAAATAAAATCGGCTTTCTTTCAGGTTATTTGGATATTTTATTGTTTTTATGCCTTATACGCTTTAATATAGACTCGCTTTGGTGCAGGATAACCTTCTACCGTTTTATTCGGGTCGTTGGGATCGAGGAAGTCTTCAAGGCTTTGGGTATTGATCCATTCGGTCTTGCGCTGCTCGTTCAAGTCTGTTTTTCGTATCTCCAATACTTCTACTTTTTCAAATCCGGCACGATAACACCAGTTCTTCAATGCATTGACTGTCGGGACAAAATAGATATTCGGTATCTTTGAGTAGCGTTCTCTCGGTGTCAGACACACCTCTGCCTCTCCATCTATCATAAAGGTATCAAGTATCAGCTCTCCACCCTTGTTCAGCCCTTTAAAGAGCGATTTGAGCATCCCAACAGGATCGGCACGGTGATAAAGTACACCTAAACAGAAGAGTACATCGAACTTATGCTCATAGAACTCGACATGCTCAACCCCCAGAAGCTCATAGACAATATCGGACTTAATGAAATGGTCGATGAACTGAAACTGCGAATAGTAGATAGCGGACGGGTCAAAGCCTATCAGCTTCTTCGGCTCTTGTGACAACATACGAAAAAGATAGTAACCATTGTTGCATCCGATATCACCGACGATCTTGTCTTTAAGATCAAAATGGGGTTCAAGCAGGTTATATTTGATCTGACTTTGCCACTCCGAGTCGATAAAGAGATCATTGATCTGGAAGGGTCCTTTACGCCACGGAAGCATCAAGCGTGCCGTCTCTTCGATCTGTTTGGCACCTTCTTCCGTAAGATTTGGTATCATCACCGTTACACGGTCTTTTAGTGACACTGCTACATCTTTAAAGTCAGGTAATTCGGCGATCGCCTCCTGATAGGGTCTGATATTTTTCCATGTCAGCCACTTTTTACGCTCTTCTCTTAGTACGTTAAGATCCAAAACATTCCTTTTTTTATGTTTAAAATTGATGGGAGGAGAGGAAATCCAAAGTATTTCCGTGAAGAAAAGAAGCAGAAAGCCGTAAGCTTTCTACGACTATCTGCTACTGTTTAATATAAGCTTTTTTGATCTTCATGTCAAATACCGGTCTGTCGCCAGGTCCAGTTGTGACATTCTCGATCTTTTTTACCACATCTTTACCTTTGATCACTTCACCAAAGATGGTGTAGCCACCGTTAAGCCACGGGGTCGGAGCAACTGTAATGAAGAACTGGCTTCCGTTAGTATTGGGACCATGGTTCGCCATTGCAAGTAAAAATGGCTTATCGAAGGTAAGGTTAGGCGCATACTCATTCTTGAACTCTTTATGCCAGATCGACTCACCCCCGCGTCCTGTACCTGTCGGATCACCCCCTTGGATCATGAACCCTTTAATGACACGATGAAAGATCAACCCGTTATAGTACCCGTTCTTTACATGCGTTACAAAGTTCTCCACCGCCAAAGGCGCAGCTTTGGGGAACATCTTAAGTTCAATCTTCCCTACGTTTGTTTCAAGTACCACGACCGGTGCTTTGCTCTCCGCAGCGATCAAAAGCCCCATTCCCAAACCCCATGCCAATAGTCCTTTTAGAAATCTTCTTCTCATACCAAACTCCTTAAATGACATCATTGGCACATTTATCGATCTTGAGCTCTTTTAGCACCATTTCAAAGAAAGCACCGCTTTGGCGCTGTGTCTCATCCGTAAACTCAATATAGAATGCCTCATGTTTGGCTTTATCCGTTTTTGCATTATCAAAGATCAACGGTTTTAGCCCTGTCTCTTTACACGCTTTTTCGATAGCGGCATTGATCTCTTCTCTAAGATCGTCTCTGCTACCGTCAAATACAAGGCTCAATCCTTCATAACACTCTTCCATTCTTACATTCGCTACGATTTCATCACATCTACTCACGTTTTTAACCTTTTTCTATAAAATTCACAATACTATATTATACTCTTTTATCATTTATAAAGTATAACAAGCCTATTTCGCAATACTTACCGCTCTGGTCTCTCTAATGACATTGACCTTGATCTCACCGGGGAACTGCTATTTCATTAGAACGCATCCAAAGCAAAGCTCCGTATGCTACGCTAACGCTATGTTCGCTTCAGCAGCGGGCTCCCGCGACTAGTCGCTCTATCTATTTTGCAATACTTGTTGCACGGATCTCTCGGATCACATTGACTTTGATCTCTCCGGGGTACTGTACCTTTTCCTGTATCTCTTTGGCGATCTCTTTGCTAAGCAGTACCGTTTCATTGTCACTGAGGGACTGGGCATTGACGAACACACGTATCTCACGTCCGGCATTGATCGCATAGGCACGTTCCACTCCCTCTTTTGCAGTTGCGATCTCTTCGATCTCACGGACACGCTTGGTGAAGCTCTCCAGTACCTCTCGTCTGGCACCCGGGCGCGCTGCCGAAAGCGTATCGGCCGCACAGACTGCCGCACTCTCGACTGAATCAGGCTCTTGATGTCCATGGTGCGCATAGATCGCATTGATGACCGTTGGATGCTCTCCGTAACGACGGCAAAGCTCCGCTCCGATCTCCACATGTGAACCGCCAAGATCCTGTGTTAAGGCTTTACCGATATCATGCAATAATCCCGCACGCAGGGCAAGCTTCTCGTCACCACCCATCTCCGCAGCCATAATACGTGCCAGTTTCGCAACCTCAAGCGTATGTGCCAATGCATTCTGTCCGTAACTGGCACGGTACTTTAACCGACCGATCAGTTTGACAAGTTCTTCATGCATCGGGAAGAGTCCCAGATCGATCAGAATGTTCTCACCCTCTTCATAGGTCTTTTGCTCAAACTCCTTTTCTACCTTCTCATGCACCTCTTCAATACGCCCCGGATGGATACGACCATCCTCCACCAGTATCTCGATCACACGTGTCGCGATAGCTCTGCGATAGAGGTTGAATGAGCTGACCAAGATCACCCCCGGAGTCTCATCAATGACGATATCGACACCCAAAAGCATCTCAAGCGCCTTGATATTCCGCCCCTCTTTCCCAATAATACGCCCTTTATGCTCATCACTAGGAAGATTCACAAGGTTGATCAGACGCTCTCCTGCGAACTCTCCGGCATATCTGGTCGTTGCCTGGGCAAGGATATAGTTTGCTTTCTTCTCTCCCTCCTCTTTTGCCACCTGTTCATACTTCCGTACGATCGCAGCGACCTCTGAACGACTTTGCGACTCTACCTTCTCTAAAATATAGCGCTTCGCCTCTTCTTTTGTCAAGGATGCGATACTCTCCATCTTTTCGATCGCTTCATTGATCTGAGCCTCTTTCTTACGTTCAAGTTCACTCAATCGATCCTGTTTGTCCTGTAAGTCACGGTAACTTGCATGTAACCGCTTCTCCTCTTTCTCCAGTTCCTTTTGCTGAAGGATCAACGCACGATTACGTTCATCTACCTCAGCAACCCTTTTTTGGAACTCTGCTTCCTGCTCCAATGCTTTTGCTTTAAGCTTAACCTCTGTCTCCTGCAATAACAGCTCAGCTTCATTGCTAATGGCCTTGGCCTTGGCTTTGGCCTCAAGCTCATAATGGTCAAATCTTTTCTGGTTCGTTCTAGTCAGCCAAAAATAGCTCATTCCAGCACCGATTGCAGCCCCTGCAATACCGGTGAGTGCGATCACTACTGTCATCCGTTATCCTTTTCTTCTGTTCAAAAGAAAAAGTCTTAAAAATATAGTTACGGCACGATCACGACATCGGCTTGTATATCATAATGATCCGTTACGATCTCTTTGCTATAACATAATTCACGTGCCACGAACACAACTTTTTTTATATTTTCAATCTCTTTTTCAAAAAATCTGTCGTACATTCCTTTGCCGAACCCCACACGTCTATAGGTACGGTCCATTCCCACTATCGGTACGATCGCTATATCTATCTGTTTTTTTCTAAATTGTCTCGAATTCAACGGTTCTTTAATGCCGAAACGTTTGCGTCTTAGCGGGTATCTATATTTTACCAATCTGAAACTTTTACCTTCCATAAACGGTACGTAGAGGTTCCGCTTTTCTTGCCTGAGCTTTCGAATAAGAGGATAGATATCCACCTCCATCTCCAAAGGAAGATAGAGCATGATATCTTTGGCATTCTCCTGCTTGATCAAAGTATACAAACGTGACCTCACATCCATATCGTGACGATATCGATTATGCGTTACTGCTTGACGAAGTCGTGCAAGACACTCCTCTCTAAAAAGAGTTTTACGGCTTTTATGTGATGCTTCCATTCTTTTTTAGTGCTCTTTGGATATAATTTTTAACTTTTTATCTATATCACCCCATATCGGCAATAGATCTATTATACCCAAAAAGGACATGAAATATGAAGCTATCTCCCCTATTACCCCTTAGTCTAATGCTTCTCATGCCGCTGCTTTGGATCGAAGGATGCAGTAAAAGTGACCATAATGAATCTAATCGTACCAAGAGACAGGTCACTACCGATAACATAATGACCTCACCACAGAATACAACCGTCACAACAACAATACCACAAGAATTGAACCTTACATCAACACAAGAGTCTAACATCTCAACCCCTTCTCGCTTCATATTGGATGATGGCAACGGCACACAACAGGTCTTAATGTTAAAGGAAGGGAACCTGACCATTGAAGGAGAAGATGCTCACCCTATTACCATCGTTTCTCTCTTTTTGGCAACTTCTATTCCCTCTCAAGCACAAGCCTACATTCTGGGAAAGGTCAAAGAGAGATATAAGGAGAAGGTATCTGTGATCGGCATTGTCTTTCACCCTAAAACAGCACAACATGAAGAGTTAAGAACACTGACAGAAGAGAGTGGTGGAAACTACTTTATTGCCAAAGGAGAACATAACGATCACTTTATTCGATCGATCATCGATACCCTTCCCAAGAAAGAGAGCCTGCCTCTACCCATGACACTACTCTATTATCAAGGAGCACCTCTTTACACCTATGAGGGTGCTGTCCCGATTGAGATGTTAGAGCACGATATAAAAACCCTACTAGAAGGAGAACACTGATGTTCAATATGCTTAAAAAAGTCTTTGGAAAGACTTCCGAAGCGATCAAAGAGGTCGCACCGCAAAAGAAAAAAGAGATCACCAAAGAGGAGTTCGAGGATATTCTTCTTGAGGCGGATGTCAATTACGAGCTTGCGGAACGTCTGCTTGAGACCCTGCCAGAAAAGATCAACCGTATTCAGGCGTTCAACTCCCTTATCTCCGTGTTTCAATACAAAGCCGACTGGAAAGAGAGCGATGCAAAACCCTATGTCGAAATGATCATCGGGGTCAACGGTGCAGGAAAGACCACAACCATTTCCAAACTCGCCTACCGTTACAAACAAGAAGGCAAAGGGGTGATATTGGGTGCGGGCGATACCTTCCGTGCCGCAGCCATCGAACAGTTGACACGCTGGGCGAACAAACTCGATATTCCCATCGTTGCGACCCAACAAGGGCACGACCCTTCCGCTGTGGTCTACGATACGATCGAAGCGGCAAAGGCAAGAGGATCAGAGCATGTCATCATCGACACCGCCGGTCGTCTGCACACACAGACCAATCTGAGTGAAGAGCTTAAGAAGATGATCCGTGTCGCGAACAAAGCGATGGAGGGCGCACCGCATCGAAAGATGCTTATCCTTGACGGAACACAGGGAAGCTCTTCTATCAACCAGGCAAAAGCCTTCAATGAGATGATCGGAATCGACGGTATCATCATCACCAAACTTGACGGTACAGCAAAGGGAGGGTCGGTACTCAGTATCGCCAATGAGCTTCAAATGCCTATCTTCTATATCGGTACGGGAGAGCAGCCTGCCGATCTCATCCGCTTTAAAGCCAACGATTATGTCAATACCATTTTAGATGAGATATTCATCTAATATCCGTCTCTCACAGGTTCAAAATATGGCAATTTGACATTTTTTGAACCTCCTTTAAAAAAATATTATATACTTCCCATCATCCCAACAAGAGAGTAGATCATGGCAAAGAAAAAAACCCTGTTCGAGTGTCAAGCATGCGGATTCCAATCTCCGCGATGGATGGGAAAGTGTACCTCCTGCGGTGAGTGGGAGAGTATGGTCGAGCTAACCGCCGATCAGATCAAGTTCCTCAAAGAAACAGCCGCATCAAGCAGTACGGCCACAAAAGCAAAAGCCACACCCATTACGGAAGTGAATGAAGACAACATCACCCGTTTTGCATCCGGAAGCCGTGAACTCGACCTCGTACTTGGCGGAGGGATCGTTCCGGGTTCACTCACCCTGATCGGAGGAAGTCCGGGTATCGGGAAATCCACCCTGCTTTTAAAGATCGCGGGCAACCTGACACAGCAGAATAAACCGGTACTCTATGTCTCGGGAGAGGAGTCTGCCGGACAGATCAAGCTGCGAGCCAACCGTCTGGGAGCGAATCATGACAAACTCTATCTGCTCTCAGAGATAAACCTAACCTCCGTCATTGCCGAGATCAACAACCGAAACTATGATTTTATTGTTATCGACTCCATCCAGACCCTCTACTCCGACGAGACCCCCTCGGCTCCAGGGTCGGTCACACAGGTACGTACCATCACCTTTGAGCTGATGCGCATTGCCAAAAGCTTGCATATTCCTATTTTCATCATCGGGCATATTACCAAAGACGGTTCTATCGCTGGGCCAAGGGTACTGGAGCATATGGTCGATACCGTTCTATACTTCGAAGGGGACTCCAACTCTGAGCTACGCTTACTTCGTGGCTTTAAGAACCGTTTCGGCTCCACCAATGAAGTGGGTATTTTCGAGATGAATAAAGAAGGCTTGAGCGATGCCAAGAGTATGGCAGGGCGTTTCTTTAATAAAGAGAAACTTCAGTCAGGTTCCGCACTGACCATCATCATGGAAGGAAGCCGCCCCATTATTATCGAAGTACAGGCACTTGTCTCCGAAGCCTACGGACACCCTAAACGCAGCTCCACCGGATTTGACAATAACAGGCTCAATATGCTACTTGCACTTTTGGAGAAGAAGCTTGACCTACCACTGGGAACATACGATGTGTTCATCAATATCTCAGGCGGTATCAAGATCACCGAACCCGCTGCCGACCTTGCCATTATCGCAGCGATACTAAGTAGTTACAGAGACAGAGAACTTAGCAGTGAAACCCTCTTTTTAGGCGAAGTCTCACTGACAGGAGAGATACGGGAGATCAGTGGATTGACCCAGCGTCTTAAAGAGATGGAGACACAAGGGTTCAAAAAAGCGGTTATTCCCAATAAACCACTGGAAAATACACACATTAAGTGTTTTATTGCCGATGAAGTCTCAAAAGTGGTAGAGTGGATGTGATTTATGATAATTTACAGATAAAAAGATACTATCCTATAGGCTGAATTTTCCTAATTAGCTCTATTGGCATGACTATCTAAGTTAGGGAAAAATAAAAAAGTGATATGATTAACACATATATTTTATATTTGGACAATATGTGCTGTAAAATAAAGAAAGGGATGAAGTATGCATAATCTTACACTGTTATATGCGGAAGATGACACGTTGATCCAAGAGAACTTTCTGCTTCTTCTAAAAGATTACTTCAACCAGATATATGTAGCACATGACGGGCAAGAAGCATTAGACCTCTATAAAGAGAAAAACCCTGACATTATCATCCTAGATATCTATATGCCTCAGATCGATGGGCTAAGTGTTGCAAAAGAGATACGACAACACGATGAGAACACACCTATTATCATGATCACAGGACACTCTGACAGAGAGCTTCTTCTTGATGCGGTCAGTTTAAAGCTCGAAGCCTACCTGGTAAAACCTATTGACTTTACCGCCTTGAACAACACACTTAACAAAGTGATCGAAAAGATGACCGCCGATTATACTATCGTCTTACGTGACGATCTTGTATGGGACAGCCACAATCAGATCCTCAGCCATGGTTCGAATGTGATAAAACTGACTAAAAAAGAGCGGCAGGCCATGAGTATCCTGGCACGGAACATCAATAAGTATGTCTCAAACGATGCATTGATCTATCATATTTGGGATGATGAGATACCGGATAACTCCCATGACAATAAACTCATACAACTTATCTACAGACTCAATAAGAAGATCAGTGAAGAGACTCATAATGATGAAAAACTGATCAAGAACAGTTATACGCTCGGTTACCGTATTCTACATATTGAAAAAAATACCTAAATGGCAACGATAAACCTCCTCTCCTCTCCCTCCACTAAAAATTTTTGGCTACACTTATAACAATGAAAGTCGGTACGGATATTATTCAGATCCAAAGGGTCGAAAAACTGGTTACACGTTTTGGTATTAAGTTTAAGCAACGCTTTCTCTCTTCCAAGGAGATCGCCGTTGCAAGGAAGATCGAGACACTTGCCGGATTCTGGGCAGCAAAAGAGGCCATTTCCAAAGCACTTGGATGTGGTATTGGCGGGCAACTTGCGTTTCATGATATTATTATTGCCAAGGATCATAAAGGTGCGCCCTATTTTCGCTTGACAAAAGAGGCGCAAAAGGTACATCAGATCAAAGAGTCTTCACTTTCCATCAGTCATGACGGAGGTTTTGCGATCGCTGTTGTGATCATTGTGCAGTAAAGTAAATCGACTTATAAAGGAGAACCTATGACAAAACATATCATACTATCTATCGGTACCCTACTATTATTGAACGGTTGTGTATCTCAAGCACCGATGCTCTATCATGAACCCGTAGCAGCCAGGGTAGCACCGCAACCGGCACCAGAACCGGTACAAGAACAGACCATTACTCCGGTCAAGCCCGTAAAGGTACATCAACTCAAAGAGGTTCAAGACGACAACTTCACTCCTGAATATATGTATCCAACCGATGTAAAAAAACCAAAAGTCACACCTTCAGTAGCATCTGCACCAACAACCGTTCCCACCGCTACTCCCAATAACTCTTCTGTACAGAGTATGAGTAAAGAGGAGTGTACTGCTATGATCGGTCAAGAGAAGTTCGATAAATATACCGCTATGCTAGGCGGAGAATCCGGTGCGATCAAACGCTGTATCATGCTAAAGTCCATGCAGTAGACAGCATATATCCTCTCTACTTTGAGAGGTGTATCATCTTAAAACGATCCCCCATCATTGTCGGGGCGATCAATGTTTTGATCTTATCCGCTTCTCTTAGATAGTTCGCCTGCGTTGTCTGCTTGGCGAACTGTTCTAGAATATCGATGATCCCAAAACGTATCAGTGCTCTTGCTTGCGTCTCATACCCCTCTTCCTTAAATCCGGCAGACTCAAAGGCTTCTAAGACATGCGCAAAATTCACATCATAGGTAATGTCATCTTTTTGAAACGACTCTGCCAGATTCAGCGCTTCATCAAAGAGCGGGAATGTCTCATGCTTACGGTAGACACGTATGGAGAAATCGTTTCTGACATACTTCTCTCCATAATCGAACGTTACGAAGTCACACCGCTTCACTCCCGATGCCATCGCGTTGGCAAAGGTTTCATAACCTACAGCGATCTCTCCGGTTTTCAGGTAGTGTTTCTCCGCCCACAACTTCAGTTCCTTAGATGCATCTTCCCATCCGATCTGATGCTCCTTAACCGTTGCGATCTGCTCATCTTTATAAAGCTCACACGGAAATGCATCGAATATCTCATTGGCGACAAAAAAGGCGTAATCGACATTCACTTGTGATATATCATCAAAGTGTGTCACCTGCACATCATCACCAAAGCGTGAGCGTATATAGGCGAGCTGTGCCTCTTTGACATGCGGTTGACGCTCGACAATACCGAACTTCAAACTCTGCACAAGTGTCGGATCACACGTATAGAGCCACTGTATCATATCGCACAGCAGATACCCCTGATGCGCACCTATCTCAATGAGCCAACCGTTACGTTCTGTCCGTCCCTCTTGCAGCATTTTAAAAAAATGGTTGGCAATACTTGCACCAAAGAAAGCGCTGGTACTCACTGCCGTATAGAAGTCTCCCTCTTTCCCAATATCCTTAAAGTGCTTATAGTAGCCCTCTTCACCATAGAGCCATTCGTTCATATATTCGCTAAAGTACATGTTCCATCCGTGTATAGAGTTTTAAGAGTTCCAACTGTTTATCGATCTCATAGATCTGCTGGTCGAGCTTTCGTATCTGTAGAGAGTTGTGCATCACATCCACATCTAACTGTGTCTTTTCACCCGCTTTTGCAAGGTTCTTCGTAACTCGATAGAGATTACGGTATATCTTTTCATCCTCTTTTGCCAAAGCGATCTTTTTAGAGAGTATTCCTAATGTGTTCACCACCCATTGATACTCCTCATCCACCGTCTCTTCCCTATCCAGCACCTCAGTTTGTGCTCTTAGTTTCGCTACTTTGCTCGACTCTATATCACTAAGGCTATTGAGATCGATAGGCATAGAGATCGTAAATCCGTAGTTATAATAACGTTCTTTGACACCGCTGCTCGACCAAAGAGGGTTCAGGTCACCGTCAAGATACTGCCCTTGAAGTGAGAGTGAAGGCAAATATTGTGCAACGGTCATCTTTGCTTCGTAGTCACGCTCTTGTGCATTCAGTATATCCCGCTTAAGCTCAAGGTTCTCCTGATGATACTTCTCTTTTGTCACCAGTTTCAACTTGGGCAATCTTAGTTTCTGAGGCTCTTTGTCACTTAGCAGTGAAAAACGTTGCTGTAACTCCAGATAGCTTAGCTTCAACTCCAAACGGCTTGCTTCATCCTGACTCTTTTTCAATATCGCCTGATCCAAAAAACTACTGTCAAGCAATCCTGCACGGTAACTATCCCTTTTTTGACGGATATCGATCTTGTCATTGGCGATCTGATAGCTCAACTTCTTCTGCATCAATCGATTACGCTTAAGCTGAAAAAGTATTGAGACTGCATCTGCGATCATCTGACGCTTTTGAAGTACGATCTGTGTACGGTTGAGCTTTCTAAATGAATCAGCATACTTGATTGCATAGTAGATCCCACCCGAACGGAAAATAGGCTGGTCTATAGTGACGGAGAAATTACCCGTACCCAACCGATCACCCGGAAACTGGGTAGTATAACTTCGATTATAGCGTATCATTACAGGGTTAAGCCAACTTTTGGAGAGCTTATCGCTCTCTAGCTCATTTCGCTCCAGATCATACTCGAACATCAATGTTTTATTGTGAGAGAGAATATCCTCCAACTCATCCGCCATCAGCGGAAGTGTCAGTAGACTACAAAGAAGAAACAGCCGCTTCAAAACGCTTGAATCCTTCATCGATCTCTGCTTTGGTGATGGTCAGACTCGGCAGGAAACGTACCGTATTACGCCCCGCTTTCAGAATGATCAGTCTCTCTTTGAGTGCATTTTTCAGTACATCACCCTGAATTTCGGCACTCTTGGCACGCAGTCCGCGCATCAACCCGAGTCCCACCTCTTTTTCAAAAAGGTTCTCATACTTTACTGCCATCTCTTGCAGTTTTCCTTCAAAGTAAAGCAATGTCTCATGCAATCTGCCGCTGTCATACTCCTCAGAAAGAATATCCAGCACCGCCAACCCCGCAGCAGTCGAGAGATAGTTCCCACCAAAGGTACTGCCGTGATCTCCGGCTTTGAGAATATCTTTATGCTTGGTCATCACCGCACCGATAGGCACTCCACCACCAAGTCCTTTGGCAAGTGTAATAATATCAGGTTCTATCTCATAAAGATTGGAAGCGAGGAACTCACCCGTACGGTAGACCCCCGTCTGCACCTCATCAACGATCAGCAGTACATCTTTCTCTTTAAGATATGCGGTAAGCTTCTGTACCTCCTCTTTCTCAAACGGCTGCACACCACCCTCACCTTGTACCAGCTCCAACAAGACTGCTACGGTCTCATCATCAATAGCATCATAGACATCGGCAATGCTCGGCACATAACCAAATCCATCAGGGTACGGTGAGAAGTGCGGTGTATGAAAGCTCTCCTGCCCTGTTGCTTTAACGGTTGTAATAGTACGCCCATGGAACGAATGCTCTAATGTAATGACTTTGTAGCGTTTTTTATCAAACTGCGTCTCACCATACTTACGCGCGATCTTGATAGCACCCTCATTCGCCTCCGCACCAGAGTTGGCGAAGAATACACCCATATCGTACCCACTCAGCGTCACCATACGTTCAGCCAATTTTGCCTGCGGCTCGATCACCTGCAGGTTGGAGACATGAATGATCTTCTTTGCCTGTTCACAAATGGCACTGGTGAGTCTCTCATTCCCATGCCCTACCGAATTAACCGCAATACCCGATGCAAAATCGATATAGTTATTTCCATCCTCGTCATACAGCGTTGCCCCAACGCCCTTTACAAAATTGGTATAGTCACGCGCATAGGTCTGTAGTACATATTTCTTATCTAACTCTTCTAATGTCATCTTTGATCCATTTCGTCATCCCGTACTAAATACGGGATCTCTTTTTATTCTAAAATTTTATTAGGGATATTATAGCAAAGTGTTGTTATCGTTTCTCTCAAAGAGTCCGTTTTTTCTCTAAAAACATCTGTACATAGGGTCTTTTTTAGCCTACTTTCCTAAAATTTTTCACTTATATTTTTTGCACTCTTCCATAGAAGAATTCAGCCTACTTCTTTGCAAATTCATTTTCAAGAAAAAAAGCGTTTCCCACATAAAAGATTGAAGTATACTTAAGAGACTTCTCCTTTAAACATTATCAATACTACAAGATGACACATGCGACTTCATTTCTCTTTTTTTAATGGCTTCCATATACACCAAAGGTGCATCATATCCGTCTATAAGAAGATGATTTCGCTGAAGATGTTCCATTGCATCAAGAAACCACTGCTTTGCCGTACCGTAAACTTTTTTTTCAAAATAACATACACCAATATTATTTCTAACGATCACTTCTAAAATTTCAATATCCGTTGAATCTTCCAGTTTTGTCGGAAATACTTTGTCAAAACCTAATTTACGAAGACGCTGCATTCCTTCGGAAATCCATTCATCATTATACTTTGGTATACCTCGTACTCCCATACGCTCTAACGCTTTTGCATACCATATCAATGCCTCCTCTACTTTTCCCTGTCTACTATAAAGAACTCCTATCCGATTATACGCCGCAATCCTGTCCGGATACAAAGCAATCACCTTTTTAAACTGAGATATGGCACTTTCATACTGAAAAGATAGCTCATAAAGACTTCCTCGTGCATATGCCACTTCCACACATGCCGGATGCAAAAGGTCTGCTTTCTCCAAAAAATAGCTTGCATAAGGAAGATTATGGGCATATCGATAACACTGTCCGAGTGCATAACAGTAGACCCACTCTTCTATCTCCGAGTTATCAAACCTAAAAAGCAACGATATTGCTTCCTCATACCGCTGTTGTTCTATTAGTGTTAGTACATCTTTTCGTATATCTCTCATAAAGAACTCCTGATCAATAAGATAAGACCAGTATATGCTTCTATAGGAAATGATACAATGGCATATTGGAGAAGATTTTTTTTAAAAATGCCTAGTTGGAGAATTTCAGGAGGTACAACCAGCAAAAGAACCAAACACAAACCAAACCTTCGCTCCAAGAGGAAGCTGTGCCAGTCTGTAGCAATCCTCCTCTACGACCACACCCATCTTTGGGTAGCCACCAATGGTCTGCCGTTGAGAGAGCAGGACGATCGGCTGACCGTCGGCAGGGATCTGTACTGCCCCGTAGGCAATGGCTTCAGAGAGTATCTCTCTGCCTGTTCCTTCAACGGCATCACCGCTGAGCCTGTAGCCCATCGCACTGCTTTGCAGTATCACTTCATAATGTGCATTAAAAAATGTCTCTCTGGCTTGTGTACTGAAGTCACGGTATTGATAGGAGGGCAGTAGTCTTAGCGTTGTCACCTCTGTGCTATAGCAAGGGATATATTCGGCTTTAAGACGGGAAAAAGTATGAGAGAAGGTCGGTACAAACGAAAGTATATCCCCTTTTTCAGCATATAGCCTCTCTTTTCACGGGGTGTGGATGCGACACTACCGTCCATTGCCTCTAACATAAATCCACCCTTGACCGCTACATAGGCTCGCACCCCATCCCCTGCGTTTGGCAAAATGCAACACCTGTCCCTTTTTAACGGCAAAACTGCACCAGTTCCCTACAGGCTTGCCATCAAGCCGCATATCCAGATCGGCTCCGGCAATGGCAACGGTCGTATCTGCCAACACTTTCAGCTTTAACCCCACCATCGCCTCTATGGCATTGCCCGATTCCTCACCAAGCAGATGCAGTGCCCAGCGGTAGGCATATTTATCCATGGCACCTGAAGGAGTAATACCCCTGTGCATCAGACCGTGACGCCCTTCATCCTGTATGGTTGAGAGTAGACCGGAAGAAAGCACTTCAAATGCCATAAGTCACTCTCTTTGTCAGAGTGTCCTCACCCCGATTCAAAAGTATTTTAAAAATAAAAGCATTGCGGAGCAATGCATACCAACACTCCTCACTCCTCACTCCTCACTCCTCACTGCGATAAAGCGTATTTTGTCACCAACCTTGAACAATTTGAAGTCATCAAAATCGGTCACACCGACAATATTCCACCCTCCCGCACTCTCAAGTGGGTAGATCGCCGTTTGAGCATTGGCAATGGCAACCGCACCTTTGGGCACTTTGGTACGCGGGATTGCCAGTTTGGGTACGGCAATGCGGCTATTGACTGTTCCCAGGTAGGCAAAGCCCTCCATAAAGCCGATGGCATAAACACGGTAGGTTCGCTCCGTATGCCGCCGTATTACCTCCTCTACAGAACACTGGGCGAACTTGGCAATGCATTCAAGGTCGATCCCCTGTGAGTAGTCCACAGGAATTTCGTGCAGGTCAAAATGTGCTACTGTTCTTTTGCTTTTCAACGGACTTAAAACAGTAGTGATATTCTGCCGTACGCTTTCAAGGGTAAATCGTGCCGTATCGAACTCGATCCAGATAGAGGCATAGGATGGCACCACTTCCGTAAAGCCTTCTATATTTTTAAGACGAAGATAGTCCTGCTGTACCCTGTCAAGGATCGTCTCATCGATACGCGCTTCATAGCGCATCATGACACTGTTACAGCTAACGAGCTCGATATACATCGATCAGACTCCGCAACACTACGACCAGATCACGCGCACTTTGGGTATCGCTGTGGACACAGAGGGTATCGGCTTTCAGATGCAACGGTGTACCGTCTTGACTCTCCACTGTCCTCTCTTTGAGCAGTCTCTCTACACGCTTTAAGACCACGGCTTCATCACTAATGACCGCTCCATCTTCCGTACGAGGTACCAGTTTCCCCTCCGACGTATAGGCACGGTCGGCAAAGAGTTCATAACGCAATGAAACCCCATACCTGCAGAGATCTTCTCATAGGGTGTCATATCGGGCAAAGAGAGAACAACCAGCAAAAGATCATGTTCATACATCGCCAAACTTTTAACGATCATTTCAAATAGACTCAGATCTCTCATCATCTCATTGTAGAGCGCACCATGCGGCTTGACATAGGAGACCTTTGTTCCCTCCGCACGGCACATCGCATCCAGCGCTCCGATCTGGTAGAGCATGAACGCTTCCACCTCACCAGGTGTACACTGCATCACACGTCTGCCAAATCCCTGAAGGTCAGGATAGCCCGGATGCGCCCCGATCTCCACATTGTGTTTCTTTGCAAAACGTACACTCTCAAGCATATGCATTGGGTCAGAAGCATGAAACCCACAGGCAAGATTCGCCATATCGATATAGGGCATGATCTTGTTATCTTCCCCCCTATACGGTAGATGCCAAACCCCTCTCCCAGATCGCAATTAAGCTTGATCATATCTGCTCCACAGTTACTTTCACTTCCTGATAGCAGGCATTGTATCCTTCTTCACTCAAGATTGCTGGGGTAAGGTAGTTCACCCCTACAGTATTATTGGTCACCACTACACAGTTTGGCTTGATATCTTCATTGAGGTGTACGGTAAAGGTATGGCTGCCGTGTTCAGAGACAAGCCGTACCTCCTCTCCCTCCGCATAACCGGCATTTGGATGTATCTGCACTCTGCTGTCACGGAAGAACTGCGTATTGAGAGACTTTGCAGATTTAGGTGTAAGCAACCAAAAACGCTCGTCAGACTTCTTCTTGCTGCTCTGTTTACGATACTTTGTAAAACGTTTGGGGTTGATGAAGTCATCATCATAATCATCGATGAACTCAAACGCATCATCCCCCGCTTCTCCAAAACCTTCTTCATACGGACACGCCTCATAAGCAGGAGAGCGGTGATACTCACCCTCCTTTTCACACTGTCCAAGCCAATGTGCAATATACTCATCCTCCGGTTTCAACCCCTCAAGCCCTAATCTCCCAAAAAGCTGTTTGGTAAAATCATACTCACTGATACCGATATCGCTCTCGATCAGCTTGTTCATCTTGCTCACATAGTGGTGTCCGTAGCTTAGCCTGACATCCTCTTTTTCAAAGAAGTTCTTGGCAGGGATCACAATACGCGCCAACGCCGATGTTTCATTCTCATACAGCCCGAAGTAGATAAGGTTCTGTACCTCTTTTAAGCTCTTGATGACACGGTTACTATCAGGCATTGATGCGGCGGGGTTACCTCCTTGTACCAACACGGTATCGAAGTAGGAAAAGTTCGTGGTTGCTTTGGGAACACTGGTAGTATCCACAGCAAAAGGATCATCGAATCCTAGTCGTGAACTGCCAAGGTAGTGTACCCCACACCCCTCTTTGCCAAAAAGCCCCAATGTTGCCGCCAAAGCATCGATCGCTTGAAGTGTATAGGAGCCTGTGGAGTACTTCTGCACTCCGGCACCAACCAAAAAGACCACCTTCTGATCTCTAAGATACTCCAGCATACGTCCCATCTCACCCAGATCGGTACCGATATGCTCCAAGATTGCCTTAATACGGTGCTCTCTGGTATAATCATAGAAGTCATCAAACTCCGGTGCGAACTCCTCCAGCCACTCGGTATCTTCGGTATCTTCCATAAAGACAAAACGCGCAAGAAGGATCGCCACATAGTAGTCCATACGCGGCTCTATCTGCATATGCAGACCCGCTTTTTTCGCAATAGCGGTCTTTACCGGGTCTATGACAACCAGTTTTTTCCCTTCGATGAACGGCATAATATGGGCATTGGTTACGGTAACATTACGTCCCCAGACAACAACGGTATCAGCTTTGGCAATCTGCTCAGGAGGCAAGATACGATTTACACCACGGCTCAATTTGATACCGGCATCTCCCGCCCCGTCACATAGAGAACCGTGTGTTAACGAACCACCGACCCTCTCCATAAGCAGATTGGTCACATCCTGCATTACTCCCATATTTCCTGAACCACGCCATAGAAGTGAACGCGCTGTCTTTAATGCAGTAGCCACCGCATCCAACGCTTCAACCATGCTCACCTCTTTTCCGTCAACACGGGGGTGAACAATACGCTCTGCTTGATGAATACTCTTATTGAGCAATGTACATAATGCCCCATTACCTACAGGATGACTCTCCACACCGGTGATATGTGGGGGCCCTTCACCTTTTGTAACGATCTGACACGCATCATAACAATCAAGTCCGCATGCACTATAGTTCATTTCACTCATTTCAACTCTACCTTTACCAACTCGGAGAAGTGATCTTTAGGTGCGGGGATATATATCTCCGTACGATATGAAGAGATAAATTTTTCATCTGCGACCTTCCATACCTTATTGATCTTAAAACGGCTCTCTTTGCCGTTAATATAAATGTGTTTTTGTGATATATTCTCTAACTCTTCAGGTTCTAAAAAGAGCACCAGTTTTGCACGTGTTGCATCATCTACGCGTGCAAGCGGCGTACCGGGTACGACAAAGTCTCCCTCTCTTACCATCAATTTATACAAATAGCAATCCTTCAGAACGATCGACTTCTTTTCGATACTATCTTGCAACTGTGCTACACGATACTGCATATCGATGATCTGCTTCTTTAAAGAGATGATCTTCTCTTTGGTTCCTAGATACTGTGTCTTTGCCGCACTATAGGCACTAAATGCATTATCTTTTTGGGTCTTCGATACAGTCGATAGTTTGGAGATACGCTCAAAATAGCCCTTTTGTCTCTCCATACTCTCTTTAAGTGATCGTGCGATCGCTTCATTGAGCTTTAACATCTCCTCCAGTAACACTACACTTTTTTTCGTATCGCTTAGGTTGATCTTGTCAAGCTTGTCATCCAATGCGATGACACGTTCATGTGTGATCGTTCGCCCTTCCGCATCAAGCTCAACTTCTGTAACCAATCCGCTTACAGCTGCTTTTAATACAACGGACTCATAAGGCTCGACCTTTGCATAGTGTACTTTCGCAAATGCCGCTACCGAAAGCAACCCCCACAGAAGATAGTGCTTCACCTACACACCCTTCTCTTGTTCATGATCCCCTGACGGACTGACATATTGATCGTTCAGCTTCTGGATCGACTCTTTAGAGCGTGCGATCAGTCTATCTATCTTTTCTATAGTCTTCTGCTGCCACTTCTTACCAAACCCAAAGAGTGAACGCATGACTGTTGTATGGTGTAGCACTGCACGGGATACGGCACTATTGATCGGTACATAATGTGCAGATGTACGTTTAGCAAAGAAAGTACTTGCCTTGATATGAAGTGCGAACCATACCGCCACAGCACCAACCAGTGCCACACCAAGCATAATAGGATGCTCGGATACACCGCTAAAGAGCCCACCTTTGACTTCCCCAGCGATCAACAATGCAGCGATCAGCCCCGTAATAACAAGATCGGTAACCACTACACGACCACGCCACTGTTCCAATGCCTCTTTGAGCATTGGGATCTGCTCCTCTTTGATCTCTCTGGCAAAATCATCCAATGCCTTAACGATACGGTAGGCTCTCTCAATACCTACCTTATCCATGCGATCCAATATCTTTGCAAGATCACTATCCCTTTTACCCTTTAGTCTTGTACGTAATGCCTCATCTTCAATCGGTGAAGCGGCATTCTCACTATATATCCCATAGAAGTCACCTGAGACTAACCCCTCTTTAGAGAGTGCTCTTTGCCATGAACCGATCACATCCTCAAGGTTATCCTCTTTGGCTGTCGTATCGATCTGATTCAGAATATAGAGTACCTTATTGGCATCACGGTGCTTAATAGTTGTTGAGACCAGATGCTCCAGCGTATCTCTCATCGCTCCTGGCTCGGGGTGTCGTGCATCAAAAAAGATCAGAACGAGATCTGACATCTCTACAATATGGCTGGTGATCTTCAAAATACCGTCACGTTGACTATCCGCATCGAATCCCGGAGAGTCTATTAAGATCTTCCCTTTAATACGCTCGGATTTCAAGCTCTTTAGCTGTAGATACATATTAACCCTGTTCCCCTCACCAGGATCAACCTTATTTACCTCTTCACTGATATTATAGAATGGAAACCGAGGATCAGCATCAAGAGCAAGACCCGGTAGCGTAATTGTCTCTTCATTATTCCCATAACAGATCACGGTAAACTTATCATCAATCGCCTGATTCCCACTCTCTTGCACGTTCTTACCTAAATATTCATTGATAAATGTCGATTTTCCCGCTGAGAATGTTCCCAATACAGAGATCATTGGCCACCAAGAGATATGCTCGGTATAGGTCTTCGTAGGCTCCAACAAACCCACTTCATAAGCAATCTCATCAAGCTCTTGATACTTATCGATCACATCGAGTAGTACAGGGTTCTCGACAGATAAATACTCTTTTAACTTTTTGTATCGCTCTTTAGGCATCATAATATTATTCCTTCTATACATTAATTGGCTTATTATACCTTATTGCTTTTAACCATACAAAAATATGCGGGAATAAATAGTTCTTTTAGCGTTTAGCACAAAGACATATTTTGATAGAAGTTTGAGAAGAAAGAAATATAGCTATGAATAAAAGGTGATAAAAAGCTGGCAATACATTGAAGAGCATAAAATTAACAGTGAAGTGATAAGAAGTATTGGGATCAATTGTAAGAGTGAATAGTTGTTAAGAGAAGAATTAGTTAAAAACTCAAAGTGGCAGCGACCTACATTCCCACC
>JAMORY010000027.1 GCA_027063305.1 Sulfurovum sp. | reverse complement strand
CACGCATTCTTCAAAGCGTTGCTCTTCCTTGGTGCAGGTAACGTCATGCACGCAATGCATGATGAGCTTGACATCTTTAAAATGGGTGGATTGAAGAAAGTGATGAAGTGGTCATACATCTATATGGGTGTGGCTTCATTGGCACTTGCAGGTATTCCGTTCTTCGCAGGGTTCTTCTCGAAAGATGCGATCATCGAGACGGCATGGAACGAAGGTACGATCGTGCTTTGGGCGATCCTTGTTATCACTGCGGGAATGACAGCGTTCTACAGCTTTAGACAAGTATTCCTTACTTTCCACGGAAGTGAGCGTTATACAACGGAGATCGAATACTTCAAAGATGGTAAACACCATCCGCACGAGATGTACAAGTTTGTACTTATCGCAATGTCTCCACTCGCTTTCTTGGCAGTGGTCGCAGGTTTCGGTATGAAAACGTTCGAGCACTTCGTAACGAAGTTGCTACCTGAATATCATATGAGTGAGCACACACACCATATCGCATGGATCCTTGGACTTGTCGTCCTTGTCTTTGCCGTAGGCGGTATCGCATTGGCATACAAAAAATATGCGAACGGATTGACAAGAGATGAGAAAGTGGAAAACACATGGTACTACAAGCTTCTTGCGAACCAGTACTATATCCCGAATATCTATGAAGAGTTCATCACGAAACCATATGCGATGATCTCCGATATGATGTGGAACAAGATCGATCTTAAGATCGTTGATGCAACGGTTGACGGTATCGCTAAGTTCCTTTACAAAACGGGTGACAGCTCAAGAAAGATGCAAACAGGTAACCTTTCGAACTATCTGAACTGGATGGCGGTCGGTGCCGTGTTACTATTGGTTTTCGCAGCCGTATCAGCAGCGATGTTAGGTTAAGGAGAGTTAGATGGATAATATTTTAAGTGTATTAGTATTCTTCCCTGCGATCGCTGGATTGCTCGGATTTGTAGTAGACAAAGAGAGTGCGAGGGCTTACGGTATCACTGTAGCGGCGATCGAGTTCTTGCTCTCTTTATGGTTGTGGTTCAGTTTTGATATGAACAATGCAGGGATGCAGTTTGTGGAGATGATCCCACTGATCCCTGATTTCGGTGTGAACTACTATTTGGGTGTGGATGGTATCTCGCTCTTTATTATTATTATGGCGACATTGATGACACTTATCGGTATGGTCAGTATGAGCATTACCGAGAATGTGAAGAACATGATCATTACCCTTCTCTTCCTAGAGATGACAATGGTAGGTGTTTTTGTTGCTCTTGATGCGATCATCTTCTATCTCTTTTGGGAGCTCTCTCTTGTTCCGATGCTCTATATCATCGGTGCATGGGGTGGACCTCTAAGAGTCTATGCATCCGTGAAGTTCTTCCTCTATACTTTCATGGGTTCATTGGTGATGTTGGTAGGTATGCTTTTCGTTGCATACGTATATCACAACCTTACAGGTGTATGGAGCTTTGCGATCACCGACTGGTATGCATTGGTACTTCCTGTCAATTATCAGCTTTGGCTTTTTGCAGCATTCTTTCTTGGATTTGCTATCAAGGTTCCTATGTTCCCGTTCCACACATGGCTTCCGTATGCGCACGGTCAAGCACCGACGATCGGTTCTGTTATCCTTGCAGCGGTTCTCTTGAAGATGGGTACTTACGGTTTCGTACGTTTCTCACTTCCAATGTTCCCGGATGCTTCTGTGATGATGATCACACCGATCGCGATCATTTCGATCATCATGATCATCTATACCGCAATGGTTGCATATGCACAGAAAGATATTAAGCAGGTTATTGCCTATTCGTCCGTATCGCATATGGGTATCATTATGATCGGTGTATTCGCAATGAACTCTGAAGGTATCGGCGGTTCTGTGTTCCAGATGCTTTCACACGGGATCGTTTCGGGTGCGCTCTTTATGCTTGTTGGTATGATCTATGACAGAAGACATACAAAACTTATGAGCGAGTTCGGTGGTTTGGCATCGGTTATGCCTAAATACGCAGTGATTTTCGGTATCATGTTGATGGCATCGGTAGGTCTTCCGCTTACGATCGGATTTGTCGGTGAGTTCCTTGTCCTTCTTGGATTCTATCAGATCTCTCCGGTCATGACAGTTCTTGCAGGTACATCGATCATTATCGGTGCGGTATATATGTTGACTGTCTTCAAAAAGACCTTTTTCGGTCCTGTAACAAAAGAAGAGAACAAGTCTTTGAAAGATCTTAATACAAAAGAGACATGGTCTCTTATTCCACTGGTTGCGATCGTGGTATGGTTAGGGGTTTATCCTAAGCCGATCCTTGAGCCGATCAACAACTCAGTGAATGCAATGTTGGTATTTATGGATGAAAAAGCGATCACACCTGAGGCGAAAGAGATCATCAAAGTGCCACAGTCTGTGATGAAAAAAGAGGAGGTGAAGTAATGTTAGAACCAATTAAAGTAAGTTTAGAGAGTTTGAACCTCCTTACTCTGGCGCCGATGCTTCTTGCTATCGCCGGAGGTTTGGTCATTCTGGTATTGGACCTTATCAGCGATAAGCTCCATAAGTCTTTATATGTTATGTTGACGATCTTGATCTTGATCGTTGATTTTGGTGCGACGATCGGACTCAATGTCAATGAACGCGGTTTCTTCGATGTGATGTTGATAGATGGTATCTCGATCATTTCACAGTTATTGATCATTGTTGCGTCTATTCTGTTCACTCCGCTTGCCTTGACATCGAAGCGTTTCCATGAATACTCATACCCTGAGTTCTTCGCGCTTTTCTTGTTCATGGTCGCCGGATTCCAGTTCATGGTGGCAAGTGACAACCTTATCTTGATCTTCGTAGGTCTTGAGACGGCTTCATTGTCACTCTATACACTGATCGCACTTCACAACAGAAGTAACTCGTACGAAGCGGCAGTGAAGTACTTTACTATGGGTGCTTTGGCAGCAGGTTTCTTTGCGATGGGTTCAGCGGTTGTCTATGGTATGACAGGTTCTATCGAACTTTATCAAGTGGCACAAGTGCTTTCTGCGCGTTTGAGTGAGACAGGATTGATGTTGGCGATCTTCGGATCATCGGTACTATTGATGGTCGCGTTCGCATTTAAACTCTCACTCTTCCCGTTCCATACATGGGCACCGGATGTATATGAGGGGGCTTCTGCACCGTTGGCAGGATATATGGCGATCGTACCAAAGATCGCGGCATTGGTCGTTTCTA
The DNA here is from genome assembly GCA_027063305.1 of Sulfurovum sp. GTDB lineage: Bacteria > Campylobacterota > Campylobacteria > Campylobacterales > Sulfurovaceae > Sulfurovum. Next base: position 205,043 of record JAMORY010000027.1, on the reverse strand, counting down.
TTAGAATCTTCGGTATGTATATCGATCTTGGTGTCGAGTGGGTACGTATCATGATCTTGATCCTCTCGGTCGTAACAATGACGATCGCGAACTTAATGGCGCTTGTACAAGAAGACGTGAAACGTATGCTTGCATACTCTTCTATCTCTCATGCAGGTTTCATCATGGCGGCATTGGCACTTGATACGACAGAGGGTACGACAAGTATCTTCTTGTACTATGCACTCTTTATGTTCACTAACCTCGGTGCGTTTGCAATGCTATGGATCTCTCGTCATAAGGTTAGACGCTTTAATGCGCGTTTCGACCATCCATACGAGAAATTTGCAGGTTTCATCCACATCATGCCGATGGGTGCTGTGATCATGGCGCTGTTTATGTTGTCGCTTGCCGGTGTACCTCCGTTCTCTGTATTCTGGGGTAAGATCTATGTCATGCAAGCAGCGGTTAATGCAGGGTATGTATGGTTAGCGATTGTCATGGGGCTTAACTCAGCGATCTCTGCATACTACTACTTGAAATTGATCGTTTATATGTTCTTGAAAGATCCGGTCAAAGATGTCGATACGGTCTACTACAACCTTTCTAAACCGTTGATGGCAGTGATCGGTGTAGCGACTGTCGCGACTATTACCGCGATCTTCTACGTACAACCGTTGATCTCATATCTCTACTATATGATCAGTGCGAGCGGATACTGATCCGCACTATTCAGCGTTCAGCGTTCAGCGCTGAGCGTTGAGAGAACTATAGAATTTTTCTCTTCATTCTGAGACCCCTCTTTTATCTCCTACTATTTTAATGATCACAAAGTAATGTTCTTTATCTTATGTGTACGGTATCTATAAATGAGAGAATAGCGTTTTTTATGTGAGTTAAGGTCAGGGGGAGGAAGAATCTCTCAAAGAGAGATGAGGGGCTTATCTCTCTAATTGTAGATGTTGGATCTTTTGTTGTTTCTCTTCGATCTTTCTTTGGTACTTATGGACTTTATCCGCTCTTCCTTCAGCTTGGGCTTTTTGTTTCTTGACCTTTGCTTCAGCCAGATCCTCTTGCGCATCTGCGATCTTCTTATCTACCTTCATCTGGTGTTTGTTTTGATGTTCTGCATCATGTGCCGCGACACTTTCATCTGTACAGTTTGCCTTTGTTTCGTTAATAGCCGCTTGAATACGTGCTACAGCATGTACCTCGCTGACACTGTGAAGCTTACTCTCCAGTTCACACACCTTTTTTGCACAACCTGTTAATGCTACACATGATTGTGCAAATGTCATTTGAGACAAAAGAACCAGTGGTGCGATACCCAATATAATTTTTTTCATTTCATCTTCCTTTTATTGATTTACACAGATATGGTATCATAAAATTTTCAGATCATATCTTAAAGTTTGAAATTGGTAGGGGATGGATTTTGGGCGATTTGTAGGATTTATAGCAGAGAGCCAGGGACAATGACAACGCACTTCCGACTTCTCTTTCGCACACCATATACGGCTTGTTGCGATACCCCCAATACTTTGCGATCACATATTGCGAATAGGAAAAGGATGATATCAAAAAGCCTCTTTTTTATCAGACATGTTTATAAAAGTGTTTTTTTCAGATCTTCCAAGCTTCCCTGTAGCACATTCTCAAACTGTGAATGATTGAACGTCATCTGTCTTTTTGCCAATCTTCCCGTATTGATTGCGATTTTTTCTATGAGCATCTCTTTGTCATAGATGCCGTCAAGATACATGAGTGTCTCTTTGATGCCAATGGCTTTCATACAGTTTGGGGCTCTGGTATATTTTCTCTCCAAAGCGATAATCTCGTCTATGAGCCCCTCTGCAACCATCTGCTCGGTACGAAGCCTGATGCGCTCTCGAAGTATTTGCCGATCCCATACGATCTCATAGATAGGAAGCGGGTCGGTGAGGACAGGTTGTGGCGGGTGTTTGGCAAAGTAACGGTCGGGTGCTTCGTTTGTTGCTATATAAACCTCCAATGCCTTGCGGACACGATAGGTATCGCCTTGGGGAATGTGTGACATGTACTCAGGAGAAACTTTTTGAAGCATTCGGTGTACGAGGTGAGGGGTTCTCATAAGAATTTCTATCCTCGCCTTATCTTCGGTGTTAAGGGAAGGTTTGGGGCTTACCCCCTCAAGAAGCACTTTCAAGTAAAAACTTGTACCTCCTACGATCACTAATGATTTTCCCTCTTGCATACAGGATGCTTTTACCTCTTGGTAGAGCTTGATGAAGGTGGTGACATCAAAGGGTTCATCGGGATATAGATGGTCGATCCCGAAATGGACCACCCCGTCTCGTTCTTCTTTGGTCGGTTTTGCCGAGACGATATCGATCTCTTTGTAGATCGCGAGTGAATCAAGCGAGAGGATATATGCATCGATCTTCTGCGCAAGTTTGATCGACAAAGATGTTTTCCCCGAAGCGGTAGGCCCGATGAGTGCAAGTTGTTTGATTGTTTCCATCCTGCAATCATAACACTTTTGGATGAATAATTAATAATGGATAATGAATAATTTTGGTATGCTTTCTTCACAGAAAGCTTGATCGTTCAATATAGTGAAAGCCTTTATTCATGTTTGGAGAAAGTATGACTCTTTTCGAAAAAGACAACCGTTTCAATTTGGCAAACCTGATCACGTTCGGTAATATCGCTTGTGGTGTGGCGGCCATGTATCTGATACAGCAGAACAACTTCTTTTTAGCGATCATCCTTGCATGGATCGCAGGAGCGTTGGATATTGCCGATGGAAAGGTTGCGCGGAAGTACGGGCTCTCGACCGAGTTTGGTATTCAGGTGGACAGTTTTGCGGATTTTCTCTCTTTTGTCGTTATGCCGGCATTTTTGCTCTTTTATGCAACCCGTCACTATGTATCATTAAGCGGGGCGGAAGAGCTGCTGCTAGGGATCGTCTTTATCTGGTATATTATCAGCGGCCTTAGACGTTTGGTAGAGTTCAACCTTAAAGTCGATGCCGGAGAGGTAGCGAAGTATTTTGAGGGTGTACCGACCCCGCTGGGTGCGATCTTGCTATGGCTTGTCTACTTGGCGGTCGCATATGGTATTTTGACAAGCGGGTACCTTGTCGCGCTTCTTGTTGTCGCAGTGGCGTGGTCGCTGAACAGTAAACTGCACATTCCTCATCCATGATGAACGAGGAACACGTAATGAGTAACAAAGAACCGAAGAACAATGGTTTTTTACAGAAGCTGAAGGATTTTTCCGAGCTTGTGATGTTCAAGCACTCGGTCTTTTCTCTGCCGTTCATCTTTATCGCAATGGTGGTGGCCTCCTATCTCGATACGGGTTCGGGATGGTTTGGTTGGAGACTTTTGCTGCTTGGTACGTTAGCAGCGGTTACGGCACGCAACTTCGCCATGGGTGTCAACCGCTATCTTGACAGAGATATTGACATACTCAACCCAAGGACAAAGAACAGACCTTCAGTTGACGGGCGTGTAACGCAGGCACAGATGTTGATGTTCATTGCACTTAACGGTATAGGCTTTATCGTGGTCGCCTATTTTGTCAACACTCTGGCATTGAAACTTGCCGTACCTATCTTGGTCGTTCTGGCGGCATATACGGTCTTTAAACGCTTTTCGGCACTGGCACATCTGATCTTGGGCGTAAGTCTGGGACTTGCTCCTATTGCGGGTGTTGTCGCAGTAAGCGGGGAGGTAACGTTATGGTCGCTCTATCTGGCAGTAGGTGTAATGTTCTGGGTAGCGGGATTTGATCTGCTCTATTCACTGCAGGATATGGAGTTTGACAAAAAGCACAATCTTCACTCCATCCCCTCAAAATTCGGAGCGCTCAATACCATGCGTATCGCAAGGCTCTTTCATCTGTTGACAGTGCTCTTTTGGTACCTGTTCGTCTCAGAAACAGGGCTTGGAGTATGGGCGTATGCGGCGGTGCTCTTTTCGGCATTGATGTTGGCGTATGAACACTACCTTGTCAATAAAGACTTTACAAAAATAGACAGAGCCTTCTTTACTGTCAATGGATATTTGGGCTTTGTCTTTCTACTCTTGATCATTGTGGAGGTGATAGGATGATGTTAGTATGGATCATGGCGGCAACGGCGATCGTGTTGCTGATACTTTTAATGATGAGCTATCGTGCCAATAAGAAGTTAAAAGAGGAGAACGCAGTACTTCAGGAGATCATTTCGGTCAAAGACAAGACCATCGAGAACCTTCAGTCATCACGCGTAGCAGTCAAAGATGTTATTGAGAACCTCTCTAGCCATGAAGAGGTGATGGCATTGGTGAATGCGGGAGACAGCTATGCGGAGATCTCGGAGAAGCTGGGGATACCTGAGAGTAAAATCGAGTTGATCGTCAAGTTCGACAAGATCAAAAAGGATCAAGGTGCATCCTAGTTGGGGATCGCTCATCTTGCAAGCCTATGGTGCGCTCGATGCGGAGTATCGTACTTTTTTAGAGCAAGATAGCGGATACTTCCCGACACGGGAGAACTTCTTTAATGCCTTTAGCACGCTGCCCAAGCAGAAGGTGCGATATATCCTTTTTGGGCAAGACCCTTATCCTAGAGAAGAGAGTGCAGGTGGATACGCCTTTATCGATGAGAAGGTAAAGAGACTCTTTTCCGATACGGGATTGAGCAAAGAGGTCAATAGAGCGACAAGCCTGCGTAATTTTATTAAGATGGCACTTGTGGCAAGAGGCGATCTTCATATCGAAGATACCTCCCAAGAGGCAATAGTCAAGGTAGATAAAGCCCCTCTCATCACAACGATCAAAGAGTTAAGAGAGAACTTTGAACATAACGGTGTTCTCCTTTTAAATACAGCATTGGTCTTTACCCAAAAGCGTGACTCGAACAAGCATATCAAAGCGTGGCGACCCTTTATGCAGACGCTTTTAGAGATGCTCTCGGAGGAGGAGAAACCTCCTACACTTATTTTGTTCGGTAATCATGCACGATCACTCAATCGTACCCTGCCATTGGAACGATTTGAGAGTATTGCACTCGAACACCCTTACAATCACACCTTTATTGGCAATAAAAATGCGCAAAATCTCTTCGGACCGATGAAATTACTTGAAAAATAAAGTTTTTTCTGCTACAATGCGCTCACCAAATATCGCAGTAACTTACAAAGTGCACTCTTAGCTTAGCTGGATAGAGCATCGGTTTGCGGTACCGAAGGTCACAGGTTCGAATCCTGTAGAGTGTACCACTTCTCTTTATTTTCGCACACTTTTCACGCGTTTTCACTCGACATATTATGTGTACGCCTCGCTCAAATCACGTAAAAATTGCACGAAACTAAAGAGAAGCCATATTTTTATGCTTTTCCAAACCTACGTCTGACATAAAATAACCTATTTTCCGAACCCTGAACACTAAGCTCTGAATCCAAAGAAAAACGTGTCAATTTCTATCTAACCACATTTATCCTATAATAACTGTTACTATTTTTTGGAGAATTGTATGAATATCCTATTGCTCAACACCAATCCCGTTGTATCACGTCTTGTCTCTTTGTGTATGCGAGACGAGGATATCGTCTTTGAAGAGGTCTCCCATATCGATGATGTAGGGCGCGATAGCTATGATATTGTTTTTATCGATGATGCCTCTTACCGTACGGAGATCATCCCTTTTTTAAAACGCTTACGTGTCGGAAAGGTGGTCTTTTTCCCCGGAAGGGTCAATGGAGAGGATGTAGAGGATATCTTCGATACGATGATCAAAAAACCCTTCCTCCCTTCTCAAGTGCAACAGTTGATCGATGAGGTAAAAGCCGATCCTCTCCCGTTACAGGCAGAAGAGCCGGAGGAGATACTGGATGAGGATGATGCGACAGATGTGCCTTTTCTTTTCCCTCTATCGGATGATTCGGAAGAAGAGGAGGAGACTGCATCTTCAGCTGCGGAAGAGACCAAGGTGCTCGATAGCCGTGAGATAGAACAGATCAAGGCTCTTTTGGATGAGGAGGATGAGATCGTCCCTCCGGTCGACTTTGAAGATGAGTCGGCATATGAAGCGAGAAAAGTTGAGGCGATCACGCAGAAGCTGGAAGCGGATGGTCTGGAGATCGTAGAAGAGGAGGAGATCCTCTCTGAGCTGACCCCTCCTGTCATACCCCCTGCAAAAAGAGTGAAAAAAAAGAAAAAGAAACGAGCCAAGAAGCAGAATGCAGCAACCGAGGCAGCTATTTTGGAAGCACTTACCAAGATGAAGCCCAAAAAGATCCGTAAGTTGTTACGCGGAGCAGAGGTGACGATCAAGATACGATTCAAGGATGAGCGATGATGAAACAAGAACATAAAGGGGCGATACTGGTACTTTCCGGCCCAAGCGGTGCGGGGAAAAGTACGATCATTCGGGCGGCATCCGACCGGATAGGGGAGTACTATTTCTCCATCTCGACAACGACACGTCAGCCAAGAGAGGGTGAAGTGCATGGGCGTGAGTATTTCTTTGTCAGCCGTGAAGCGTTCGAAGAGGATATTAAAGCAGGTAATTTTCTGGAGTATGCCGAGGTACACGGGAATTACTACGGAACATCGCTCAAGCCTGTAAGAGAGGCGTTGGAGGCAGGAAAACTTGTGATCTTCGATATCGATATTCAGGGGCACCGCCTCGTACGTGCAAAGATGAGCGATATCACCACCTCGGCATTTATCACACCGCCGACACTTAAAGAGCTTGAAAAGCGTTTGAGAGAGCGTTGTACCGATAGCGAAGAGGTAATCATGAAGCGGATCGAAAATGCCAAAGAGGAGATCCTTGCAGTCGGTGAGTATGACTTTACTATTATCAACGATACGGTCGAAGAGGCGGCTAGAGAGTTTGTTATTGTCGCACAGGCGGCACGTTTGAAACAGAGCAAAGAGGATGAGGAGAGATTCATTCGCAGTTGGCTTGGATAAAGTTAAACAAATTTAAGTATAATTATTCAAATTTTAAGAATACACTCGATAAGAGTTCAAAGGATTGACTATGGGTATGCCAAGTATGCCGGAACTATTGATCGTACTAGCGATCGTTGTACTTCTGTTCGGAGCGAAGAAGATCCCTGAACTTGCCAAAGGTATGGGTAAGGGGATCAAAGAGTTCAAAGGTGCGATGAAAGAGGAAGAAGAGCCTAAAGAGATCGCAAAAAAAGAGACTTCAGAGAGTGAAGTCAAAGCGGAAGAGAAAAAGAGCGAGAACGCCTAACCGAAGCGCTGAGCGTTCTGCGCTGAGCGTGAAGACCGCTACTCCAAAGGTCGTCATGACCTTTAATCTACAAAAACCCCACACAAATTACGGAATGAATTCATGAAACTAAAAGAAGAAGTCAATAAAGTCATCGCGTCAGCATTTGACAAAGCCGGTATCGATACCGCACCGATCCCTGTGACCGAAGCGACCAAGCCCGAGTTCGGGGATTATCAGTTCAACGGGGCAATGGCACTTGCCAAGGCACTAAAACAGAATCCGCGTCAGATCGCACAGACGATCGTCGAGAACCTTGATCTAAACGGGATCATCACCAAAGCGGAGATCGCTGGTCCGGGATTTATCAACCTTTGGCTGAACGATACCTTTATCGCACAAAAAGCGGCAGAGGCACGTGCTGATGAACGGATAGGGGTGATGGAGCGTGAGAGACCGGTAAAGGTCGTGGTCGACTATAGCGGACCGAACATGGCAAAACAGATGCATGTCGGACACCTTCGCTCCACGATCATCGGTGATACCTTGGCGAACCTGCTCTCTTTCCTTGGAGATGATGTGATCCGTCAGAACCATATCGGTGACTGGGGAACGCAATTTGGGATGCTGATCGCCTATCTTGAAGAGATGGGAGAGGACGGCAGTGGTTCGCTCAAGGATCTGGAACAGTTCTACAAAGATGCAAAAGCCCGTTTCGATGCCGATGAGGTATTTGCAGATAAAGCGCGTGAGTATGTGGTCAAGATCCAAAGTGGCGATGCACACTGCCTAAACCTGTGGAAGAAGTTCATCGATATCTCCTTGGGGCACTGTGAAGAGGTCTATGAGAAGCTTGATGTCAACTTAAGCCGCGATGATGTGCGTGCAGAGAGTTTCTATAACGATACCTTGGCAAAGGTCATCGAGGATCTCGATAGTGCGGGAATGCTCAAAGAGAGTGACGGTGCACAGTGCATCTTCCTTGAAGGTGAGGAAATACCGGTGATCGTCCAGAAAAAAGATGGCGGTTATCTCTACGCTACGACAGATCTTGCAGCACTCTACTATCGGGCGAACGTATTGGGTGCCAAGCGTATCTCCTATGTGGTCGATGCACGACAGGGTGGTCATTTTAAACAGGTATTCCGTGTAGCAAAAGAGGCGGGGTTCGTACCTGAGGATGTACGTTTGGAGCATGTGGCTTTCGGTACGATGATGGATAAGAACGGAAAACCCTTCAAGACACGTGACGGAGGAACGGTCAAGTTGATCGACCTGCTTGATGAAGCGATCGTCCGTGCCAAAGAGGCGATCACTGCAAAAGATAACTACTCCCCTGAAGAGCTGGAGCGTTTAGCGAAGATCGTGGGGATCGGAGCGGTCAAATATGCCGATCTTTCTATTAACCGTGAATCCAACTATGTCTTTGACTGGGATAAGATGCTCTCATTCGAGGGGAACACCTCTCTTTATATGCAGTATGCCTATGCACGTATTCAGAGCATCTTTAGAAAGTATGAAGGGGCACTGTCTGGTGAGATCGAGATCTCCGATACGCTTGAGCATCGTTTGGCGGTGATGTTGCTACGTTTTGAAGATATCTTGATCCGTGCCGCAGATGATGCCGCACCGAACCAGATCACAACCTATCTGTATGAGTTGGTAACACTCTTTATGCGTTTCTATGAGAAGAACCCTATTTTGAAAGAAGGGGTGGATGAGAAAACACGTACTTCGCGCTTGCTACTTGCCGATCTAACGGCAAGAACGATCAAACAGGGATTGAACCTTCTTGGTATTCAGGTTGTAGAGAGACTCTGATCATATGAAAGTATTGGTCGTTTCGCTGATCGTTATAACAGTTGTATGGATCCTCTTTCGCTACAAACGCCAAAGGGATATAAAGGCGCTTTTACTCTCTTTTGGCAGTGTGGTAGCGATCCTTACATTAGGGATTATAGGGAGTGTGACACGTACGATCCTTCCGCTCTATCTGGCACATATGACCTTGGTGCTCTTTGCATGGTGCGGATTGCTCTATTATATGGTACGGGGACGTTATGTGTGGTGGGCGATCCTCTCTCCGCTTGTGACGATCGTACTTTTCATACTCTTGTCTCTGCTTGAGGGGTCGCGTTATGAAAATATATGGGGTAGTTTGTTTTAATGGTTATATAATATGATGCTGTCGGGTTCGGGAGAACCCGAGCTATACATTGTTTTTCTGCTTTTCTACCAGTTCACTTAAGAATGTTTCAAGCGAATACTTCTGTCTATACTCTGGGATCATGATATGGATCAAAATATCCCCCAGATCCGCTACGATCCACTCATCACTCATATCGGCATGAAGGAACTGCTCGCCTTTTGGTTTGAGCGCATCTTTAAGTTGATCGTAGAGTGCTTGTGTATGTTTTAGGTTCAGTGAGTTCGCGATCACAACGCGATCTGCGATATAGTCCGCACCTTCAAGGTTGAACACCTCGATCTCTTCCGCTTTTTTCTCATCCAGTACCGAAACGATACGATTGATTCTCTCTTCCATTGTCATTGTTTGTTTTCCTTTAAGTGTCTGTTTTACAGTTGTCATGATACGTGTGTCAATATTCTCGAGATCATGCTGTTCTCTAATGTCGGTCGAACTGATGTCAACCTGAATATCAAGTCGTACCCAAGAGCGAAGCATATCGGTCTTTAGCGGATGTCCTTGACGTGTTGCGATCACCCATGTGACCCGTTCGTTCATCTTCTCGAAAGCCTGCCATTTTGTCAACGTTGACAAGTTGTCAGAACCGATAATAAGATACTTGACACGATACATCGTTGAAAAGTGTTCGAGGCTTCGTATGGTCGGAACGCTTTTGGCCTGTTCGATCTCATAGGGATCGACCGTGACCTTGGGGATCGGGTCGAAGAGTTGCCGACACCATTCCAAACGCTGAGCGGCACTTGCATGCGAAGAGGTCTTGAACGGGTTCAAATAGGCAGGCAGGACGATCAACCGGTCGATCCGTAATATCTTGAGCGCCTCTTCAACGATCTGCTGATGACCTCGGTGAGGAGGGTCGAAACTACCCCCGAAGATCGCAATGACCGGCTTATATCCATTAACCAAATACTAACCTCATTTACTGTAAAATTACGCAATTTTAGCATATTAAAGGTTGAGTATGGCTGTAAAAGTAGCGATAAACGGATTAGGTAGGATCGGTAGATGTGTGGCGCGTATCATTGCAGATAGAGATGATATTGAGTTGGTTGCTGTCAATGCCAGCGGCAAGCCTGAAATGCTTGAGTATAACCTCAAATATGATTCCGTTCACGGTGTGAGAAAAGATGTAAAGGTCGAGGATGGCTATTTGAGTATCGGTAAAGACAAAGCAAAGATCTTTGCAACAAGAGATCTTACCGAGCTTGACTTCGCTTCTGTCGGTGTGCAGATCGTCCTTGAGTGTACGGGGGCATTCTTGACCAAAGAGAGCGTTCAGCCCTATCTGGACAACGGTATTAAGAAGGTGGTCTTCTCCGCACCAGCAAAAGACGATACCGCAACATTCGTTATTGGTGCCAATGCAGACGATTATAATGGAGAGGCTGTTGTCTCCAATGCTTCATGTACGACCAACGGACTCGCACCGGTAGCCAAAGTATTGGATGATGCGTTCGGTATCGAGCACGGGTTGATGACAACGATCCACTCCTATACCTCTTCTCAGCCTATTTTGGATGCGAAGCATAAGAAAGACCCGAGAAAAGGGCGTTCTGGTGCGACCAACCTTGTACCTACGACCACAGGTGCGGCAAAAGCGATCTCCAAAGTCCTCCCTAACCTTGCAGGGAAGCTTAACGGACAGGCGATCCGTGTACCGACACCGGATGTCTCTATGGTCGACCTTACTGTTGAACTCAGTCAGAGCGTAACGGTCGAGACGGTACAAACGGCGTTCAAGATGGCAGCGGAAGGCACGCATAAAGGGATCTTGGGTGTAGATGAAGAGTACCGTGTCTCTCAGGATTTCGTTGGTGAAGAGCTCAGTACGGTTGTAGCACTCGATACGATACAGGTCATCGGTGATAAAATGGTGAAAGTACTCTCATGGTACGACAACGAGTGGGGATACTCTTGCCGTCTTGTAGATATGGCAGTACATGTGAGCAAAAAATAAGTAAGGATAGATATGAGAACATTAAAAGATCTGGATATCGACGGGAAACGCGTATTCATTAGATGTGACTTCAACGTACCGAAGGATGAGTTCGGTAACATTACCGACGACAGGCGTATCCGTGCGGCATTGCCGACTATCAGATACTGTATCGATCGTGACTGTAAGATCATTCTTGCATCACACTTCGAGCGTCCTGAACCGGGGAAATATGAAGAGAAATATTCGCTCAAACCCGTTGCAAAACGTCTGCATACGCTTCTAAAGATCAAGAATGATGTGGTCATGGCGGAAGATGTCGTTGGCCCTGATGCGAAAGAGAAGGCGAAGAACCTTGGTGCGGGTGATGTGCTTTTGCTTGAGAACCTTCGTTATGAAGCGGGAGAGACCGCCAATGACGAGGCGTTTGCCAAAGAGTTGGCCTCTTTTGCAGATATCTATGTCAACGATGCATTCGGTGCATGTCACCGTAAACATGCTTCGATCTATGCGATCACGAAGTTCTTCGACAAAGCACATAAGGCAGCCGGTTTCTTGATGGGTAAAGAGGTGAACTTCTTCTCTAAAGTACTTGAAAATCCGGTACGTCCGTTCGTTGCGGTCGTTGGTGGCTCTAAAGTATCAGGTAAGCTTCAAGCCTTGACCAAGTTGCTCGATAAGGTCGACAAGGTTATCATCGGTGGCGGTATGGCGTTTACATTCCTTAAAGCGCAAGGGTATGAGATCGGTAGATCTTTGGTAGAGGATGACCTGCTTGATGAAGCGAGAACGATCATGAAAAAAGCACAAGAGCAGGGAGTGAAGTTCTATCTGCCCGTAGATTTTGTCGTTGCCCCTGAGTTCTCGGAGAATACGGCGGTAAAATACCTTCCTTCCCAAGAGATCCCTAAAGAGTGGATGGGACTTGATACCGGACCGGCTTCTTCAAGACTTTTTAGAGAGGTGCTGAACGATGCACAGACGATCATCTGGAACGGGCCGATGGGTGTTTATGAGATGGATAAGTTCTCCAAAGGAAGTATTATGATGTCTCACCATATCGCAGAGACACATGCAACGACCATTGTCGGTGGTGGTGATACGGCGGATGTCGCTCAGCGTGCGGGTGACGTGGATGAGATGACATTTGTCAGTACCGGTGGTGGAGCGAGTTTGAAGTTGATCGAAGGGGAGACCCTTCCCGGACTTGAAGCGCTAGAGTTGGACTGATAAAATTAGAAATTAGAATGGCAGTATGATGCTGTTTTTTGAGATAGTGTACTTTTGCACTATCTCCCTCTCTCTTAAAAAAGGATACCTATGATATACGCTGCAAACTTCAAGACCAACCATACAAGACAAAGTACAAAAACATACCTTGAAACACTTGCGCAAAAACTTGCGGATAAACGTACGGAAGATCGTGTGTTCATTTTCCCTCCTGCGACGGCACTGGATAGTTACAGCGGTAACTTTACGGTCGGTGCACAGAATGCCTATCCGACACAAAACGGTGCATTTACCGGTGAGATCGGGCTTGAACAGCTTGAAGAGTTTGGTATAAAGACGATCTTGATCGGGCACAGTGAACGCCGTGAGTATCTGAAAGAGGATCAAGAAACGGTCGTTACCAAATATACATACTTCATGGCACATGGGTTTGAGATCATCTACTGTATCGGTGAACCTTTGGAGGTACGTGAAGCAGGTGAGAAAGCAGTAGCAGACTATCTGCTCTCTCAGTTTGAGGGGATCGACCTCTCTTATGAAAAGCTGATCGTTGCATATGAGCCGATTTGGGCAATCGGTACGGGACGTTCGGCAACAGTAGAGGAGATCGCATCGACTCACGCCATGCTCAGATCCAACATGGATAGACCGCTGCTGTACGGTGGTTCTGTCAAACCTGCCAATATCAAAGAGATCACAGCTATTAATGGAGTAGACGGGGTTTTGGTGGGAAGTGCTTCACTGGATGTGGAGAGCTTTTCTGAAATGATCTTTGCGTAATATATTGAAGTCGGGACTTTAGTCCCGTAGTATGGGCGCGATCAAAGTCACGGCTCCTATAGATCTTTATTTAAACAGATCCTCAAGTGCAGAGGTGTCTTTTGTCTTCGTCATTTCCGGTGCTTCGGATGAACTGTCAACCTGTCTTTCCGTAATACCCTCTACTTCATTGAGTTCAATATTGTATCCTGTCAGCATCGATGCAAGACGGATATTGATACCGCTTTTCCCTATCGCTTTCGCTTTCTGGTCACTGGTAATATTGATAGTCGCTTTTTTCTCTTCCTGATCGACCTTGATACTCTGTGTGATCGCAGGTGAAAGCGCACGTGTAATGAATATCTCAGGGATCGGAGAGTATTCGATACAGTCGATGTTCTCGCCGTTGAGCTCTTCGCTTACGGCATTGATACGTACACCCTTCACACCGACAGCCGCACCGATGGGGTCGACGTTCATCTGGTCGGTCTTGAGTGCGATCTTTGCACGCTCTCCGGGAATTCTTGCTGCAGCAACGATCTCGACCACACCGTCGGCGATCTCAGGGACTTCGTTTGCCATAAGCGCTTCTAGGAATTTGGGTGAGGTACGGGTAAGTTCCAAAAAGAGCCCGTATTGCGGATCGACGCTTACATAACGCAAGAGCGCACGGATGCTGTCACCACGCTTGAACTTCTCCCCTTTAATACGGTTTCTTCTGCTAAGGATACCCTTGAGCTCACCGATCTCAACGTGTGTATTGTCATCGTTATCGATACGGTTGACCGTTCCGAGCATGACCGTTCCGACTTTCTCTCTGTACTTTTCAAAAAGGTCTTGTTCGATACGTCTTTGCACATGGTACTCAAGCTCTCTAAAGAGATTTGCAGATGCAGTACGCCCATGCTCCTCAAGAATGAACTCCTCTTTGAGCTGATCGCCGATCTCGATGGAATCATCGAACTCTTTAGCCTCACTGATCCCGATGTAGCTGTCAGGTGCCTCTTCGAGCTTCTCGTCATCATCGGCGACAACAGTGATCACCTTGTGAATATTATACGTTTTCGTATCGTTATCAAGCTGTACTTCAAAAGTACTGCTCTGGCTTGTCAGCTTCTTTGCCGTATTGATCAATGCTTCTTTGAATGCTTCTAACGCACTCTCTTTTGAAATATTTTTCTCATGCGCGATCGCTTCTATAATGTCTAATATTTTTTCCATGAAAATCCTTTATATAACGCTTCAGACTACCGCTACAAGAGGTAACATAACAGTGTTAAGAACGTCTGGGAGGGTCTGTTTTGAAGTAGTTGAATTATAGCTAATCAAACCTTTACTGAAAATAAAGTATAATGAAATCAATAAGTGTGCCTAGTATACGGAAAGACTATAAGAAGGATATCGGAATTATGAAATTAAAACTGGCAAGAACAACATTAAAAGCGAAACCGAAAACGATCGAACTGAGCAAATTGGAAGAGGAGCTCGCGAACAGATCGATCTTCTATTTTGATAAAGACAACTCCCACAAAGAGCTAAAAGAGCTTATCGAGTATTTCGAGGAGAAAGGTTACTCCGTTTATATGAGAGAAGTCAAGTATGGCTTGGATGACAATGAATATATCTACGAAGTACATATTATCGCATAAGTACAACCCTGATGCGTACGGATACGGATATGTCCGTATGCATATCTATCTTTTATCTATCCGCCCCACAATATGAAGATCCCATACAATAAGCAGAGACCATGAGCAAAAAACTATTTATCGAAACCCTTGGATGTGCCATGAACGTACGTGATACGGAGCATATGATCGCCGAATTGAACAGAGATGACTCCTATGAGCTGACACAAGAGTTGAGTGAAGCCGATCTGATCATCATCAATACCTGTTCGGTACGTGAAAAACCCGTAGCCAAACTATTCTCGGAGATCGGTGTGTTCAATAAACGGAAGAAAGAAGGTGCAAAGATCGGTGTAGCAGGCTGTACGGCAAGTCATTTGGGGGAAGAGATCATCAAACGTGCCCCTTCGGTGGATTTTGTGCTGGGTGCGCGTAATGTTTCGAAGATCACGGAAGTGGTCAATAAAAAACATGCCGTTGAGGTCAGTACCGACTATGATGAAAGTACCTATGCATTCGGAGAGTACCGCACCAATCCGTTCAAAGCGATGGTCAATATCTCTATCGGGTGTGACAAGTCGTGTACCTTCTGTATTGTTCCGCATACGCGCGGAGATGAGATATCCATTCCCAGTGACCTGCTGGTTCAGGAGATCACCAAGGCGGTCAAGGGCGGTGCCAAAGAGGTGATGCTTTTGGGGCAGAACGTCAACAACTACGGAAGACGCTTCGGAAGCAGTGAAGAGAAGATAGACTTTACGGGGTTGCTTCAGAAGATATCGAAAATAGAGGGGTTGGAGCGTATCCGTTTTGCCTCTCCTCACCCGTTGCATATGGATGATGCCTTCTTGGAAGAGTTTGCTTCCAACCCGAAGATATGTAAACAGATCCATGTTCCTTTGCAAAGCGGTTCGACCGAGCTTTTAAAGCGTATGAAGCGTGGTTACTCAAAAGAGTGGTTCCTTAACCGTTGTGAGAAGATACGAACACTCTGTCCCGAAGCGACCATCTCTACCGATGTGATCGTCGGTTTTCCCGGAGAGAGCGATGCCGACTTTGAAGAGACGATGGATGTACTGGAGAAGGTACGGTTTGAGCAGATGTTCTCTTTTAAGTACTCGCCACGCCCTTTTACCGAAGCAGCGGAGTATGACCGGCAGATTGACGATGCCGTTGCGGGTGAACGCCTTAAGCGTCTTCAGGCACGCCATACCGAAATACTCGATGAGGTGATGGATGCGCAGCTTGGCAAAGTGCACCGTGTCTACTTTGACGAGCTTAAGCCCAACAATCGTATCGCAGGGCGCAGTGATGACGGGAAATTGGTATTTGTAGAAGGGAGCGAAGAGCTGTTAGGGAAGATCGTGGATGTGGAGATCACCAAGACCTCACGTGGGGCATTGGACGGTGTGGTGCTTTCATGAGTAGCAAAAAGCTCTTTCGTCGTATCGGGCAGACGGTACTTCCACCTTTAGGGTATCTGCTGATGCGATTTTACTGGTACACCTCGAAAAAGAGGTTCCATATCGAAGGGGAGATCACACAAGCACAGCATGTGGTTGTCTGTTGGCACGGTGAGCTCCTCTGTTCCCCACAGGCATACCGCCATTTTCATAAGAGGCAGGATGCATCGGGGATCATCTCCCGACACTTTGACGGAGAGATCATTGCCAGAATATTGGGGTTTTTCAAGATCAAACCGCTAAGAGGTTCGAGCAACAAGGGGGCGAAGCAGGTGCTCTTGGAAGCGTTCCGTGCATTGAAGCGGGGAGATGACCTTCTTGTAACCCCTGATGGTCCAAGAGGCCCTAGGCATGAGATCAGTCAAGGGGCTTTGGTGTTGGCAATGAAAGCCAAAGCACCGATTATGGCGGTCAACTACATTCCCTCTTCCTATTGGCAGCTGAAAAGTTGGGATCGTTTTGTCGTCCCCAAGCCTTTTGCAACACTGGATTTTTACATTAAGATCGTCTCTATCGATGGTATGGAGATGGATGAGGCGAATGTCTACTTAAGAGAGAAGATGCTAGAGCATACGGTCATCTAGGCTTTGCCTGGATGAAATGAATGATGCATAATGCATAGTGAATAATGTCGGTATGCATTGCATCACGATGCTTTTATAGGTAGGTCGAGATGTCCTCACCCCGACAATAAAGGATCTGATATGCCAAAAAAGATCGAAGCATTTATCGAAGATTTCC
Organism: Sulfurovum sp.; assembly: GCA_027063305.1. Taxonomy (GTDB): domain Bacteria; phylum Campylobacterota; class Campylobacteria; order Campylobacterales; family Sulfurovaceae; genus Sulfurovum. Next base: position 187,886 of record JAMORY010000027.1, on the reverse strand, counting down.
TTGACTACCTCCTCAATATTCGTGGTTATTCCGATACGACGGTGGAAACATATGAGATAGCACTGCGTCAAATGGCAAAGGTGAGTCACTTCTATGAGGAAGAGGGGCTGTGGGTGCTGGATATTACTCCGTTTCGATTCAAGATCGTCAAGAACAGCAAGAAGACCATTGTCAAGAAGCTCTCTGCGGTACGTTCGTTTGTCAAATATCTTGAAGATCAATGCCATCTGCCTGTGCAACTACTCTCCGATGAATCCATTAAAGTGCCTCAGAGCCTCCCTAAGCCTATTGAAGAGAAGTATATCGATGAGATACTGGAAAAGGCGACGATCGAGGAGAGAGTGCTTGTTTCCATGCTTTACGGTCTGGGGCTTCGTATCTCTGAACTTAGCAGTATGAGATTGGAAGATATTCAATCCGAATGGGTGAAGGTGCACGGGAAAGGCAATAAAGTGCGACAGCTTCCGCTTTTGCCTGCTTTGCGTCAACTGCTCGATACCTATCTTGCAAATGCCAACCCCAAACGATACCTCTTTGAAAAGGGGAACGCCCCGATGAACAGCGCACAGCTGCGCTACAAGCTGACCAAACTCTTTAAAACATCAGGACTGAAGGCAACGCCCCATCAACTGCGCCACTCCTTTGCCACTCATCTGCTTAACCATGGTGCGCGTATTGCCGATGTGAGCGAACTCTTAGGACACCAAACCATGGCAACGACACAGGTCTATACGAAGCTTGGCAGTGTGAAGAAGAAGCAGGAGTATATGCGAGCGCACCCGCTCGCAAATGAGAAACGGAATAATGAGGAATGAGGAACCAAGAGATAATGTAGGGGCAGGTCTTGTGCCTGCCCTTTACAATATGGATCAGCTCAAGGGTGACCCCTACGATAATTTGGGGAGACCGATCTCTTCTTGGTAAAGGTAGGGGCGTATCTTTGCAGGTATGTTTTGGGTTCGGCATCTCTCTTTAAAATCTTTTGGCATATTCATGGTTAGATAAGGAGCGATATAGAGCATGTCCCCTTGTTGTTCTATGGCCCACTCTCCGCCAATGACGAGACTTTGCTCTTTTTTGATCTCCTGCCGTTGGGCTGCCGAGAGCAGGTAGCCCAGCTTCTTGAGCGCTATATCGGCGGCTTTGGCTTTCATGGCAGTATTATGGAGTTTCACAATAATGAGTTTTTTTTCTCTAAAAACAACTTCATAGGTACTCTCGATCATCTCTTTATCTTCTCTCAAATACGAAAAGCTGCGTTTGATACCCTCTTTATACAGGGCAAAAAGCGGATCGGAGAAGTGCGCTCTAAAACGGTTGCGTTCATATTTTTTATCTTTGTTGCTTTCATCGATGAAGTAGGGATAGTTGTTTATTTGAAGATAGGCAAGTAGTTCCTCTTTGCTATACTCAAGCAGTGGTCGGATGAGTCTGTATCCGTCTTTTTGACTGACGGGTTCTAGTCCAATAAGTTCTGAAAGTCCTGCACCCTTGGTGAGGCGCATTAGGAACCACTCCAACTGATCGTTGAGCTGATGGGCAGTCAGAAGATTGTCATATCTATGTTTTCTTATGAGTGTTTCAAAAAAGTCATAGCGGAATTTACGGGCATTGGTTTCGAAGTGGTTCTTAAATGTCGGTGCTGTAGCCATAAAGCATTGCAGTCCGTACTTCTGTGCCAATGCTACGGCATGCGCTACCTCCTCTTTGCTCTGTTCTCTCATACCGTAATCGACAATGGCGATATCAAAGGGGATATGGTTCTCAATGAGAAGAAAAAAGAGGGCGGAGGAGTCGATACCGGCGGAGAAAGCCAAAAGATTCTTTTTATTAGGTAGGAGGTAGGAGGTAGGAGGTAGGAGTGAGATCTGCATATTTAGATAGTGTTTTTAATTGTTTTTGTGCTGGCAATAAGAAGCTTTAAAAGCTCTTCTGCATCCGGTTCGATACTTTGAAACATGTTTTGGTTAATATAATCTGACCTAACTAATAATTGAAGCCAGTATTTGGTTTCATTCGTCTCTTTTAGTGCAATTGTGAGTTTATGTAAAAAGTCAGCTTTCGATTGTGCATATTGGGCTTCTCGTATTAATGCACCAATGGCTGTTCCACTGCGTACGATCTGTTTTGAAAGAATGTATTCTTTATGTTCTTGTTGTAGATAGCGGGAAAGTTTGATAATGCGTAAAGCAAAATCTAAACTTTTTTCCAATAAAACACTCTCTTTCACTCCTACTTCCTGCTTCCTGCTTCCTCACTAAATAGTGTTGCCAAAAGCTGCATTCCCGCAAGTTCCGTCACTTTGGCTTCATAGACTTTTCCGTATGTTACAGAAAGATCATTCGTGTCATTGACGAGGATCTCTCCGTCAATATCTACAGCCCACTGTAGCGGTCTGGAACTAAGCAGGAATTCGTGTTCGTCGCTTTCGCCGTCGATGACGAGTTCTACGGTTTTGCCTACCATCTTCTCTAAAGAGCGTTTGGTGGTCTCCTCGGCGATCTCGCCTAAAATAGCGGCTCTCTCTTCGATGATCTCTTTGGGGATCTGTTCCATTTCATAGGCGGTGGTGGACTCTTCGTTGGAGTAGTGGAAGGTGTTGAAACGGTCAAAACCGAAATCTTCCATGAAACGGCAGAGCTTTTCAAAGCTCTCCTGCGTCTCTCCTGGGTGTCCTGCAATGACAGAGGTGCGGATGAAGGCATTGTTCTTGCTTTTCATATGTTCAAGCAAGGCGATGGTCTGTTTCTCTCCAAAACCACGCTTCATGGTCTTTAATACGCGGTCATCGATGTGCTGGATAGGTATATCGTAGTAGGTTTGGAAGATATGTGAGTTAGCAATATCATCGATAAGCTCGAATGTGGTGGTACTTGGGTAGAGGTAGAGGATGCGGGCACTTCTAACACCTTTAATCGCTTCTACTGCTTTGATAAGCTCTCTAAGTCCATCTTTCATGCCCATGTCCCTTCCGTAGCTGGAGGAGTCCTGAGAGATGAACGAGAAGTCGTAAAAGCCCTCTTTGGCAAGGTTGCTGACCTCTTTGACGATCGACCCGAGGCTTCTGGAGTGGAGTTTGCCTTTAAAGCTTGGGATGGCACAGAAGCTGCACTGCTGGTTACACCCTTCGGCGATCTTGATGTAGGCATGGTAGCTAGAGCCGGTAATGACCCTGCCGCTGTTCTCCGTAGCCAGATAGACCTCAGGTGAAAAACTGCTCTGTTTTTGTGCAATGAGCGCATCGATCTTCTCATAGTCACCCACACCGGTGAAGATGTCGATCTCGGGAAGCTCTTGCATCAGCTCTTCTTTGTAGCGTTCGCTCAGACACCCTGCCATGACCAGTACGGAGTCTTTTTTGCGTTCGTCATGCAGGTTGAGGATGGTGTTGATGCTCTCCTCTTTAGCCGCATCGATAAATCCGCAGGTATTGACGATGATCACATCGGCATCGGTATTGTCATCGGTGATCTCATAGCTTTTTAGCCTTCCGAGCATCACTTCGGAGTCTACTAGGTTCTTGGTACAGCCGAGGCTGACGAGGTGGAGTTTTTTTGGCATGGTTGTTCTTTTGTTTTTTTGAAGAATTATACCATATGTTAGAGAGATAGGAGTGATCTATTTTTGATAAAGGAATATTCTTGCGGTTTGAATGGGTGCAATACGATAAAATATAAGTACTAGAGAAAAGAAAAAAAGAAGAACACTCAGGCAAAAGCCTGAATGTCAAGGGTATATAACGTTAAGAAGTGATTCTTAGAAGTTGTATCTTCCCCATACACGGATAACGTTGTTTGAATCTGCCCAGTTATCAGCATCTTGGTAAACGTATCCAGCGAATACTGTTGTAGAGTCATTGAACACTTTTGTTTTATAAGTAAGGTCAAGCTCTTGATAATCATTTTCAGCTGCAGAGTTGTCTGTAGTATAGTCATACGCCAAACCGAATTTACCACCAAGTGCCTTCATGCCAGCTCTTACTACGAAAGTATCGTTGTCGTTTCTGATGAAGTTTTGGTTAAGGATCATTTGTGTGTAAAGTGCAGTTTTTACACCACCTACATTCAATAGACCGAAACCAGCATCGTTAACGTTAGAGTAAGCAACCTCTGCATTGAACATATCGAAGTTTCCTGCTGCTTTAAGACCGAATGCTTGAACATCATTGTCTCCAGCTACAAGGTTAAGATCCATATATCCATATTGACCAGCAACTGTGTAGTTGTTAAATGCATATGTAGCATCTGCCCAGAAAAGGTTAGCATCGTCAGCATAGATATCAGCTACGAAAGAAGGAGCATAGTAGTAGCTACCTGTCAATGTAAGACCTGCAACTGATTTGTTTTGAACAGTCAACATATAAACACCGTCACTGTCGTTAAGAGAGTTAAAGTCAGACATATTTGCAGCTGGTCCATTTACGTTGTTTCCAGCAACCCATGCACCAACAATTGTAGTGTCTTGAATGTCTGTGTTTACAACCAATACTGCATCGAATGTGTTTTTGAACACGTTCCAGCTTTCAGAGAATGCAAATGGAGACAATGCTTTTGGAAGCTCTTGACGACCGAGTTTAAAGCTTGTGTTACCCACTGCATAAGTCATGTACAATTGTGACATCCAACCACCGTCAGTTACATCATCAAGGTCATTTCCGTATGCTACTGTTTGAGGAACACCACTTACAAGGTAGTTCTCAAGGTTAAGTGTAGAAAGTGCACTTACCTCACCACCGATACCGATACCGGCAAATACATCTTTATTAACTGCTCTGAGTTGAAGACCAAAATCAGCGATTGAAGAGTCTTGGTCGAAAAGATCTCCAGTTCCTTGTAGATCAGATGTTTGATAGTAAACTACCGCTTGTCCGCTAAAATCCCAACCAGATGGTGCAGCTGCTACCGCTGGTGTTTCTACTACTGGCTCAACTGGTGCAATATCACCACCCGCCATAATCATTGTTGACGCTACTGCTGAGAGTAAGAGTGTCTTTTTCATTGTAATCTCCTTGAATTTTTTGAAATACGGTGTAGTATAACACATTATATTTATAAATGTCAAGTTAATTAATGAATTATTAACAAATTTATTAACGAAGTGTTTAGAAAGTGTTAACGAAGTGTTTGGGATGTATCGTATTTGTAATATTTTGTAGGTAAGAATATATTTAGTAAAATGTTTCTTATTTTTTGATCAGTTTAAAAGAAGTGGTGGCGCCGGACGGAATCGAACCGCCGACACAAGGATTTTCAATCCTTTGCTCTACCAACTGAGCTACGGAGCCACTGTTGTGCTGAAGTGATTGGAATTATAGCTGCAAAAACTTAAAATAACTTTAAACATTCAGGTATTTAGGTGTAAATCGTTAAAAATAACCATTTTTTTGAACACTTCCTTTTTAGGGAAGTGTTACAAGATTTGGCAGGATATTGTTCTCATGTAGCCAAACGATGAATTTGATAAGACCGTAACTTGCAATAAGAAGTGCCGATTCTCTAAGTGTCTTTGCAAACTTTTTAGGGTAGAAATCGATCATGGTCGGACTATGAAAGAGGGCCGGCTTTGGAAAGAAGCGAGGTGTTTTTGCCTTGTAGACTGCATACTCCTCACCAAAAAGTTCAAGAAGTTGCCCCTCTTCATAGCGGATAATAGGAAGATGTGTCACAAGGAATACACCTACAAAGAGCACAGCAAGTACAACGGAGCCAAAAACAAGCCCAATACCGGCAAACCCTAGAAACGAGAAGAAGTAGAGTGGATTACGCATGATCGAGTAAGGTCCGTCTTGTACCACTTTCCCTTTTTTGAAACCTGCAATGTAAGATGCCGCCCAGACACGACCAAGTCCGGTTGCTACAATAAGCAGAAAACCTAGAATATCCATATATATATTGGGGTGCCCTTGGGTCGTTAGCATTAAGATCAAGAGAAGAATACTTAAAAATTTAATTGTAAGTATCCGTTTTTTCTGAGGATTCATTATTCACCTTTATTGTGTAATAGTGCTACTATCATAGTCAAATAGCACTTGTATTCCTATGAGTCGGAAAGTTTCTGAAGCAGTGCTTTAAAACATTCGCCTCTGTGTTTATATGAGTCGAACTGGTCGAAACTCGCCGCCGCAGGTGAGAGGAGCGCGACACTTTCACTGGTGTGCACCGTATCGATCTGCTTGATAGCATTTTCCAGTGTCTTGCAGGAGACTAGAGGGATGTCATAGTGCGTTGCGAGTCTTTGAACCTTTTCCATATTGGCACCGATACTATATAATGTAAGTGAAAGCGGTTTGACGGTCTCAAAGAGCGGTGTGAGGTCGACACCTTTGTCATCCCCGCCGATGATCAAATGTATCGGGCGGTCCTGATAGGTCAATACCGCTTGTACCGTTGCATCGAGATTCGTGGCTTTTGAGTCGTTGACCCAAAGCCTGCCCTGTGCATCGGTGAACTCCTCTTGACGGTGGGCATCACGCTTGAAGGTGTTAAGCAGGTCGTAGTCGGTCTCATCGAAAAGCACTTTGGTGATGGCAATGGAGAGCAGAGCATCTTGTAGAAAAGCCCCCTTATAGTTGAGTTTTGATGCATCGAGGTTAAAATAGTCGCAGAGGAAGTCGTTAGTGTCATACTCTACGATATACGCATCGGTTTTTGGCAGGTTCAAGCCTTTGGGGACCAGTGCCAGCTCTCCCTCTTTCATGGTACGAAGCGGTCTGAGCTTGTCCGCTTCGTACGCTTCAGGCGTACCGTGCCAGTCAAGGTGGTCGGGGGTAATGGGCAGCAGCAGGTAGATATCGGGCGAAGCGAACTTGGTATGATGCAGGGTAAAAGAGCTTGTCTCCAACACCCAGATAGGAGCATCTTCTCTCAGGTCCGCCAGCGGTGTGCCGATATTCCCGCCGCTAACGGCTCCACGTTTTTCCAGCAGGTATGTGAGCATTTGGGTAGTGGTGGTCTTTCCGTTGGTACCTGAGATCCAAACTGTGAACGGTTTGGATAGTGAGGAGTGAGGAGTGAGGAGTGAGGAGTGTTGGTTTGCATTGCTCTGCAATGCTTCTATTTGAGATGGGTCGCTAAGAAAATAATCATACTCGCTCAGCAGGTGTTTGGCACTTTGAATAAGCGGGTGTTTGGGTGGTAGGCTTGGTGTGGTGATCTCTAGTTGGCTGGTATTGGGATCGAAGAGGTGTGAGGGGAGTATGCGGTTTCCCATCGCATCGGTGTAGGGTTCTTTACAGTTGTCGTCAAAGAAGGTACAGCCACCGCCGAGCTTTTTGGCGATCGCTTTGGTTGTCAGACCGTAGCCGAATAATGTGGGCTTCATGAAAAATCCTTTGGATCTTTAAATGAGTAATGAGTAATGAGTAATGAGTAACCGATAGAGGAGAAAGTAGATAACATTATGGGTTGACCTTTTTAGTAGTTTTTGTGCTGGCAATAAGAAGTTTTAAAAGAGTTTCAATTTCAGGTAATAGACTCTGATACATTTTATCAGACAGGTATTCTGAATGATAGAGAAGGTTGATCCAATATTTGGTTTCATTCGTTTCTTTTAGTGCTATCATAAGTTTGTTGAGAAAGTCTGCTTTTGATTGTGTATATTTAGCCTCTGCGATTAGGGCACCTATGGCTGTACCACTTCGTAATATCTGTTTTGAGAGAATATACTCTTTATGTTCAGACTGAAGATATTTGCAGAGTTTAACAATACGTAAAGCAAAAAAGAAACTTTTTTGGCTTAAAGGGTCATTTACTTTCGGTTCCTCATTCCTCATTCCTCATTCCTCATTAATTTATCTGAACTTAAACGAGATAAGCGCCAGAATATTCGCGATGAACGAGATCATCCAGAAGCGGACGATGATCTTGTTCTCCGACCATCCTTTGAGTTCGAAGTGGTGGTGGATGGGTGCCATGCGGAAGATGCGTTTTTGACGCAGTTTGAAGCTTCCGACCTGTAAGATGACCGAGACGGTCTCGATGACGAAAATAAGCCCGATGAGGATAAGGAGCACTTCACTCTTTGCCAGAACCGCAAGATAGGCAATGAAGCCTCCGATGGCGAGCGAACCGGTATCTCCCATGAACACTTCGGCCGGGTAGGCGTTGTACCATAAAAATCCCATCAACCCGCCTGCAAGCGCTGCGGCGAGGATGGTCACCTCTCCTACTCCATGGATATTGGGGATGAGCAGGTAGTGGCTAAATATAGCATGACCTGTGGCATAGGTGATGGTACCGAGGCTAAAGAGTGCAATAATGGAGGGTACGGTCGCCAAGCCATCAAGTCCGTCTGTGAGGTTGACAGCATTGGTGGTGGCAAGAAAGACCAAGATCCAGAAGAGCGGTGCGGCATAACCCATGTCAAAGAGCGGTTTTTTATAGAAGGGGATGTAGAACTCCGTAGGGAAACCATTCAGAATCAGGAGTGTACTGGCAATGAGTGCGATGAGTGCGAGCAGCCCCATCTTCCCGCGGGGGCTTAAGCCCTCAAGGTTGTCTCCGGAGAGGACTTTGCCCAGATCATCCTTGAAGCCTACCAGACCGAAACCTAGCAGAGTGATGATACCTCCCCAGATATAGAGATTGCCAAGGTCGACGCTTAGCAGTGCCGCAATAAGGGTGGCAAAGAGAAAGACCGCTCCGCCCATAGTAGGGGTTTTCCCTTTCGCTGCGTGCGCTTCGACGAACTTGCTGATGGGTTGATTGGCGTTTTTCGCCTTTGCCCACAAGATATAACGGGGCATGATGAAGAGTGTCAGGGCAAATGCGATCAAAAAAGCGAATCCGGCACGTACGGAGATGTAACTAAACAGGTTGATATCGAAAAATTGTGAAAATGTATAAAGCATAGTGAACTTTCAATTTAGGTTTACAAAAGCTTATTTTACTATGATTTCAATAAAATATAAGAAGAGATGTTACGTATGGATATTCAAAAGACAATACTGATCATTACGGATGGGATAGGGTACAAACCGCAAAGTGCCTGTAATGCGTTCGCAGATGCGACAAAACCGACTTACGATGCGTTGGAGAGCGTACCAAAAGCGCTGATCTCCACCTACGGATTGAGCGTCGGGCTTCCCGAAGGGCAGATGGGGAACTCCGAAGTGGGACACATGACCATCGGTGCGGGGCGTGTACTCTACCAAGATCTCGTGAAGATCACATTGGCACTGAAGGACGGGAGTATTGAAGAGAACGAAGCGTTGAAAGAGACGCTTGAAAAGAGTGACCGTGTGCATCTGATCGGTCTTCTCAGTGATGGCGGGGTGCATTCGCATATTGACCATACCATTGGCTTTGCAAAGCTTGCCAAGCACCGTGGGAAGAGGGTCTTTTTGCACCTTATTACCGATGGGCGAGATGTGAGCCCGACCTCTGCAAAAAGCTACATCGAGCAGATCGAAGCGATCTGTGATGAAGATATCTCCATTGCGACACTGGGTGGACGTTTCTATACGATGGACAGGGACAACCGCTGGGAGCGTGTGGAGAAGGGTTACCGTGCCATTGCCGAAGCGACCCCGAAAACGGAGCTGAGCCCTGCGGAGTACGTGGCGGCAAGTTATGAGAAGGGTGAGACCGACGAATTCATCGAGCCTGTCGCATTTGCCGGATATGACGGGATGAAAGAGGGCGATGCGGTGATCGTAACGAACTTCCGTGCGGACAGGGTGCGAGAGATCACTACGGCACTGGGTGATCCGCAGTTCGATGCGTTCGAGCGAAAGTTCATCCCGTTGCATATCGCGACCATGACACAGTATGATGCTTCGTTCCCTTATCCGGTACTCTTTCCTAAAAAAGCGCCGGAGCATACACTTGCGGAAGTGATCGCTGATGCGGGGTTGAAACAGTTGCATACGGCAGAGACGGAGAAGTATGCGCATGTGACATTCTTCTTTAACGGTGGTGTGGAAGAGCCGATGGTCGGAGAGAGCCGTGTACTCATCCCCAGTCCTGATGTGAAGACCTACGATATGAAGCCGGAGATGAGTGCGCCTGAAGTGGGTGAGGCGGTACGTACGGCGATGGATGAAGCGTACGATTTCATCGTGGTCAACTTTGCCAATGGTGATATGGTCGGGCATACGGGGAACTATGAAGCGGCAAAAAAGGCGGTTGAAGCGGTCGATGCGGAGCTTGGAAAGATCGTTGCCAAGGCCAAAGAGGATGGTTATGCCATCGTGCTGACCTCGGATCACGGCAACTGTGAAGAGATGTGTGACGGGCAGGGGCATGTGCTGACCAACCATACGGTAGGGGATGTCTGGTGTTATATCCTTGCCGATGGTGTAAAGAAGGTAAAAGAGGGAGGCGGACTGAACAATGTCGCACCGACGGTACTGAAACTGATGGGACTTGAGATACCTGAAGAGATGGATGAAGCATTAATTTAATGAATAATTAATAATGAATAGTGAATAATGATAGGTGTTATTTACTATGGAGCAGGGCTTTTTGAGCCAAAGGCGAAGCTTTAGTGAGATTTCGTTTGCGCATGAAAAAGAAGCGAAGCTCCCTGAGCCAAGGGCGAAGCTTTAGTGAGAGGAATTCTTGCGGAGCTTTGCTTTGCAAGAAGGAGACCATATAATGGAACAAAAAATCAAGGAGTCGGTGGGTACCTTGCTGGCACACATCATTAAGGTAGATAATCGGGACATAGAGAAGGAAGCACCGCTCTTTTGTGAGATCATGGGGCAGAACTTTGACTGTTCCGATGAAGAAGCGGAAGCATTCCTAAGGCAGATCATCGAGAAAGATTACGATCTGGATGCGCATATCGATATTATCAATCAGGCGCTGTGTGATGACAGGATCTCGAAGTACCATCTGCTTGAACAGCTTAATCATATTATCTACTCGGATAAGATCAGTGAAGAGGATTATAAGATCTTTGAAGATATCAAAGAGCGGTTGTTTCAGTGTTGATTATATGAGAATAGAAGAGGAGAGTAAAGCACAACACTCCTGCACGATACAAACATGAGAAGCGTCAAGCGAATGACAACTGCTTGTCATTCGTAGTTTCGAAACCGGAGCGGTCGGAGTAAGGCATAGCCGTGTAGGCTGCCGCCCTTCGGATTGGGTACATCGTTTGTCGCATTGTACTTTACTCTCCTCTTGATTAAAATCTAAAAGACATGAAGGAAAAGAATGAAATTTACAGGTAATAACGTATTGGTAACAGGTGCAAGCCGCGGTATCGGGGCGCAGATCGCAAAGACATTGGCAGGCATGGGATTGAAGGTATGGGTGAACTACCGAAGCGGTGAAGCAGAAGCAGAAGCGGTAAAAGCTGATATTGAGGCGGCAGGAGGAAAAGCGGAGACGATCGGGTTCGATGTGAGTGATGAAGCGGCGTTCGTGGCTGCGATCAAGCAGATCGTCGAGGCTGACGGTGAGCTAAGTTATCTTGTCAACAATGCGGGGATCACCAAAGACGGACTGGCTATGCGTATGAAGAGTGAGCAGTTCATGGCAGTGATCGAAGCAAACCTCAAATCGACCTTCATCGGGTGTCGTGAAGCCTTGAAGGTGATGGGGAAGAAGCGTTTTGGTGCGGTCGTGAACATCGCTTCTATTGTAGGTGAGACAGGGAATGCGGGTCAGACGAACTATGCCGCATCCAAAGGCGGAACCATTGCAATGACAAAGAGCTTTGCACAAGAAGCTGCGCCTAGAAGCATCCGCTACAATACCGTTACACCGGGCTTCATCGCAACAGAGATGACAGATGTACTTAAAGATGAGGTCAAAGATGCCTTTACAGCAAAAATCCCGATGGGGCGTTTCGGAGACCCTAAAGAGGTTGCCGAGGCCACAGCGTTCCTTCTCTCCGACCATGCTTCTTACATTACGGGTGAGACGCTGAAAGTCAACGGTGGAATGTATATGTAGCGCATGCGCTACATATACAAATGAGTAATGTTGGTATGCATTGTTGTACAATGCTTCTATTAGGCAACCTTTTCGGTTACTCATTACGCATTACTCATTACTCATTACTCATTCAAAGGATATGTCCGTGTCCACTAAAATACTCCTTCTTGAGGATGACAAGCTTCTTAACGAAACACTGGAGGACTTCTTGGATGAAGAGGGGTTCGACATCGATGTGGCGCTTGATCCCTATACGGCACTGGAGTTGACCTATAAGCAGAAGTACGACCTCTATCTGTTCGATGTAAACCTTCCTTATGAGAGTGGTTTCGACCTACTGGAGAAGTTGCGCCAAAGCGGAGATACCACACCTACGATATTTCTAACCTCCAGAGAAGACAAGGCTTCGATGATGCAAGGTTTTGGTGCCGGAGCGGATGACTATATGCGTAAACCGATCGATCTTGAGGAGTTGTTGTTCCGTATCTATGCCATTCTTCGCAGACAGATCCGTAAAGAGCGTATGCGTATTGGTGAGTATGAGCTTGACAGTACCGCCAAGACACTCTATTGTGGAAGCAAAGCGCTTGACCTGAGTAAAAAAGCGGTCGATCTGTTGATGCTTCTTGTCGAGTTCAGGGGAGAGGTCGTTACCAATGATATGATCAAGAGTCGTTTATGGGCTGCGGGGCAGAGTGCCAGTGACGGCTCGGTAAGGGTCTACATTACGCAGTTGAAGAAGTATTTCCCCGAAGTGATCGTCAATCTGCGAGGGGTAGGCTATAAATGGGAAGCTTCTGAAGTATGAAGCGGCAGATATGGTTCGCAACGTTCGGGTATGTCGTCAGTGTACTGATCTTGTTAAGCTTTCACTACTGGTTCTTGAAGAACGAGGGCTTTAGTGAAACGAACTTTATACTAGGGGCGTTCTTTATTCTACTCTTGAGTATCGGATGGGGGTATATCATTACATCGCATCTGATCTTTCCCCGACAGAAGACCCAAGAGCACCTCCTTCATCTGACCAAAGATATTATCCATGAGCTGAATATCCCGCTTGCTACGATCCATGCCAATAGTGCCATGCTTCGCAAGCGTATGGACGATGCGCATGCTTTGAAGCGTTTGGGGCGTATCGATGATGCTGCGTCCCGTCTTGAGCGTCTTTATGATGAGCTTGTCTATACGATCCGTAAAGAGGTGCACCGTATCGAGCGTGAACGGGTCGATCTGCAAGCGTTGGTGCAGTCTCGTATCGAAGTATTTGTCGAGCAGAACAGGAACCCTATTCGTATGCATTTAGAGCCGTGTGAGGTGCTGACCGATCGTATCGGCTTTGAGCAGGTCTTTGATAACCTGGTCAACAATGCGCTTAAATACTCCCCTAAAGAGAAAGAGGTGAGGATCGTACTCTCTCAGGAACGTCTTCAGATCATCGATGAGGGGATCGGTATGGACGAGACGGAATTGGTACAGGTATATGAGCATTACTATCAGGGAAACCGTCAAAAAGAGGGAGAGGGAATAGGACTTGCCTTGGTCAAGGCCTTTTGTGATGAAGAGGATATTACCATACAGATAGAGTCGAAGAAAGGTGTAGGAACGAAAGTGATACTGGACCTTCAAAAGATCGTTGTGAAACAAGATGAAAAGGAGCAGGGATGATACGGATCATACTCAATGGAAAGAAAGCGGATGATGAAGATGTGAGATATGCCGTATCGGTACTACGAGAAGAGGGATACCGTGTGGAGGTGCGTGTCACATGGGAAGCGGGCGATGCGGAGCGGATGGTACATGAAGCTTCCCGTGAGGGAGTGGAGAGGATCGTTGTCGCCGGAGGGGACGGTTCGATCAATGAGGTGGTTAACGGTTTAATGGCACTGCCTCAAAAAGAGCGTCCGGTTTTGGCGATACTGCCAATGGGTACGGCAAACGATTTTGCAACAGCATGTGAGCTTCCTGTGCTACCTTTGGAAGCATTGCGTTTGGCGTTGGAAGGAGAGTGTTACCCTGTCGATGTGGTCAAGGCGAACGAACGCTACTTCATCAATGTCGCCTCTAGTGGTTTCGGTGCGCAGATCGTAGCCGATACGCCGACTTCATTGAAGAACTTTCTAGGAGGTGGTGCATACACGCTTTCTGCTGTTGTTAAAGCGCTTAACTTCACAAGCCATAACGGAAAGCTGATCATGGAGAAGATGGAGATAGAGGGAAAGAGCATTGCAGGCGTGGTCTGTAACGGAAGGCAAGCGGGTGGCGGGCAGATATTGGCCCCGAATGCCTATATTGACGACGGATTGCTTGATATTGTTGTGATCTTGGAGTTCCCTATTGCCGATCTGGGACAGGTGATCGCAGAGATCCTCGACTATGAACACTCCGGTATCTACGTGAAGCGTTTTCAGGAGCGGTGGGTAGAATCGATCCCCGATCAGAAGCGTTTTGTCAACTTGGATGGAGAGCCGTATGAAGCGGAGAGGATACGCTTTGAGATCCTTGAGCATGAGATATCGTTGATCCTTCCCAAAGGGTGTCCGACCCTAAAGCCCAAAGAGAAGTAAGCAACGATTCGGGTTTATAATCAAATTTCCAATATAATCCCCTGAAGAATCATTTTTGAAAGAAGAGATATGCCGATTGAACAGATAAAACATATTGTAGATTATGGGATCATAGGGTTTCTTGTATTTTTGAGCTTTCTTACTTTTGCGTTCGCTATCGAGCGTATACTCTTCTACCGAAGTGTCAGGTTGGAGAAGTACCGCCATATCAAATCGCTGGAGCTCGATCTGGGAAAACACCTCTCCACTATTGCATCGATCGGTGTCAACGCACCCTATATCGGATTGCTTGGAACGGTCTTGGCGATCATCTTGACCTTCTACATCATTGGGGATAAGCAGAACGATATCAACCCCGGTGAGATCATGAAGCACTTGGCGTTGGCATTGAAGGCAACGGCGGCGGGGCTTGTGGTCGCGATCCCCGCAACGGCGATCTATAATGCACTTTTGACCAAGGTCGATACCCTGATCTCTCGTTGGGAGATATTAAGGGATGAGGGTAGACTCGATCCATGAGACGCGAACGTTTGGACAAGATGAACGTCGTACCGTTCATCGATATCGTACTGGTACTGCTTGTCATCGTCTTGGCAACGGCTAGTTTCGTACAGAACAAAAGCATCAAGATCGATCTTCCTGCAGCAAGCAGTAAGAAATCCGAAGAGAAGAAGAGTATTGTGATATCGATCGATAAGGAGGGAAAGTACTTCTATGATAAAGAGCCGCTTTCTTTGGCACAGATCGAGGCACGTCTTTCAAAGCTCGACCCTAAAAAAGATATCGTCTCATTACATACGGATAAACTGACTCCCTTCGACTACTTTGTCAAAGTGATCGATGTAATGAAATCCAAAGGGATCGAGAACATCTCTATCGTTACCAAACAGTAGGAGACCGGATGCAGCGACACCGATATAAGGTCTCTTTCTTACTGACCTCCGTCCTTTACGGAGGTGTTGTCGCTGCAGTTTTGCTCTTTTGGGATCATACCCGTTCCACCTCCGCCGTAGAAGCGGAAAAGAGCGTGACCCTACAGCTTTCACAGTTCTCACCTACGCTTAAACAAACGCCATCTCCCGAACCGATACAGCAAGAGCAGTTAAGTGAAGATACGATGAGTAAAGAGATAGAGGCCAAGCAAGACACCCCCAAAGAGGAAGAGGAGGTGGAAGAGGCAGATCTAAGCCAACCTGCGCTTAAACCTCTACCTCTCAAACCGATCATTCCCATAGAGGAGAAACCCAAGCTAAAACCTGCCCCTTTGGCCGCGAAGCATACGGATAGTCCAAAGAAGAAAGTAGAGAGAAAAAAGAAACGAAAACATGCAAAAGCACATAAGCGTACCAAAAAACCGGTCGCAAAGAAGCGGATGCGTGAGCGTAGGATCAGCGGAGGCGGTTCGCCTAAGCAGCGTGCAGCGGCAAAGCAGCATTTTCTCTCTCGCTTACGGGCGAAGATCGATCGGGCGAAATCCTACCCCCATGCTGCAAAACGCAGACGGATACAAGGGGTGGTCAGAGTACGTTTTACCATCTTAAAGAGCGGGAAGGTAAGCGATATCACCCTCAAAGGCCCCTCTCTCTTCTATCGCTCGGCACGGCATGCGATAGAAAAGGCGTTCCCGGTCGATACGAGCCATACCCATCTGCACTTTCCGATGGTCGTAAATCTCTCACTTCGTTACCAAATACGATAAGGAGAGAACGTTTAACAGAAACTTAACACTCTCTTGGCATACTGCTTTTTCTATATAGGATCAAAATGAAAAAGGAAAGGGATTACTATGGCAATGAAAAAGCGTGTAGCGGCACTCTCATTGGCGTGTGCGAGTTCACTGATGGCGGCACAAGAGGTTACCATGCAAGCAATCGATGTCAATGCATCGGTCGATACGGAGGTCATTAAAGATATTCATGGGGAGGATGTGAAATCGGCAGACCTCGCAGAGGCACTTTTTAAAGCGACACCGACCATCTCCTTGGTACGTCGTTCAGGGATCGCCAACGATATCATCCTTCGAGGGATGAAGAAGGATAACATCAATATCACTATTGACGGGATGAAGCTTTACGGTGCATGTCCGAACCGTATGGATCCGCCTGTCTCCCATGTATTGACCAACAATATCGACTATATCGAGATCGATGAAGGGCCGTTTACCGTTGAGGATTCAGGCGCATTGAGCGCAGACGTGAAGATCCATACGATCCAGCCTACAGCCCAGTGGCACGGAGATGTCAATGTAGGGCTTGGAAGCTGGGGTTACCAAAAGGGTGCGTTTACACTGAGCGGTGGTACCGATACGGTCAAGGTTCTGGTCAGTGCTTCGACCGAGACCAGTGACCAGTATGAAGATGGTGACGGCAATGATTTCTATGAGCAGATCCAGCGAGAGATCGATGCGGGTAAGGTCTCTTCTAGTGTTCAGTATCAAGATAAATATAAAGACCTTGATGCCTATGACAAGAAGACTTTCATGGCAAAGCTCTTTTGGAATATTACCGATAATCAGGAGTTGAGACTTAGCTATACTGCCAACCAAAGTGACGATGTGCTCTATCCTAGCTCGAAAATGGATGCGATCTATGATGATTCGGACCTATACAATATGGAGTATACGGCAAAAGAGCTTGGGCGTTACTCCAAAGAGCTTTATGTACAGCTGTACCGTTCGGAAGTGGAACACCCTATGTCAACGGTTTATCGTAATATGGCTTTGATGATGGGGGACTCCACACATAAGCTGACAACACAGGTTGACGGTGCGCGCATCAAGAACAGTTTTGACCTTGATGCCCATACGGTAACGGTAGGTGCGGACTATACGCTTCGAAATTGGGATGGTGTCTATTATCTTAACGGTGTACCGTTGGATGAAGCCAGTGGCGGAACTAGACCTTACCACAGTATCTATGATGTCGATACGAAGAACATCGGTTTTTATATGAGAGATCAGGTTTCAATGGGTGCGCTCTCTTTGGATATGGGGCTTCGTTATGATACGACGGATATTGAGTCGGCGTATGCAACACAGCAGGATAATGATTATGATGAGGTGACAGGATACCTTTTGGCAACCTATCACCTTGATCCTACGTTAAAGGTCTATGGTGGTTTTGGTCGCTCTTCTCGTGTACCTGATGCAAAAGAGCTCTATTGGATCGGTAGTAAAGGGAATGAGATCGGAACACCCGACCTTGACAATACCATCAACTATGAATTCGATATGGGAGTTCAAAAGCAGTTCGATAGCGCAACGGTGAAGTTTAAAGCGTTCTATTCGATGCTGGATAACTTCATCGCCTACAATGCGACCAAAACGGCTAACAATTATGAGAATGTTGATGCAAAGATCTACGGATTCGAACTGAGCGGAAGCTATTTTGCGACGGATGCTCTCTACTTTGATTACGGTATCGCTTATCAGAGAGGGAAGAAAGATGATCCGTTAGAAGGCGAAACAGGTACGGATATGCCGGAGATCCTACCATTGAAGTTGAACCTCGCAGCAAACTATGACTGGGATGAGAGCTTGAACCTTCGTGCAGAGATGATCGCATCGGATAAGTGGAGCGACTATGATGAGGAGAACGGAGAGCAGGCACTCGCAGGATATGCGGTATTTAATCTTAAAGCGACCAAGACATTCGCAGATCACTTTGAAGTGACCATCGGTGTAGATAACATCTTTGACAAGACCTATGCCGTATCCAATACCTACAAGGATTTGATCTTGCTTCCGACAAACACGGAGGATGATACGATCATGCTTATGAACGAACCGGGACGCTACTTCTATACGAACTTACGTTACAAATTCTAAGCAACATGACTTTGAGAGAGGGCTATCCTCTCTCTCCCTACTTATGGAAACCTCTGCAAAATTAACACTAATTTAACACTACTCTATTAAGATACCTTATCGAAATCAAAAGGATACATAATGAATAAAAGATGGTTCATACTATTGCTTGTAGGTGCGATGGTAACATTGTCTCATGCTGAGATGAAATGTCAGGCAGGAAAGTGCGGAGGTGCGATGAAGGGGGCACAACCGAAGAAGATGATGAAGATGTTCCAGTCGGCTCCCAAAGAGAAAGCAACAATTCTCCAAGAGGGAAAAGCAAAAATGTTCTGCCCTGAGTGCGGTATGAGACTGCCGATGTTCTATAGGACCAACCATGCGGCACATGTAGACGGTAAGACCAAGCAGTACTGTTCTATCCACTGTCTTGTTGAAGATATGAAAAAAGGGAACGAGATCAAAGATGTGAAAGTGGTTGATACCAACAGCTTGAAGTTCATTGATGCGACCAAAGCATTCTATGTGGTAGGGAGCAATAAAAAAGGGACGATGACCATGGTCAGTAAGTATGCGTTCTCGACCAAAGCCGATGCCGAAGCGTTTGCAAAAGCAAACGGTGGAAAAGTGACCGATTTCAAAGGCGCACTTAAGGTGGCGGAGGCGGATTTTGCCAAAGATAGTATGATGATCGCAAAGAAACAGGCGATGATGGCTAAGAAAGGTGAGATAATTTATGGTAAAATGTGTCAAAAGACAGATAAAAGATTTGCAACGACTGCCGAAGCGAAAGCCTTTATTGTCTCGGAACAGCTCTGTAAGGGGTTGAACGGGAAGCAACTACAAGCAGTCGGGCTCTATCTAAAGAGCAGACAGTAGGTCGAACGAAAATTTCACAAGGGTAGATGAACGATACCCATAGAGAGGGATGCTTTGAGAACGTTGATAATGATAGTGACAATAGCCGGATGGCTGTGGGGTGCTACACAAGTGGATCCCAAGGCTGCTAAGCTTGCCCGTAAGGGAGAGCGTATTGTTCATGTAATGTGTCAAAAAGAGAAGCTCCCTTCAAAAAAGGCAACCCTCGAAGAGACGATGCAGGCGATCGATGGTGCCAAAGCGTGTCGACCGCTTAGTCATGCAAAGCGCCGGGCGGTAGCTTACTTTATTCAGTATGGCAGTACGCATACTCCCACAGAGCATATTCATGTGCCAAGTGATGCGAAGTGTCCCGTTTGCGGAATGTTCGTCTCCAAATATCCCAAGTGGGCGGCAGTGATGCAAGTGGGGCAAGAGCGCTACTACTTTGACGGGGTTAAAGATATGATGAAGTACTATATCTTCGACGGGAATTTCCCTTTTGATAGAAAAGAGATCACATCGATCGGTGTAAGCGACTACTATACACTAGAAGAGATCCCGGCAAAAGAGGCCTATTATGTGCTCGATCCCAATGTCTATGGTCCCATGGGGCATGAACTGGTCCCTTTTAAGTATAAAAGAAGTGCAGAGCGCTTTATGCGGGAACATCACGGTAAGCGTATCGTACGCTTTGATGAGATCACAGACCGTATGTTAATGGCGCTTGACGGCATTACACAGTAAAGAGTCATTGGATGCGGATAGTTGTAGGCTTGGGTGTATTGCTTGGAGTTATGCTTCTTTTTGTATCTTTTCATTATCTTCATGCCTCTTCTAGCGAACAGGAGTCACAATATCGTGCATGGGTAAAGGTAAGTACGATGGATATGCTCTCTTTTAGTGTTGCCTACTATGAACCTCGGACCATGCAAGAGAAGCAAGTGAATGTAGCTTACCCCGAAATGCCGCCTATTAACCGTATGGGATTTGTCTATGCACCACAATAGTTTTTTTCATTTTCTCTCTTTATTACTCTTCAGACAGCAGCGTAAGCATATCGGTGCGGTATTGATCTCTGTTGCGATGATCTTTTTATTGAGTGCAACGCTTTTTATCTCTACATCGTTGGAGCGGACACTGCTTCAAAGCCTTGATGCACAACCTGATCTTACGGTAACGAGGGTACAGGCCGGACGAGCAGTCGATACTCCTCTTTCATGGGCGGATAGGATCATGGAGATAGAGGGAATAGAAGCACTCTCCCCCCGTGTCTATGGACGATATTTCTTTACACCTAAGGGAAAGTCTTTCTTGATCATCGGTGTGGATCTTTTTGATGAACAGAGTCACCGTGCCCTACAGAAGCTTATAGATGGTCTGAATCTTGAAAAGTTCCTCTCTTCCCCTCAGATGATCGTAGGGGAGGGGGTCTCGCGTTTTATGAAAGAGCACTTCTTTCATGAGCGTTTTACCTTCAAAACCCCCAAAGGGGTCTTTAAAGAGGTGGGTATCTATGCAACAATCCCCGCATCGCTGAACTTGATGGCAAATGATGTGATATTGATGCCGATCGATCTGGCTCGGGAGATATTCGGGATGGATGAGACAATGGTGACGGACATCACCTTCAATGTTCCCAATGATGCGGAGTGGGATAATATTATTAGTAAGCTTCAGTGGATGTTCTATGATATTCGTATTGTCGATAAAAGGGAGGTCAAGCGAGGGTATGAGTCTTTGTATAACTACAAAGGAGGGCTCTTCCTCTCACTCTACCTTGTAGCGATCGTAACGTTCATGTTGATCCTTTATCAGCGCTATACTATGGTCTATGCGACCGAACGGAAGGAGATCGGTATCTTACGTGCAGTAGGGTGGAGTATCAAGGATGTATTGATATTGAAGTTCTATGAGAATATGAGTGTCGTACTTGTCAGCTTTATTCTTGGTACGGTTGGTGCCTATATCTTCGTGTTTGTCGGAGATGCTCCGCTATTGCGAAATATTTTCCTAGGAAGTGCCGATCTTCCTAATGATGTGAGCTTTGTACCAACACTCCCTTTTGGATTACTGGTCTCCTTGTTTCTTCTTTATGCCGTACCGTTTTTTGCGGCTGTTCTGGTACCGGCATGGCGTGTAGCGGTCACTCCGGCCAAAGAGGCGATGCTTTGAAAAAGTTAAGAGGAGGGGCTACATATGGTAATCCTTGAAAATGTCACCAAGATCTATAATGCGGGAAGCGCACAAGCCTTTGAAGCACTCAAGTCGCTCAGCTTGCACATTCAAGAGGGGGAGATGGTCGTTCTTAATGGTGTGAGCGGTAGTGGTAAATCCACACTGCTTTCACTCATAGGTGCATTGGACAGACCGACCGAAGGTAAGATCGTGGTGAACGAAGAGCTGGTATCCAAACTGCCCGACCTTCATGCCTCTGCATACCGAGCCCGTACGGTGGGGATGGTCTTTCAACATTTCAATCTGATCGAGACGCTCAGTGTTGAAGAGAACGTGATGGTACCGCTCATCCCTCAAAAGTTACCGATGTCGATACTGCGACAATGCGTAATACGCAGTATGAAGGAGGCATCGATCCTCCATAAGGCGGCACAGCCTGTCAGAGCTCTCTCCGGAGGAGAGAAACAGCGTTGTGCCATTGCCCGTGCACTGGTACATGAACCGGTATTGATCCTGTGTGATGAACCTACCGCCAATCTCGACCATCAGAACAGTCTTCAGTTCATAGAGATATTGAAACGTTTGCATCATGAGGGGAAAACGGTGGTCGTGGCAACTCACGACCCACTGTTTCTGAGTCTGCCGTTCGTTGATCGCATTATCGATATGGAAGATGGGTGTATCATATCCGACCGCTATGTATCACAGGGGTGTACCGATGAATGAGATCCTTCTTAGCCAAGAGGTGATCATCTATCTGCTTTCGGAAACTCTGCTCTATATATTGTTACTGCTTGCTGCTTTGGCAACGGTAAGTATTGTGCGAAGATGGGATTTCTCACACTTCGATGCCTTACAGTTTCGTTTGGAGAACCGTTCCTACCTTGTAATGAGCGTGATCGCTTTTGTGATCTTGCTTAAAGTAGTGCTTCTTCCCTATTTTGTCTATACCATCGATGCACTTGCCGATCTGGTTCCCGGGGCGATGTGTGCGGCAGGGGTGATCAAGGCAAATAACTATGGTGACCCGCTTTTGGTGTTCAAGATCGTCATTCTCTTTTTAAGCGGTATATGGTTAAGCGTGAACCGTTTGGACCTTGAGGCAAAAACATACCCTTATCTAAAGCTGAAGTCATGGTTCTTTTTGGGGATATTCCTTCTTTTAACGGCAGAGTTCATACTCGATTGGTTCTACTTCAGCCATATACGCACAGATAGACCGGTCAGTTGCTGTTCGGTTATCTTTGGACAGCTTGGCGGGAGGAACGGGTTGCCTCTTGGGCTCGATATCCCTAAACTGCTTATGCTCTTCTATCTGCTATTTGGGTTGAGTATTATGACACTGTGGGCGAACATCTATCGGCTGGCACTCTTTGTCATTCCCTTTTTCGGGGTGATCGCCTACTATGCGGTAGTGTACTTCTTTGGTACATATGTCTATGAGCTTCCTACCCACCAGTGCCCCTTCTGTATGCTTCAATCACACTACCATTATGTCGGTTACCTTATCTGGGGGAGTTTACTGATAGGACTTTTTCTTGCGCTCGATCATACGCTTTTACATCTTCTCTTTCGGCAGGGGAGTGAAAAACTAAAGAGAGTTTCGTTACTATTCTTGATACTTTTTGTTACCGTATGCAGCAGTTATGTGCTCATATACTATCTTAAGAACGGAGTTCTATTATGAAAAAGATCCTTGTCAATATTGCCGTGTTTGCAATGGTCATCGGGGTGATCGTGATCCTTCTCCTCTCATTCGGTACCGATGAGGGAGCGCGTTTTGTCTACAAAGGTAATACCGACTATAAGATCGTGCCTATCAAACCCAAAGAGTATCAATGCTCCGAGTGTAGTATGGATGTCGAGGATCTCGACTATAGTGCGGAGTTGATCGCCCGTAACGGGAACACGTACTTCTTCGACGATATCGGATGCGTGGTGCTTTGGCTGCAATCGCATACACCGCAAATAGAGAAGCTTGTGACCCGTACGCGTGATACGCACCAGTGGATAGATGCGAAAAAGGCGTGGTACAGCCGTACGGATAATACGCCGATGGGGTATGGTTTTGCCGCATATAAGGAGAAAAAGCTGAGGATGATCCCCTATGATGAGATGCGAAGGCTGATGCTTCAAGGGAAGAATCTACATGACCCCTTCGTGAAAAAACAGCTCCTTTCAGAATAGACGTATAAGTTTTTATCATTTTTTTGCTATACTTGTGCGTATTTTAACAAACTTAAGGAGTAATCAATGGCATTATTTGATGATGTAAAAGAAGTAGTTGTTGAGCAACTAAACGTGAGCCCGGATGAGGTAAAAGAAGATTCTAAATTCGTAGAGGACCTTGGGGCTGACAGTCTTGATGTCGTTGAGCTTGTCATGGCACTTGAAGAGAAGTTCGATATTGAGATCCCGGACGATCAAGCTGAAGCGATCGCAACAGTAGCGGACGCTATCAAGTTTATTGAGAACGCACAGGCATAAGCCCTTCTCTCCCTTCGGGGAGAGTTAAGAGATAGATGAGTGTTTACGCTTTGGAAATATTCACCTATATCTTATTGAAAGCAGACAAACAGGAGAAGCAGTGAAAAGAGTAGTGGTAACAGGTTTGGGAATGATCAACGCTTTAGGGCAGGATAAAGAGAGCGCATTCAAAGCGATCGTCAACGGAGAGTGTGGTATTAAGAAGATCGAGCTTTTCGATGTAGAGGCATTTTCCGCACAGATCGCGGGTGAGATCGTTGGGTTCGATCCCTCAAGTGTCATGGATGCAAAGGAGGCAAAGAAAGCCGACCGTTTCATCCAGCTTGGACTTAAAGCGGCAGCTGAAGCGATGGCGGATGCAAAGCTCCCTGAGGACTTTGACAGAGACAGCTTCGGTGTAGCTTCCGCTTCCGGTATCGGCGGTCTTCCCAATATTGAAAAGAACTCCGTTGTCTGTGCTACCAGAGGTCCAAGAAGAATCTCTCCTTTCTTCATCCCGTCCTCATTGGTCAATATGCTCGGTGGATTCGTTTCTATCTATCAAGGGCTTAGAGGGCCGAACCTCTCTTCCGTCACTGCGTGTGCGGCAGGAACACATGCCATTGGCGAAGCGGCGAAGTCCATTATGGTCGGAACTGCAGAGAAGATGCTCGTTATCGGTGCCGAGTCTGCGATCTGTGGTGCGGGTGTAGGCGGATTTGCCGCGATGAAAGCACTTTCGACAAGAAATGACGACCCAAAAACCGCGTCAAGACCGTTCGATGCGGAGCGTGATGGATTTGTTATGGGTGAGGGTGCAGGTGCATTGGTACTTGAAAGTTATGAAGATGCAGTTGCACGTGGTGCGCATATCTATGCGGAGCTTATCGGGTTCGGAGAGAGCGGTGATGCCAACCATATTACGACACCGACAATGGATGGACCGCTTCGTGCAATGAAGATGGCATACAAGATGGCAGGTGAGCCGAAAGTCGACTATGTCAATGCACACGGAACCTCTACACCGATCAATGACAAGAACGAAACGGCAGCGCTTAAAGAGCTCTTCGGCGGTAAAGAGAGCTGTCCTCCTGTCAGTTCCACAAAAGGTCAGATCGGACACTGTCTTGGAGCTGCGGGAAGTATCGAAGCGGTTATCTCCTTGATGGCAATGCGTGACGGTATCATCCCTCCGACGATCAACTACACCAACCCTGATGAGAACTGTGATCTCGACTATGTACCGAACGAAGCGAGAAAAGCGGATATTGATGTTGTAATGAGCAACTCTTTCGGCTTTGGCGGGACAAACGGCGTAGTTATCTTTAGAAAAGTATAAGTGAGGAGTTCCCATGGCAACCTATTTAGATTTCGAAAGCAAAATTGAGAAGATACAAGAAGAGATCGTATCCGCTCATGCTGTTGCCAACCTAGAACTTGTTGAAAAACTGCAAAAAGAGTTGCAAAAAGAGGTTGAGAAGACATTCGGTTCATTGAGTGACTATCAGAAACTCCAATTGGCACGTCATCCCGACAGACCGTATGCACTCGACTATATTAAGATGATCATGGATGATGCCTATGAGATCCATGGTGACCGTGCGTTCCGTGACGATCCTGCGATCCTCTGTTATCTCGGTTATATCGACGGGCAGAAGACCATGGTCATCGGTGAGCAGAAGGGGCGGGGGGTCAAGAACAAGATCAAGCGTAACTTCGGTATGCCCAACCCTGAGGGGTACAGAAAAGCACTTCGTGCCGTACGTTTGGCGGAGAAGTTCAACATTCCCGTACTGATGCTTATAGACACTCCGGGTGCCTATCCCGGACTTGGTGCCGAAGAGCGCGGACAGAGCGAAGCGATCGCCCGTAACCTCTTTGAATTCGCTGCAACAAAAGTACCGATGATCTCCGTGGTCATTGGAGAAGGTGGTTCGGGTGGTGCACTTGCGATCGGTGTTGCCGACAAGTTGGCAATGATGCGTTACTCCGTCTTTGCCGTGATCTCTCCTGAAGGGTGTTCCGCTATTCTCTGGAACGATCCGAGTAAAGTCGAGACTGCGACCAAAGCGCTCAAGATCACACCGAATGACCTTAAAGAACATGGCTTGATCGATGATATCCTCGATGAGCCGCTTATCGGGGCACACCGCGATAAGAAAACCGCAGCAGAAGCACTGAAGACGTATTTCTTAGAGAATGTCAAAGAGCTTCAGAAGCTCTCTATCGATGAGCTTCTTGATACACGCTATAAGCGTTTGACATCTGTCGGTGCATTTAGCGAATAATCTACAATGCTTCACGATATAGCCGCATTTCTTGTAAACTCCATCGGAGAGATGGGCTATATCGGTATTTTTCTTCTTATGTTCCTTGAGAGCACCTTTTTTCCTTTTCCTAGTGAAGTGATCATGATACCGGCAGGATATCTTGCTTACCAAGGTGAGATGAACCTCTATCTTGTAGTGCTTACCGGGATCCTCGGCTCTGTTGCAGGGGCACTTTTTAACTACTATCTGGCGATGCATTTTGGACGTGCATTTTTACTCAAATATGGGAAATACTTTTTGATCAAGCATGAAACGTTGGATAGGTTGGAAGCCTTTTTCCAAAAGCACGGAGAACTCTCCACCTTTAACGGCAGGCTGATCCCGGGTATTCGTCAACTTATCTCTTTGCCGGCAGGACTTTCACGGATGAATCTTCTCCGTTTTTCTCTTTATACGGCACTAGGCGCGGGAATATGGGTGGTCGTACTTGTTGCCTTGGGGTATCTTTTGGGCTCAAATGAAGCACTTATTTCAGAATATCTGCATATGGCAATGCTTATTGCTCTGGTATCCGTTGTTTTTATTACCATCTTCTACATTATTCGTCATAAGCGAAGGGAAGAGATACTGTAGGTTGGGTTCTTCTAAAGCTGATCGCATTGAAAGATCGACTTGGTTTCGGGCTAAGAGCCCCGATCTACAGGATCCAAGCTTTGTATTTCCGCTTTTTGATCTTGGTATGCTCCAGCGCTTTGCATACCTCTTTTACAACGTCTTGTGAAAGTGCGACATAACTTCTATTTTCCGTAATGGTGATCTTGCCTATCATACTGTTCTTGATACCGATCTCTTTACAGAAGGTACCCAGAATATCACCGGCACGTAGTTTGGTCTTTTTCCCGCCGAGAATACAAAGGGTCTCCCATGATGAACAGAGCGCTTGTTTTGGTGTATGTGCTTTGGGATCAGGAAGAGGCAGATGCTGTGCCCGTTCAAGGACGTAGGCTGTTTTGTCGCTTCCTGAAAGGTAGAGTGAGATCGCCTTTCCTCGTGCATCAGCGCGACCGGTACGTCCGATGCGGTGGGTATAGATCTCTTCATCAAAAGGAAGGTCGTAATTGATGACCATATCGATCCCTTGAATATCAAGCCCTCTTGATGCGACATCTGTGGCAACCATGATACGACGGCTACCGTTTGCAAAGAGAATGACCGCCTCATTTCGCTCTTGTTGCTCAAGATCTCCATGTAGTGTGATAACGTCGTGTCCTTGTTCTTCTAACATCTGTGTAAGTGTAATGACATCGGCTTTGGTATTGGCAAAGACCAAAAGAGAGTCCGGCTGGTGTGCCTTGATGAGTTGTTGCAGTGCAGCATTTTTACTTTTGACGGTATGTACGACCTCTTCTATCTTTTGAGGTGTTTGTATGGTATCGACTTTGATGACGACCGGATCGTGTAGCAGGGAGGAGGAGAGTTGCTCTATTTTGGCCGGAAAGGTTGCCGAAAAGAGGAGGATCTGTTTATCTTTAGGCATCTTGGATGCTATCTTGACGATTGCATCATAAAATCCCATATCAAGCATTCTGTCCGCTTCATCGAGTACCAGTGTTTTGATGTTATCGAGCAGTAGCGTGCTCTTTCCTAAATGATCCTCAATACGTCCGGGTGTTCCTATAAGAATATGTGCTCCTTTTTCAAGTGCATCGGCTTGTGCACGAAGTGGTACTCCCCCGTAGAGTGTTTGTACCTTGAGGTTGGGGGTATGGGTAGCCAATGCCCTAAAGACCTTTGTAACCTGCTCTGCAAGCTCACGGGTAGGGGTAATGACGAGGTGTTGCGGTTTGCTTGAAGAAAGGTCGAGTCTTGTCAGAAGTGGCAGTGCAAATGCCAAGGTCTTTCCCGATCCTGTCTTCGATTGTGCCAAGAGGTCTTTGTTTGACAAAACGGCTGGAATGGCACGTTCTTGTATGGGGGTCATGGTCTCAAAGCCCAATTTCTGAAGTGCTTTCTGGAGTGTTTGTGGGATCTCTTGAAGAGATGAAAATGTTGCCATATGGAATGCTCGCTTTATGTAATGGTCGGTTTAAGTTGGTGTGAAGTGAGTGTTTGAAAGGAAGACCATGCTTTGTGTTGCACGATCCGTGTGGGAAAGCCCACAGAGAAGGCATTATGCCTCTTTGCTCTTTTTATAATCGATGATCATCTTGTACGCTTCATCTTTAAGAAGGAGTTTCTCTTTTTTGAGTGTCTCGATCTCAAGGTCTGTCATTGGAATGTCACCGTTCTCCGCTTTTGTGATCTTGTCATCAAGCTCGTTGTGCTTTTCAAAGATCTTGGCAAAGTGTGCATTCTCTTGTTTTAGTTCGTGGATCTCATCTCTGTATTCGTGTAGCATCGCTTACTCCTGTGTTGGTTTTCTGTATTATAGCTTTTTTGGCGTTAGATGCTGTTTGCTATGTTCTGTATTCCGCATTGATCTTGACGTATTCATAGCTTAGGTCACATCCGTAAGCAGTATAGCTACCTTCTCCTATGCCAAGGTCACACGTTACAGTGAACTGCTCTTGTTTCATGATCTTGTAGGCTTGATCTTCACGCTCCTTATCGAGCTCTCTGAAAGTATCGGAGTAGATCAGCAGATCATCATAGTGAATGGTCAGTGTTTTATCGTTACAGGTAACACCGCTTGCTCCGATCGTAGAAGCGATACGCCCCCAGTTTGGGTCTTCGCCAAAGAGAGCGGTCTTGACCAGTAGCGAGTTGCTTAGTGCGGTTGCGGCTATTTTCGCCTCTTTATCGCTCTTGGCTCCTTTGACCTCGAACGCGACCAGTTTGTTCGCCCCTTCTCCGTCTTTGAGGATCATCATCGCAAGATCGAACATCATATCTTTAAGTGCCTTTGCAAACGCCTCTTTGTGGTAGATACCGCTCTCTTTGTTCGCCAAGAGCATGACCGTATCATTCGTAGAAGTATCGCCGTCTACGGAGATACGGTTAAAGGAGTGCTCCGTACCCTCATGAAGTAGTGCATCCATATCGGCTTTGGGAATGTTCGCATCGGTAATGATAAAGCAGAGCATGGTCGCCATGGCAGGGTTGATCATGCCCGCACCTTTACAGATGGCTGCAAGATGGAAGTGTGAACCGTCTTCAAGTTTGATACGGTATGCCAGCTCTTTCTCGAAGCTATCGGTTGTCATAATGGCACGTGCGGCTTTGTGCGAGTTCTTGGCATTGAAGTCAAAGTTGTCAAAGGCACTTGTGATCTTGTCGATAGGCAAACGGTATCCAATGACACCAGTTGAGCTCATCACAGGGTTTGTGACAGTGAGTTTATGGGAGAGTGTCGACATGATCGTGTCAATATCCTCAATCCCTTTTTCTCCGGTCATCGCATTGGCGTTCTTTGCATTGATAAGAACGAAATCGGTCTGAAAATCCTCACCATAGCGTTGAAAGTGTTGGATCGGTGCAGCTTGGAATCTGTTGGTGGTAAAGACGGCGGCAATGTCACATGGGTCTTTGGAACGGATGAACGCTACATCACCTTGATCACTGTTTGGACGCATCCCTACATTGACCGCATCACAGTAAAAGCCCTCAACATTGGCAAGTCCGCCCTCAAGCGGTATAATTGTAAAATTTGACATATAGTTAACCTCTAAATACAAAAGCTTTTCGAAAGAAAAGCATACCAAAACTATTCACTATTCACTATTAATTATTCACTAGAACTCAAATGTATTTAAGTTCTTCAGGTTTCTCTTTTTTACGGATGATCTTTTTTGCTTTACGTATACCGTCACCCGTTCCAATGAGCAAAAGCTTGGATTCAGGCATGATGATGGTATCGCCTTTAGGCATCGGAATGAACTTGCCGTCCTTTTGACGGATACCGATAATGGTCACGTTCGCAATATCCCTGAAGCGGGCGGTCTTGATCTTTTTAAGTGTCAACCAAGAGGTTTTAGATACCTTCGCCTCTTCCATATCGAGCGGGGTATCCTTTTTATAGAGGAACTCCTGTAGAAGATTTTCCATATCCGGACGTGCCGCCATTGCGTTGATCCGCTGTGCCATGAGTTTGGTTGCCGTAACCACCTTGTCGGCACCTAGTTTCAAGAGCTTTGTTTCATCTTCATAGCTTTGGGCATTGGCGATAATGAGGTACTTACGTTTACGTCCGATCTCCCGTTCGTACAGACGAGCTGAAGCGATAGTGGCAATATTGTCGGCAACATTGTCCGCAAGGGTGATCATCCCTTTTGCCGATGAGAGATGAGACTTTAAGATACCCTCTTCGGTATGGGCCTCTGCTGTCACATAATAGGGGTAGTGGTACTTCTTTGCGATCTCTTCAAGGTCCTCTCGCGGATCGACCACGACGAACGGAATATGGTTCGCACGTAGCTGTTTGGTCACTTGGATGGTAAATTCGTTATGGTAACAGACTACAAAATGGTGTTTGAGCCTGGCGATCTCATAAAGCATTTTTCGCTCCTTGGCGGTTTTTTGGAATTCCCCTTTTTTGACCACTTCGGCAATGATCCCCACAGCAATGGAGAAGACAACGAAGCCGAAGATGATCAGCGTGATGGTGAAGATGCGCCCCATATCGGATATGGGCTGTATCTCTCCGTATCCGACGGTGGTGAATGTGATACCTGTCTGATAAATAGCGTTCATCAGTGTAAAGTCATCAATGAGCATATAACCGATCGTACCCAAGAGCATAATGAGAACGGTAAGAATAAGCGGGAGTCTAAAAGGGG
Organism: Sulfurovum sp.; assembly: GCA_027063305.1. Lineage (GTDB taxonomy): Bacteria > Campylobacterota > Campylobacteria > Campylobacterales > Sulfurovaceae > Sulfurovum. The sequence goes on along the minus strand of JAMORY010000027.1, from coordinate 157,085 downwards.
CTAGATGACTATAGTATTCGTCATTTAGAGTAATGTGTGGTTTGGGTGCGCTTCTCCAACCGAGAAACTTCTTGAATTTTTCTATGGAAGTCATGATAAGAGAGTATACCCTCCCTTATCTGAAGAATTAGTTAGCTGTTGCAGCTTGTGCCGCTTTTTTCTTCATTGTTCTAAGTGTAGAAGCAGCGACTTTGATTCTCTTTGTAGTTCCATCCTCAAGTGTGATCTTTACAGATCTTAGGTTTGGAAGCTGTCTTCTTTTTGTCTTGTTGTGTGCGTGAGAAACGTTGTTTCCTACTAGCGGACCTTTACCGCTTACTGAACATTTTCTTGCCATGATCGTAACCTTTAATGAATGTAGACAGCTTACATAAAAGTTGGCTGCCCCGAATATTTTGTGGCGAATTATATAAAACTAAACCATAAATTTTGCTTAATGCCAGAAGAAAGAGAGAGGCAAAGTAGGTTTTTGCTATAATCGTCAAAACAATATTAATATGAGGATAGATGATGCTTGTAGCCCCTAGTATACTCTCTGCGGATTTCGGACACTTAAGTGATGATGTTAAAGCCATTTGCGAGGGCGGATGTGATCTGGTGCATGTGGATGTGATGGACGGACACTTCGTTCCGAATCTGACCATCGGGCCTGTAGTGGTCGAGGCGGTTGCCAAAGCGGCGACAAAACCACTCGATATTCACCTTATGGTCGAGAACAACAGCTTCTTTGTCGATCTCTTCGCACCATTGAAACCGGGTTATATCTCTTTTCATATTGAAGAAGAGAAGCATCCGCACCGTCTGATCCAGAAGATACGTGCTTTGGGTATCAAGCCCGCTATCGTACTCAACCCGCATACACCGCCCGAAGCGGTGGAGTTCTTGCTTGAGGATGTCGATATGGTACTGCTAATGAGCGTCAATCCCGGATTCGGCGGGCAAAAGTTCATCCCTTCGGTCATTGAAAAAGCAAAACGACTTAAAGCACTGATCGAAAAACGTAACCCTGACTGTCTGATCGAAGTGGACGGCGGTGTGAACGATGAGAATGTCAAAGCCCTTGCCTATGCAGGTGTCGATGTGGTCGTAGCCGGATCGTTCGTCTACAAGCATCCGAAGGGGATAAGTACTGCGATCGCAGCACTTAAGTAAGGAGTGGGTAGTGCGCAGTGAGGAGTGCAAGTATGCATTGATACAGTCAATGCTTTTATTAAATGAAGGCATTGCGCAGCAATGCAAACCGATACTATTCACCATTTACCATTCATTATTCACTTCACACGCAGGCGGTGTCGTATGCGTGTGAAAATATGTGGTATCACCAACCTCGAAGATGCGTTACATGCTGTAGAGTGTGGAGCTGATGCACTGGGTTTTGTTTTTTATAAGAAGTCTCCGCGCTATATCTCACCTGAGGATGCAGCCGATATTATTGTGCAGTTGCCGCCGTTCGTGGAGCGGGTGGGTTTGTTTGTGAACGAAACAGCAGAGGATGTCAACCGTATCGCTTTGCAAAGCGGTATCTCTTTGGCACAGATCCATTTTGAAGTGGATGAAGCCTATCTGGGTGCATTAAGGATCAAAAGTATTCCTGTGGTGCGTGCCAGATCGGCAGAGGATATAGAGACCTTCTCCGACCGTTACCGGCTGATCGATACCTTTTGTGAAGCGTATGGCGGCAGTGGTAAGCGCTTGAACCTTGAATGGTTCGAAGGGGTTGAGTGTTCGAAGATCATTCTTGCAGGAGGGTTGAACCCTGAAAATATAGGTGAGGTGAAACCGTACGGGTTTTACGGAGTGGATGTCAGTTCCGGTACCGAAGCGCAAAAGGGGAAAAAAGACCCCGATAAAGTAGAACGGTTCATTCGTTATGCAAAAAGTATTTGATGCATTGACCCTTGCTTTTCGAAAGCATGAAGGTAGATTGAGCCCTGAGCAGTATGAAGCGGTAGTGATGGAGCATACCACACTGCTTGAAGATAGCGATACGATCTTTTTACTGCTCCAAGCCTCGGGCTACCCTATAGAGGAGAGTGAAGAGGGTTACCGTTTACGTACCTGTTTTACCCCCTACAACGAGCAGAAGTATTGTGTGGTCGATATCGAGACGAACGGCAGCAAACCGGGTACTTCTCAAGTGATCGAGATCGGTGCGGTGATGGTACAGGGTGAGAAGATCATCGGCCGTTACGAAACATTCGTCGAGTGTGCCTTCTTGCCCGAGTATATCACTAAGATCACCGGTATCGAGCCTGAAGACCTCAAAGGAGCGCCTAGCCGCAGAGAGGCATTGACAGGGTTGCGTCACTTCATGGAAGATGCGATCTTTGTCGCACACAATGCAAATTTCGATTATGGCTTCTTGAGTGCTTCATTCGAGCGTTTCGGGTTGGGCGGTATTGGAAATCCTGTACTCTGTACCATCGATCTTGCCAAGCGTACCTTTGAGAGCGAACGTTACGGATTGGCATACCTTATTGAATCGTTAGGTATGGAAGAGACCTCTCACCACCGTGCTTACTCCGATGCCCTTTGTGCTTCTAAAGTGATGATGAAAAGCTTTGAGACCCTGCCTGAGTACGTAAGAACGACCGATGAGCTGCTACAGTTTGCGAAGTCGAGCAAGAAGACAAGACGTATGAAGAATGAAAAATTAATAGTGAATAGTGAATAGTGAATAATGAAGGTATGCATCGACAAGGTCGATGCTTAAAGTATTGCGAAGCAATACATAAAAAATTGTTAATTGTTAATTGTTAATTGTTCACTGTATAAAACATGATGCAAAAACAAGATCTGCGCAAAAACAGGCGAAAAGATATTTAGTATAGGAATGTAGTTTAACCCTGAAGCGATCATCGCCAGTACTGTTGTTCCTTTCTTCTTCTCTTTCAGTATATCTCTGTCTTTAAAAAAAAGTGATGTGACATCATAGAGTGTCGGCTCTTTAAGAAGAATAGACCAGAGCCAGAGCATCCATACCGCCCCAAAGAGCGGGATGAACATAAGTGGGAATGTAAAGAGGAACAGTAGTAAGAATACCGCACCCGCTTTGAGGCTAAGAAGGATAGATGTTGTGATATTTGCCGTACCGACAACGGGTACATCGGGGTATGACTTTTTGGCAAGTTCGATCAACAACGGTTCGATCATTAGTGATGTAACGATCGCGTGGATCAAAATAAAGATCGTATATGCGATCGCAACGGTGGCAACGGCTGCACCGCTTGTTTGTGCCCACTCCCAAGGTATCCACGAGAGATACCCTTTGACAAACCCGGCAAGCATATCGTTTACAAGCCATACGACAATAGTCGTGATCGCAAGTGAGATAACGGTACTCTTTGCCATAAAGGCAAGAACTGTACCCGAAAAAAGGTCTTTAAAACTTTTACTGATGATATGTGTCATGCTATAGGTACTCATTCTTGAATTTGACATAACGTTCAGCAGATGCATACAGCTCTGCCACTTCTTCATCGGTGAGTTCTCTGACCACTTTTGCCGGACTTCCCATAATAAGACTTCTTGGCGGAAATTTCTTATTTTTCGTAACCAGACTGCCCGCTCCTACGATAGACTCTTTTCCGATGACCGCACCATCAAGAATGGTCGCACTCATTCCGATAAGACAGGCGTCTTCAATGGTGCATCCATGCAGCATCACACGGTGTCCGACGGTCACATCATTCCCGATGATGGTTGGGTTTCCATCACTCATATCGGCTTTTTTATGGTGTGTAACGTGGATCATGCTAAGGTCTTGAATGTTGGTTCTGTCACCGATCTTGATGTAGTGTACGTCACCGCGTACCACACAACCGAACCATACGGCACTGTCTTCTCCCATTTCGGTACGTCCGATAACCGAAGCACCTTCGGCTATCCAAGCATTCTTGCCTAGTTTTGGTGTCCATTCTTTAAATTTAATGAGCATGTTCTCTCCTGTAGGGTAGGCAATTGCCTACCATTTTATAAATATTTTGATTTAAGAAGGTGGGCAATTGCACCCAAAGGGTACTTCCTTTAGGCGCATACCCTACAATCAATCAAAGCCTTTTCTATTGAAAAGGCTTCACTATTCATTATTCATTCCAAAGAGGCCTTACCCCTCTTTCAGTATCCTGTTTGCTAACCTGCTGACATAATCTGGTGTCTCTTTTTTGGTCTTGTCGTGTATCTTATTGACATACTGTTCCAAAATAAGGTGGTTGTTTATCTTCTTTCCAAGGGCTGGAACCTTGATGTACTCTCCGCTCTCTTGCAGTTTCCATCGCAGCTGATTGTCCGCGAGCTGAAGCATGAGTATCTGCTCTATCTTTTGAGAGAGGTTCTCTTCAACGATCGGGGTCATCAGCTCCACACGTCTCACCAGGTTTCTCGGCATCAAGTCGGCACTGGAGATGTAACACTTGATCTTATGGTGTTTAAAGTAGTAGATACGTGGATGTTCCAGATATTTCCCGATGATGGAGTAGACATTGATATTTTCGCTTACCCCTTTTACTCCCGGTTTCAGACAGCAGATACCACGGATGATAAGATCGATTTTGCACCCTTGTCTAGAGGCTTTGTAGAGTGCTTTGATGATATCGGTATCGACTAGAGAGTTGGCTTTTAGGATGATGTGTCCTTTTTTACCATGTTGACTCTCTTTTTCGATAAGCTTCATCAGTTTAGGTTTGATCTGCACCGGTGACATGAAGAGCGTATCGAGCTTGGTATAGGTCGAGAAGCCCGTAAGGAAGTGGAAGAAGTGTGTTGCATCGGTAGAGAAGACCTCTTTTGCCGTAAAGTAGGAGATATCGGTATATATCTTTGCCGTACTCGGGTTGTAGTTCCCCGTTGCCAGATGCACATAGCTTTGAAGTTTTTTACCCTTACGTTTAATGACCTGTGCGATCTTGGCATGCACCTTCAGCCCGGGAATACCGTAGACCACGTGCGCACCGGCATCTTCGAGCGCTTTGGCCCATCTTAGGTTGTTCTCTTCATCAAATCGTGCTTTGAGCTCTACAAGTACGGTTACCTGTTTTCCGTCACGCACCGCATCGATGAGCGCTTTGACAATAGGTGATTTCTGCCCTGCACGGTAGAGTGTCATGCGAATAGCGATGGTCTCAGGGTCGGCAGCCGCCTGTTTAATGAACTGTACAACCGGCTCAAAGCTGTCGAAAGGGTGGTAGAGAAGTACATCTTGCTTCTCGATCGCTTCAAAGACATTTTCAGTATCGAGCGGTGGAAGGATCTTGGGTGTGAAGGTCGGCAGTACCAGATGTGAAAGGCTCTTGTCTCCGACGATCTGCCAGAGCGCACCAAGGTTCAGCGGCAGGCTCTTGTAGGGATAGATGTCATTCTCATCGAGGTTAAGATGGTTAAGCAAGAACTGAAGCAGGTCCTCATCGACCTCTTTAAGGAGTTCAAGCCTAATGAGCGAGCCTTTGTTCCGAGAACGCAACCCCTCCTGAAGAATTTCAAGAAAATCATCCGCCTCCTCTTCTTCTATTTCGATATCGGCATTACGGGTAACGCGAAACGGGGTAGAGGCGAGCGGTGTAAAGCCGGGGAAGAGTTCGGTGGTAAAGTGCTCTACGACACTTTCGATAGGAATGAAAGTATGGTCAATATGAACAAAACGCGGCAAAATACGCGGAATACGGATCAGTCCGTGCTTGATATGTTTCGATTCATCCTGTAGAGTGATCGCCAGTCCGAAACTGAGGTTGTTCAGATGAGGGAAAGGGTGTGTGGCATCGATGGCGATAGGGATGATGACCGGATAGATCTCTTCGAAGAATATCTCTTTGACCGCTGCCTTCTCCTCTTTGGTCAATACGTCAAAGTTCTTAATGTGCACGCCGTGTCTATGAAGCTCGGAAATAATAGAGGTGTAGCATGACTCAAGGATGTGGTGTTCTTTGTGCAGGTATGCGCGTATCTGTTTGAGCTGTTCCGCAGGTGTTAACTTGTCCGCACCTGTCTCTTGAATACGTGCCTTATAGAGCGATTTTAACCCTGCAACACGGATCATGTAGAACTCATCGAGGTTGGTACCATAGATCGCAAGGAACTTCAAACGCTCCAGCGGCGGCAGTTTTTCGTCAAGTGCCTGTGCGAGTACCCGTGAGTTGAACTGTAGCCAACTAAGTTCACGGTTGAAGTAGAGCTGGGAGGAGTTGAGGTCGATCATCGGGCTTCTCCCGATGATCGAAGTGAATAGTGAATAGTGAATAGTGAATAATGGTTGTAAGCACTGCATGGCAGTGCTTTTATTAGATAGGTATCATGCATGGTACTACTCCATAGTAATAAAAGCTTTTCGAATAGAAAAGCATACCATAACTATTCACTATTCACTATTAATTATTCACTAAAAAGAAGCTACAGCTTCTTTATCTTTGCGATCTCATCCCTCAATCTTGCCGCTTCTTCGAACTCTAGGTTCTTTGCGGCTGCCAGCATTTTGGCTTTGAGCTCTTTAATGAGCTGTTGACGTTCGGCTTTTGGCATTTTGTCAAGTTTACTGCGTTTGTTGTAAAGCTCTCCGGCATCTTCGACCTTGAGGTTGGTATCAAGCTCACGGATGGTCGTTTTTGGGGTGATACCGTGAGTCTTGTTGTAGGCGATCTGTTTTTGCCTTCTTGCCTGAGTGATCTCGATGGTCGCTTTCATCGAGTCGGTGATCTTTTTGGCATACATCAGCACTTTTCCGTTGGCATTACGTGCGGCTCGTCCTGCAGTCTGGATGAGTGCTGTCTGTGAACGCAAGAAGCCCTCTTTATCCGCATCGAGAATGGCGACAAGGCTCACTTCGGGCAGGTCAAGCCCCTCTCTAAGAAGGTTGATCCCTACCAAGATGTCAAACTCTCCCAAACGCAAAGAGCGGATGATCTGGTTGCGTTCGATCGCGTCAAGATCGGAGTGCATATATTTACAGCGCAGTCCCATATCGTTGTAGTAGGTTGTCAACTCCTCTGCCATCTTTTTTGTCAATACGGTGACAAGTACGCGTTCTCCTCTCTCAATGACCGGTTTCATGCGGTCATGCAGGTTCTCTACCTGATAGGTGCTGTCGATGACCTCGATTTCAGGGTCAAGCAGTCCTGTTGGTCTGACAACCTGCTGGGCAACGGTCGATGATAGCTCTATCTCCAGTTGAGCAGGTGTAGCGGAGACAAAGAGATAGTGGGGTGCCTTGTTGATGTACTCATCAAATTTCAGCGGACGGTTGTCAAGTGCGGAAGGCAGACGGAAACCGTGATCGACAAGTACCTCTTTACGGCTTCTGTCTCCTGCATACATACCACGGAACTGCGGCAGTGAAACGTGTGACTCATCGACAATGACAAGATAATCATCATGCATCACTTCAAAGTAGTCCATCATCGAGTAGGGTGTCTCTCCGGGTTTTTTGCCTGTGAGATGGCGTGAGTAGTTCTCGATCTCTTTGCAGATACCTGTGGCCTCCAGCATCTCAAGGTCGAACTCCGTACGCTGCTTAAGACGGTTGTACTCTACCATGCGTCCTTCTCTTTGGAAGTAGGCAAGCCTTTCATCCAGCTCCTCTTCAATGCTTTTAATAGCCCGTGCGAGCTTCTCCTTTCCGACAATGAACTGGTTTGCCGCGTAGATGGTGACTTCATTAAGATGTTCGTCCTTCTCTCCGGTTAGGGAGTTGAACATATAGATATCCTCTATCTCATCCCCGAAGAACTCGATGCGGATAGCGAACTCATCGGAGTAGGCGGGGTAGATGTCGATCACTTCACCGTTAACACGGAAATTTCCGATGTCAAAGAACTCATCGTTACGCTTGTAGCCCATATCTACCAGTCTTAGCAGGAGTGCTTTTTGGTCATACTCCTCCCCAACACAGAGCTTCTGCACGATAGAGCGGTAATCTTCAGGGCTTCCCAGTCCGTAGTTGGCGGAGACCGATGCGATAACGATGACATCGTCATGGCTTAAAAGTGATGCCGTAGCACTCAGACGTAAACGCTCCAACTCTTCATTGATAGAGGAATCCTTTTCAATAAAGAGGTCTTGTCTTGGCAGGTAGGCTTCGGGCTGATAGTAGTCGTAGTAGCTGATAAAGTACTCGACATGGTTGTTTGGGAAAAAACTCTTGAACTCCGAGTAGAGCTGTGCGGCAAGGGTTTTGTTGTGTGTCATGATGAGGGTGGGTTTTTTGGTCTTTTCAATAACTTTTGCCATCGTATAGGTCTTCCCCGAACCGGTCACTCCCAAAAGTGTCTGATAACGATTACCCTGCAAAATAGAATCTGAAAGTTGTGCAATAGCCGTTGGCTGATCACCTGAAGGCTGATAGGGACTGTTGACTGTAAATGTCGCCATTTGGCTCCTTCTTTTTCAATTAAAAATTAAAAATGTTGATATGCATTTCTTTACGAAATGCTTCTGTTTTTGAGCTTTTTGATGATAGAGACTAATAAGCTTATTATCTCTTTAATATCCTTTAATGAGACTTTTGTACATTTTCTGTGAAATGTATTGTGTATCATGAAGTAGGTTGATCCAGTATTTTGTTTCGTTGGCTTCTTTGAGCCCAACGGTCAGTTTATTGATAAAGTCAGCATGTGACTGTGCAAATTCTGCTTCGCTCACAAGTGCACATATTGCCGTGCCGGAGCGTAATACTTGTTTGCTTAAAATATACTCTTTTTTTCGCCATTTAAATATCGAGCAAAATTAACGATTCTGATGGAAAATGCATAGCTCTTTGTATGTAAGACATTCTCTTTTTGCATGTATACTGCCTATAAGTTTTTAATTTTTAATTTTTAATTTTTAATTTCTTCGCTATTATATCACAATCAAAAATTCTCGAATAATAAGAGCAGTTTAAAACATAAAAGGAAATATAATGTCAGCACTAGTTAGACTACAAGAAAAGATCACACAGTTAAAAGCGGGCTATGAGATGCTCCGTGCGGAAAATGCCGAGCTAAAAGAGCAGGTTACGGGACTGTCAAGTTCTCAATCCGAGCAGGAGATGCTCATTAACTCATTAAGAGAAGAGGCACAGCGTGCGCAAACGCTTGAGTCGACGGTTGCAGAATTGAAGCGTGAGCTTGAAGAGAAAGATGCGGAGATCGAGAAGATCATTGCGCAAGTGGAGAGCCTTCTGGCTTAAACTTCATCATAATGAGGAAGAGGTATCGGTATACTCAGATGATACCGATACGGTTTACCTAAAGGGGAGAGAGTATGAAAAATGTCGGATTGACCGTATGTGGGAATCGTTACGAGATCAAGTTGGATGAGGATTTTGCTGATTTTGTGAACAAGGATCTTCAAGAAGCAGGAATAAATCTCCATACGGATAACAAGCCTGATAAGCTGCTAAAAGCCTACCTTCGTCTTGCAAAACAGGCAAACAACTACGAAAAAGAGATAGAACTACTGATCGAAACATTGGATGGACTATAGTAGAGCGCAGAGAGCGCTTCTGCAATTAAAAAGATCGCATATCCTCCACGAAGGAGGGTATGGAGCATATCAATGCTCGCGAAGTACCTTTTCCGCACGTTCAATATACTCTTTTGCCGTCTCTTGCGGCTCATACTGAACGATCGAAAATACGAATGTCGGTGTCTCAGAGATGTTAAAGTTGTGTTTTTCGAACGTCTCTTGAATACGCCCCTTTAGGATCTCCGCATTCTTATCTTCTGTAAACGGAAGAATGATCGCAATGTGATCCTCATCATAACGACAGGCAACATCACTCGTACGTGTCATGGTCAAAAGAATATCACCCACCGTCTCCATGAACTTCGCATACTCTTTTTCATCTAGACTTTTCTTATCGATCCCGTTAATAGAGATAGAGAGTAGTGAGAGCGGATATTTATAACGTGCCGCTCTTGCACAGGTGGTCTTCATATGTTCGTTGAAGTAGTTATGGTTGTATAGATTTGTCTCAAGATCGTAGACTGAGTGTCTGTTCAATTGCATTTGTATATATACTCGGATAAAATAGATCATTAGGATAGAAAGAAGCATAGCTGCGGTAAGATTCCAATAAAACATATTGATAAGATCCCGTTGCTTCAGTTCTATCATATTGGTGATGATCAACGAAAGGTTTTTAAAGATACGACGACACCTTTTTTTATCATATGATGCTTTTCCTTGAAGGGATTGCTTGTATTGATCCCAACATATTTTTGCATTCATGAAGTCTTTTTCGAGTGTATCGCTTCCAAGATAGAATTTAGAGTTCTTATTTGTCTCCACCCATTTCCGGACACTTTGAAACGTTCGGTCAAGCTTTTTTAGGGCTTGTGGGGTAGGCTGCTTGGTATCCATAGAAGTATAGGCATCCATTACGCCATTTGCCCAAGCAACATCTCTTGTGATCTTACTGTCTTCTTGGATATTTTCAAATGATGAGTGTACAAAATAGAAGATCAAAGGAATAATAAGAACGACAGCGTACAGTAATGCAGTAATTCGGAATGCTGACCATTCATATTTATTGGTAAGAACCTTTTTCATCATATATGTTCCTTTCAAAAAGTAAAGTGGTTTCAGTAAAAATACCGAACATAATGAAAATTATACTTACTTATATATAAAAGCTTGCCTAATATTAAGATTTACTGTTTTTGATTTGATATGGTATTTAAAGTAGAAGTTAATGATTTTGCGAATAAAGTCCTCTCTTTTTATGAAAATATAAGTTTGAAAGCGTTACAATCAAAAAGTACAAAGGGCTATTGAGCCTAGCGTATTCAAAACATAATTTTCTAAGGAGTTAATCATGAGTAACATGAGACGCGGTTTTACAATGATCGAATTGATCTTCGTTATCGTTATTATCGGTATTTTGGCAGCGGTTGCCATTCCAAAATTGGCAGCAACAAGAGATGATGCAGAAGCAGCAACTTGTATCCATGAAGTAGGTCAGCTAGTACAAGAGATCTCTTCTAAATATACAAAAGTCGGGAATGCAACATTTAAAACTACAGGTATTGAAGAGATGACAAACGTTCCTGTTAACGCTGATGCAGACGGTTTGACAAGAGGTATTGCAGAAGCAGGAACAACAGTTGTAGATGGTACAGGTGTAAACTACAAATGTGACGGTGAAAATATTGTTAAATTTAGTGGTGCTGATGCAGGTACAGACTATAACTTGACAGTAACAGTAACTGATGGTACTACACCAGCTTCTAAAACAGCTTCTGATGCAATTAAGAAAAACATCAATGCTGACTCAAGTGGAGAGCGTATCTACAAACTCTAATTGTTTGAGTTGATATGACTTTCTCAAAGGTTCCCACTCTTAATTGAGTGGGAACCTTTTTTTTTGCCTTTTTTCTTCTATGTAACATAACATTAACTCCTCTCTCATTTAATTTAAGGTTTATAAGGAGTATGTTAATGCAAAAAGCGTTCACAATGATCGAATTGATCTTTACGATCGTTATTATTGGAGTACTAGCGAGTGTCTCTATTTTAAAACTTGCAGCAAGTAGAGATGATGCATCAGCATCCATCTGTATTAATGAAGTAGGGCAGATATTACATGAAGTTGGTAATAGCTACCGAAAGAATGGTTATCTGAAGTTTAAAACCATGTCAATAGATGAGATGACAAATGTACAAACAGAAGTAGGAAGCGGAGAAGATGGTATTATAGAACCAGGCACGACACAAGTAGATACAACAGGCGTAACCTACAGTTGTGATGGTGAAGCAATTGCCAAGGTTGTCGGAGAGAGTAATGAAACAGTATATAATATTGTTATATACGATCAAGACCCTACACAGTCGATCATTGCACAAAAGGCAGCAATTGCACTAAGAAAGATTTACAGCTATGATACCGGAGGATATCGAGCGTATAGTTTTTAATTAAGAACATGGTATGATTTACTTATACCATATCAGTAAGAGGGAGCGTTCTATGGAGCTAAGATGGCAAAAGGCATTCACACAGATAGAGTTGATATTTGTAATGTTGGTTGTAGGATTACTCGCGGTAGTAGCGATCCCTCGACTAACGGCGAGTAGGGATGATGCTACCGCAGCAAAATGTACACAAGAGGCGCAGCAATTGATCGCAGAGATCAGTCAGCGTTATACCATTGAAGGGTATAGTAACTTCTCTACCCTTCCTATTGAAGATATCACAAATCTACCTGTAGGAAGAAGTGAAGGAGAAGGGATATCAAGCCCGGAAGGTACTTTAGTATCAGAAGGGATTGTGTATATGTGTGATAGTGAAGATACGGTTAAGGTACAAGGAAGTGTATCAGGAACGGAGTATAATTTAACAGTAACGGATTTAGCTCCCGCAACACCTGCTGCCGCGACAGCATCGGAATTGATCCGAAAATTGAATAGTATTCAATCTTCAGGAGGATCAAGAATATATATCTTACAATAAAAGAAATAGTATCAGGAGATAAAATGGTTTTAATAAAGCGACAGAGAAGAGCCTTCTCTATGATAGAATTGGTCTTTGTCATCGTTATCATAGGTATCCTTGCAGCGATTGCGGTGCCTAAGTTCGCAATGACAAGGGGTGATGCCATTATGACAAAAGCAAAAACAACAGTGGCATCTATCCGCAATTCTATCTCTATGGAGAGACAAAAAAGAATTCTGCAAGGTGATTTTGATACGATCACAAAACTTGGTGAAGACTCGGAAGCGTCCGGTGACCCGGTCTTTAATGGATTTGATGGGAATACCAGTAAACCTGTGCTATCTTACCCTCCCAGTTCATGTGAGACTACATCGTCAACATCATGTTGGTATAGATCAACATCCGGTAGTGGAACCAGTGATGATCCGACGAAATATACATTTAATCTTCCTACGTCAGGAAGTGTGGTTTTCTTATTACAGAACAATCGTTTTGAATGTGAAGATCCTGATGATCAATATTGTAAAGAGTTGACCCAGTAAGTGTATTATTATCAAGTTGCACTTTTACGTTCTAGTGCGCCTGTGTTGACCTATGCTTCTGAAGTATCTATTGGAAGAGGGGATATCGTTCAGGTTCCCTTAAAAGATACATTAAAAGAAGCCCTTGTTTTAAAGAAGGTTGAAAAACCTTCTTTTAGCACATCGACTGTCTATGCTGTATCATCTTCTTATTTCTCTCCTCAACAAATGGCTATAGCCAAATTCATCAGTGAATACTACTTCTCCTCTTTTTCCGAAGCGATCTCGTTGTTTTTGCCGTACCGCAGGTCGGAGTGTACCCACGAGGATAATCGTATAAACGAACGAAAAACAGTAAATGTTGGGGTTGGGATACCCCGACCTACGCTATCCTCTATCCAACAACAAGCCTATGAGGAGCTTTTGGAAAAAGAGCGTGCCCTGTTATTTGGTGTGACCGGAGCGGGTAAGACGGAGATATTTATCGCGCTTATGGCGAAGATGCTCGAAGAGGGAAAAACTTCTATCTTTCTCATGCCGGAGATATCGCTCTCTCCACAGATGGAGAAGCGGTTGAAGGTCTATTTTGGTGATGCGGTAGCGATGTGGCACTCGAAGATCACTAAAAAGAAGAAAGCACAGATACTTGAGGGCATAGAGGAGGGGCGTATCCGTGTTATTGCAGGTGCACGTTCGGCACTCTTTACCCCTATGCCGGATCTAGGACTTATTATTGTGGATGAAGAGCATGACGATTCTTACAAAGCGATGACAAGACCGCGTTACCATGCGAGGGATGTGGCAGTGTTGATGGGGCAGAAGTTGGGTGCGAAGGTGGTGCTTGCTTCGGCTACGCCCAGTACGACATCCTATTATAAGTATGATGTGGTCAAACTTGACAAGCCTTTTGTTCAAACGAAGAAACGTTACCGTTTTGTCTCCGGAGATACGATAAACGCACCGATCATCTATGCGTTGCGAAGTCACTATGAGGAGGGGGGACAGTCGTTGGTCTTTCTTCCGACACGTGGGAATTTTAAGTATCTCTACTGTAGTGCTTGCGGAAAGACCCATACTTGTCCTTTTTGTTCGGTGGGTATGGCGCTGCATCGAAAACGGCGTCACTTAAAGTGCCACTATTGTAACTATACCGAAGCGATACGCGAGCAGTGTGTGCACTGTTCGCACACTCCGCTTCTAAGTGAGCGTATCGGTACGCAAGAAGCCATCGAGATCATTACCGAAGCGATAGAGGGGATCAAGGTAGAGCAGTTCGACCGTGACAGTATTACGACGGCCAATAAGCTGGTAAAAGCATTGAAGCGTTTTGAGAGCGGAGAGAGTCATGTGTTGCTGGGAACACAGATGCTGAGCAAAGGACATGACTATCCGGGGATCACGCTGAGTGTTATTATGGGGCTTGACCATATTATGGGGATGGCGGACTACCGTGCCAGAGAGCGTGCGATCAGTCTGCTCTTTCAAATAGCCGGAAGAAGTGGACGTGCCAAAGAGGCTGAAGTGCTTATTCAAACAGCTGATCCGGGACAGTATGAGGCGTATTTGGGTGATTACGAGCAGTTCCTTAAAGATGAACTGCTCTTTTTGGAGATCGCCGACTACCCGCCGTTCGTCTCATTGGCACGCATTCTGATTGCGCATAAGGATGAAGCAAAAGCAAGTAAGATCACCCTTGATACGGTCACAAAGCTCAAAGCCTTCGATACGGTAGAGATCGTCGGTCACGGTAAAGCACCCGTAGAGAGAGTAGCCAACAAGTACCGCTTTCATATTTTGCTAAAGGCAAAGAGCCGAGTACCACTGCTTAAAGTACTCCACAGTGTGGATTGTCGACAGATAGAGGTGGATATGGATCCGGTTGAATTTTCGTAAAAAAGTGTTACTTTTTTAGTGAGGAGCGAGGAGCGAGGAGTGAGGAGTTTTGGTTTGCATTGCTCTGCAATGCCTTTATTACATTTTTAGGTTAAAATACGCTATGGGTATTTTAGAAAATAAAAGTTATGACTTTTCAATTCGCATTGTAAAATGCAGTCAATACCTTCAAGATCAAAAAAGAGAGTTTGTTTTAAGTAAACAGCTTTTAAGATCGGGAACATCCATAGGTGCCTTGATTGCAGAAGGAAAGTATGCACAATCAAAAGCAGATTTTACAAATAAGCTCTATATATCACTAAAAGAAGCCAATGAAACAAGATATTGGATCAGACTTTTAAAGGATTGTGATTATTTATCAGTACATATGGCTGATAGTTTACTAAGTGATGTAGAGGATTTGATAAAAATGCTATCTTCAAGTACAAAAACAGCAAAAGAGAATATAAAATATGAACAATAGAAAACAAACAAAGTTTGTCTTCCGACACTCCTCACTCCTTACTCCTCACTCCTCACTATCTTCATTGGAGGTATCTCGATGAAAGAGAGAATACCTACAAAGAAGATATATGTCGGCAATGTCGCCGTTGGTGGTGATGCCCCTATTAGTGTGCAGTCGATGACCTACTCGGATACGCGTGATGTAGCTGCAACAGTCGAGCAGATCAACCGTCTGCATTTTGCAGGGGCGGATATGGTGCGTGTAGCCGTGCCTGAGATGGAAGATGCGTTGGCGCTCAAAGCGATCAAAGAGCAGATATCTTTGCCGCTTATTGCCGATATTCACTTTAATTACCGTTTGGCACTTGAGGCGGCAAAATGGGTGGATTGTATTCGCTTTAATCCGGGGAATATCGGGGAAAAGGGGCGTATCAAAGAGATCGTCAAGGCGTGTCAGGAACGTAATTTGCCGATTCGTGTCGGGGTCAATGCCGGTTCTTTAGAAAAAGAATTCGATCAAAAGTATGGTGCGACTGCCGAAGGGATGGTTGCAAGTGCGGAGTACAATATCAAATTCCTTGAAGATCTTGGGTTTACAGACATCAAGGTTTCTCTCAAGGCTTCGGATGTTGACCGAACGGTAGAGGCGTATCGTATGTTGCGTCCGAAGAACAATTACCCTTTCCATCTGGGGGTAACGGAAGCAGGAACGATCTTCCATGCAACGGTCAAGTCCGCCATCGGTCTGGGCACACTGCTGCTTGATGGCATTGGCGATACGCTGCGTGTATCCATTACAGGTGAGCTTGAAGAGGAGATCAAGGTCGGCAAAGCGATCCTCAAAGACAGCGGACGGGTACAAGAGGGACTCAACATTATCTCTTGTCCGACTTGCGGACGTATCGAAGCCGATCTGGTAAGTGCCGTTGCCGAAGTGGAACGCCGTACAGCACACATTACTACCCCGATGGATGTTTCGGTGATGGGTTGCGTGGTTAACGCTATCGGTGAAGCAAAACATGCCGATGTCGCCATTGCTTACGGTAAAGGAAGCGGGTTGGTGATGGTCAAAGGTGAAGTGGTTGCCAAGTTGCCGGAAGAGGAGTTGGTAGATAGGTTCGTGGCTGAAGTTGAGAAGATGGCTTCTAAGCTTCAGAGTGAATAATTAATAATGAATGATGAATAATTTTGGTATGCTTTCTTCCAGAAAGCTTTTATAATAATATGAGGTGGACTTTAATGAATTTCTGTAAAATAGAAGCATTGCAGAGCAATGCAAACCAAAACTCCTCACTTCTCACTCCTCACTCCTCACTTAAAACTCCAAAGGAGTTTTAACGATGGAAAATATGTATAACCTCAATATCGAGCGTGCCGTACTCTCTGCGATCATTTTTGATCCTGAGATCTATGAGGAGATCGCTTCAAAACTGATACCTCAGGATTTCTATCTGCCGTTTCATCAGCATGTCTTTATGGCGATGGAGGAGCTTTCGCGTGAGGAGAAACCCATTGATGAGGAGTTTCTCAAAAGTAAGCTTCAAAGTATGGGGAAGTTCGATGAGGTGGCGATGCTCGACCTGCTCTCTGCAAACCCCATTTCCAACACCGCCGCCTACTTAGCCGAGATCAAAGCCAAGTCTGCCAAGCGTGCATTGGCAACGTTGGCAACGGAGATCAAGAAGGTTACCATTGAAGATGATCTACCTGCTGAAGAGGTGATGAACCTTGTGGAGAAGAAGCTCTATGAGATCACGCAAAATAACAGCAACGAGGACTTTAGGGAGTCCAAAGAGATCACCTTGGCGATGATGGATGAGATCAACCGTCTTAAAGCGTTAGGGAACTCCAAGCTCATCGGAACCGATACGGGCTTTAAGAACCTGAACGAAAAAACATCGGGTTTCGGTAAAGGGGATCTGGTGATTATTGCGGCAAGGCCGGCAATGGGAAAAACGGCACTGGTGCTGAATATGGCGCTTAAAGCCATTGAACGTGATGAAGGGGTGGCGTTCTTCTCGCTGGAGATGCCGGCTGAGCAGTTGATGTTGAGGTTGCTTGCGGCAAAGACATCCATACCGCTTCAACAGCTAAGAGTCGGGGACCTGAGAGATGAGCAGTGGAGTCAGCTTTCTGCTGCGACAGAGGAGCTTTCGCGTAAGAAGCTTTTTGTCGATGACGGTGGATATGCAACCATTCACCATGTACGAAGTAAACTGCGTAAGCTCAAAACCCAGCATCCGGAAGTCTCTATGGCGATCATCGACTATCTACAGCTGATGAGCGGTGAAGGGCGAGAAGGGAGACAGCAGGAGATATCGGAGATCTCACGTGGGCTCAAACAGCTTGCCAGAGAGCTTCAGATACCGATCTTGGCGCTTTCACAGCTCAATCGTAGCTTGGAGAGCCGTGACAACAAACGTCCGATGCTCTCAGATCTGCGGGAATCGGGAGCGATCGAGCAGGATGCCGATATTATCCTCTTTGTCTACCGTGGGGTGGTCTATAAGATCAATGAGATGAAAGAGAAGCTTGAAAAAGCGAAGACCGAAGGCAATGCCGATAAGATCGCCGAGTACCAGAAGAAGTATGACGAACTGCTTCGCGGTAACGAAGAGGATACCGAGCTGATCATCGGAAAACAGCGTAACGGACCTACGGGAACGGTCGATCTGATCTTCCAGAAGAGGTTCACACGCTTTGTCGATGCGGTACATTCTCCGGCGTTCGAGGTGGTCTATGAAGAGTCCGACATTCCTGCCAATACCGGTAATATCGAGTTGCCGCCTATTTAAAAAAGATGCAAAAGCCCAAGCTCTTCGAGGATAAAAGGGATTTTCTTCTTACCCTTGGGATACTGCTGACACTTCTTTTGGTGCATCTGCTCTTTCGCTATGATGCCTACAAAGCGTTTGTCAGTAAGCCCTTCTATTTTACCTATGCCAATGTGCTGTCTGCCTATACGAAACATAAACACCATTCCAGCTATCAGGTCTTGAAACTTCAAAGTGACGAGGGGTTGCAGTTCTATACGACAACACACCGCAAGCAAGAGCTCTCTCATACCCGTTTACGCTTACAGATATTTCCTGATGAGCGTATTTCATTTTGGGATTATTTGGGACGTTTTTATGTTAAAAGCCGTATTAAAGAGATAGATGCTTTACCCAGCAGTATGAAAGATAAAGTGGCAGCCAAAATAGCCTCGCAACATGAAACACCGATGCTCCAACGCTTCTATAGTGCGATCTTTCTTGCAACACCGCTAAGTAAAGAGGATAGAGAGATCATGAGCGCTCTGGGCATAAGCCATCTGGTCGCATTGAGCGGATTTCATCTGGGTATCTTGTGGGGTGTGCTCTATGGGGTGTTGTGGTTACTCTACCGGCCGTTGCAGCAGCGCTGGTTCCCCTACCGTTATGCCTTGATCGATATGGGTGTGGTCGCCATTGCTTTGTTGGGTCTGTATGTATGGTTTGTGGGGATGCCTCCCTCGTTGGTTCGTGCCTATGCGATGGTGGTTTTTGGCTGGTTGATGCTTGTGATGGCGGTCGAGCTGATAAGCTTTGGTTTTTTAACTGTTGTATTGGCAGGGCTCTTGGTGCTTTTTCCCTCTTTGCTTGTCTCTTTGGGCTTTTGGTTCTCCGTAGCGGGGGTGTTCTATATCTTCTTGTTGCTACACTACACCCAAACATGGAACAAGTGGTTGGTGATATTTGCTGTAATCCCGCTGGGTATTTTTTTGCTGATGCTTCCGCTTGTGCATATTGTCTTTGTAACAACGACAAAGTGTCAACTATTCTCTCCACTGTTGTCACTCCTCTTTACACCCTTTTATCCGCTTTTGCTTGGTTTGCATCTATTGGGTAAGGGTGGTGTGTTCGATGGATGGCTTGAAGCACTTTTTGCCATGCCATGCAAGGAGATAGCGTGGCAAACACCGCTTTGGCTGGCGATACTTTATGGGGTTGTTTCGTTGGCAGCCATACGTTACCGTATGGCATTTGTTTTGCTTTTGCTGATCGCTTTGGGGGTTGGTATAGCGCTTTATATCTGATCGAAGTCAACCTCTTTGTCAAGCAGATAACAGAAGCGTAAACCGTGCAGGAAGATCGCCCATGAGATGTAGATCCATAAAAAGAAGAAGAGAATGGTACTGATGGAGCCGTAGATGGTCAAATAGGTCTTGTTATGTACGACATAGAAGACAAAAGCACTCTTCGAGCCGTACCAGATCAAAGAGGCGATAAAGGAGCTTGCTATGGCAGCTTTGGGCTGAATGGGGGTTTGTGCCGATATTTGATAGGCGATATAAAAGACTCCCCAGATGATGAGGTAAGGAAGAAAGTAGTAGAGGTGGATAAACTGAGTGAACTCCGTTCTGTCAAGATAGGACTGGATGAACGAAGAGAGCCAGAACGCTCCGCCCATCATGCTTGGGAGCAGCAGCATAAGTAGCAGGTAGGTCTTAATGCTCTCAAGCAGATTGCGTGGGGGAAGTTCGAAGATATCATTGACCACATAGTCATAGTTCTTTAAAAAGACCACTACGGCAAAGGTGACATAGAAAAAGCCGATCCATCCGAGTTTGTTGGAGTTTGTGATGAACTCATTGAGCTTTGCCATGATCTCTGCAGATTGTGTAGGCATGAGGTTGGCAAAGATGAGCTGTCGTACATTCTCATAGACCGTGTCGAAAATCGGAAGGGTCGTGAAGATATAGAGTACCAATACCAATAAAGGGATGATGGAGAAGAGGGTACTCCAGCTGAGGCTGGAAGCGTAGTAGCCTACCTTGTCTTCAAAGAGATCGCGAAAGAAATCGCGTAAGAAGAGGTAGTACTTGTAGAGCAGGGAGCGTTTGCTCCTTGGTGCATCGGACATTTACAGACCCATCTTCCCCGGATTGAGGATGTTGTTGGGGTCGAACGCCTGTTTGATATCTCTAAAAAGCTGTAGCTCCGCTTCGTTGAAGGCGATATGCATAAACGGTGCTTTTGCCGTGCCGATACCGTGCTCGCCGCTAAGGGTACCTCCCATCTCGACGACCATCTCGAAGATCTCTTCAATGGCTTTATGTCCCTCTTCAAGCTGTTTTGCATCAGAGCCGTCAACCATGACATTGACGTGGATGTTCCCATCTCCCGCATGTCCGAAACATGGAACTTTAAAGCCGTATCTGTCACCTATCTCGTAGATGTTGCGTAGTGCTTTGGGGAGCATACTTCGGGGTACGGAGATATCTTCGTTGAGCTTCTTGCTTCCGAAGATGGTAATGGATGGTGATGCATTACGTCTGGCGTACCAGAGTTTGTCACGTTCTTCGTCGGTGTGGGCGATGACAAAATCCTGCGCACCGTTTTCTTTGAACGATTTTTCCAGAATTTCCAGCTGGAACGCCACCTCTTCGGAGACATTCCCATCTACATCACCGATAAGCAGAGCACCTGCATTTTCGGGAAGTTCGACACCCAGTTTCTCTTTGAGCGCTTGAACAACGAGTGCATCCATGAACTCCATCGCAACGGGGTTCGCTCCACCTGCAAGGGATTTGAATACGGCGTTCATAGCGTCATCGACCGAAGGGAAGATCCCCATGTAGGCTTTGCGGAACTTCGGTTTTGGGATCAGCTTGAGTGTAATTTCGGTAATGACGGCAAGGGTGCCTTCCGAGGCAATGAGAATACCGGCAATGTTATAACCCGCCACATCTTTGATGGTACGTTTACCCGCTCGGATGATATCGCCATTGGGACGCACGGCACGCAGTGCCATGACGTAATCTTTAGTGATCCCGTATTTTGCCGCACGCATACCGCCGGCATTTTCGCTGACATTCCCGCCGATAGTGGAATATTCTTCGCTGGCAGGATCGGGCGGATAGAAGAGCCCTACCTCCTCTACGGCCTTTTGTAAGTCCATGTTGACCACGCCCGGCTGTACCACGGCGACCATGTTCTCCATGTCGATCTCAAGGATCTTGTTCATGTGCTTTTCCATTGCAAGGGTGATCCCGCCGCTTGTAGGCAGGGCACCGCCGGTAAAGCCTGAACCCGCACCGCGTGGGGTGATGACGATATTGTGTGCGTTACAGTAGACAAGGATACGGCTGATATCCTCCTCGTTACGTGGAAAGACGACCGCATCTGGCTCATAGCGCGTACGCGTCGCATCGTAAGAGTATGCGATCATGTGGGCTTTGTCGGAGTAGACATTCTCTTTGCCTACCATATCCTCAAGGGCTTTGATGTGTTTAGGATCGATCATTTGAATTGCTCCATGGTTTTGTAGTAGTTGCCGTCACCGGTTTCAGAGAAGAGACCGGTCTGAATGCTATCAAAGCGCATAAAGAAGGGGTAATGTACTTTTTGTGGCGTATAGTGAAACGGTTTGGAAGCGACTACCTTGTGTGAGATAGGGTCGTAAAGTACGCTTCTGTCTTTTTGAACGATACAAATAAGGCCTACCTGATACTCTTTTGCAAAGGCTTCAAGGTTCTCTTTTGTCGGGACTCCTTCCCCCTCGCGGCTTAGAAATGCAGCGAAGAGATCCGGGTGGAACCATGTTCTTGCATATTGTGTGGTGATCGTATGGTAGCTCTCTGCATCGGGAGCAAGAAGAAGTACGTTGTTATAGAGGTAGCCTCCTATGACCTTGTCGCCTTTTGTGATAGGGGTTTTAATCGTCGGGAGCTGTTCATGGTGAATGACCCCTTTACCCAGCATATGTGCAGTGGGAGAGTTGTCAGGTTGCATAATATATCCGGTGACCGCATCGAGACTCTCTCCGTAGTGATGAATGACAACACCGCTCATCCCACTTACGGGGAAAGGGTGTGCCAGTGTGACCTTATCGGGGCTGACGGCAGTAACGGAAGTGTGTACCGTTTGCGGGAAGAACCCTGCTGTCAAAGGTAGTACGAGAAGCGTAACCCAGTAGAAAATACGCATGATGATCCTTTGGTTCGGAGTGATCACTCCCCTGTAAATCTATTGCATTGATGCATATTGGGTGAGTAATAATTGCCTGATTATACAGGCAAAAGATTAAAACTTGATTGAGCGCAACCCGCAGGGGCATTAATGTAAATCCGTTATAATACTCTCCATTAATCAGGGAGAGATGTGCGTTTATGAGAATTATCATGTTGGGAATATTATGTTTTTCCATTGCTTTTGGGATGAAGGTCGAGAGTCGCTCTTGGGAGAAGGGTACGACCTTTTCGGATTATCTGAATGAGAGGAATATCTCTTCGTCACTGCTCGAACATATCTCCAAGGAGGATCAGAAGTTCCTCTCGGAGATACACAGTGCCTATACTTACTATGAATTGACCGATGAGCAGGGGCGTTTGGTGCAATCCTTGATCCCTATCAGTCAAGAGATGCAGATACATCTGTTTCGCAAAAAAGATGGTAGCTATGGGTTCGATATCATTCCTATAAGCTATAGGGACCGAGAGTATTTCGGTCGTATCACTATCGAAAGCAACCCTTATACCGATACGGTCAATACTTTGAAGTATCCGAAGGTCGCTGAGCGTTTGAGCGCGGCGCTCAAGGGGGTGGTCAATACCAACAAACTGCATAAAGGGGATGAGATCGACTTCCTCTATACACAGAAGACACGTCTGGGTGAGCTTTATGGTATGCCTCAGATCAAGGTGATCCGCACCAAGTTGGGGAAAGACGAAGGTTTCATTTATGTCGATGAGGACGGCTATGGCTATAAGGCGTTAGGAGAGAAGATCGCCTATACGGTTACGGGGAAGAAGAAAGTGGTCTATACCCGTCGGGTTCCTAGTGGTAAGGGGAAATGCTTTGGTATGCCACTACGTCATCCTCGCATTACCTCCCGTTTCTCTTATCGAAGATGGCACCCTATTTTACATCGTTACCGTCCGCACCACGGGACCGATTTCGGTGCAAAACGCGGAACACCGCTTCTGGCCGTGAATGACGGAAAAGTGATCTATGCAGGCTGGATGGGCGGCTACGGTAAAGTGGTTAAGATACGTCATGCCGGAGGATATACCTCGTTATATGCACACCAAAGCCGTATCCGAGTGAAGCGCGGACAGCGTGTGAAACGTGGACAGATCATCGGATATGTCGGGAGTACGGGGCGTAGTACGGGACCGCATTTGCATTTTGGATTGATGAAGAACGGACGTTGGGTAGACCCGATGAAGGTACTTCGAAAGAAGTCGGTGGGTCAAGGTTCTGTCGTGAAGAAGTTCACCAAGTATGAAGATGTGAAGACGACCAAGTATAAGCGTGTGGAGATCAAAGGTGCAAGTAAAGCGAAAGAGAAGCTTGAAGCGTACCTGAAGAACGATACACCATCATATATTTGGAGAAAAGAGCAGTTTGAGAAGCGTGTGGTCGATGAGGAGGTACTTGACGATGCATCTTGATATCGAGGATTTCAAACTTGAGCCTTTGGAGAACCCGCAGTTCATTCATACGGCACGGGCAACCTACAAGCAGCATGGGGAGTGCAAGAGCTGGGAGGTGGTCGAGGCACATGACAGTGTAGCGATCTTGATCTACCATATTCAAAAAGAGGCGTTCATACTGGTCAAGCAGTTCCGTCCTGCTGTCTATATGAATGATGGACAAGGAGAGACGGTAGAGCTGTGTGCGGGGATCGTCGATAAGCAAAAACCGCTCGTGCAGATAGCCGTTGAGGAGATAGAGGAGGAGTGTGGTTACCATATCTCGCTTGAAGACATTGAACGTGTTACCTCGTTCCATACCTCTGTTGGTTTTGCCGGGAGTAAGCAGACACTCTATTATGCTGAGGTAAATGATAAGATGAAAATATCCGAGGGGGGCGGTATTGATGGTGAGATGATCGAGGTGGTAGAGCTTCCCGTAGCACAGATGGAAACATTCATCTTCGATGAGAAGATCGCGAAAACACCGGGATTGATGTTCGCGTTCATGTGGTGGAAGCAAAAATATTTGGCAATATAGGGGCAGGTCTTGTGCCTGCCCATTGATTGAAAAATTATGCTTAGTTAAAGGGGCGGTACAAGACCGACCTCTACAACATTAATTCTCCTCTTTTGCCTGTGTATATGCTGCGTAGTAGGTACTACCATCGGCAAAGGTATTGACCGTCAGTTTAGAGAATCTCTCCAAGTAGTCCCAAAACTCTTTGATAAGCTCAATATCAACATGTTGCGCTTTGTCCGCCAATGCGTCACGCATAGTTCCCAACCACTCTATACGGGAGCTTTCCGTAATGGAGAAGTCATCATGGACACGGATCATGAACTCGTTGAGGTTCATTCCTTTTGCTTCGTCTTCATAGACCTTTGGTCCGCCACAGATCTGAATGAAGAACTTGGAGTTCTTGAACTTCACTTCATCAAATTCTGCTTCATCTTGCGGGAAGTAATGTGCGATGGAGCTTTCATAAATCTTGTCATAAAAGTCATACATCAGCTCTTTCATCCCCTCCTCTTCACCGATCGCTTCATAGAAAGCTTTAGGCGGGTTCTTGAAGTGTACCTCTTCCCCTTTGCTTACGGGTGTTAAAGGGAGGTCATATATCTCTTTTTTTGTTGCCATAATGATCCTTGATAATACTAATATGACAAGATTATAGCAAATCTATGAATAAGGGAAAATGAGGAGAGCGAAGAGAGGTGAAGAAGTGTATGAGATTGTGATGAAAGGTTACGGTTTTTCATCACAAAAGCGTTTTTGCAAGCAGGTATAGCTCTCGATACGTCTGTCACGTAGGAACGGCCATATTTTACGTACCTCTCCACTTGCTTTAAGGTCTATGTCGACCTCCATGACGGTCTCCTCTTCTTCTGCCATGGCGAGAGGTTCACCCTGTGGACCAAAGACAAAGCTGTGCCCCCAGAAGTGAATGCCCTCAAGGATGCCTGAGCTATCCTTTTCACTGCCTATACGGTTGACCGTGACTACAGGAAGCCCGTTGGCAACAGCATGTCCACGCTGCACGCTGATCCATGCTTCCCTCATCTTCTGTTTCTCTTCGGGTGTGTTCTCTTTCTCACACAGCTCATCGAGACGGTCTTTGGGGCACTCCAGATAGCCTATGGCAGTAGGATAGATGAGTATTTGCGCCCCTTTAAGCGCCATAATGCGTGCTGCTTCGGGGTACCATTGGTCCCAGCAGACCAGTACGCCCAAGCGTCCTACGGAGGTGTCGATGGGTTCGAATCCAAGATCGCCCGGTGTGAAGTAGAACTTCTCATAGTATCCCGGATCATCGGGAATGTGCATTTTGCGGTATTTCCCGGCAAGCACTCCGTGGTCGAATACATAGGCTGTATTGTGATAGAGCCCTTCGGTGCGTTTTTCAAACAAAGAAGTTACCAGTACGATCTGCTCTTTTTTGCTTACCTCCGCCCAGAAAGCGATATCATTCTCAATATCTTCCGCATAATCGAAAAATGCCGTATCTTCACTCTGGCAGAAGTATTCGCTTTGGTGAAGCTCTTGCAAGACGACCAGCTTTGCATCGGTCTGTGCGATCATCTCAAGGGTTCTTGCTATCGTTGCCTCTTTACTCCCGTAATATCGTTGTTGTATCAGTGCGGTTTTCACGAATACTCCTTTTAGTATGCGACCTGCATGGTTGAGCAGTGGAGGCTTCCGCCCTCTTCGATGAGCTTCAAACAGTTAATAGGGATCATCTCCTTCTCAGGATAGATCTCCTTGAATATCTCAGCGACCTTTACATCGTTTTTGTCTTTGTAAGTGGGGTAGATGATTGCATCATTGGTAATGAGGAAATTGGCATAGGTAGCGGGAAGTCTATTGCCCTCTGCATCATATCTGGCTTCACACATCGGCAGAGGGATAAGCCGGTAGGGGGTTCCCTCTTGGGTACGAAAGCTTTGCAGTTGCTCTTCCATCAGCTTGAGTGATCCGTAGTGTTCGTCACTACGGTCATCACACTTGACATAGGTAATGGTATCTTTGTTGACAAAGCGTGCAAGGGTGTCAATATGACTGTCAGTGTCATCGCCTGCAAGGTAGCCGTGGTCAAGCCAGAGTACCCGTTTTGCACCGAGATATGTATGCAGTTTCGCTTCAACTTCTGCTTTGCTCAGTCCGCCGTTGCGGTTGGGGTTGCATAGACATTGTGAGGTGGTCAGGATGGTTCCGTCACCGTCACTTTCAATGGATCCGCCTTCGAGTACAAAATCTATGGTCTCCAGCGGTGTCGTACCCATATAGCCTTTTTGATGAAGCAGTCGGTTGATGCTGTTGTCAAGTGAGGCGTCAAATTTACCACCCCAGCCGTCAAAGGTGAAGTCAAGCAGTTTCTTCTGCCCCTCTTCCTCGATGCTGAGGTACCCGTAGTCCCGTATCCATGTATCGTTGGTAGGCAGTTCGATGAATATCATATTGTGTGTCGAACAGAACATGGATGAGATACGGGATTTGTCTTTGCAGATGATATAGACCGGCTCTTTATAGGCGATCGCCTGTGCAATACGGATAAAAGGTGAAAGCGCTGCATCGAGTGATCTGGGATTGTTCGGATCGTACCAATCCGTCCCCTCATGCGGGAACGCCATCAGTACACAGCGCTGTTTCTCCCACTCGGCTATGACTCTTTTCATAGGGAACCCTCATGAAAAGAGAGTGAGGAGTGAGGAGTGAGGAGTGAGGAGTTGTAGTATGCATTGCTTTGCAATGCTTTGATTGATGGTGACATCGTATACCTCTAAATATAAAAGCTTTTCGTAAGAAAAGCATACCAAAACTATTCGTTATTCATTATTAATTATTCAATAAAAAGATTTAGTCCAGTTCGCATCTGTCACTAACTTTGCCGTCATTGCTCTCTTTGGCGGTCTTGATAAGCTCCTTGACCAGTAACCCCAAAAAGAGGACCGTAAGGATCATTCCTATGATTTTGACAACTGTTAACCAATCCATGCTCTGCTCCATTTTTAATTTTTAATTTTTAATTTTTAACTATAATACCGTTATGGCAAAAATAATCATCAACAAAGCGAATTTTTTTCACAATCTTAACCAAATCGTACTGAAGACCGGCTCAAAAGAGAAGGTAGCGATCGTTCTTAAGGACAATGCCTACGGGCATGGGTTAACACAGATGGCAAAACTGGCATCGGAGTTCGGTATTATGCAGGCAGTCGTACGTAACCAAACCGAAGCCGATGCGATACGCAGTTACTTTTCAGATATTTTGGTCTTAGGGGCGGATGGGATCGTCGATAGCCACTGCATCTATGCGATCAATAGCCTTGATGCGATCGCAAAGGCTCAACCCTCCGCACGTGTAGAGCTTAAAGTCGATACGGGGATGCACCGTAACGGTATAGGTATGGATGAACTGCTTTTGGCATTGGATCAGATAAAAAAAAGAGGTTTGCATCTGGTGGGAGTGATGACCCACTTTCGATCGGCAGACGAGATGGGTTCGGCACTCTTTTGGCAGCAAAAAGCGTTTGAGAAAGTAAAACGTATGGTCAAAGAAGCGGGCTTTAGCGATGTACGTTTTCACTCCCGAAACTCGGCGGCAACACTGCGTATGGGAGAGTTTGATGAGGATCTGGCACGTATAGGGATAGCTGCTTACGGCTACAATGAACTTCCTGTGCCGTTTGATCGTGTTGCGTTAAAGCCTGTCATGAAGTTGATGGCATCACGCGTTGCTACCCGCAGGTTGAAAAAGGGGATGCGTGTCGGATACGGAGGTGATTTTATAGTTTCTGAATCAATGGTCGTCTCTACCTATGATGTGGGGTATGGTGATGGTTGGTGCAGGGGAGATAGCGCAAACCCCTATATGACACCGGAGGGACTTCCGATCCTTGGGCGTGTATCGATGGATCTTATCTCTTTGGCATCGGAAGCGGATGAGGTGTGCATTTTCGATGATGCGCAAACGGCAGCCCGGCAATTAGGGACGATCTCTTATGAAGTGACCACGGCACTCTCCCCGTCCATCCCCCGTATTATCGTGGAGGTTTAGGTATATGCCGACTCTCTTTCTACCGATAGAGCAGATGCAGTGAAGCGATGGTAAAAAGAGCGATAGCCGATTCTTTATATTCGGAACCAAGCAGTAGCAGAAAAAAAGCCCCCAGAAAGAGAAGAATGCTCAGCCTGATCCCTCTCCATGCCTCTTCAAAACGGCTTGCAAGCCACTCGATCTGACGTTCACTCAAGTGTACACGTAACTCATCTTCACTGATCTTCTGAATACCCGTTTTGATCTGCTTGTAGGTAAGCGGAAGAGAGGGGATCTCATCTTTTAGCAGTTCAAGCACACCGTTATCGGCACCCAGCGCCCTTGGAATATTCTTTTGCAGTAGCGGTAAAATATCTTTCACCCCGTTAAAATTAGGGACATAGACCGTACCAAGACCCTCGATAATAGCACTTGCCCGCATGATATAGATCGCTTCTTGTGGGAGTTTGAAAGGGAAGTCACGCATCGATGCCATGACCCCGAAGGCAAGCTTCTGCATACTGGTCGCATCTAATGAGTCGTCGTTGAATATCTCGAACATCCGTTGTGCCAGTTCGGTCATCTGGTCTTGAGGTGCTTCATAGGTAATGATCCCAAGGCGTTTACAGCTTGAGATATAGAGTTCGAAGTCTTGTTCATGGGAGGATTTGACCATTTCAATAATGGCAATGCGTGCAGGGTTGCTGATGCGTTTGACCATACCGAAATCGAGCAGTACCAATCTCCCATCTTCACGAATGAGCAGGTTTCCCGGATGAGGGTCTGCATGAAAGTAGCCGTTGATAAGCATCTGTTCGGTGTAAAAACCGATAAGCTGGTTCATCACGGACTCAAACGGGATCTGTTTTGCCGCTAGTGCCTCTTTATCATCAAAGCGTATGCCTTCCTCAAAGCTCATAACGATCGCATCGTCACTACAGTAGCGTTCGTAAGGTTTGGGAAAGACCACACCGCTCTTCTTATAGACTAAGGAGAAGCTTTTGAGGTTGGCAAGCTCTTGGCGGAAGCTGACCTCTTTGAGGATCATGTCGGAGAACTCGGCGATCAGTGAGTCAATAGAGTTCTTGGTGTAGTGCGAAAAGAGCGGATGGAAGATACGGTTGAAGAGGGTGAGAATGTGAATATCCGCTTTGACCTGCGAGGCAATGGCGTAGCGTCTGAGCTTGACCGCTACATGCTCTCCGCTATGAAGCCATGCCTCATGCACCTCACCGATGGAGGCACTGGCGATAGGGGTTTGCTCAAATCGTGCGAATGGGTCATGTGTACCGAAGGCTTGTCGGTAGACCTTTTGAAAATGCGCCTTGGGCATAGGCGGTATCTCATCGTGCAGTGACTTTAGTGCATCAAGGTAAGGGGTGTCGAAAAAATCCGCCCGTGTAGCAAGTACCTGAGCAAGTTTGATAAAGCTTGCTCCTAAGGTGTTGATGTTCTCTCTTAGTGCGTCGGGAGAGAGGGGTCTAAAAAAGAGCAGACTCTCTTTTTTCTTAATAAGCAGATAGATACTCAGCAAAAATACGAATACCCGTCCTATGCGTTTAGGGGAGTAGTGCTTTAGGTACAAGTATTACTTCTTTAGTTCGTTCTTTAGTGCTTCAATATCCGCTTTTGTCGCAATACCCATCTCATCGAGGACTTCCTTGATCGTCTCTTTAAGTTTGGCTTTTGCCGCCTCTTCTTCTGCTTCGCCTTTGCTTTTGGCTTTATCGATGAACTTTTGTGCTTCTTCTTTGTTGAGCCTGCCTTTTTCTACAAGCTCATTAAGTTCCTGCTCCACTTTCTCTTTGGCAAGCAGTGCACCGCCCAGACCAATATAGATGAGATCTTTTAGCATGGTATGCTCCTTTGGCTGTTTTGAGAATCATAGCACAATCATACTAACAGAAATCAAATAATAAAAATTATCATTTGATTAATTTTATTTTAAACTCTAAAGCTGTATGATTCTATTGACCAAAACGGGTTGAACCGGTATGATCATACCGGCAAGTTCGAATAAAGGAGCCAATATGGCATGTGATTCAAACCAAGTAGAGGCAAGAGCGCCTCAGGAAAATGAAACGAAACAAACAAAGAATGAAATAGAAAAGGAGAATGGAACAATGGGTTCATCAATGGTATTACAAAAAGCACCGGAATTTAAAATGGATGCGTATGACGCAAAAACAGGGCACTATACAACCGTAAGCAGTGAGGATTACGCAGGGAAGTGGTATGTTGTCTGCTTCTATCCGGCAGACTTTACTTTTGTCTGTCCTACGGAAATCGCGGCAATGAATGCAAAATACGATGAGTTCCAAGAGCTTGGTGTAGAGATCTTGGCAGTATCGACCGATACGAAGTTCTCACATAAGCGTTTTGTTGAAACTGAGCCACTGCTTAAAGACTTGAAGTTGACTATCGGTGCAGATCCGACAGGTACAGTAACCAGAGCATTCGGTGTGATGATAGAAGAGGAGGGAATTGCATTAAGAGGAAGATTCCTTATTAACCCGGAGGGTGTCTGTGTTGCGCAAGAAGTGCAAGCACCAATGGTAGGAAGAAATGTCAACGAGTTCCTCAGACAGGTCAAAGCATGGAAACATGCAACAGAGACAGGTGAA
Organism: Sulfurovum sp.; assembly: GCA_027063305.1. GTDB lineage: Bacteria > Campylobacterota > Campylobacteria > Campylobacterales > Sulfurovaceae > Sulfurovum. Next base: position 126,231 of record JAMORY010000027.1, on the reverse strand, counting down.
GTGTGTCCTGCAGGATGGAGACCGGGCAAAAAGACCCTTCCTGTCAATACAGATGTAGAGCAGATGACAGGACGTGTCGGAGACTATATTACTATCGAAGAGATCCTCTCCTAACAACAACCACACAGGTATTTCCTGTGTGGTTTGCTTCCATATATACACTTTCGTCTTTTTTAAAGGGCTCTCTAAAAACCCTACCTGCCCACCACACAAAAAAACCAATATCCTGACTTTTTGGGCTTATGGTATTAAAAAGTATAGCGAAGATGTACCACTCGATATACCACTTAAATTGTGCTTCAATGATTTTTTATGAAGTGTTACTGAAAGTAGCTAATGGTGGAGGTGAGGGGAATTGAACCCCTGTCCTGAAACAGCTAGGACTATGACTCTACATGCTTAGTCGGTGTTGATAGATCTCGTCGTACTTCGTACAACACCCAAAACTACGTACGACCAGCCAGAAGGTTCGTCTGTAAGCATGGCTTCTTACAGATATAGTCATCAGATATGATACCCAAAGATCCGGTTAAGATGACACTCGCCGGCAGGGCAGTCCAAAAGTTTGTTTAACTTACGCTACTGCGTAAGCTGGACGATAATCTGTATTGTTTGCGTTTATTCGCGTTGGGCCGCGTAACGGAATTGCCCAGTCCGACATGCACATAGCCCCGACTGCTCCAGTCGAAACCAAGTCACCCCCGTAAAATGCGTAGCATTTTAGTGAGGAGTGAGGAGTGAGGAGTGAGGAGTAGTTTGCCCCTGACTTCTGCATTCGCCACTCTTGACTAAAGTAGGCGGATAATAACACTTTTGTGTTAGTTTGTCAAGCACCCCATGAGTTGTAAGGGAGGTAGTGGTACTATATGGACCTTAGATCGTTTAGGGAGTAGTGGTAAAATGAGTATGTGGTATCGTACGGTATTAATGACAGCAGGGGTACTGGGAGGACTTTGGGCTCAAGAGAGCTCCCTTGCTACCCCTAAGCAAACTTTAGATAGTGGAATGCGGCTGCACTATAACATTTTACCTTCCGAAGCGAGTACCTTTTCGCAGATGTGGCAAGAGGGGATATTTTATGGGCGTTTGCGTATGGACAGCTTTGGTTTCAAGTGGGGTGAGGAGCTAGAGGCTGATGACGGTCGCTACCTTCGAAAGGATCATGCCATTGCCGGTCTTGGGGGGAGTTTTATCTATAAGAGTGCTTATTGGCACGGTCTGGGTGTGACCGCGGGGGTCTACGGTTCGTTCGGATGGGGCTCATTGTCCGATGATGAAGCCTACCTCTATAAAGGAGGGAAAGATACGATCAGCCGGTACGATATGCTCAATGGTGACAGTGGTGCTCTACTCAATATCGCACAGGCATATGTAGCGTACCGCTATAAGCAGGGGATATTTCGTGCAGGTCGGCAGATATTCGAGAGCTTTCTTACAGGAAGTGGAGATAGCAAAATGGTACCCAACACCTTTGAAGGGTATACCTACACCAGTGATGATATTGCCAATACCCATATAGCTGTAGCGTACCTGTTGCGTCAGAAGCTGCGTGACCACAATACATTCCATCATCTTTTGGCAAGAGGGGTCTCTACGGAGTCCGATCCATACGGTGTGTATAGTGAGAATGACGACTCTGCTATGCATCGTGGTCTGACACTTGAGAAACTGCAAGCACGCGGTATTGAAGACAGGATGTTCGTGGCGGAAGTGAAGAACCGCTCGATAGAGGGGTTGAAGGTATGGAGTAACTATACGGCACTTCCGGAGCTTTTAAGTGATGTGATGGTAGAGTTGGACTACAGTATGCACTACGAGGGGGTACGTATCGCGCCTGCTGTACGTTATATGTATCAGTTCGACAATGGTGCCGGAGAGATCGGAGGTGCGAACCTTAGAACTATCACTGCGGGCTATGCTGACCCTGATAGTTTGGAGAGTTGGCTCTTTGGTGCACGAGTTGACGTTGGAAAAGATGCATGGCGGGTACGCTTTGGCTATACGCAGATCGCAGATAAAGGGGATATCGTCGCTCCGTGGAGAGGCTATCCCACTGCAGGATTCACCCGTGCAATGGGACAGCATAACTGGTATGCTGCGACCAAAAGCTATATGGTGCGGTATGATCATGATTGGAAAGGAATGCCGAAACTGGGGAACCTGCATGCTAAAATGCGTTTTGTCGTGCAGGATTTTGATGATGATAAACCCGGAGTGCAAGCGGACAGCCGAGTGTTGACGCTTGATCTCTCTCATCGCTTCGAGTCCTACCAAGGGCTCTATGGCAGGGTGCGTCTGGGGCATGTGAGCGGAGATGACGATACAGTCACTCCCGATGGTGTGCGTAAGCTCGACCCCTCATACGATGAGGTGCGGTTTGAGTTGAACTATCTCTTTTAGGAGGTTTGTATGCGGATCTTACTGATATTGACATGGCTGGTCGGCCTGCTCTTTGCGCAGAACGTACGGATCGCTGCTGCGGCCAATATGGGGTATGCGCTTCCCAAGATCATTGAAGCGTTCAAGGTTATGCACCCCGATAGCAGTATCGATGTAGCTATTGGCGGAAGCGGTAAGCTCCGTACGCAAATAGAGAACGGTGCACCGTTCGATCTTTTTCTCTCCGCCAACACGGCTTACCCTGAGGCACTTTTTCAAAAAGGGATCGGTGTCAAGCCTCCGGTGGTCTATGCACTCGGAGAGCTGGTACTCTTCTCCAAGGATGGATTGAACCTTGATGAGGGTTTGAGCGTTTTAGTAGGAGAGAAGATCGAACGTATCGCTATCGCCAATCCCAAAACAGCGCCTTATGGTAAGGCGGCGAAAGAAGCGTTGCAAAAGAGTGGGCTTTGGGAACATGTCGCCTCAAAGATCGTTTATGGTGAATCTATCTCCCAGACGGTCATCTATACCATGCGTATGGTCGATGTGGGGATCATTGCCCGTTCGGCACTCTTTTCGGGAAAACTCAAGCCCTATATGAAACATGCGACATATCAACCGGTCGATGCAGATACCTATGAGCCTATTGCGCAGGGGATGTTGCTATTGCACACTCCTAAAGAGAACCCTGATGCTACGGCACTCTACGACTTTTTGCAAACTGCACAAGCGCGTAAGATACTTCAAGCGTATGGATATCGTATCCCATGATAGACCTAACTCCGTTCTGGCTTTCGTTCAAGCTTGCAGGCTTGACCACCGTGATCCTCTTTTGTATCGCACTCCCTTTGGCATGGTGGCTCTCTCAGACACGCGCTAAGCTCAAACCGCTACTGGAGGCATTGACCGCACTGCCTATTGTTCTGCCCCCCTCGGTGTTGGGGTTCTACCTACTTGTTGCATTAGCGCCCGATTCATGGCTTGGGAACTGGATAGAGACACTCTTTGGTATAAAACTTGTCTTTACCTTCAGCGGTTTGGTGGTAGCGAGTTGTTTCTACTCGCTACCTTTTATGGTACAGCCTTTGCAGAACGGGTTCGAGTCGCTCAACCGGCATATGATCGAAGCCTCTTACCTTGCAGGCAAGAGCCCTATGCAGACACTGCTTCATGTGGCACTGCCCAATATCAAGCCCTCGTTGATCACTGCACTGATCATTACGTTCGCCCATACGGTCGGAGAGTTCGGTGTGGTCTTAATGGTGGGAGGGAATATCCCCGGAGAGACGAAGGTGGCATCGGTGGCGATCTATGAGATGGTCGAAGTGATGGAGTATGGTAAAGCGCATATCTATGCCGCGATCATGCTGGGCTTGAGCTTTGTGGTGCTTTTGGGTGTCTACTTTTTCAACCACCGCGTGAGAAACCGTATGAGAGGATGGTAGGATGGTAGATGTAGACCTTAAGAAAAAACTCTTTGGCAGTGAAGGGGAGGTGACACTTTGTGTCAATGTTACTGTCAATAAGGGTGATTTTGTTGTCATTATGGGAGAGAGTGGTGCAGGAAAGAGTACTTTTCTACGTATGCTAGCCGGACTTGAACCCTCTATAGGGTCTATTGATGTCGATGGTGAGGTGTGGCAGGATGGGCGCTTCCAACTTCCTCCGCAAAAGCGGAATGTCGGATTTGTCTTTCAAGACTATGCACTTTTTGACAATATGAGCGTTAAAGAGAATCTGCTTTTTGTCAATAGTGACAACAGTCTTGCTCAGAGTCTAATGGAGATGATGGAGATCTCGGGACTTGCCGAGCGTAACGTGACGCTTCTTAGCGGTGGGCAGAAACAGCGTGTGGCATTGGCACGGGCACTGATGCGCCGTCCCAAACTCCTTTTGATGGATGAGCCCTTTAGCAGTCTCGATCCGCGTATGCGCCATAAACTCGGTGAGCAGATCATGATGCTTCACCAACATTTCGGGATGACGACCCTCATGGTCAGCCATGATATTGCCGAAGCGAAGCGTCTTGCCAACAGGCTTTGGTTCGTAGAAGATGCAACGATGAAAGAGTATCCGCTAAAGATACTTGATAGTGTGGAGCATGGTATATGGCAAAAGTAAAAGAGCGTGGAAAGTATGACTATAATTTTGATGTGATGGCGGAGAAGTTCGAGCGTTCTATTTATGGGACGCTTAAAGGGGAGTGGCGTTTGAAGCTGCTAAAAGAGGATCTGCAGAAACTTTATGAGCAACCACCGTTGGCGGTATGGGATGCCGGGTGCGGGTTGGGACAGATGGCACTCTGGTTTGCTCAAAAGGGGCATAAAGTAACATGTAACGATATCTCCTATAGGATGCTGCAAAAGGCAAAAGCAGCATTTGAAGAAGCAGGTTGCGATGCTGTTTTTCACAAAGCATCTGCACAAGAGGTGGCGCAGGGGCTTTTAGCTCAAGATCTGGTACTTTTTCATGCGGTGATCGAATGGCTTGCCGATCCGCTGGGGACGCTGGAGATCATCTCTGAGAGGGTCAAACCTGAGGGATACCTCTCTTTACTCTTTTTCAACCAGCACTCTTTTGTCTTTCGAAGTGCCATTCAGGGAGATTGGCGTTTGCGTACGATCCTTGATGACAAATGGTACGGGCGGGGCAGCAAGTTGACCCCTCCCCATCCGCAAAAGCCCGAGACCATCATAGCGTGGCTGGAGTCGCACGGTTATCGTGTGGAGGTACAGACGGGTATTCGGGTATTTCATGACTATATGAATAAAGAGGCTTTGGCACATACCGATACCGAAGCGCTGCTTGCGATGGAGTATCGCTACTGCCGACAACCGACCTTCCGTAATATGGCGCGCTATATTCATATTTTGGCTCAGAAGCGTATAGGGGTAGAAGGTTTATAATGAAGTTTTATCTGATGAGATGCAGACGGTGTTCCTACCGCTCTCTTTGGCGCGGTAGAGCGCATCATCTGCCGCCTTGAGAAGGGTTTCCGCATTTTTCTCTTTGGTGTACTGTGAAACCCCGAAGCTACAGGTGATCTGCTTGACGATCTCAAAAGGGAAGTGCTCTATAGCCTCTCTAATACGGTTGGCAAGCATATGTGCCTCATTCTCGTTGGTAGATTCTGCCAAGATCACAAACTCCTCTCCACCCCAACGTGCAAAAGTATCATAGCCGTGTAGCATGTTCTTCACCAGTGCAGAGACCTGAATGAGAACCTTGTCTCCCACATCATGTCCGTAGGTATCGTTGACCCGCTTGAAGTGGTCAATATCAAAAAGGATCACGGAGAAGGTCTTGTCGTAAACCTGTGTGGTGCGGATAGCATCATTTAGAACGGTATTGAACTTGGCACGATTATAGATCTGTGTAAGCTCATCTTTTTCCGCTACTTGTGTGATGGCCTTTTTCTCGGCAATGACCTTGGAGATGTTGTGGAACGTGACCATATATCGCTTGTCATTGATCTTGCTCACTTGCATGGAGAAGGTTTGCTTAAATGTACCGCTTTGCATCTGCACAGTGATGTGCTGGCGTTTGGGAACTTTTGTTACCCAGTTGATGCTCTGTACATGTTTGATATCATCGTTGGTAACTTCGGTAAAGAGCTTGCTTAGGAACTTGGTCTTTTTTTTGAGTGCTTCTACTGTAGGAAAGCCAAAATAGTGTAGCCCGGCACTGTTGACCATCAGAATATCGGTTGTATCGGTGACAACGGTGATATTACTGTTATACTCGATGAATTTTCGAAGATAGCTGTCGAAATTGTTACGTTTTAGCAAGAAGATGATGACCAGACATAAGAGTACGATCACCACTGCGCATAAAGATGTTTCCGATACCATTGACCTTGCTCCTCCGACCCTGTTAGGAGTCTATTATAGAGTAGTTTTATTTAAGAGAAACTATATTCTTTGCTCAATTGCCGCAAGAAGACGTGCCGCGCTTCCTATCTTCTCATTTTTGGGTTGAAAGAGGTAATTGTGTACTTTTTCCGGAATGTATTCCGGTTTCTCCAATGCCTCCCACTCCTCTTTGGCTGCCTGTTTTGCCTTAAAAAGCGCCATTTGCACACGGGAGTAGAAGTTTGCCGCCCCTTCACCCGAGGTTTCGATGCTCAGAAAGTTTGCTTGGGGGTAGTGTGCCGTCACTAGTGACTGTACCCCGTCACTGACTGCCGAACTTGGCATACACCCAAACGGCTTGACCGAGATGATCAGATGCGCAAGGTTGTGTTTGACCGCTTCGATGAGGTGTGCGACCTCCAAGTGCCCCTCTCCGCCGCTGCACTCAAGGGTGTAGTAGTCCTTGGCAAGGTCGGCAAGTTTTTCCATATTAGGCACCTCATAGTCATGGAGTCCGATGGCTTTGGCATAAAGCGCAAAGTGGGTCTTGACCGCCGCTTTGGCGGTACGAATGAGCAGACGGCTCTTGGCATGGGAGAAGTCGACGGCCTTTTCACCTTCATGGGCAGTTCGCTCTTTGTTCTTAAGCGCCTGTTCCGCTTCCCAGATGCTTAGCATCAGACGGTTGAGGATGGGTTGGGGAATGCACTCGGCACCCTCGGCTTCCAAAAATCGGTAGAGGTTGTAGTTGCCGTCACCCTCGGTCATCGCCGCCCAGAACTCCCCCATGACCATCACTTTGGGTTTGGGTTGCAGGCGGTTGAGTTTGACTTTGCCAAGTTCACCACGGCACTTCCAAAGCGCTTTGATGAGTGAGCTACGGTTCAAGAACGCCTCAGCTACGATCTCTTTACACACTGCCAACGCTACGTCAGTACTGCCTGCTTCCACTTCGTATGGGCGCATCTTGTAGCCGAGCATATTGATGATGTCACCGATGATGACCGCTTTGATGAGGGTGACAAAGAACTTGGGTGTGTAGTCAAGTAGTTGTTCTTCCAGTTCCTCTCCTTGAAAGATGCCCTTTTCATGGTCGAATGAGGTAAGCCTGAAGCCCTCAAATCCTGCGTCGCGTAGCGCTTTTTTATACTCGGTAATGTACATCCCAAAACGACAAGGCCCGCATCCGCCGGCGGTGATGTAGGCATACTTTCGTACGATCTCTTCGCTACTTAGCCCTTGTTCGTCACGTAGATGTTGTAGGTACTTGACCAGGTTGCCCACTGTAAAGTAGGTGGGGTTGCACTGCCCACGGTTCCCGAACGCCTTGCCTGTCTGAAACGACTTGAAATCGGGGTTTGGCAGGGCGATAAAGCGGATGCCCAGTGAGTTGAGAGCGGCTTCAATGAGCTTGTCCTGAAGCAGCGTCAGCCCGCCTGAGAGGAAGACGGTCTCCTCTTTGGGAGCGTAGTTTATGGGGGTATCGGGGGCTTCTTTCCATTGGCTTGGGGCTTGGTTGAGGAAGGTTAGGTCACCGTTTTTTTCGGTTATTTTTACTGTGCTGCAGTTGAGGCTCATGGTAAAACTCCGGCAGGAGTTTTAGTGAATAGTGAATAGTGAATAGTGCGCCCGACCGAAGGGACAAGTGCCCTTGGGGTAAAGAGTGTTGGTATGCATTGCTTTGCAATGCTTTTATTTATTGGTTTCATAGAACGGTCTCCTCTATTTTTGCTACCTGCTTCTTGTACTGCTCCAACGTATACGCAAAGGTTTTCACCCGTATCTTGATCGACCCACCCGGTTTGTTGGCATCGATGTCGTGCAGTGTCAGGTGTGGTGTGCGGGAGGCGCCGAGGATTTTGTCGATGATGGCGTAGGTGGGGGCGTCGTGACCGCATTTGAAGGAGCTGAGATCGAGTACGGCGACATTGGGGTGGCGGGCGGCGAACTTGGCTGCCCAGACCTTTTGGGCGGAGTTGGTCGAGAAGTTCTCTTTCCAGACATCACGGATGTCGAATGGGTCGGCGATGATGCCCGCTTTGACATCGTCACCGAAAAAGCGCATCTGATAGTCGCTATCTTTGGGGATGGCACGCATCGAGAGGGTTTTAAAGCCTAAAGACTGGAACTCATCAAGCACTTCATGGTTGAGCCCGGGGTCGGAGTGGTAGGGGCGACCCAGCAGCAAGATGACCACTTCGTCCTTGGCTTCGGCTTCATCGAGGATGGCACGCCCCTCCTGCATGATGGCATCATCTTGAAACTGCAATGCTTTCCATCCCTCTTCACACGCCCAGTCGCTCTCATCTTTGGTGATGCGCAGTTTCTCTCCCCATACTTCAAAGAGCTGCTCTTTGAGCAGGGCTTTGTTGTCAAAATCGAGCGCATCATCGACATAGCGAATGTTTCGCTCTTTAAAGAGGTCTTTCTCTTTGGTAAAAGCGGCGTAGACTACTTTTGGCGTACCCGAGACAATAGGACAGGAGGTCTGTCCCATCGAATGTGTAACGTAACCCGGAAGATGGGTAACAGCAGGGAACCAGAGGTAGTCAATGCCTTTTTTGGCGTACTTTTTGGCAAAGAGAAGCTGGTAGATGTGTGACTGTGCCACCTTGGCAGGGTAGCAGCTGTCAACCGAACCGTACTTGGCACCCTCTAAGTACATATCTTCATTGGAGAAGGTGGAGAAGAGGATGTTGTGCTTTTCAATGTCCAACGCTTCAAGGTAGGTACGAAGAAAAGGGGCGAGTGAATAGACATTGAGCACTTTGGGGATAGCGATCTTAAGGGATTTTCGGTAGGCGACATCTGATTGTGTACTAAGCATAAAGGGACGGGTGATCTTTTTGCGCAGGGTCGGCCCCCAGCCACCAAGTGTTACTTTTACCTGCTGTTGGGTTACGAGGGTATCGGCACTTGGTTTAGGAGCAGGGGTGTAGAGTGGGGCAAAGAGTTTATTCGCTTCCTTTTTGACAAGGTTAGGCACGCTCTCTTGAAGCGATGCGCGCTCATCCCTGAGTTTTCGCAACGCCTCGACCGACTCGACCGTACCATCCTCACAGGCAAACCCCGCGATGTAACGGGCGGTATTGCCCGATGGGGTCTGGGTGTCGATGAAGGTGCGCGAACAGTTGATAGAGCAGAAGTGGCAGCGGGTAGACTCGTCGGTTCGGGAGGTGTAGGTCATCTGCAACGCCTCTTCAAGCCCTACAAAGGTAGCGTAGCCTCTCTCTTGCACAACTCTCAACGCTTCCAGTGCCGCACCGATGGCACCTGCTTCTCCCGGATGCGGATGCACATCGACCTTGGCATCGGGTACTTGGGATTTGATGTAGTCTACCTGCGCTTTGAGTGCGGCTTGGTTGTACTGGGTGCCTCCTTGCAGGACAAAGTGTTTACCGAACATTGCCAAGTTGGGCGCTTGTACCACATACTGCCAGACATTTTTAGGCAGTACTTTGGTGATGCCTGCAAAGAGCTCCTCTTTGGCAAAGCCCTCTTTTTGGAAGTTGACACGGTCGGTGTCAAGAAAGACTGCGCAACCGTAGTTGAAACGGGGTGCCTGTTTGGCGGCGAATGCCACATCGGCAAACTCCTCGACAGGCACACCGAACTGCTTAGCCATACTTTGCAGCAGCGTTCCGTTACCCGCGCTGCACTGGTTGGAGAGGCGGAAGTTCTTCATCATCCCGTTCTCCATGAAAAGAACCTTGATATCCTGCCCGCCAATATCGCAGATGACATTGATGCTCTCTCCGCACGCCTTTTGTGCCGACTTCATATGGGCGATGGTCTCGATGATGTTGGCATCGGCTTTGAGTGCGCCTTCAAGCACATCGGCGGCATACCCTGTTACTCCCAGTCCTTTGATGTCATAGTAGCCATTGGGGTCTTGCGCTTTGAGCTTCTCCAACAGCTCGACTGTATCGGCGATGGGGTTTCCTTTGGAGAGTTGGTAGACCTTCAGCAGCAGTTCGCCCGACTCGTCCACCAGCACCGCTTTAGAGGAGGTTGACCCGCCGTCAATGCCTAAAAAGCATGTGGTTTTTTGGGTTAACACCGGTGGAACAAAGGGTTTGATGGTGTAGTTTCGTTTAAAGGCTTCAAGCTCCTTGGGGCTTTTAACCAATGGTGTGTCAACATTGTCATTGCTGTTTACACTTCCGGTGTCAACAAGAGTCTTGAGTGCGATGAGCCCGGTAAACGATTTGTTGTGGTTGGCTTCCCCCTCACCGAAGATGACCGCGCCAAGCGCCGCGTAGTATTGGGCGTTGTCGGGGACGATGATGAGTTCGTCCAACTTCTCTTTGTCATAGTCGATACCCCGCTCATCCCACAGCTCGCTGATGCGCATACGCCAGCACTGCTGTAAAAAAGGCAGGTAGGTGTTAGGGCCGCCAAGCAGCAATACTTTTGGCATGAGGGTATTACCACGTGTAAGTACGGTGAGGTTCTGCATGACGATGGCATCGGCAAGGGAGTTCATGATCTCATCGCTGGGTACGGAGGTCTTGACAAGGTTGACAATGTCCGTTTCGGCAAAGACACCGCACTTGGCGGCGACATGGTGGAGTTTCTCGGCGCTGAAGTTGAGTTTGGCAGTCTCTTCCTTCTCCATACCCACCTTCATAGTACACTTCTCAATGGTCGCACCCGTTCCTGAGGCACACTTGTCATTCATAGAGGTCTGGACACTCTTGGTACCGTCTTCAGCCTCTTTAAAGTGGATGATCTTCGCATCCTGCCCGCCAAGCTCTACGACCGAACGCACATCAGGATGCAGATGCTCTACGGCAAGGACGACGGCATTGACCTCCTGAACAAAACGGGCGTTAATGGTAGGTGCGATGCGGCTGGCACCCGAACCGGTAATGTAGACTTTGTCAATTTTTCCATACGCCTCTTTGTGGGTTTGAGAGAGTTCTTCTAAAAGCTTGAGAAGCGTTGGGGCTTGTTTGGTGTCGTGCGGGGTGTAGGCTTTGGCGATGATGTGGAAGTGGCTGTCACAGAGGACATATTTGACGGTGGTGGAGCCGATGTCGATGCCAAGGGAGTACATCAAAAGTCTCCTTTTGATGTAAATGAGGAGTGAGGAGTGAGGAGTGAGGAGTGATTGTATGCTTTTTTTTCAAAAAAGCTTTTGTTTCTTGTAGGGTGGGCAATTGCCCACCAATGAAAAATATGATGGGAGAATAAATGCATTTTACCCTCTGCGTATCTGTTTTAATGCGATCATAAACCAAATAACGCCAATCACAATAAACGGCAAACTCAACGCCTGTCCGGTGGTCAGTGGCAAGTCCCATGTGTAGTCTGCCTGTTTTGTCTTGGTGTACTCCAAAAAGAACCTGACGGTGAACATATAGGTTAGAAAGAGTGGAGGCAGGATTTTAGTAGAGACGCTGAAGCTGACTCTTTTGTAGACTACCAGCAAGATGGCAAGCAGGGTCAGGTAGGCGAAGGCTTCGTAGAGTTGGACGGGGTGGCGGGGGAGCATGTCGACGCGTTCGAAGATGATCGCCCATGGTTTGTCAGTGGGTAGTCCTAAGATTTCGGAGTTAAAGAGGTTTCCAAAGCGTACGAATGCCGCAGTCAGCGCACCGGGGATGGTCACACGGCTGATGAGCCAGAGGTAGTTCTCGTTGTACTTTTTGGCAAAGAGCCACAGGGCGAAGAGGACACCGAGCATCCCGCCGTGGCTGGCAAGTCCGCCTTTCCATACTTTGAGTATCTCAAGCGGGTGGGAGAGGTAGAAGTCAGGTTCGTAAGCAAGACAGTGCATGAGTCTTGCACCCACGACCGCACCGACCATGACATAGATGAGCAGGCTGTCAAGTATGACAGGATCTCTGCTTTCACGTTTGAAGATCCATTGTAGGATATAGAGTCCCAGGAAGAATGAACCGACAAAGAGCAGTCCGTACCAGCGGAGCTGAAGAGGTCCTAAGTGTAGCAGTACCGGATCGACATTCCAAATAAAGTGTTCCAAATCATCTACCTTTTGCGTAAGTGAGGGAATTATACATCAAATAGGTTAATTTATGGAGTAAGGATAGAGTAGGTTAAACCTACTTCGCCTGAGCGATGAGCACACCTTCAAGAAGCTTGTCTATGTCTCCGTCCAAAATGGCATCGACATTGGTGAATGCCTGTCCGCTTCGGGTATCTTTAACCTGCTGGTAGGGTTGCAGAACGTAAGAGCGTATCTGATGTCCCCATCCGATGTCTGACTTCTCTATGCCGTCGATGGCGGCTTTTTTCTTTGCCATCTCATATTCAAAAAGACGGGATTTAAGCATCTTTAGTGCTGAAGCTTTGTTCTTGTGCTGACTTCTGTCGTTCTGACACTGTACGATGATGTTGGTGGGAATGTGGGTGATACGGATAGCCGAGTCGGTGGTGTTGACGTGCTGTCCTCCCGCACCCGAGGCACGGTAGGTGTCGATACGGATATCTTTATCTTCGATGACGATATCGATATCATCGTCGATCTCAGGGGATACCATGACCGAAGTAAAGGAGGTGTGGCGTTTGGCATTGGAATCAAACGGGCTGATGCGCACCAGACGGTGGATACCGTTTTCCACTTTAAGGTAACCGTAGGCATTCTCCCCTTTGATGATGAAACTCACATCCTTGATACCCGCTTCTTCTCCGGGCTGGTAGTCGAGCACTTCGACCTTGAAGCCGTGACGCTCCGCCCAGCGCAGGTACATACGGTAGAGCATACTTGCCCAGTCCTGAGACTCTGTACCGCCTGCACCGGGGTGGATGGAGACAATGGCATTATTACCGTCATGTTCACCACTGAGCATCATCTGAACCTCAAGGGCTTTAATGTGTTCTTGAAGTGAGTCGGCATCCTCAAAGAGCATCTCCAGCGTCTCTTCATCTTTCTCCGCCTTTGCCATCTCGAAGTACTCTTTGGCATCATTGAGGGCATCTTTGGCGTTGTTGTAGGTCTCAAGCATACGCTCTGTCTTGGTCTTTTCCTGAGAGATCTTCCCTGCTTTGGCAGCATCGTTCCAGAAGTTGGGGTCTTGCTGCATCTGCTCGATCTCATCGAGGCGTTTTTGCAGTTCGTCGGGTTTGACGATATTGGTAATATTCTCCATTTTGGTGGAGAGGGTCTTTAGCAGTTCGCTGTATTCATATGCATCCATGTGAAAAAGTTCCTTTTTCAAGTTAATAGTGAAAAGTGAATAATGAATAGTGTTAGTAAGCATAACAAGTTATGCATTTATTGGGAATATATCTGTCTATTTAATGGTTAATTATTCACTAATAAGTTATGATTTTACCAAAATATAGCAAAGCAGAGGGTTAGAGATGATCATTGCACGTACGATCGCACAGTTGCAAGAGGCAAAAAACACACTGAACGGTTCCATTGGGTTCGTTCCTACCATGGGGGCACTGCATCAGGGGCATTTGAGCCTGATACAACAGGCACGCAAAGAGAATGATGCGGTGATCGTTTCGGTATTTGTCAATCCAACGCAGTTCTTGGAGGGGGAGGATTTGGATGCCTACCCGCGAAAAGAGGAGGCCGATGCGAAGATATGCGAGCTGGCGGGTGTGGATATTCTGTTCATGCCGACGATAGACCAGATGTATGAGAGTGATGAACTCTGTATCGGTGCACCTGCCGTTCGTGGTTATATCTTGGAGGGAGAGAAGCGTCCTGGGCATTTTGACGGGATGTTGCAGGTGGTGATGAAACTGCTTAATCTCTCTTCAGCAACTCGTGCCTATTTCGGTAAGAAAGATGCACAGCAGCTTGCACTGATTACACAGATGGTCAGGAACTACTTTATGGATGTGCAGATCGTACCGTGTGAGATCGTCAGAGATGAGAGGGGGTTGGCATTAAGTTCGCGCAATGTCTATATGAGCGAGGAGGAGAAAGAGCGTGCCCTTGCACTTTCACGCTCACTCAAACGGGCAACGAAGATGGTGGTGTCGGGCGAACTGGATGTTGAAGCGATTAAAATACAGATGCTCAAAGTGCTTGAAGAGACCGACAGGGTAGAGTATGTTGCTATTGTAGACAGAAGCTTCCGCCCTCTTAAAAAGGTGGAGATAGGCAACACTATCATTCTTGTTGCCGCGTGGGTCGGGAAACCGCGGCTTATTGACAATATTTGGATCTAGTGCCTAGAAGAGATCTGCGGCATCATCAAAACGAGGTTTGGGTGCCGGTTTTGGTTTAGGCTTCTTATAAGGTGTCGGTTTTTTCCATTTTGGTTTTGGTTTTACTTTAACCGGAACAACCTTCTGTTCTACCGGTTTTGGTTCTTTGATCGCTTTTTTTTCTTTTGGAAGTGGTGGGAGGATCGGTGCGGAGACTTCTGTTTCTTCCGATCTCTCACCATAAAGAGGGATCTCTTTACGTTTCTGCTTCTTATCACTTTTGGTTTTGGTCGGTTCAGGCTTTAAATATCCTTGATCGACCAGAATACGTACGGCATTCTTGAATGTAGGTACTGCCGATTGTGATGCAAAATACTTGTGCCACTTCTTTGCACGGATGACTAATACACCGATAGTATATTTATGCCCTTCTTTATCGTTAACAAATCCGTAAAAACTACTATGGTATTCGCGTACATAATGCCCATTCTTGGCAATGTGTGCCGTTCCCGTTTTCCCTCCGATCTCAAGTCCGGGATATTGTGCTTTGACACCGGTACCGCGTTTGACGACCTCTTTGAGGATCTCATGTATCTGGTGTGCTGCTTTTTTCCCAATGGGGTGTAGGTCTCCTACAGTTGGTGGAAGAATGTAGTGTCTGCCTTTTGCATCTTCAAGATAGTCTACAATCCTAGGTGTAACAGCGACTCCGTCATTATTGAATGCAGAGTAGGCTTTAAAGAGTTGTGCGAACGTGACGAGCATACCGTATCCGTAAGCACTATTGGCACGATGCATCTGGTTGTTAAGAAGTCGCAATGGCTTGACACGACCGGGAAGATCTCGGCTAAGGTCGATACCGGATGGATGAGAGAGGCCGAATGCCAGTAGTCCGCTACGGAACTCTTCTCCTGTTAGCTTCCAAGAGACCTGAGAGATCCCGACGTTCGAAGAGTGTACGATGATATCTGTTGCGGTAAGGGCTTTGAACTTCTCATCATCCGTAATAGTACGTTTTTTCCCTATTTTCATACGTCCATTAAATGTGTTGAACCATGTATCGGGTGTTACATAGTTATGGTCAAGTGCCAAAGCGAGTGTGATCGGTTTGAGTACGGAACCGGCCTCATAGGGATACTCTGCGAACTTTGGATTGAGTGCAGGAATATCTTTTTGGGTAATATGGGAAGGATCATATCTTTCACTACTTGCAAGTGCGAGTACTTTTCCCGTATTACTCTCCATCACACCGACAAGGATCTCATCCGCGTCGATACGCTGTTTCATCGCATCGATCATCTTCTCTACCCTTCGCTGAAGTGAAAGTGGGATGTTCAGGTGCAGATCCATTCCATCTACACGAAGTTGTTTGATGCTGTTCCTGTCATGAATGATATTGCCGCCAACATCACGTTTGCCTTTGAAGTAACCGTCTTTTTTGGAAGTGATATGTTTGTCATACTTCCTCTCAAGTCCCTTTTTCCCTTCAGGTCGTGTATAGTGGCCGTCATACTTTTTTCCCACATATCCGAGTATGGGACTGAGGGTATCATGGAGAGGGAAGTCCCGGCTCTCACCGATCTCTACGATATCCAGACCGTATAGTACTTCGATCCCTGCCTTGTTCTTGATCGAACGAAAGACCTTGAGCTGACGGAGCTTGTAGGCAAGTGATCGTAGTTGCATTGCTTGTTTTGTATTAAGGTGTTTCGAGAGAATGATGTTCCCTTTGATCGGGTGACCCTTTTTATCTTTGAACTTCTGTTCGACCTTATCTTGGGGGATCCCGCTGTAGATACTGAAGAGTTTGATGAAAAGTTCTTTCTTGCCGGGAGCGATACTCTCGCCACGAATGACAGCTTGATACGTTTTATAGGATCGGCTAAGGGTATATCCATCCTCGGAGATGATCTTGCCGCGAAGTGATCGGTCATGGATGATCGCTTCTTGGCTGGGGATATGACGGTCGGATGTAATCGTACCGATAATAGAAAGAAGAAAGATCGCCATGGCAAGAAGCAATAGCAAGAACAGACCGGTGATCTTACTGGTGCGTTGGTGGATCGCCCGGTTCTTGATCTTCTCTTCGTGCATATACCTCTCCCCGATTTTAATAGTGAATTTTATCAAACTTATTTGGTAAATTCGATAAAATACTTTTCATCATACCAAAGAAAGTAAAACAACATGATCGATAAACCGCTTTTAGGTGCCGTAATGGCACTATTGACACTATCACTGGTAATGGACTACTCACTATCGGTCTATACAGTACAGCATTTTGACTACGGAAGTTTTCACTTCCTGATCCGTCAAGGGATCGCTGTGTTCGTGGGATTGGTGGCTATGGTGATACTAAGCCGACTGGAGCCGGAGAGGTGGTTCTCCCGTATCGGTATTTTACTTTTTGTACTCTTTTTCTTCTTGATGCTTCTGATGCAGTTCCTTCCTGCATCGCTGGTCAATGCTGTAGGTGGTGCCAAGCGCTGGATACATCTAGGACCTATCTCGCTTGCACCTGTAGAATTCTTTAAAGTGGGCTTCATATTCTTTCTTGCTTGGAGTTTTAAACGGAAATTAGGTGACAAGGAGCGTATGGGGTTCTGGGAAGAGGTAAAGATGTTCGCCCCCTATTTGGGGGTTTTTCTTTTTGCTGTTTTTTTGATCGCGATCTTTCAAAAGGACTTGGGCCAAGTGGTCGTTCTAGGAGCAACACTAATGACCCTTTTTCTACTGGTCGGAAGTTCATATAAATTCTTTTTGACACTACTTTCCTCCGCGTTTGCAGGAGTGATCGCGTTGATTTTCCTAGCCCCTCACCGTATGGCACGTATCAAGAGTTGGTGGGTCAGCGTACAGGATAAGGTATTGTCGGTACTGCCTTTTGATTCTGTTCAAAATCTTCGGGTAGAGTCGAGTGTCAAGGAGCCTTGGCAGATATCTAACTCTTTAAATGCCATACATAACGGCGCTTTCTGGGGACAGGGATTGGGAAACGGACAGTTCAAACTAGGGTATCTTTCTGAGGTACATACAGACTTTATTTTAGCAGGGATCGCCGAGGAGCTAGGCTTTATCGGTATTGCTTTGGTCGTTTTCCTGATACTGTTCGTGATCTTCCGTATCTTCAAGATCGCATCGAAAGTACAAGATCCTATGTACTATCTGTTCAGTATCGGAGTCGGATTGCTGATTGGGTACTCCTTTTTACTCAATGCCTACGGGATCGCCGGAATTACACCGATCAAAGGGATCGCAGTACCGTTTTTGAGCTACGGGGGGTCTCACATCATGGCAATGTGTATCGCCATAGGAATGGTACTGATGATCTCCAAGAAAGTACCGCGTGATATGCATGGGAATATCCTCTAAGTAATGAATAATTAATAGTGAACAATGAATAATGTTGGTATGCTTTTCTATTGAAAAGCTTTTATCTGTAACCTAATGAGAACAAAGATTCTTAACAAAGTTGCAGTTAATCGTGAATTCCCAAAAGAGTGAAGGAAATAAGATGAGCATAGTCATGACTGGCGGCGGAACAGGCGGACACCTTGCTATTGTAAAGGCAGTTAAAGAGCAACTTGTCAGCAGTACTGACAAGAGTAATCAGGGAGAGGACTCAACGCTCAACGCTCAACGCTCAACGCTACCAACACAGTTGATTTACATTGGCTCTACCCAAGGGCAGGACAAGCAGTGGTTCGAAGCGGATGAGGATTTTGGTGCCAAATATTTTTTAGAGACCAAAGGAGTGGTCAATCAGAGGGGAGTCGGTAAGCTTGCATCGCTTTGGATGATGTTCAAAGCCATACTCAAAGCACGTAAACTGCTTAAGCAACACAAGGCAAAGGTAGTCTTTTCCGTTGGAGGATTCTCTTCTGCGGCAACGGCGATCGCGGCAAAGACACTGGGTATCCCACTGGTCATTCATGAACAAAATGCCGCACTTGGCTCTTTGAACAAGCTTCTTAAGCCCTATTCCGATGTGTTCATCTCCTCCTATTTGGAAGAGAGCCCCATTAAAGCCTATCCTGTCAAAGAGGTCTTTTTTGAGAATGCCCGTATCAGAGAAAAGGTACGTACGGTGATATTTCTGGGCGGTTCACAAGGAGCCAAAGCGATCAACGAACTGGCGCTTTCCATCGCACCGGAGCTGAAAGCACGCGGGATCAAGATCATCCATCAAGCGGGGGCTCGTAATATCGATGAGGTGCAAAATGCCTATGAAGCATTGGGTATCGAAGCGGAGGTGTTTGGGTTTACGACAAAGCTTGCCGACTATATGAAAGAGGCGGACCTCGCCATTGCCAGAGCAGGAGCATCAACGCTTTGGGAGCTTTCGGCTACGGCACTGCCGACACTCTTTATCCCTTACCCCTATGCAGCCAGCGACCACCAGTATCACAATGCGAAATTTTTAGTGGAGAAAGAGCTTGCATGGCTGATGCGTGAAGATGAGATAGAGACAAAGAAGATCTTGGCACTGCTGGATGAAGACCTTACTGCCAAAAGCAAAGGGCTTATGGAGATTGTCGAACGTGACGGTAGCGAACAGATCGCAGCACTACTGCAACACTATCTTTAGTTGTTCACAATTTCCTAACGATTTTTCTCTATAGTAGTACCATCAAAATTGAGGAGAAGAGAATGAAGAGAATAGGATATATCGCTGTATTTTTAGGAGCCTTTCTATTAAGTGGTTGTGGCAGTTACAGCGATGGTTATGATGATGGTTATGACGACGGTTTTTATGACGGTGCAAGAGTTCCGCAAAGTGATATGGTATCACTCTTTCTTATCGATAAGAACGGGTACTCGATATCGGAGGTCTATTATAGCTGTATCGATCCGTATGGAGTCGAGACACCAACCTATATGACCGCCCCTAACGGAGAGTTCTCATTTATTCCCGGAGAACGTTGTACTTTTGATCTTGACGGGCTCTATGGTACACCGGATGACCCTGTCTTTATTGAGGATGGCAGAGGTTATGGTAAGGGCGATATCCCCTATCGGTGTATCTATGATGAAGGTTTTACCTATGAAGATGGTAGTTTTGAGTATATTGAAGACGATATCTGTACATTCTATTTTTAATCAAAAAAAATGTAGTTGTAGGAATCCTCTACAACTATATTGAGTTTACGAGAAAAAAGTTCACTTTACCTCCCAATAACCACAATTTCGATAAAATATCTCCAATTTATCATAAAATAGGATCATTTTCAATGGATATTAGAAAAGCATATTTGGATTTTTTTCAGGAACGCGGTCATCAGCTTGTGGAAAGTTCTCCACTCGTACCTGACGATCCGACACTGCTCTTTACCAATGCCGGAATGGTGCAGTTCAAGAACATTTTTACAGGGGATGCACCTATCCCAAACCCGCCGCGTGCGACCTCTTCGCAGACCTGTATCCGTGCAGGAGGAAAGCATAATGACCTCGATAACGTAGGGTATACCGCACGTCACCACACCTTTTTTGAGATGTTAGGGAACTTCAGTTTCGGCGACTACTTCAAAAAAGAGGCGATCGCATATGCGTGGGAGTTCGTAACATCCAAAAAGTATCTGGCGCTTCCGATAGAGAAGATATGGGTAACCGTGCATGACAGCGATGATGAAGCGTATGAGATGTGGAAAGAACATATCTCCGAAGACCGCATCATGCGTTTTGGCGACAAAGACAACTTCTGGCAGATGGGCGATACCGGACCGTGTGGACCGTGTTCCGAGATCTTCTACGATCAGGGAGAGGAGCACTTTAACTCCCCTGAAGATGTGATGGGCGGCGAGGGTGACCGTTTCCTTGAGATCTGGAACCTTGTCTTCATGCAGTACGAAAGAGATGAGCAAGGTACACTCCATCCGCTTCCAAAACCAAGTATCGATACGGGTATGGGACTGGAGCGTGTGGTCGCCATTAAAGAGGGTGTGTTGAACAACTACCACTCCAGCCTCTTTAAGCCGTTGCTTGATGCCATCGGTAAACTGGTAGGCAAGCCGTATGACTATGATGCGCCAAACTCTGCTAGCTACCGTGTCATTGCCGACCATGTCCGTTCAGTCAGTTTCCTGCTTGCGCAGGGTGTGAACTTCGACAAAGAGGGGAGAGGGTATGTGCTTCGCCGTATCATGCGTCGTGCTATCCGCCACGGCTATCTTTTGGGGCTGAGAGAGCCGTTTATGTATAAGCTCGTGGATGCGCTCATTGAAGTGATGGGCGATCACTATGGTTACCTCAAGAGTAAAGAAGAAGCCATCAAAACCTCTATGAAGCTTGAAGAGGAGCGTTTTTTCGATACGATTGAAGCAGGGATCAAACTCTTTAACCAAGAACTTGAAAAGACCACCGATACTTTTAACGGAGAGGTGGCGTTCAAACTCTACGACACTTTCGGTTTCCCGCTTGACCTGACTGAAGATATGCTTAGAGAGAAGGGCATCAAGCTTGACATCGATGTGTTCAATGCCAAGATGGAAGCACAGAAAGCACAGTCCAAAGCCAACTGGAAAGGCACAGGTGACGCAGCGACAAGCGGAGATTTCAAACAGCTTAAAGAACAGTTCGGGCTCAATGAGTTTGTCGGCTATGAGACAACTGAGACAAGTACCAAAGTCTTGGCACTCCTTGATGAGAACTTCAAACAGGTCGATGCGATTGATGGCAAAGGCTGGGTGATGCTTGAGAAAACCCCATTCTATGCAGAATCCGGTGGACAGGTGGGAGATCGCGGAGTGATCAAGGTAGCAGGTAGCAGTGAGCAGGTAGCAGTGAAGGATACGAAGAAGTTTTTGGATATGAACCTCTCTGAAGTCGAAGGAAAACTTTCCGTTGATGCTGAGGTGGTTGCAACTGTCGATCCATCCCGTGCGGAGATCGAGAAACATCACTCTGCTACACACCTACTGCACGCAGCTCTCAGAGCAGTACTTGGAGAGCATATCTCTCAGGCAGGGTCCCTTAACGATGACAAACGTCTGCGTTTTGACTTCTCGCACCCTAAAGCGGTGAGTACAGAAGAGTTGCAAAAGGTTGAAGCGTGGGTCAATGACAAGATCGCCAGAGCGATCCCGCGTAAAACGGAGCTAATGAGTGTCGATGAGGCGAAGAACTCCGGTGCTATGGCGCTCTTTGGAGAGAAGTATGGTGATGAAGTGCGTGTGGTCAGCTTTGACGATGCTTCGGTTGAGCTTTGTGGAGGAACCCATGTGGATAATGCCTCACAGATAGGACTCTTTATGATCACCAAAGAGAGTGGCGTAAGTGCGGGGGTCAGACGTATCGAAGCGATCTGTGGTCGTGCGGCAGTTGAGAAGGTTCAAGGACTTCGCTCAGAACTTGAACAGATCAAAGATGAGGTGAAGAACCAAAATCCGATCGCAGGTATCAGCAAGCTCAAAGAGGAGATCAAAACACTCAAAAGCGAGCTCAAAGCCGCACTCAATAGCTCCAAAAAAGAGTTGACCCCTGTCGATGTCAATGGTGTCAATGTCATTGTCGATGAGGTACAGGCTGGTGACATCAAAGAGATGATCGATGAGGCGAAGAATAAGTATGAGAATGTCGCTATCATGCTCTTCCAGAAAAAGGGTGAGAAAGTCCTTTTGGCAGCAGGTTCCAAGAACACTCCGGTCAAAGCGGGAGATTGGATCAAATCGATCGCACCGATCGTAGGCGGAGGCGGAGGCGGTCGCCCCGACTTTGCTCAAGCAGGCGGTAAAAAACCTGAAAAGATCACTGAAGCGATCGAAGAAGCGAAGACCTATCTGGCTGAAGTGTTAGAGGGCGGGAACTAAAAGTGCAGATGCACTTTTAAGTGAGGAGTGAGGAGAGAAGAGTGAGGAGTGGTAGTTTGCGGTGCGGTGGCTTCGCTTTTATTTATGAGAAGGAGTTTTGCTAATGTCACATTTGGTTGTTTTTTTACATGTACTCTCTGCTTTTGTCTGGGTAGGGGGGATGATCGCTATTCGTGTAGCGGTACATCCGGTGTTACAGAGCATTGATGATCCCAAGATCAAACTAGACAAGACGTTAGAGATTACCGGACGGCTCTTTCATCTGGTCATTCCCTTTATTCTCACGCTTTTGGCTACAGGGCTGATGATGGCGATCGCTACCAACGGATACTATGGATCGCTCAAATCCCTTTTTCTATCCAAAGAGATCATCTGGACAGTGATGACACTCAATTTTACCTATATGTATATCCAAAGAAGAGCGGCATGGAAGCTTTTTAAAGCGGGGAAACTGCCTGAAGCCAAAGCGAAGGTAAGCAAGATACCGAACTTGTTACTGCCTATTAACATTATGTTGGGGGTTGCAGCGCTTTTCATCGGGGTAAGTTTGAGAGGTTTGTAGGTCGGGGTCTCCTGACCCCGACACAGGATCGTTGACAATCGAAACATAATCGTTTGATTATTTGTATAGAAGATGTCGGGGTGGGGACGCCCCGACCTATAGGAGAATAAATGTTGTACCTCTGTTCCCAGTCTGAGAGTCGGGCACTGCTGTTACGTAAGGCAGGTATTGACTTTGAGCAAAAGCCTGCCGATTTTGATGAAGATCAGATAACGACCACTGTTGCCAAAGATTTTGTCTATGCCGCAAGCAAAGGCAAACTAGAAGCAGCAGAACGGCTGTATGGGCTGGAAGTGCCGCTGCTATGTGCCGATACGGTCATTGCAGCAGCCGATGGCAGTATTTTACGAAAAGCCAAAGATATGGAAGATGCCAGACGTATTCTGCTTAAACAGAGTGGTTCAAGTATCTCCATTGTCTCCTCACTCCACTACAAAACGCAAAGACTTCTTTTTACCGATATTTCAGCCACCCACTACCGTTTTGCTCCATTTGATGAGAAAGATCTTGAAGCCTACCTGCAAAGCGGAGAGTGGCAAGGCAAAGCCGGAGGCTGTATGGTCGAGGGCTTTTGCAAGAAGTACATCCTTGAAGTGAATGGCTTTGAGAGTACGGCAATGGGGCTTCAGGTGGAAGTGTTGAAGCCGTGGCTCTTTTTTAGTGAGGAATGAGGAGTGAAGAGTGAGGAGTTGTGGTATGCTTTTCTCTAAAAAGCTTTTATTGGAAGTACGGTAAAAAACTGTAGGGGCCGGTCTTGTGCCGACTCATTCAATGGTTGAGGGCAGGTATAAGACCTGCACCCACATAGACCTCTTATAGAAATAAAGAGGGTCGACATAAAGCCGACCCCTACAGATGGACGATGGATTAAAAGGTTAATAATATGTACGAAAAAGAACTCGAAGCCCTCAAGAAAGCCGGGCGTTTCAGAGAACGCACACTCTACTCCGATATGTTGGATGATTTTGCTTCCAATGACTATTTGGGACTTGCCAAACGAAAGAAGTCGTTCAAAAAAGCGGTTGCGATGGTGGAAGAGTACGATACATTTGCACCGCGTGCCAGTCAGCTTGTCAATGGGTATCATCCTATTCACCGCTTGTTCGAACTGGAGATGGCAGAACGCAACGGTTTTGAAGAGGGGATGATCGTCGGAAGTGGTTTTTTAGCCAATCTTGCACTCATCGAAGCGTTGGTACGCAAAGGTGATATGCTTTTTTTGGATGAGGAGTATCACGCTTCAGGACAGTTGGCAGCCCAACTGCATCCGGATCAGGTCGTCACCTTTAAGCATAATGATGCCGAAGACCTCAAAGCAAAACTGCTCGCTCACTCGGCAAAACGCCGTATAGTGGCTGTGGAGGGGGTTTATTCGATGGGGGGTGACCTCTGTGCCAAAGCTATTTTTGATGTGGCGGATGAACTTGAAGCATTGCTCATTGTCGATGAAGCGCACTCTTCAGGGGTATTGGGTGAGAATCTGCTTGGTATCTTTGAACACTACGGCATTGTACCGCATGAAAGACACATCAAGATGGGCACACTGGGCAAGGCATACGGCAGTTACGGTGCATATATCTTAGCCTCCAAGACCATTATCAGCTTTTTGGAGAACCGTGCCAAGTCGGTCATCTATGCCACCGCACCATCGGTTTTTGATACGGCATTGGCGTATGTCAATATGCGCTACATCCAGAAAAATGCCAAGAAGCTACGTAAAAGAATTGTGGAGCGTCAGGTGATCGCAGAACAGGAGAGCGGGGTGGTGTGCGAGAGTCTTATCTTGCCTATTGAAGTGCCGAACAATGACTTTGCACGTTTCATGCAGCAAGGTTTGATGGAGCAGAACTATCTGGTAGGAGCGATACGCCAGCCGACGGTTACGCATCCCATTTTACGTGTGATCCTCAATACCAAGGTATCGACGAACAAACTCCGCCATCTTCTTCGGCTCATTAGCGTTAACTTGGTACAATAGTAATAAAAAAGGGGTTGAGTGTTTAGTCTTCTTAAAGGGTCCATCATCATGGCGATGATCTTCGGCGTAGCATTGGTGGTGGCATTCATCTATGCATACGAAGAGATATCGTTGGATGCGGATAAGCTTATTAACTACAAGCCGGAGATCTCTTCGGTCATTTATGACCGTAACGGAGAGAAACTGGCGTATGTCTTCAAGAAGCAGCACAGACTCTATGCCAGATACGATGAACTTCCCAGCGCTATTGTCGAAGGTCTGGTCGCAATGGAAGATACTAAATTCTTCGAGCATAACGGTGTCAATCCCGATGCGATCTTACGTGCGGTGGTCAAAGATATCCGTGCAGGGCGTTTTGTAGAGGGGGGAAGTACCCTTACACAACAGTTGATCAAGAATAAGATATTGACCAATGAGAAGAAGTTGGCACGTAAGATCAAAGAGGCGATACTTGCGATCAAGATAGAGCAGGTCTTGACCAAAGAGCAGATTATCGAACGCTATCTTAACGAGATCAGCTATGGGAATAACTACTTTGGTATCAAAACCGCAGCTAATGGCTACTTTCATAAAGAGTTGAACGAATTGACACTGAAAGAGTCGGCGATGCTTGTCGGTATACCCAATGCACCGAGTTACTATAATCCGTTACGTCACTACAAAAGAGCACTTAACCGTGCGAATAACGTGCTTTATCGTATGAAGAGCCTTGGGTGGCTGAGTGAAGCGGACTACCTTAAAGCGGTCAAAGAGTCACCGAAGGTCTATAAGACATCACTACGACAAAATATCGCACCTTATATCGTTGATGAAGTGGTACGCCGTTTCAAGAACAAACTCGGAGATGTCAGAACCGGCGGATACAAGATCTATACGACTATTGATATGAAGCAGCAGCGTATTGCCAAAGAGGCGGTGCGTTATGCCTATGAAAAGACCCTGAAGCGCTATAAAGAGGATCCCAAACACTCTAACCTCAATGCAGCGTTCGTCTCTGTTGAGAGTAGTACGGGAGATATCCTAACGATGGTTGGAGGGGTTGATTATAAGCGTTCGGCATTCAACCGTGTGACACAGGCAAAACGTCAGCCCGGTTCAGCATTTAAACCGTTTATCTACCAAACGGCACTCGATATGGGATATAACCCCGCCAGTCCGTTGACCGATCTGGCACGTACCTTCCAGTACTATCAGAATGGAAAACCGAAGATCTGGTCACCACGTAACTATGAACGTAACTTCAAAGGGTTCATCTCTTTACGGGAAGCCTTGGTTCACTCGCGGAACCTGGCAACGATCAATCTTGTTTCCGATATTGGGGTGAGCACCATTCGTAAGCGTTTGGCGTTTTTGGATGTACCGCATATTCCTAGAGATATGTCCATCGCTCTTGGGAATTTAGGGCTAAGTCCTTTGAAAATGGCCCAGATCTATACAGTTTTTTCCAACAAAGGTCATATGATCGAACCAAGACTCGTTAGCAAGATCGTCTCTAAAGAGGGTGCGGTAATCTATGAGACACGTCCGAAGGAGATCGCAGATTTCACAACCCCCGAACAGGCCTATTTGATGACGAGTATCCTTGAAGATGTCATTAAACGGGGAACGGGACGTAATGCCCGTGTCAAAGGGATAGAGTTGGCAGGAAAGACCGGTACGACGAACAAGAATGTCGATGCGTGGTTCTGTGGATACTCTCCTAGTATTGAGACCATTGTTTGGTTCGGAAGAGATAACAACAAGCCTATCGGAAGAGGTGCAACAGGGGGTGCGGTCGCGGCACCGGCATTTGCCTACTACTATAAAAAACTCCTCTCTCAATATCCTGAGCTTAAGCGTAAGTTCGATGTCCCCGAAGGGGTCTATGTAGGTGAGTATGAGGGGCGTAAAGAGCTCTATACCAAAATATCACCACTGCCTAAAAAGAGTGAAGAGCCTCTCGATATGTTCGATGTGGAGCAGCCTGAGAGAACCTATACGGTGGATGATGACGGTTACATGATCAGTGATGTCGATAGTGAAGATATCGCTACGGAAGATCAGATGCAGATACAAGAGGGAGATGACGATATCGGTTATGCGGAGACGGTCAACATAGATGAAGATCCGCAAGAGGAGATTGATGATACTGACCCGTTACATCCACCGCGTATCGCACCCAAGACACCTGTCTCTGAAGACAGCGGGACACTTTTCTAATCAAGAAACACTACAAAAGCTACTACGCAATAGCGAGTTCTCCTTAAGGGAGAGCTTATGTTATGATCATACTGGGGAGGAATGATGAAAAAAGAGATCATATTTGTTTTAGATCCTATGTGCTCATGGTGCTGGGGGTTTGCCCCTGTGGTCGAAAAGGTCGTAGAGAGCTGCAAAGAGCACTACACCATCTCATTGGTAATGGGTGGGTTGCGAACCAAAGGTGATATGCATTGGGATGTGCAGAGCAAAGCCTACTTAAAACAGCAGTGGCAAGAGGTGGCAGTACGCACAAAACAGCCTTTCAATGAGCACTTTTTGAACAAAATGCACTTTGAGTACGATACCTACCCTGCATGCAAAGCGGTTGTGACCGTGCGTGAGATATTGGGAGATGAAGCGGCACTGCGTTATCTGTATACGCTACAGCATGCATTCTATGCCCAAGGTATAGACATAACCAACAGCCGACTTCTTTACGGCTACTATGAACAGCTTTTTGGCAACAGTGGTAAATTCGCTTTTATGTACGGGACCCAACGCATTGAGGCCCTGATGTACCACGACTTTGCCAAGGCGCGCTCTATGGGAGCGAATGTTTTCCCCTCGATCGTTATTGTCGATGAAGATGGACATATGGTATGCCATAAAGGCTATAAGAGTCTAGAAGAGACAAAACAACTACTAAAGGATACCCATGCATAGTTTTGCACCCGAAATACTGCTTATGACCATTCTTACACTGGTCATCGCTTCCGATGCGATCGCATCGCGCTTTAAGATCCCTTCGGTCTTTCTCCTGCTTGCTGGCTCCTATATCACCTATACTTACTTCAAACCGACAGTCCCTATTGACCTGACCGAACACTTTACTTCGGTCATTCTGTTTTGTATCCCGCTTATCTTTATGGGAGATGCGTTGCATTTAAGTTTTAAAGATATCAAAAAGCATGCATGGAGCATCTTCTACCTTGCAGTAGTTGCCGTAGCATTCTCCATTGCCATTGGTGCATTGCTGCATACGTTCGATATCTTTACCGGACTTACGACCGGAGCCTATGTAGCGCTCTTTGCGATCAATATGGCGACCGATGCGGTGAGCGTACAGTCGGTACTCTCACGTTTTCAGGGTATAGGACACGATATCAAGGTACTCATTGAAGGGGAGTCTCTAGGTAATGATGCCACGGCGGTCATCGCTTTTTTCTATATCGGCTTGCCATGGATGTTACAAGGGCATATCGATGCAGCAAGTGCAGGGATGGATGCCCTGCGTGTCTTTGGGGTCAGTACCCTGCTGGGGCTGGCGATCGGCTACCTGACCTATCTTGTGATGAAACTCTACTCCGATAAGCGAGGAGAGCTCTTTAGTTTCGTGGTAGAGGCGTACGGAGCTTATGTATTAGCCGAACATTTCCATGTCAGCGGTATCTTGACCCTTATCGTTGCCGTTATTGCGACCAAAGCGTGGATCGATGATGATCTGGAGCATATCCGTCTAAAAAAGAGCAAGGACTTTTTGGACAAGTTGCGCCTAAGCGGCTTTATGACCACCACGCAAGAGCGTATGGAGTACATCTACGAGATGGCAAAAGAGTTCGGCTATATTGCAGCGGTCGTTATTTTCTTTGCATTGGCGGAGATGGTTGAACCGCATAAACTTTGGGAGTACCGTGTCGAGATATTGACGATGTTTGCCGTTACGACCATCATCCGTGCATTGATGATGGCAAAGTTCGCTTTCTTCGGTCAGAAGATCGATACGATCAAACCTGTAGGCAAAGAGGGATGGTTCATCTTGACATTTTCAGGGATGAAAGGGGCACTCTCCATTATCTTGGTACATATGATCCCCGATACTTTTGCCTATAAGGAGATGTTCGAAGCCGTTACGGTCGGTGTGGTGTTCCTCTCTATCTTTGGTTACGGTACCATACTGTGGGCATACTTTACCTTCTTTAAAAAAGAGAAGAAACAGGATCTGTTTGCTGCTTCAAAACACTAAATTTTACTCCATAGGGATCAGCGGGACTAAAGTCCCGGTCTTTGATCTCTCTTTCTTTTCACATATAAACTTCGCAATCATTGATAATAAAGATATGTTGGAATGGATATTTTATGTCCTTATTAAAAAATGATATACAGGCTATACTAATAAAAAAGATTGGATCAAAGTATGAAAAAGAGATAAAAGAGGAAACAATGAAAGAAGAGAAAAAACTCCCGAGCCAAAGCCCGGGAAGAGAACTTAGCAAGAGTAAGTCGATTTGAACTCAAACGCTGTCGGGCGGGACTCGTCCGGCCAAACTTGAGTTTCAAACTTATAGTGCTGGTATGTGTCGATCATCTCATCGGTAAATACCGGCTTGAGGAAGTCGTTGTCGGCAATAAGACCTTCAAGTGCTTCACGAAGTGTGTGTGGCATTTGAGGGATACCTTTATCACGGATCTCATCCAGAGTAAGTTCAAAGAGGTCTTCATCCATCGGACCGACAGGAACGGTTTTGTTCTTGATACCGTCAAGACCTGCAAGCATCATTACCGCGAATGCAAGGTAAGGACATGCGGTTGAGTCAGGGAATCTCATCTCGATACGAGTAGCCATCTCTCCTGCACCATACGGGATACGACATGAAGCTGATCTGTTCTGGCTTGAGTAAGTGAGAATGCTTGGTGCTTCAAATCCCGGGATCAGTCTTTTGTAAGAGTTTGTACTTGGGTTTGTGAACGCTGCGACCGCAGGAGCATGCTTGAAGATACCGCCTATATAGTGGATAGCCATTTCAGAGAGGTTACCGTAGTTTCCTTCTTTGTAGAAGAGGTTCTTTCCGTCTTTCCAGAGGGACTGGTGTACGTGCATACCGTTACCGTTGTCCCCGAAGAGCGGTTTAGGCATGAATGTTGCTGTTTTACCGTTGAGGTGCGCTACCATTTTAACCACATATTTGTACTTTTGTACATTGTCCGCTGCACCGATGATGTCGGAGAATACGATACCGATCTCACCTTGCCCCTGCGCTACTTCGTGGTGTCCAAGAACAACTTCAAGACCTACCTCTTCAAGAAGAAGCATCATTTCGGCACGAAGGTCTACCATGGAGTCTGTCGGCTGTACTGGGAAGTAACCGCCTTTGGTTCTTGGTCTGTGTCCCATATTGCCGATATCGTCAAATCTTGAAGGATCGTTCCACTCACCCTCTTCCGAGTCTACTCTGTATCCTGCTTCATTGATATTGTCTGTAAATTCAACATGGTCAAAGATAAAGAACTCGTTCTCAGGACCAAAGTATGCAGCATCGGCAACACCGATCTCTTCAGCGTGTTTGAGTGCTTTTTTGGCAATGGAGCGCGGACACTTCTCGTAGAGGTCACCTTTATAGATATCATAAACATCACAGAATACAATAATAGTAGAGTCTGCCGTGAATGGGTCTAGGAATGCTGTTGGGACATCCGGCTTGAGGATCATGTCAGACTCATTGATCGGCTGCCATGCGTCAATAGATGAACCGTCAAAAGGGAAACCGTTTTCAAGATTTTCTCTGTTGACCGCGCTCATTCTGTATGTCAGGTGGTGCCATGCCCCTTTGATATCTGTAAATCTAAGGTCAACGAATTCAACCTCATTCTCCTCGCAAAACTTAAAAAACTCATCGATGTTGTTAACGAATTTACCCATATGTAATTCTCCTGATTAAAAATTTGTCTCTACATTATAGCCACAATCTTTTTAATCTTCTCCACGGAAATTGATTAAAAATTAATCAATTTTTGATCCCGGCATTGAAAAGCGACCGCCTTGGTATATCCGACTTCTTTTGCCGCTCTAAGCGCCTCTTCATAGGCAAACCCGATCTGATTGATCGCATGGGCATCAGATGAGAATGTGATAGGAATATCCAACGCATACGCCTCTTCCAATAATGGACGGGAAGGGTAGAGTTCACCAATGGGTTTACGCAGTCCTGCAGTATTGATCTCCAGTACCATATTGCTCTGTTTGATTGCTTTAAGGGCATTTTTAGCAAGCAGTCGCACATCTTTTTTAGGCAAATACTTAAAGACCTTGATAAGATCAAAATGTCCGACAATATCAAATTTACCTGATTTTGCCATTGCCTCGGTTGCTTCAAAATAGGCTTCCCATATCTCATCTACATTACGCTCTTCCCAGCTGCCGATGAACTCAGGGTTGTCAAAGCTCCATTTGTCGATGAAGTGTACCGAACCGATGAGGTAGTCGACATCGGCATTCAGTACCCGTTCATCCATGTGCCCGGGCAGCCAGTCCACTTCATAGCCCAAGCGGATATCGATCTGGTCTTTGTATTTTTCTCTGAGTGCCAGAATATCATTCTCATAAGCATCCATCTCATCAAAAGAGAGACGATACCCTTCGTCAAAGTTCATTGGAGCATGTTCTGAGAAACCGTAGATATCGATGCCAAGTTCAATAGCACGCTGGACATACGCTTCTACAGTACCCTCGGCATGATTACAGCGGGTGGTGTGGTTGTGCAGATCAATTCGTGTTGTTTTCATGAGAGTAATTTTATCATAAAACCTGTTCTTTACTACTAATAGGGTAAAATAAGTGTCATTTAATCATAGAGATCAGGAATACAATGACACAGGAAAATCAAGTAGAACTTTTAGCACCGGCTGGTAATCTTGAAAAGATGAAGATCGCACTCAACTATGGTGCCGATGCCGTCTATGGGGGTACGAGTACCTTTTCACTTCGTATCCGTTCAGGAAAAGAGTTCGATATGGACTCCTTTGCAGAGGGGATTGCGTATGCCCATGCGCGTGGTAAGAAGGTTTATGCGACGGTCAACTCGTTTCCGTTCAACTCCCAGATCAAGCTCTATGAGAACCACATCGCCAAGATCGCAGAGCTCAATCCTGATGCACTCATCGTCTCAAGCCCGGGGGTGGTGAAGATCGCACACCGTATCGCGCCCGATATTCCCGTACACCTCTCGACTCAGGCGAATGTCATGAACGCGATGGATGCGGAGGTCTACTACGACCTTGGGGTCAAGCGTATCATCGTGGCACGTGAGATCAGTCTCAAAGACTGTGAAGCCATTAAAAACCATCTGCCGGATATGGAACTGGAAGTCTTTGTACACGGTTCGATGTGTTTTGCCTACTCAGGGCGCTGTTTGATCTCTGCACTTCAGACCGGACGTGTACCCAACCGCGGAAGCTGTGCAAATGACTGCCGTTTCCCATATGAGGTCTATGCACACAATCCTGAAACGGGAACGACCTTCCGTCTTGATGAAGAGGAGGGGATCGGTACCTACATCATGAATGCCAAAGATATGAATATGGCATCTCATATAAACGAGATCCTTGACAGCGGGGTGATCGACTCTCTTAAAATAGAAGGGCGTACCAAGTCGCCGTACTATGCGGGGGTCGTGACCAAAGCATATCGCCACGCTATCGATGATTTCTATGCGGATGATTTCGAGCCTTCGCGTTATCAAAGAGAACTGGGTACAACACAAAACCGTGGCTTTACCGATGCCTACCTTGTCTCAAGACCGTTCGAGAGAAACGATACGGAGTCTCACGGCTTCTCCATTCAGTACGGAACCCATCAGGTAGCAGGATTGGTCAATGAAGCGGGAACGACATGGAAATGTAAAGATAAAACCTGTGTCGGTGACAGTGTCGAGATCGTACTGCCGGTAGGTGCAACGGTCGATCTGGTCGACAATGAGATCGGCAAGATCGATGAGGTAGCAGGACAGTATTGGCTGACCTTCAAGAAGATCCTCACCAAAGAGGGTAAAGAAAAGGAGTGTGTACATAGCGGTGATCTTAATGAGATCATGCTCCCTACAACGCTTCCGGGCTATACCATTCTTAGAAGAAAGATCGATGAAGCGTTGGAGAAAAAAGGACTCAAAGAGGACTCCACGCCGATGAGCATGGAGCCTAAATGTGACGGGTAAACCCGTCTTTGACTTCGAATATAGACATGAACCCAGAAGTTTGGGTTGATGTATGTATTTAAGACCAATTAGATATTTAAGAAGGAAAAACAGGTGAAATTCGTATCGATCGTAATGGGAAGTAAGAGTGACTACGCAATTATGGAAGAGTGTGCAAAGACTTTGGAGAAGTTCGGTGTACCGTATGAGCTGATCATCTCTTCAGCGCATAGAAGTCCTGAGAGAACCAAGAACTACATTAAAAATGCAGAAGAGAAGGGTGCACAGGTATTCATCGCTGCTGCGGGAATGGCAGCACACCTCGCAGGTGCTTTGGCAGCTACAACGACCAAACCGGTTCTTGGTGTGCCTATGGAGAGTGGCCCGCTCAAAGGGGAGGATGCACTCCTTTCCACAGTAATGATGCCAGCGGGTATGCCTGTGGGAACACTTGCCATCGGTAAAGCCGGAGCGGTCAACGCCGCTTACCTTGCCATTCAGATCATGGCACTGCAGGATGATGAACTCAGAGTGAAGCTTCAGGAAGACAGGATCTCCAAAGCGAAAAAGGTGGAGCTAGACTCTTCTGAAATTGAAGTGATCCTGTAAATACTGTAGGTCGGGATGCCCTACAGGCACTTCCGTTGATCGCCCGCATCCCGATAATATGGTACATTGGATTTTGACCATTATTTGTGGTAAAAACCGAATCTACCGAGAAATCCAAATAAAAAGAGAAAGCATGAACAAAGACGCAATTACTTTTAGCGAACTACTACTTAAACTTCAGCAGTTCTGGGCCAAGCAGGGGTGTAATATTGTCCAGCCGTACGATATTCCCGCAGGTGCAGGGACCTTCCACCCGGCAACGCTTCTAAGAAGCCTTGACTCCAAGCCGTGGTCAACTGCCTATGTGGCACCAAGCCGCCGTCCGACAGACGGACGTTACGGGGAGAACCCAAACCGTCTAGGTGCGTATTATCAGTTTCAGGCACTCATCAAGCCAAGCCCTGACAACATTCAAGAGCTCTACCTCAAGTCACTGGAGTATCTGGGACTTAACCTTAAAGAGCATGATATACGTTTTGTAGAGGACAACTGGGAGTCCCCGACCTTGGGTGCATGGGGACTTGGCTGGGAGGTTTGGCTTGACGGGATGGAAGTAACACAGTTTACGTACTTCCAGCAGGTAGGTGGTATTGCGTGTGACCCTGTAGCGGTTGAAATTACCTATGGTACGGAGCGTCTGGCAATGTATCTGCAAGGGGTTGAGAGTGTCTTTGATATTGTCTGGAACCGTAACGGTGATGAGGTGACCACCTATGCCGATGTACATAAAGAAAGCGAGTATGAGTTCAGTAAGTACCACTTTGAAGTGGCTACGGTAGAGAAGCTCTTTAGACACTTCGATGATGCCAGCGAAGAGTGCAAGCTCTGTCTTGAAAAAGGATTGCCGCTTCCAGCGTATGATGAGTGTATGAAAGCTTCTCATGCCTTTAACGTGCTTGATGCGAGAAAAGCGATCTCCCAGGCGCAGAGACAGAACTATATTTTGAAGGTAAGAGAGCTTGCTATTGGATGTGCACAGCTTTATAAAGAGCAGGAAGAGGAGAGAAATGCAAGGGTGAATGCGTAGGTCGTATTCCCTGAATACGGCATACTATTAAATAGGCAAATTATCTTATGTCGTATTGAGGGCAATACGACCTACTACATTTGAAGAAAGAAGGTTATTATATGCTTTTACAAGAGATCTATAATCATTTAGATAACATCAGCCCCTTTGAACTCCAGGAAAAATGGGACAACTCAGGTCTGATCGTCGGTGATATGAGCCGTGAGGTCTCGCAGATCGTTGTCTCTCTTGATATTGATGAGGAGATGATCGAAAAGGCTGAGGAGAGGACACTGTTCGTGGTGCATCATCCATTGATCTTTGGGAAATTAGCACAGCTTGATCTTGCGAAGTACCCTGCCAATCTCATAGAGAAGCTTATTTTGAAAAAGCAGTCGCTTATTGCGATGCATACCAACTTCGACCAAACCCATCTGAACCGCTATGTATTTGAAAAAGTACTTGGATTTACGCTGAAAGAGGAGGTTCCTTTTATCTGTCAAGCTGAAGGAGAATGGAACTACCATGACCTGCTTATGCACATTAAAGAGAAACTGGACCTTCCCACACTTAAAGTCATCGGAAAAAAAGAGACTATCCGTTCTATTGCAATGACCACGGGAGCGGGGGCCTCGCTTATTGACGAAGTGAACGCAGACTGCTTTTTAACCGGGGATATCAAGTACCACGATGCAATGAAAGCACTGAGTGAGAAGTTGATGATGGTAGAGATAGGTCACTATGAAAGTGAGCGTTTTTTTGCCGAGATACTCTTGGAAGAATTGAAAGTTTTACCTATTTTGGCTATAATTGCGAATTCTAAAAATCCGTTTCATTTTGAAACACTTTAAAATTCCTCAAAACCTCCTAAAGGATCGAGATTGAACAAACACCTAAAAGAGCTTATAGAGCTTTCTAAAATCGACAAAGCGATCGATAGCTATATCCCACAGCTGGAAGCGGCGGACAAGAAGATCGCAAAGGCACAGAAGAAGATCGATGCGGCTCAGGCTGAGCTGGATGCACTAAAGAATGATATCGCCGAGAACGAAGAGAAGATAAAAGCCTTCGAAGAGCAGTTGACACTTTTGAACGAGCAGTTGGCGGCAAATGCAAAAAAAGCCAAAGAGATCTCTACGGAAAAGGAGATGAAAGCACTCTCTTTGGAAGAAGATATCGCCAAAGAGAAGATGAAGTTCGCCAATGAAGAGATCGAAAGACTTCAAACGATCAATGAGACCAAAAGAGCATTGCTTAAAGAGGTTGAAGAGAAGCTTGCAGAGCTTCAAGAGAAGTTCAATGCCGTGAACGAAGAGGTCGCAGCGGAGAAAGCGGAGATCGAAAAAGCCAAAGAAGAGCTCTTTATGAAGAGACAGGCACTTAGTCAGGAGATAGAGCAAAAAGTTCTTTCATTCTATGAGAAGATCCGTGTATGGGCGGGGAACACTGCTGTTGCACCGGTGAAAAAACAGGCGTGTTACGGCTGTTATATGAAACTGAACGACAAGACCTATGCTGAAGTGATCAAAGGTGAAGAGATCGTTAACTGTCCTCACTGTGGACGTATCCTCTACATTGAGACGGAGACAGCTGAAGCGTAACTACGTCACCTTCGGCATGTAGCGAGTGGTGCGGAAGCGCCGCTCTATTTATGAAGGCGGTTGCATTGTTTTTCTATCTATACTCTATTGTCTCTATTCTGATCTATCTTATCGCACTTCCTTTTCTTATTTTTCTCTCATTTAAAGCAAAGTATCGGGAATCGATACCTGCACGATTTTTTCTATGGAGAAATCCGCCTTTGGAAGGCGGGGGTGTCTGGTTCCACTCCTGTAGTTTTGGGGAGGCGAGGGCGATCAGACCTATTGTTGAAGCATTGCCTCAGCATCTGCTTCGGATGAGTACGACAACACAATCAGGCAGATCCGTGATCTTGGGCTATACGGTACAGAGCCGCTATCTGCCGTTCGAGACGTTATTATTCGGATGGGTACGTCCACAGAAGATACTTGTGGTCATGGAGGCGGAGTTTTGGTACCTGCTCTTTGCACTTGCACAAAAAAAAGGTGCAAAAACAGTACTGATAAATGCCCGTATGAGTGACCGTTCTTTTCCGAAGTATCGCCGGATGGCATGGCTGTACCGTGCGATATTCCGTCATATCGATGAGGTCTATGCCCAAACGAAGCTAGATAGCATGCGCTTAAAGGAACTGGGGGCTCAAAATGTCTTTGTAACGGGGAATATCAAGCTCGCACAGTTGCCTCAGCCTCTAAAGCACTACCCCAAACCCGAAGGATTGGTCGTTTGTGCTGCCAGTACCCATGAAGGGGAGGAGGCATTGATACTCGATGCGTTTGATTCCTTTGTTACACATTTTCCTGAAGCAAAGCTTCTGATCGTCCCCAGACATCCGGAGCGTTTTGACAAGGTTGCGGATATGGTTGCAAAAAAAGCGAAAGAGACGGGAAGAAGTTGGCATCGCTTTTCGGATGCGGAAACGTTTGAAAGTCAAATGGTACTCATTGACAAGATGGGCCTTCTTGTCGATATGTATGCTTTGAGCGACTTGGTGATACTAGGAGGATCGTTCGTTGAGGTAGGCGGGCACAATGCGGCAGAAGCGGCACAGTTCGGATGTCGTATCATCTCCGGCCCACACTACTTCAACCAGCGTGACATTTTTGAAGCAGTTGAGGGGATCAGTGTGGTAGAGGCATCCTCCCTCTCCCGACGTATGATATCGTATGGTATACTAAAACCAACACGTCTAAAGAGCCGTGTCGATCTTGAACCGATCATAAGGAGCATAGAAGATGTATTATGAGGTAAAAGATGGGATGGTGCATCTTCGTATCAAAGCACAACCGGGTGCGAGTAAGAATGCATGGTGTGAAGTGTACGGAGAAGATGCGATCAAAGTACGTATTAAAGCGCCTGCGGTCGAAGGTGCTGCGAACAAAGAGTTGATAAAGTTCCTCTCCAAGACATTCAAAGTACCCAAGGGTGAGATCGTCTTGAAGTCAGGACAGAGCAGTAAGGTCAAGCTATTGGTGTTTCCTTGGACGGAAGCATTTAAGAAGTGGCAAGAAGAGATAGTAGAATAAAGGGAAACAATGGCAAGAGAAAAAGCATATAAAGTGTTAGCGGAGCAAAAAGGGCTCTCTAATAAAAAAGCAAAAGAGTTGATCGACCGAGGGTTGGTCTATGTCGGAGATAAGCAGGTCAAGATCGCCAGAGCGGAGATCAGTACGGATACGAAGTTTCGTATCGAATACCCTGAAGATATTGAGATCCTCTATGAGGATGAGAATATCATTGCGGTCAATAAGCCCGCACAAGTCGACAGTTATGATATTCAAGATGCTATTGAAGGGGCAGAGCTGCTGCACCGCCTTGACAGAGATACTTCCGGTGTCCTTTTGTTGGGGAAAAACCATGAGTTTATTGAAAAGGCGATCAAGGAGTTCAAGAACCGCAGGGTTGAGAAGCACTATGTCGCATGGGTCGAGGGGGTGGTCTATGAACCCATCGAGATCGATGAGCCGATCCATACCATCAAGAAGGGAAAGGCCTTCTCCATGATCGACCCTGTGCGCGGGAAAAAGGCATATACGCTTATTAAGCCTGAAGAGGTACAGGGGAAGAAGTCGAAAGTGAACATCGAGATCAAAACGGGACGAACCCATCAGATACGTCTGCATGCCGCACACGTAGGGCATCCGATCGTCGGCGATGAACAGTACGGTAGTCGTACGCAGTCTAAGCGCATTTTACTCCACTCGGCAAAGATGAAGATATTTGATTATCTCTTTGAAGCCAAAGAGCCTAAGGATATCGCGCGCTATAAATAGCCAGCTATGATGGTAACGGCGGTGTAAGCCCAAATTGGGTAAAATCACGTCATTCATTGGCTTCTAAAGGAAGCATAAAGGGTGTAGCGTATAACAGCGCGGCATCGAAATTTTAACACACAGGGTAGAAGATGTTCGATACATTAACCGACAGTTTTAAAAATGCCATTGGAAAGATCCGTTTCCATGATGATGAGAAGGCACTGAAAAAGGCGACGACCGAGCTGAAGAAGTCACTGCTTAAAGCTGACGTGCACCATAAAGTGGTAAAAGACCTGATCTCCTCCGTAGAGAAAGAGACCAAGGTCAAAGGGGTAGGGAAAGATAACTTCCTTGCCGCACTCCAGAGCAAGTTGACCGATATCCTGACCATCGAGGGCGCACCCAAAGGCTTTACTTTCGCTTCCAAACCGCCGACCGTTGTATTGATGATCGGTCTGCAAGGTTCGGGTAAGACGACCACAACAGGGAAGTTGGCCTATTTCCTCAAAGAGCAGAAGAAGAAAAAGGTGCTTGTCATTGCCGCGGATCTTCAGCGTTTGGCAGCGGTCGAGCAGCTTAAACAGATCACTTCTCAGATCGATGTCGATCTGGTAGCCGATGAGAACGCAACTCCCGAAGAGATCGTTAAACGCGGTCTGAAGAAAGCCGAAGATGAGCTTTATGATGTCGTGCTGATCGATACCGCCGGACGTTTGGCGATCGATGATGAGCTTATGGATGAGCTCGCACGTATCAAGAAGGTGGCACAGCCTGATGAACTTTTCTATGTGGCTGATGCCATGACGGGGCAGGATGCGGTACGTACGGCACAGACCTTTAAAGAGAAGATCGGTATTACGGGTGTTATTTTGACCAAGTTCGACGGTGACTCCAAAGGTGGGGTCGCGCTCGG
Source organism: Sulfurovum sp. (assembly GCA_027063305.1). Lineage (GTDB taxonomy): Bacteria > Campylobacterota > Campylobacteria > Campylobacterales > Sulfurovaceae > Sulfurovum. The sequence continues at coordinate 87,009 of JAMORY010000027.1, read as the reverse complement.
ACTTACTCAGCAAGTCGGTGTGCCACTACGCTTTATCGGTGCGGGTGAGAAGATGCCTGATCTTGAGCAGTTCATTTCAGACCGAATTGTGAGCCGTCTGATGGGTGCGGGGGATGTCGAGTCCCTTGCAGAGAAAGCGGCAGCCGCTATCGACCCCAAAGAAGCAAAGCGTATGACCCAGAAGATCAAGAAGGGGCAGTTCAACTTCAACGACTTCCTTGATCAGATGGAGCAGATGAAGAAGCTCGGAAGCATGAAATCGCTTATGAGCATGATCCCGGGTATGGGGAATATGGCAAAGCAGATCGGCGATATGGACCTGGAGAACTCCAAAGAGATCAAGATGATCAAAGCGATGGTCGCTTCCATGACACCCAAAGAGCGTGAGAACCCCGATCTGCTCAACAATATGCGTAAGCGCCGTATCGCAGCGGGAGCAGGGCTTGATCAGGTACAGGTGAACCGTGTGCTCAAGCAGTTCAAATCAGCAGCGAAACTGGCGAAGAAACTCTCAGGAAAGAACGGCATGAAGCAGATGCAGGATATGATGAAACAGATGCAAGGCGGAGGCGGATTCCCTGGCATGCCTAGATAGCATAGATGTTTGCCTATGTTTTAAACGATAGGCAAACCATTTTATAAAATCTTAAACAAGGTTTGGGTATAATCGCGTTCCAAAAGTCTTGATGAGTGCGTTGAGTCATTAAAAGGCAGTTGTCAGGACTTGTGCAGCAGATACGGTGTTGATCCTCCGGCACGAGTATCGAAAGAATAGAAACTAAAAATTTAAGGAAAAACAATGACAGTGATCAGAATGACAAGAATGGGTAGAAAGAAAAAGCCGTTTTACAGAATCGTAGTAACAGACAGCAGAAAGAGAAGAGATGGTGGTTGGATCGAGTCTATCGGTCACTACAATCCAGTATCTGCGAACAAAGAGTTGACTCTTGATGAAGAGAGATTGAACTACTGGCTTTCTGTTGGTGCACAAATGAGCCCAACTGTAAAAAGACTTGCAGGTAAGAAATAAGACCTTATGGTAACGGATTTCCTTCAAGCCTATACCACATTGTTGGTAAACCATCCTGAGATGATCTCTATCGAGATCGAGCCTATGGATGAAGGCTTCGATGAGATCACCATCTACGCACACAGTGAAGATGTCGGTAAACTCATCGGAAAAGAGGGAAAGATGATCAATGCGATCAAGACCGTTATCTCCGGCTGTAAGGCCAAAGGCGGGAATAACTACCGTGTCAACGTAAAAGCCGTGGATTGATCGATGGCTAACGAGCGTTTCTTCATTGCCCAGATCGGGCGAACCGTAGGACTTTGGGGTGACCTGAAGTTCCATCTTCATACAGATTTTCCAGAACAGTTCAAAAAAGGTGCGACATTTCAAAGCTCCCGTGGCGAGTTGACCATCTCCGATATCAATTTAAAACGTGGAACGGTACGTTTTAGCGGCTTTGAGAGTATCGATGCGGCTAAACGTCTGACCAATGTCAAACTCTATGCGGATGAAGATCAGACCAAAGCACTTTGTCATCTTGATGAAGGAGAGCACTTTTGGTTCGATATTATCGGCTGTGAGGTACGTGAAGATGAGATGCTTCTTGGAAAAGTAGAGGAGATACAACGGATGGCGGATGTGGATTACCTCTTTATCCGTACCGATGAGGCATTGGTCGAAGAGGGTATGCCAAAGCAGTTTCTCCTCCCTTATATAGACCGGTATATCATCGAGGCGGATACCGATGCGAAGATCATTCGTGTCAAAGATGCCAAAGATGTACTGGAAGCGAGTTAAGAGATTGCGCTTTACATTTCTGACCCTTTTCCCCCAATTGATCGAAGGCTATTTTCACGGTAGCATCTTAGGACGTGCCATTGAAGAGAAACGTCTAAGTATCGATTTTTGTAACCCGAGAGATTTTACGACTGATAAACATAACCGTGTCGATGCGCCGATGATCGGTGGTGGTGCGGGTATGTTGATGACCCCACAGCCTCTTGATGATGCGATACGCTCTATCAAAGCCGATTCACCTCAGGCGCATATCGTCTTTATGACACCGGTAGGAAAACCCTTTAAGCAGAACGATGCGAAACGTTTGGCGACAAAGTCCCATCTGGTTCTTGTGAGCGGTCGTTACGAAGGGATCGATGAGCGTATTATCGAGATGCATGCCGATGAGCTTTTTTCCATTGGTGATTACATTCTTACAGGCGGAGAGTTGGCGAGTATGGTGGTCTGTGATGCTGTAAGCCGTAACATTGACGGAGTGCTGGGGAACAGTGATTCGTTAAGTGTTGAGAGCTTTGAATCCCCTTTGCTGGAAGCCCCTTCATTTGCAAAACCGAACAATTATGAGGGAAATGAAGTGATTTCAGAATTTTTAAAGGGTAATCATAGTAGAATCACGGACTTAAAAAGAGGGTTGGCTTTGTGCAAAACGAAGTATTTCCGGCCAGACTTATACAAAAAAGGTATAACAGATGAGAAATAAATACATTGAAAGCTTTGAAAAAGCGCAGTTGGAAGGTAAAAGTGTTCCTGAATTCAGAGCTGGTGATACGCTCAGAGTTGCAGTAAGAATTAAAGAAGGTGACAAGACCAGAGTTCAGAACTACGAAGGTCTTTGTATCGCTATTAGAGGTCAAGGGACAGGTAGAACGTTCATCGTAAGAAAGATCGGTGCTAACTCTGTTGGTGTTGAAAGAATCTTCCCTCTCTATTCTGAGTCTATCGAGAGCATCGAAGTACTTAGACGTGGTCGTGTTAGACGTGCGAAACTCTTCTACCTTAGAGAGCTTAAAGGTAAAGCGGCACGTATTAAAGAGCTTAGAAGAAAGTAATCTCTTCTCCTCTCCGTATCCCCATGTGGGATACCTACAGGGATTCTCCCTGTTTAAATATATCCCCCATTTATATTCCATTATAACGAACCATAACACTGAAACCATACAGATTTAGATATAATGACACCTAATGATGACAGAGGGAAGGGTATCATGCTACAACGTATCAAACAGCGACTTATTACACTTATACAACTCTTTTTCGTACTTCTGTTTATTCTCTTCGAAGAGATAGTATGGGAAGGACTTGCCAAGCCGATATATACCTATATCCACCGTTTGCGTATCTTGAAAAAGATCGAGCGTGGATTGAAGCGTATGAACGGCACTATGATCTTGGTGATCTTTGTGGTGATGTTGGTGTTCGTAGAGCTTTTAGGTATCTATGCGGGAGTGCTTTTTGTCAGCGGACAGGTGCTTTTTGGGATGATGCTCTATCTGACCAAGATCCCTATTGCGGCATTCACGTTCTGGATGTTCCGTGTTACGGAGCAGAAGCTTATGCGTTTTAGATGGTTCAAGTGGCTCTATGAGAAGCTTATGGCAGCGGTTAGATGGATCAAAGCGCTTGAGATATATACACAGACCATAGCACGCCTTTCAAAGGTCAAACAGAGCCTTAAAGTTCGCATCAAACTTATCAAGGCACGTTATTTTTCAAAAGAGAGCCGTTTTGTTACCCGTCTAAAGCGGCTCTACCGGAGAATAAAGAGAGCACTGGGGAGATAGCATGGGAAAGCATCCTCAGTGGTTTTGGATATTCAATGCGTTAACATTGCTTTTGGTGCTTGTTGTATGGCTTGTCGATCCTTTTCAAGCCTATCTTTTAGAGAAGTGGCAGCACCTTTATGCTTTTGCCAAAGAGTATACGATAGCGTTTGTTACCGGATTTTTCCTTGTCAAGGGGAAGTTTGTCTTTAAGGTCTTCGCCAAACGAATGATCGTTCTCTCTGCAACAGGTTTGACAAAACGCTATTTGATCGAGAAGGTATTTACATACCACCTCAAGGTACATTTTCTTGACCATATCATGTCCGATATCAAGCGTCTTTTGAATTACATCAAGGGGCTCTTTATGAAGGTATCGCTCTTTAACAAAGCCGTAACACTTCTAATGAGCCTCTCCTCAATGGCGATCGTAGCGAAGTTCATGGGAAAGGTGCTGGCACTTAAAGTGATCTTTGCGAAGATATGGAGCTTCTTTTTGGCACTCTTCTTGCAGTTTGGAAGCGGGGTAATACGTTTTTTTACCGACTATCTGTGGGGAAGCTGGCTTGCTCCTATTATCGATGTGGTCATTTTCGGGTGGCTGCTTGGATGGTTGGAGCGTATACCTTATCTGCGTTCGACCATCATGCGTCTTTACCGCTGGATCGCCTATGCTGTCTCGATATTTGACTGGGTGATGGAGCAGTTGTTTCATATTCCCATTCGGCGTATGTTCCGTTGGCTGGTCAAGCAGACACGTATGGCGATCTACCGTATTATCGGCTACAAACGGCTACCGGCATATCAACAGCTTAGAGCGCTTCGCAGTTATGAACCTAGTGCGTTCATACGGCTGAAAAAGAGAAGAGAGGCACGTAGGGAAGTGTTTACAAAGATGCGCCGCTCCCGTTATGAAGAGTTCGCGGCACATCGTGCGAAGAGGGCTTAGTAGGAGCGGTGCTTCATAGCCGCTTTTGCCTCTCTATCGAGTGTTTTGGCTTTCAGGTCGGCACGTTTATCGTGTAGTTTTTTCCCTTTTGCAATGGCAATCGAGACCTTTGCAAGATTTTTTTCATTGAAGTAGATCATCAAAGGGACGATGGTCAATCCGTCCTTATGTACCTTGTTGTGCAGTTTTAGAAGCTCTTTTTTGTGCAGAAGCAGTTTTCGAGGGGTTCTACTGTCACGGCTAAAGTGTCTGTTCGTTGTCTCAAGTTCCGCGATATGGGCGTTCATCAGGAAGAGTTCCCCTTTGATAAAACGGCAAAATGCATCATTGAGGTTGGCACGTTTGGCACGAAGGGCTTTAACCTCACTTCCAAGTAGTACGATACCCGCTTCGAACTTTTCGAGTATTTCGTAGTCATGTCTGGCTTTTTTATTCTGTGCAACGATATTGATGGACACGTCAAACCTTTTTTGAATGGATTATAGCATACTCCGCCGCTTTTTTGGATTTTCTCAAAGTTGAATTGTAGTAAGATTAACCTAGAGATATAAAGGAGATAGTCTATGGAGATGAAATGGATTTTAACGGCAGCGATATTGCTGATGCCACCATATGTTTCAGCGGTATCGGCACAACAGCTCGATAAGAAGTGGCAGTCGAACAAGAACTGTGAGGCGTGCCATCAGGAGATCTCGCGAAAATGGGAGACATCAAGGCACTCGAACTCCCACTTCAGCAAGAACGATCTTTTTAAGAAATCGCTGGAGTTCATCGTAAGAAAGAATCCCACACTGATACTGGATGAAGTGAAGGTCGAGTGTGCAAAGTGTCACAATCCTAGATTGGCAAAAGCGGAAGTGAGCGATGAAGAGAAGGTTGCACTGCTCTTTGATGACAAAGATGCGAAGAAAGATTTTCATCAGATGCTCAATAATAAAACGATGAAGAACGGGATCAACTGTATCGTCTGCCACAATGTCGATAAGATCCATCTTGACAAGCGTGTTGGTTCACAGGGGATGAACAGTATTACCTTCGGTCCGCAAGGAACGATGTTCGGTCCGTTCGACGATGCGGTCTCTCCATACCATAAAACCGCACAGCGCGACCATTTTGTCGGAGACAAGCCGACACTCTGTTTTGCATGTCATTACAGTGCGAAAAACGAGCATGGGGTGGAGGTCTATGCGACAGGAGAGGAGTATGATACCTTCAAGAAACGTGAAGAGGGGTGTAAAGATTGCCATATGAGTAAAAAGAAGAAAGGCTATGCCTCTAACTTCGCCTATAAGGGTAAAAAACCTAAAGAGCGTATGGTCAGAAAGCACCGTTTCGCAAGTGTCGACAACAGTAATATCATGAACGACTATCTTGATATGAAAGGAATGGTCGATGATAACTACTTTATTATCAAGCTGACCAACCATGCTCCGCATAAGATCCCTACAGGATATGGACTTAGAGAGGTGATCTTGCGTGTGGTATTCCTTGATAAGAACGATAAGCCTATTAAGACGAATGAGTATATACTGGGTAGTAAATGGGTCGATGAGAAGGGGTCGCCGACCATTCCTCATTTGGCGGTCAAACGTGTAAAAGATACCCGTATGAACGGAAAGAGCACCAATGCCTACAAGTTCCCGATCCCGAAAGGTGCGGTCTATGCAAAGTATAGTCTCTCATACCGTCTTATCTCCGATGGTCTGGCAAAAGAGATCGGTGTGACCGACCCGTTCTTCTTGCGTGAATATACCTTCGCTCAGATGCGGATACACCTCTAAGTGTTACCCATCCTCTACCAAGACGAGGTGCTTGTCGCAGTGAACAAGCCCTCCGGACTTCTTGTTCACAGATCCCCTATAGACAGACATGAAACACGTTTTGCCCTGCAAGAGGTACGTGATATGCTCGGACGGTATGTCTATCCTGTGCATCGTATCGACAAACCTACATCGGGAGTGCTGCTCTTTGCACTGGATGAAGAGAACGCACGCAGGATGACTCAGGCGTTCCGTTCGCATGAAGTGGAAAAACACTACCTTGCCGTTGTTCGCGGCTATACTTCTCAAAGTGGCAGGATAGACCATCCGCTTAAGCAGATGCTCGATACCAAAGCGCAAAAGGAGAAAGGGATCACCAAGGAGGTGCAAGAGGCGGTGACGTTCTATCAGCGTTTGGCAACGGTGGAGCTTCCGTATGCGGTAGGGCGTTATGCGACGGCACGCTACTCTTTGGTGCGACTTATGCCAAAGAGCGGCAGAAAGCATCAACTCAGACGGCATATGAAGCATATCCATCACCATATCGTAGGAGATACCAAACATGGTAGAGGGGAGCATAACCGCTTTTTCAGGGAGCAGTACGGTATGTACCGGCTACTGCTTCATGCCTCTGAGATGCATTTTAGACACCCCCTCTCCAAGCAGATGATACACATTGAAGCGCCGTTGGATGAAACTTTTTCGCATATTGTCCGAACCTTTGGGTGGAATGAGATAGAATTAGGGATGAAAAACTAAATATTGGGGAAAGAGCATGTCGCAACAAGCCGTTACCGTCCATCCGTTCCAGACACTAGAGCCTACCGTACAAAATGAGATCAGTCGTTATACGAAGCGTTTGACCTTCAAAAAAGGGGAGACTCTTTTTAGCTCCGATGAGATAGAGCGTTACTTCTACATTGTCCTTCATGGGAAGATCAAGAACTATCAGATGAATCTGGAGAACGGGAAAGAGCAGACGATCTTTATTTTGCGTGAGGGAGATATGTTCGATACGATCGTACTGCTTGACGGTGAGTCGCACGATGTGATGTATGAGGCACTCGAAGAGTCTGAAGTGATGCAGCTGCCTATTGAAGAGGTGCGTACGCTTCTGCGTACCAACGAAGCGTTCAACCGTATGTTCTTCCCCTATCTGGCAAAACAGATGCGTCATGTGGAGGAGCTGGCGACAGACCTCTCGCTCTATTCGACCTCCGAGCGTCTTATCAAGCTTCTATTGCAAAATCTAGACCCTAATAATAAACTCAAATATAAGCTGATCCAAGGGCTCTCCAATACAGAGATCGCCAAACTCATAGGAACGGTACGCCATGTGGTTGAGCGCCATCTCAAAGCCTTGAAAGAGGATGGAAGCATCGAGACGAAGAATAAGGAGGTACGCATTCTGGATGCGACCAGACTTTTGGAGAAGATCAACCTTTTTTAAGACAATCCTTCAAAATGCAACCTAGGTTGCATACCCCGTTTAATCAAGACTCCTATAATCACTTCAGAACAACAAAAACCTATAGACATAAGGAGTCTTATTATGAAAAAACTACTACTTTCGACCATTGCAGCGTCACTACTATTAAGCACGGCAGGTATTGCCAAAGAGCAGGCGGCAAAAGATGCGACCGTTGGTCAGGTGAACCGTATTGCGATCAATAATGCCAAAGAGGATGCGAAAAGCAAGCAGACAAAGTTGGCAAAAGAGGCGATCGAGTCTTTGAAGTATGCACAAGTTGCCGTACTCGCATTGGAGCATAAAGATGCAAAGAAGGCGACAGAAGCGCTTGAGAAGGCGATCGGAAAACTTGAAGTGATCATGGCGGCAAAAGATGCGCCGAAGTTACTGCCTATCGATAATGTCATACGTGTTCAGGAGTTCGTCGGTACGGCTGATGATGTAGAAAAAGCGGTAAGATCGGTTCAGAAACTATTGGATGAAGGAAAAGTGCAAGAGGCAAGAGCGTTGATGATGCCACTTGTGAGCGAAATAGACATTACCGTTGTCAGTCTGCCGCTTGCATCGTATCCTGATGCATTGAAATTGGCGGCAAAGTATGTACATGACAATAAGCTTGGTAAAGCCAAAGAGGTACTCTATATTGCGCTTAGTACATTTACAGAGGTCACACAAGTGGTGCCGATCCCGCTTCTTGAGAGTACGGACCTGATCGCAGCGGCATCACGCATTGCCAAAGAGGATAAGGAAAGAGCATTGAAGTATCTTGATGCGGCAAGTGATGCGCTTGATGTCGCGGAGAAGCTAGGATACGTCAGTAAGAGCGAGACAACGTATAAAATGTTGCATGAAAAGATCGAAGCGGTACAAAAAGAGATCAGAGGTAAGAATAAAGCGGAGAAACTTTTTGAGTCTCTTGCCAATGCACTCAAAGAGTTCAAATCCAAGATCATTTCTTCGGAAAATAAATAAAAGATGCTACTTAGGTAGCATCCCGAACGGGCTGGTATAGTCTATAATAACAGTAGAAATAAAAAAGTCGTTTAAAGGAGTCAAAGATGTTAGTTACACGTTACAACCCATATAATGATCCGGATATCAGAAAGGGATTTGAAGTGCTTCACTCTTTGATGAGCCAGTTCGATCCGGCGGTCAAAGAAGAGGGGAACATTACAGCATTCGTTCCATCCGTCAATACCAGAGAGAGTGAAGATGCTTACTATATTGAAGTTGATCTTCCAGGTATCAGAAAAGAGGATATTGAGATCACGACCGAAGATAATATCTTGACTATCTCAGGAGAGAGAAAGTATAAAGATGAGGTCAAAGAGGATGATTACTATAAAGTAGAGAGCCGTTACGGGAAGTTCGGCAGAAGTTTTACATTGCCTGAGAAGGTTGATGTAGATCACATTCAAGCTGAGAGTAAGGACGGTGTGCTTGAAGTGATCATTCCAAAGCTCAAAGAAGAAGAGAATAAACCTAGAAAGATCGAAATTAAATAAATTTTTGAGTGAGGTGAGTGTTCGCTTACAACACTCCGGTACAATGCAAACGGCAAAGCCGCCCTTCGGGTTAGGTGCGTTGTTTGTTATATTACAACCGAACACTCACAAAAATTATTTGTGTATAAAAGAAAGTGAGAAGGAGGTCTAAAATGGATGTAGTCAAAACAGCCAAAGAGGTAGCCAATACCGTAGAAGAAAAAGTTGAAAAAGGACTTGAGGTTGCCAAGGAGACTTTTGCTAATGTAGCAAGCCACCTTCCTTTTGCCAACCTTGCCAAAAAAGGGAGTGACGGTTTCCGTATCGAGATCGATCTTCCCGGTGTCAAAAAAGAGGATATAGCACTTCAAGTTGAAGATAATATTCTAACGGTCAAAGCGGTACGTAAGATGAAGAACGAAGTGAAAAAAGAGGATTACTATCTGTGTGAGAGTAACTTCGGGCTTATCTCCAGAAGCTTTGTACTACCAGAAGGGATCGATCGGGACAAGATCGATGCCAAATATGAGAACGGACGTCTCTATATCACATTAGAGAAAGAGGAGTCCAGAAAAGCAAAAAGTATTGCAGTAAGCTGATACGAACCCTTTAAAGCCTAAGGTACCGTTGTGTACCTTAGGCTTTTTTTATGCCTCTTTAATACGGAAGAAACTACTTCCGCTTCCACTAAAGAACCACCCTTTCATATCTAACTTTTCTAATTCCGGGTAAGCGGCAAGTGCTGCCGGATAGAGGTCGTTGAGAGCCAAGGGGTCATTGACCAGTCTCAAAAGGCTTGCTGAGTCCATATTGTCCCATCCGAAGAAGGAGGAGGGGTCAAGGGTGCGTAGGAGGTATTTGTGGTAGGTTTGATAGACCTTTGCCGTATCGCATCCGATATTGGGGGTCGATATTTCCAGCTTAAGGGGTGTTTCATGAAACGGCTCTACGATCTCTCCGAAACCTCGTACATTGGCGCTGGGGTAGTTGTAGACAAAGAAGGGGACGTCCGCTCCGATGCCACTTCCCAGTTTTGCCAATGCATCTGTAGAGAGTGGATTTTTAGAAAGTGTATTGATAAGACGTAAGAAGGCTCCCGCATCGGAACTGCCACCACCAAGACCTGCCTGAGAAGGAATACGTTTCTCGACCACGACCTTATGGTGTTTAAAGAACTCCGCTAGTTTGGGGAAAGGCTTTAAGAGGGCTTGGTAGGCTTTGTAGATGGTATTGCTCTCTAACGGTACACCCTCGCACCCCTCAATGGTAAAGTCCTTGAACGTCCCTTCGACAAGGAAAATGGTATCATAGAGGTCATCTACACGCATAAAGCGTGAGAGCAGGGTGTGGTACCCATTTTCATAACCGGTGATCTTTAAGAAGATATTGACCTTTGCATATGCATGAATGCTTAACATGCATCCTCCTTGAATAGTGAAATACGGTTGAGTTTATACTTAATCTCGCCTGCATCGATCTCGATGATACTGAAGAAGTTGTCGGTACGTACCCAATAGATACCATCCTCTTTGGTCTGAAAATAATCGATATAGAGTTTTTTCCCAAGTTCCAGATATGTATGGTCGCCTAGGTAGAGGTTCTCGGAAATTGCAAGATGCTCAAGCGGGTCTAGTGCTTTTTCATTTTCAAAACGGAACTTCCCCTCATGGACACGGTGCAAAGAGCTAAGAGTGGCATCGACACCAAGTTTGTCGGTGATCATCGCGCCAAGGCTTCGAATGTAGGTTCCTTCACTTACCGTTGCTTCAAAATGGATAAAAGGGTGGTTGTAGCTAATGAGCTTAATATCATGGATCGTTGAGGAAATACTCTTGAGTGTGACCTCTTTACCCTCTCTCATCAGTTCATATGCACGTTTGCCACCTATCTTTTTGGCAGAGTATTTGGGTGGGTAGTAGGTCAACTCCCCCTTGAGTGAAGCGAGTGCTGCTTCTATTTGTTCCTGCTCAAAAGGTTTGGTCTCCTGAATGCTGTCAACATTTTCAATATCCAAAGAGGGTGAGTTCGCTCCCAGCCAGAGTGTGGCTTTGTAGCTTTTTGGGGTTTTTTCAAGGTATTGGAAGAGTTTGGTGTATTGTCCTGTCGCTACGATCAAACATCCTGTTGCAAAAGGATCAAGCGTACCGGAGAAACCGACCTTTTTAGTACCGTACTTGCGTTTGATATACCCCATATAGCCGTTGGAGCTTTTAAAGATCGGTTTGTTTACCACAAAAAGCCGGTTCATAATGAAATCCTTTGGAGTTTAAGTGAGAAGGTAGGAGGTAGAAAGTAGGAGTGCCAGTATACATTGTACTGCAATGTTTTTATTGTATTAATAATAGTGTTGCAAAGCAACACATACAACAACTCCTCATTTCTCATTTCTCACTCCTTACTAAATAGGCTGCACGAACGAGCTGAGTATCTCTTTTTTGTTCCCGCCGAAGTTGATAAGAAGTTTGTACTCTTTCCCGGATTTGGTTGCTGCTTGCACCCTGCCGATACCGAAGATCTTGTGCTTGACCAGATCCCCTTTTTTAAATGCGGAACTTTTGGTGATCTTAAGTGCCGTATCGTTAATGAGCCCGGCTTCACCAAGGAATCGGCTCTTATCGAGCATCTTACGGCGACCTTTATAGAATCGGCTATCGACATAACTGAGCGTCAGGTCGGATTTGGCACGTGTGATGGCGACATATCCGAGCCGTCTCTCCTCTTCCATATTGCATCCTTCTCCAAGCAGAGGGAAGAACTCCTCTTCCAGCCCTATGACAAAAAGGTGTTCGAACTCCAGACCTTTTGCCGCATGGATACTCATGATGGTAATGGCATCTTCCTCTATCTGGTCTTGGTCGCTTTGGAGGGAGATGTCGTTTAAAAAGGCATCGAGGGTGAGTTCGGGGTTTTTGCCAATAGCATCCCTGAAGTACCCGTAGAACTCATCGATGTTCATAATACGCTCCATCCCGTCGACCATCGCGGCGTAGTGGTCTTTCAGTTTGATCCGCTCTTCGAAGAGATTGATGAAGTTATCTATATCGGAAGTGAGTTCCGTTTGCAAAACAGCGATATCCTCTACCAGCATACTGAGTGCGTTGGCGACCTTTTTACTAATGACCGTCGGTAGCTCTCCGTTGCTGCTTTTTTGGATGTAGCCGTAAAGGGAAAGCTGTGACTCGAACGCCGCTTTTTGTAACTTCTCAATAGAAGCTTTCCCGATACCGCGTTTAGGCTTGTTGATAATACGTATCAAAGAGAAGTCGTCATGCGGATTGGCAAGGACACGGAAGTAGGAGATGATATCTTTGATCTCGGCACGTTCGTAGAATCGCATACCGCCGATAAGCTTGAAGTTAAGACCCGCTTTACTGAAGCCTTCTTCAAGAGAGCGTGAGAGTGCATTGATACGGTAAAGTACGGCGATCTCGTCAGGGTCTGTCCCTTTGCTAAGGAGTGCTTTGATCTCATGGGCGATCGCTTTTGCCTCCATCGACTCATCGAGAGAATGAAGGAGTTTAACCTCTGGACCATCCCCTTTGTGTGAGATGAGCTTTTTCCCAAGTCGGGTTGAGTTATGCTCGATGAGTGTGTTCGCCGCTTTTAGGATAGGTTCGGTCGAGCGGTAGTTGGTCTCTAGTTTTACGGTCTTGCAGGTGTTGAAGTTGTCTGCGAACTCTAAAATGTTGCGTATGTTCGCACCTCGCCAGCTGTAGATACTCTGATCGTCATCCCCGACAACACAGAGGTTCTGATGTTCCGATGCAAGTAGTTCGAGCAGACGGAACTGCAGTTCGTTGGTATCTTGGTATTCGTCCACCATAATGTACTGATATCGGTTACTGGTCTCTTTGCGTAGGGCATCATCTTTTTCGAGTATCTGATAGGTGAGCATCAACAGATCATCAAAGTCAACGAGATTGTTCTCTTCAATATTCTCCTGATATGCCTCATAGATGGAAGCGACCTTTTTATAGTCGGGGAGTTCCGCTTTTTGAATGACAACCTCAGGTGTGAGAAGGGAGTTCTTGTATTTGGAGATCTCTGCGGCGATGAACGAAAGGTTCAGGTCGATCTTCTTCTCTTTGGCAATGGTACGAAGCAATCTTTTCTTATCATCACTGTCAATGATGACAAAATGGTTGTCCCGACCGAGCTTTTCTATGTGGAACTTTAAAAAGAGCAGTCCGAACTTATGGAATGTGCAGAGCAGAGGAGGGTAAGAGACCCGCTGAGGCATCAATGAGAGGGCTCTTTCACGCATCTCTGCGGCTGCTTTGTTGGTAAAGGTGAGGGTCAGGGTGTTGGCAGGGTCGATACCCACCTCCCCGACCAAATATGCCAAACGTGTCGTTAGTGTTTTGGTCTTTCCGCTTCCGGCACCTGCTAAGATAAGCATGGCACCGTCGATATGTTCAACCGCTTCGCGTTGTGAAGAGTTAAGGGTATTGAGTATCGCTTCCATTGATCATTGTGCTCCTATAGTGTTATTATTATATCGTGATAATAATTAAAGCCGTACGCAAAAAAGAGTGAATAAGTGTTCAGTAGGGGGCAAAATGAATTCTAATCGATAAGGTACGGTTATGTTCTGTTAAGTATAATTTGATATAATAGCTTTAGTTAAATATTATTATCTATGATATTTCTTCGGATGGAGATCCTAGATAGGGGAAGGCGGCGCGACCCCCTCCGACGAAAGTAGTAGCGTAGAAAGAGAAAAGAAAGGAAGATTTGTATGTTAAAGGATTTTGTAAAACTAGAGACGTTCCTCACCGTTTCAAGAGAGAGGAGTTTTTCACGTGCATCGGCAAAGCTGGGTATCTCCCAGCCGGCAGTTACCCAGCAGATCAAGTTCATTGAGAAGTATCTTGGAGTAAAGGTGATCGAACGTAAGAAGAACGGGATCAAGCTGACCGCAGAGGGTGATGAACTCTATAAGATCGCTACCCGTCTTGAGAAGGAGATCCACTCTGCGGAGAAGGATATTCTCAAGATCATCAATCAGGAGATGACATTCCGTCTGGGTGCATCCTATACCATCGGAACCTATATCATTCCGGGTGAATGTCTGAACAAGATGGGAAAAGCGATCAACAACGATATCAACCTCAGTATCGATGTAAGTGACCATATCGTTCAGAAGCTCAAAGACCGTAAGCTCGATGTCGGGCTTATCGAGTCTCCTGTAATGGACCATGACCTGATCTACCGTGAGTGGTTGGAGGATGAGTTGGTACTGGTAAGTAATACACCAATCCCTAAAACGGTAAAGACCGAAGAGCTTTATGAGTATCAGTGGGTCTGTAGAGATGAAGGTTCACACACACGCCGTGTGATCTCGGAAGTCTTTGAAGAGTTGGGTGTTTCGTGTAAGAGCTTCAATGTCCTCTCTGAGGTGAGTAATACCACAGCGGTACTTCAGACCATTAAACGTGCGAAAAAAGATCCTGCACACCCTGTCGTATCGATTATCTCCAAACATGCGATCGCCGATGAAGTTGCAAGTGGTGAGCTGTATGAGGCGAGACTACGCGGCTATACGATGATCCGTAAATTCTACATCGTCTACTCTAAAGAGAATAAACACAACGCATATGTCGACAATGTGGTCGACTACATTCTTGCAGGGCAGTGTTAAGCCCCTGTATACTTTATGAAGAGGCCGATCACGGCTTCTTTTTCTTCAACAATCTTTTATTTTCCGGATTTCTCAAGAGTGCTTCCATCGAGTTCATTTCGGTTGCTTTGGGTTTCAGTGCAGGGTGTGCAAGATTCAGTACGATCGGGTTCTCACCGACAAAAAGCTGTTTAATGGCAAGCAGGGGCAGTGTGACGACCGAACCGAAGTTCTCACTTCCAAATCCCGCTTCAAAACTGAAGTAGCCGTCCTCTAACTTCGCAGTTTCAAAAGTGTAACCGCTAAGGACAAAAAGAACGGTATCCTTGAATGCTTCAAGAATATCACTAGGCAGTTGAGGTTGGAAGTCGATATGCTTGATATCACATGCAATAGCGAACTCCTGATTCTTCTCAAAAAGGTATCCGATTGTACGTTCGATATGCTCTTGCATTAAAGCACGATACTCGGGTGTCTGAAAAAGGTTAATGGTCATAGTTATCTCACTTTGTATTATTCGATCGTTACGGAATTAAGGCGTTCAAATCCTATCATAGCATTCATTAAAGCCACGTGTGAATAGGAGGGGAGGTCCGCTTTTGTGATGGGAGCAGGTATCAATACGCCTTCATCGATCAATCTGGCGCGTGTGGTACCCTCTAGAAGCGGTTGATGAGGGGTGTACCATCTCCCCTCTTTGAAAAAGGCGATATTGGCAATGGTCGTATCGGTCAGGAGCCCCTCTTTGACCATAATGATATCGTCTGCATCAGGGTGTGTTGCTTTTAGATGCTCTATGGCATCTCTATTTACATATTTGAACGGATATTCCAGTGTGGTCTCTACCAGTTTTAGTCGCTGTATGGGTCTGGGTGTGTAAGGAAGATATTCGATCTTCTCGATCGTTTCACCATAGAGAATACGGCAGCGCAGTGTTTCGGTGTGTGGAGGTGGGGTCAATAGTTGGCTGAGTATGGCTGGTGCAGGTCTACCGAAGCACGCTTGGGTGCTTCTCTCCATTCTGGCTTGATGGTAGGCAAGATGCTGTGCCTGCCCCGATCTGATGCAGACCGTCTCTAAAAGCAGTCCCATTAGACCGTATCGAAAAGTGGGGTGGAGAGGTAACGTTCTGCGGTATCGCAGAGGATCGTTACAATGGTCTTGCCTCGGTTCTTAGGACGTTGTGCCAGGCGGAATGCCGCTTCGACATTCGCGCCTGAGGAGATGCCTACAAGCAGTCCCTCCGTACGGGCAAGTTCTTTTGCCATCGTATAGGCGGCGTCATCTTCGATAGCGATCACTTCATTGTAGATAGTGCGGTCAAGGATGGAGGGGATGAACCCCGCACCGATCCCCTGAATAGCATGTGTGCCGGCTTTTTCTCCCTCCAATACGGCTGAAGCACGTGGTTCGACGGCAGCAACGTAGAGATCTGGCAGGGATGCTTTGAGTGCCTGTGAAGTACCCGTAAGCGTACCGCCCGTTCCTACGGCAGCAACGAAGATATCGAGTTTTCCCCCCGTATCACGCAGTATCTCCGGTGCGGTCGTCTTGCGGTGAGCATCGGGGTTGTCGGGGTTGTCGAACTGCTGAAGGAGATAGCCGCCCTCTATCTCTTGGGCAAGCGTCTTGGCTTTTGCAATGGCACCGTTCATCCCTTCGGAAGCGGGGGTGAGTACCAGTTTCGCTCCCAAGTGCGTCAGGAGCTTTCGCCTCTCAATGCTCATCGATTCGGGCATGGTCAAAATAAGCGAGATCCCTTTTGATGCACAGACTGCGGCAAGCCCCACACCGGTGTTACCGCTGGTCGGCTCGATAATGGTACTTCCCTCTTCTATCTCTCCTCGTTTGAGCGCCTCTTCTATCATATTGACAGCGATGCGATCCTTGACCGAAGAGGTGGGGTTCATGAATTCGCACTTCCCTAAAATGGTAGCGCCGCTTTTTTCCGAGAGCTTCTTAAGGTGTACAAGGGGTGTATTGCCCACAAGTGCTTCGATCCCTGAAGCGATCATGATCGTGTCTCCTCATTTTTACAAAGTGTTTTGAACTCGTAATCCTCATCATCATAATATTCGATTGTACCGTTTTGCAGGTCGTAGTGCCACCCGTGCAAGAAGAGTTTGCCTTCATCGACACGCTTTTTGACCGCCGGATAGGTAAGCAGATTGTCAAGCTGGTGAATGACCGATATCTTCTCGGTATAGTTAAGAAGCTCCTCTTTGGGGCGGTCTTTATGTGAAAGGAGTGCGATCTTCTTCGCCGCAGCACCCAGCTCCAGCCACTTGACGGTATGGATATTCTCTTGTGTCTGCTCGATATCCTTATAGAGTGCTGCGATCGCACCGCAGTTGGAGTGCCCGCAGACGATAATGTCAGAGATCTCCAGCACTGAAACGGCATACTCGATGGCAGATGCGGTAGCATGATAGTCCGCATCGGGTTTGAATGGTGCGACGAAGTTCCCGATGTTGCGGATAATGAAGAGGTCTCCGGGCCGGCTTCCTGTGATCATGGCAGGCATGACACGGGAGTCGCTACAGCCGATAAAGAGCGCTTTGGGGTTCTGCCCCTTCTCTACAAGGCTTTTGAAGCGCTCTTTGTTCTGGTTGAACTTAACGGTCTTGAACGCCTCATGCCCTTTGGCGAACTCTTCGAGTTTACTATCCAACGTTCACCTCCTCGATACTGTAGGCGATCTCTTCACCTGCGAACATCGGTACGACTCCGTTATACTCGGCAGGTACGACAAAAGGTTCTTTGATGAGTGTAACGCTCTTTTGAAGCGGTGTAATACCGTAGATTTTCTGTGCATTGGTGCTGACGAATGCTTGCAGGTTCTCAATAGGGGCGTTGTGTTTTTCAAAAAGTTCTGTCAGTAGTTGAAGTGCTACAGGTGCGGTAAAGACCCCCGCAGCACATCCGCAGTTCTCTTTTGCATGTTTGGGGTGCGGTGCGGAGTCCGATCCGAACATCACTTTAGGGTGTGCTTCGAGTGCAACACGTAAGAGAGCCTCTCTGTCTTCGGGACGTTTAGCAATAGGTTTACAGAAGAGGTGCGGTTGCAGCATGCCTCCTGCGACATCGTCAAGGGTAATGAAGAGGTGGTGGACGGTAATGGTTGCATAGAGATTCTCATATCTATCCAGCGCGGCGACACTCTCTTTGGTGGTGATGTGCTCCATGATGATCTTCAGTTTTGGAAATGCCTTGGCAAGCTTCTCATAGATCGGCACGAACTCCGCTTCTCTGTCCATTACAAAGCCGTTGGTCTCTCCGTGTACGCAGAGCGGAATGTTCAGATCAGCCATCGCTTCAAGGGTCTCTCTGAGCTCTTCGACATCAAAACCGCTTACACCCCCTTCGGAGTTGGTGGTGATCCCTGCGGGGTAGAGCTTGATCGCAGTGATCTCATCACGTACCTCTTCTAAAAAAGCACGGCTGTAGTCGGGCTTGAAGAAGAGGGTCATATAGGGTGTGAACGCCTCATCGTCTATCGCCTCTTTAATGCGTGATCTGTATGCGATCACCGCTTCCTTGGTCGTGACTGGAGGTACGAGATTGGGCATGACGATCGCACCGCTGAAACTCTTTGCAGAACTTTGTGCAATATTGTGCAGCATCTCCTCATCGCGAAGATGAAGGTGCATATCCAATGGGTTGTGGAGTGTGATCTTTTGGGTTGCTGGCATCGAAATCCTTTATGACATAATAGAGTGAACGGCCTGTATCCTTTGGAACCAGCCAATAGACTATGTTGATTTTGCCACAAAATTGATTAATACTGAGTGATGTTGCAGGCTTTGGTGGTCGAAAATGAACCACAGGGTAGTCTATGCCGCCATCAAAGAGCTGGTTACAGCGTAAAATACGCAGCGTGCTCGCAGCCAGTGCCCGATGGGGCGCATTGAACTCAAACTGCCACTTGGCATACTCCGAACAGGTCGGATAGTATCGGCAGTTGGCGGGCAACATCCGTGAAATATACTGGTAGCCTTTGATGGGGGCGATGAAAAAAGATTTGAATCTCATGGGTCAAGGCTCCTTTGGGGCAATACGGTATGAGGGTGATCCATTCACGGCATGGTAGATCGTCGTACCGTATTTTCGACTGTAGTATTGTAGCAGAAGCTGTTGGAGGGTCGGCTCTATCGAGGGAGTGAACCAGCCGTTGTTGCTTAGTACGATCATCCGTTCGGGCTCTTTCTCGTAGAGTCGTTCGGAGGTTGCTTCAAAGCAGATGGCGTTACGGTAGCGCTTGCCTGAGAGTTCATAGTCGGAGATATCGGCAGCGGCTTTGTAGTCGATGGCACCGTCGTAGAAGATGCGGTTGACCCAGTCGCTAAGAAGATCGGGCAGGGGATTCGCCTCTCCGAAAGGAACGAGGATGACCTTGTTGGCTACTTGTACCTTACCCTCTTTTGTAAAGATATAGGTAGCATTCCTGGGAACTTTCGTTTCGTCAAGATAGAGCGCACCCGTAACGATGTTGATCTTTTTTGCCAGTTGGTGCAGACGGTCGAAGTAGGTGGCATTGTAGTTCAAAAAAACAGGGAAGACGGACTCAGGAAGCACAACGGTCTCTTTTTTTGCATCGATCGCTTCTTGTATCTGTGTAAAGAGTGCGGCAAATTGACGCGCATGGTTCTTCTCATCCCATTTTTGCTCGACCGGTGTCATGGTCGTGATCAATGCAACGGGTGCTTTTAGCGGTGCATAAGAGAGCTTTGTCGTATCGGGGGCGTAGGCAAGAAGCAGTACGATAAGTACCAACGAGTTACGCTTCCATATCAAGAGTACCAATGCAGTAAGAATGATGGCAAACCGCCACTTTTCGATCCCGAAGTAGCTTTGAACAAAAAGAAGCTCAGGCTTGAACCAGTCGAAGCCAAAAGGGTGGATGTAACTAAGTACCAAGAGCCCGAGGGCTTTGATGATTAGATTGGGAATTGTCGGTATGTGTTGCATGGCAATGCTTCTATTTCTACATGCTAAATGCTCAGCACTCAGCGCTATTTTGGCAATGAGCCAAAAGATCCCTCCGTAAATGAGTGCAACGCCAAGTTCGACCGGTAGGATCGCCCAGTGCATCTGGTAGTGTACGAAGCTTAGTCCGATCCACCAGAACCAAAAAAGCCCGAAAAAAGATCCGCTCCAGAACCAGACCGCACTGCCTGCCCGCAAAAGGGCATAGAGCGTAAAGAGTCCGGCAAGAGTGTTTAGGAGTGGAGATGTGTAGTGCCAATAAGCACTATAGATAAAGAACGATCCTGAAAGTGCGATCAAGAGACCTTTGAGAACGGGAGTGTAACGGTGAAGTTTCGGGTGATAGGACAAAAAGCCTCCTGTTAACTTAATGGTGCTAAAATATTGGCTCATTTTACCACTAAAAGGATTCCACATGGCACAACAAGGCAGTGTAATCGGATCATTTATTCCACTTTTGATCCTCTTTGCGATCTTCTATTTTTTAATTATCAGACCTCAGAACAAACAGCGAAAAGAGCATGAAGCGATGATCGCAGGGCTTCAAAAAGGCGATAAGATCATCACGAACGGTGGATTGGTCGCAACAGTGATCAAACCTGAAGAGGATTTTATCAAAATCAAGTTAAATGACGAAACCGTAGTGAAGCTTGATAGAAACTATGTCGCCAGAAAGGTTGATGCAGGCAATGAAAACGCTTAATTTCAGAGTGATACTCTTCGCCTTTGCGCTCATTTTCGGGGTCGTTTTCTCTATCCCCTCTTTGACACAGAGCGAGAGTGGGAAGAAGATCACGCTCGGGCTTGATCTTCAAGGGGGGCTGCATATGCTTCTTGGGATCAAGAGCGATGTGGCGATCGAGTCACGTATCAAATCCATTGCAGCAAGTGTGAAGTATCTCTTTGATGATGAAGAGATCATCTTTGATGACCTTCGTACCGATGGAACAAAAGTGACATTCGAACTGCTCGATCAGGATGATGTGGCGAAAGCCAAAGCATTGCTGAAAAAGGAGCTTGAGGGTGTGACTCTGAGTGAGAACGGTTTGAAGTTCACATTGACAATGACACAAGAAGAGATGGCACGCACCAAAGCCAATGCCATCAAACAAGCCGTCGATACGATCCGTAACCGTCTTAATGAGTTCGGTCTTGCCGAACCGACGGTTGCCAAACAAGGAGAGGATAAGATCCTTGTCGAGGTGCCGGGTATCAAGACACAGGCGGATGAGCAGCGTATCCGTGAACTGATCGCCCGTGCGGCACACCTTCAGCTCATGGCGGTTGATGAGGACAGAGCAGCACGTGTCATGACCATGAGTCCCAATGAGGCCAAAAGTTACGGGGATGTGATCTTGCCCGATGTCTATAATGCGCATCAAAAGTATCTGCTTAGAGCGATCCCCGTACTTGACGGTTCGATGTTGACCGATGCGAAGGTCGGGTTCGACCAGAACAACCAGCCTGTGATCAACTTTACCCTTAACGGACAGGGTGCAAAGATATTCGGTGATTTCACGGCAAAAGCGGTCGGTAAGCGTATGGCGGTCGTACTTGATAATAAGGTCTACTCCGCACCGGTCATTCGTGAGCGTATCGGTGGCGGACATGTGCAGATCTCGGGTAACTTCAAACTCGAAGAGGCGCATGACCTTGCGATCGCACTGCGTTCAGGGGCGCTGTTGGCACCGGTCTATGTGATGGAGAAACGCTCGGTAGGTCCAAGTCTTGGAGCAGACAATATCAAAGCAAGCTCCATGGCATTGATCCTCGGATTCGTACTGGTGGTCATCTTTATGATACTCTACTACGGTATGGCAGGAGTCATTGCCGATGTGGCACTGATAGGGAACCTTTTCCTGATCTTGGCTATTATGTCGCTCTTTGGTGCGACCTTGACACTGCCGGGTATGGCAGGTATCGTCCTGACCGTCGGTATGGCGGTCGATGCGAACGTCATTATTAACGAGCGTATTCGTGAGTTGCTACATGAAGGCAAGTCTATTGCCAAATCGATCGAAGAGGGGTATGACAAAGCCTTTACTGCGATCTTGGATGCGAATGTAACAACACTCATTGCTGCTGTGGTTCTTTGGGCTTACGGTACAGGACCGCTTAAAGGGTTCGCGCTTACGATGGGTATCGGTATTTTGGCATCGATGCTTACGGCTATTGTCGGAACACACGGTATCTATCAGTGGTTATTGCCAAAGATCGACAAGAAGCGTTTGGATTTCTGGTTCGGTATTAAAACAGGGGGAGAGAAATAATGGAAGTATTCAAGTATAATAAACCTCTGGAGCTGATGAAGCAGAGTAGACGCTTTGGTATTCTATCGATCGTATTGGTGGTGCTCTCGCTGGGGCTGATCTTTACCAAAGGCTTCAACTACGGGCTCGATTTTGCCGGTGGTACTTTGGTTCAGGTACACTACGACAAGAAGGCACCGATCGATAAGATCAGAAAAGCGATCACCCAAGATAAGAACTATGAGAATGCAAGTGTAACCTATTTCGGGAACGAGAACGAGATCATTATCCGTACGAAAACCAGTAGTAAATCACTGGGTAAAGATATGGGTGATACGATGCGTGAACTGCTTAAAGGTACGGGGAACTTCGAAATACGCCGTGTCGATATGGTCGGTGCGAAGGTCGGTTCGGAGCTAAGAGAGAAGGGAATGATGTCGCTCTTCCTTGCAATCTTGGGTATCTTGATCTATGTATCGTTCCGTTTTGAATGGCGTTTTGCCATCGCTTCGGTTCTGGCGTTGGTGCATGATGTGACCATTGCCATGGGAGCGGTCGTACTCTTTAATGTCGAGGTCAACCTCGATACCTTAGCAGCGCTCTTGACCATCTTGGGGTACTCGCTGAACGATACCATTATCGTCTTTGACCGTATTCGTGAAGGGATCCAAAATAGCAAAGAGAGTGCGCTTGACCGTATTATCAACGAGTCCGTTACACAGACACTCTCAAGAACCACGTTAACGTCACTGACAACATTCTTCGTTGTCTTGACCCTTTTCCTCTTCGGAGGAGAGATCATCCGCGGGTTCAGTTTTACCCTGCTTGTGGGAGTGGTCGTTGGTACCTACTCATCGATCTTCGTTGCATCACCGATCTTGATATGGCTTGGTTTCTCGGTCAAAGAGTTCCGAGAAAAAGAGGCCGAAAAACGCAAAAGAGAGAAAGAGAAAGAGAAAATGCGCGCCATGTATGAAAATGGAACGATCTAAGCATTTTCTCTCTGAGCCAGAGGCGAAGCTTTAGTGAGAGGAATTCTGACCGGGCTTTGCTCGGACAGAAGGAGAAAGAGAAATGAAAAGATGCGCGCCATGTATGAAAATGGAACGATCTAAGCATTTTCTCTCTGAGCCAGAGGCGAAGCTGTAGAGTGGGCAATTGCCCACAAAAATGAAGAATTAAGAGTGAAGAATTAAGAATTGTGGTATGCTTTTCTAAAAAAAGTTTTTTATTAAAATAATGTTTTTCTAAATTATTTAATAAAACGCTTTTGCTTCAAAGGAGGTAGTGG
Source organism: Sulfurovum sp. (assembly GCA_027063305.1). GTDB lineage: Bacteria > Campylobacterota > Campylobacteria > Campylobacterales > Sulfurovaceae > Sulfurovum. The sequence goes on along the minus strand of JAMORY010000027.1, from coordinate 63,629 downwards.
ATGCAGTGGGGTAAGGTTTTTTATATCTTTTTTACGTTGATGTCATTGACCACATCAGCGGCGTTTTTATATGATGAAGCACTTGTGGCACTCTTTGTTGCGGGTTCTGTGAATGTCATTTCGACTATTTTGAAGATCGGGGTACGTAATCTGCTCTCTGCGGAGCTACTTGCGGGTTCGTTGGTCGCTGACCTTCATCTGATCCCGGCTTTCTTTGTTATGAAGTTCTCACCTGAGAGCCATACATTGGCAGTAGGGCTTGTGATCGGTGCTGTTGTCGCAAATATCTATACGATCGTGATCTCTATGATCGAGAGTGCGAAAGAGAAAGTGGACTTTTAATCTTTTGTCCGGTGACACACGTGTCAGATCAAAGAAAAAAGGAATCGGATGCTTTTGCATTGCGCTGTTTGTTCGACTGGGAGGATAACGCCCTTCCTCTAGGAGAAAAGAATTTCCCTACAACAGTGGTCTCACGTCTACACGCAGTGGTTCCCTCTTTGTTACATGGACGCTTACTTGATGTCGGATGTGGTGTGGGAAGAAGTAGTTTTGAGTTCGCGCGTAGTTGTGATGAGGTCGTGGCTATCGAGCGGTCGGCATATGCGGTTCTTGGAGCACAGCGTCTTAAGGAGAGTGGTATGTTGAGATATCAACTGCCATGGGAAGAGAAGGTACGGAACATCTCGTTGAACACCTTTGGTCTGAACTTTGCATCTAAGAAGGTGAACTTCTGGAAAGCAGATCTCTCTACGTTACGGGAGTCATTTGGCAATTTTGACCTCATCTCTCTTTTCGACCCAGATATCAGGGTACTTCAAAGCAGACTTAAAGAGCGATTGAAGCAGAAGGGTGCCGTGGTCGTGACCTCTGCGTATACACCACAGAGTGCACTCTCACCGGAGCGTCTCGGATCTATTTTTTCTGAAACATTTAGATGTATTTACCGTGGCGAGATAGAGATGACGCAACAGACGGCATCTCGAAATTACAATTATGCAAGAATGGAGATGACGATTTGGGAAAAAGAGGCATGATAAGATACTTGATACTGCTGTTGATGATAGGATATATTCCTCTTTTTGCGATGCCTCAAGCGTTAGAGAATCTGATCGATAGTTCGAAGATACCGCGTAAGGATATCAGCCTCTATATTAAAGAAGCTGGAGAGCCCTCTCTTCCTCTTGTATCGCTCAATGCGACACAAAGCCGTAAGCCAGCATCTGTGATCAAGGTACTTACTACCTATGCGGCACTTTTGAAACTAGGTCCTTCCTATCGTTGGCCGACACAGTTCTATATACGTGGAAAACTACGTCAAGGAACGCTCTATGGCGACCTGATCGTAAAGGGGTTCGGTGACCCGACACTTCGTTATGAGGACCTTCAAGAGATCGTATCCCGTATCAAAGCAAAAGGGATCCGCCGTATTGAAGGAGATATTGTCATCGATCGACGATTCTTCAAAGTGGGTAACCGTAACAGTGCACATTTTGATGAGAACCCATATAGCCCCTATAATGCCATGCCAGATGCAATGATGTTCAATGAACGTGTCAGTACGATATGTGTGACACCCAATAAACAGAGTGTTACAAAAAAATATCCCGATGGAAGTTATGTGGTCAAAGATCAACTCAAAAAGGTCAATAAACCGTGCAGGGGAAGATACTCTTGGCCATATGTCAAAGTGGATGAGTCTAAAGCGGTACCTGAGGTACTCTTGAAAGGAAAGATCTCCAAACGGTGTGGACGTCGTAATATATGCAGGGTCGTAACCAAGCCCTATCTTTCTTTTTACTATGGATTGAAAGAGGTGATGCGCCAAGAGGGGATCAGGGTTAAAGGGAACATGCGTTTAGCACGGGTCCCTTCCGATGCAAGAATACTCTTTACCCACTACTCAAAACCATTGGAGAAGATCATTGCCAAAACAGCGAAGAGATCAAATAACCTCTATGCACGTCATCTGCTGCTATTACTAGGTGCAAAGGTCTATGGAACACCTGCAACAGTGGAAAAAGGGCGACGTGCGATCCTTTCTATTTTACGCTCTTCGGGAGCGCTTGTCGGTGATGATCCGAAGATCGATAACGGAAGCGGACTCTCCCGTACGTCGAGGTTGAGTGCGAAGAGTTTGGCATTGATGCTTGATCATGCGTATATACGTTATGGGAAGGTATGGATGCGAACACTCTCTATTGCCGGTGTGGATGGAACAATAAAGAAGCGTTTTAGGGGCAGTGTTGTTCAGCGTCGTGCATGGATGAAGACGGGGACGCTTAAACGTGTGAAGAATATTGCAGGGTATGTAAAGAGCAGATCAGGGCGTTACTATACGGTCGTAATTCTGGTCAATACCAAGCAGGGACGCTGGCGTGCGGCAAAGCTTCAGAACGATATTATAAAGTGGTTGGTAGGCTATCGTCCTCAAAAGCATATGGTACCGGTCGTAAAAAAAGACCATACGGATGATCTTTATTACTATATTCAGGCAGGAAGTTTTCTGCATCCTCCGAAAGAGAAGTTCTTAAAGAGATTGGCAGATGAGAAGTGGCCCTATGAGATCCGTCATGAAACAGAGTATAAAGTGCTTATCGGACCTTTTAAGCGTGAAGAGAAGGCAAGAATGGCACTAAGAAACATACGTGAATATTTGAATAAAGGTGCCTTCCTTACCAAAGAGCCTTAACCCCATCTTCGCTATAATCACGTAAAAAATGAGGGCACTGTATGAACTTTGAAACCTACCCTTTTGAGAAACTGAACCGTCTGCTCGACCCGGTAGAGCCCTGTGGCAGCTATGCACCGCTCTCTTTGACGATCGGAGAGCCGCAGTTTGAGACCCCGCAGTTTATTTTAGATGCGTTGAATGAACATGCGTCACTACTCAACAAATATCCCAAAACATCAGGAGAACCGATACTTCGTGAGGCGATGCTCACCTATTTGAAGAACCGTTTCTCTTTGACGCTTGAGGATAGACAGATCATTCCGACGTTTGGGACAAGGGAGGTGCTTTTCAATTTCCCTCAGTTCCTGCTGCATGATGTCGAAGCGCCGTTGATGGTCTTTCCCAATCCGTTCTATCAGATCTATGAAGGTGCGGCAAAAGCGAGTCGTGCGGAGGTGGTCTATCTGAACCTCAATGAGTCGAACGATTTTCAACCGATCATCGATGAGAAGGTCTTGGCGGAAGCGAACCTTGTTATCTTGAACTCACCGAACAATCCGACATCCTCGACAATGTCGATGGAGACAATGAAGCAGTGGATCGAGATGGCATTGAAGTATGATTTCGTCCTTCTTAATGATGAGTGTTATGCCGATCTCTACTTGAACGAACCTGTACCTTCACTGCTCAATGCCTCTATTGAGGTAGGGAACCCTGAGTTCAAGAACGTATTGGTCATAAACTCCATCTCCAAACGATCCTCCGCACCGGGGCTTCGCAGCGGGTTCATTGCCGGAGATGCGGCGATCTTGAAGGCATATATGGTCTACCGTACCTATGTCGGGTGTGCCTCTCCGCTACCGTTGCAGCATGCAGCTGCGGTCGCATGGGCGGATCAGGAATATGTGGATGTCTTTAGAGAGAAGTACAAAAAGAACTTTGAAGTTGCCAAAGAGGTATTGGGGGTGGATGCTCCTGAGGCGACATTCTATATCTGGATGAAGGTCGATGATGAGATAGCCTATACCGTTAAACTCTATGAGCGCTACAACCTCAAAGTCATCCCCGGCTCCTTCCTGGGCAGAGAAGGAGAGGGGAAAGGCTATGTACGTCTGGCACTGGTCTATGAGGCGGAGAAGACGAGAGAAGCGCTGGAGCGTATTGCTGCACTGAATGAAGAATTAAAAATTAAAAATTAAAAATGAAGGTTTGCATTGCTTTGCAATGCTGTTATTTACTAAAAAGGAAAACAATGGAACAGCAAGTCCCTGAAATTCACGTAGAAGAGCTCAAGAAAGATCCTGAGTTCCTGGCAAATATAGAGAGGCTCGAAAAAGAGTGTAAAGCTGAAGAGAGTGTACACAAAGGATATCAGCTGCTTGATGCGAAGCTGATCATCGAAGCACCCGAAGAGGAGATCAACGAGATCTTCACCTTTATCGTCAATACGGCATTTGACAGATTGGCAACCTACCTGACAGAACACAAGAGCTTCAATGTCGTGACCAATGAAGAGGAGCGTGCGATCGCCAGAGCCATCTATGAGCATGCTATTCAGCGTTACAGCGAGAATGATAAAAAAGGTGCCAAGGAGATGTTCTTGGTACTCTATCATACTATCGACTATGATGAGCTTAAAGATGCGATGATGGTACATGCAGCTGCGGTGATGTCAGGGATGAGCTTTGATGATTTCATAGAGAACCTTGTCGATGTCAAAAATATCGATCCGCATGATCCGTTGGCATTTTTCATTCAGACATTCGTACAGCCGACGGATATCTTGCTTCAGATGTATGCAAAGTATGTCGCACAGGGAAAAGAGGAACTGAAAGTTCTGGAAGAAGAAAAGAACGCTTAAATGTGTAGGTCGGGGTGTCCTCACCCCGACAATGATGGATAGAATGATCAAAGGTGATGTCGGAGTAGGAATACCCCGGCCTACCAAAAAAAAGAGGTGCAAATATGAAAATACACTTTATAGGTATTGGTGGTATCGGGCTTTCTGCATTGGCAAAATTCTTGCATAATGACGGACACAAGATCTCCGGTTCGGATATTAAGCAAACAGAGATCACCAACGATCTGGCGACCAACTATGATGCGAAGATCACCATCCCTCATCATCCCGATGCGGTGGAAGGGGTTGACAGGGTCATCTACTCCGCAGCGGTACGCCCCAACAATCCTGAGTATAAGCGTGCCAAGGAGCTTGGTATCGAGCTGCTTTCACGTAAAGAGGCACTCAAGTTCATCCTGGGGGAGAAAGAGGTCTATGCAGTCGGTGGTGCACACGGCAAGAGCACGACCTCTGCGATGCTAGCTTCTTTACTGCCGGGGACCAATGCGCTTATCGGTGCCATCTCCAAAGAGTTCGGCTCCAATGTACGTAACTTTCCCAACAACAAAGTGGTATTTGAAGCCGATGAGAGTGATGAGAGTTTCCTCAACTCCAACCCCTATCTTGCCATTGTGACCAATGTCGAACCTGAGCATATGGAATACTATGAGTATGACGAGGATCGTTTTTACAATGCCTATCGTAACTTCCTCTCCTTGGCAAAGGTACGTGTGATAAACGCTGAAGATGAATTTCTCTCATCTTTGGATATGGAGAGTATCAAACTCTACCCGTCCAAAGATCTGAGTGATATCGAGTTCGTACTGGTCGAGGGGGAACCGCATACGAGATTCAGACTCAAAGATCTCGGCAGCTTCGAAGTGTTCGGTTTTGGAGAGCATATCGCACTCGATGCCGCCTTGGCGATCTTGGCAGGACTGGAACTTGGTGAAGATGTAGAGACACTGCGAAAGAACCTGCTCAACTACAAGGGGATCAAGAAGCGTTTTGACATTGTGCAGAACCAGGAGCAGATGGTAGTCATCGATGACTACGGACATCACCCGACAGAGATACGTGTTACGATGGGCTCATTGCAGAACTATAAAAAGCTGAGAGATTTCCACCAGCTCAATGTCATCTGGCAACCACACAAATACAGCCGTACCATCGATAATCTGCAAGGGTTTGTCGAGTGTTTTGAAGGTGTGGATGAACTGGTGATCCTTCCTATTTGGTCTGCGGGTGAGCTTGAAGTGGATATCGACCTCAAAGGGGCGTTCAGCCGCTACAAGCTGCTGATGGCGGACGCTGTGACCAAAGAGGACAGTGTGGTCAAGGTCATTAAAGACGGCAAGGTCATTCGTGAGTATGATAAAGGACTGGTCACCGCTTTTGGTGCAGGAGATATTACCTACCAGATACGTGGAGAGGCGTAAGTTACGGTGCCTTTATCCACCCCTTCTCTTTTAATTTCCTATATATCGCCTCTGCCATCTTCTCATACCCTTTTGCATTGGGGTGGATCTGATCGCTCTTGAGTGTCGGGGCATTGAGTATGGTTGCAAGTATTCCTTCTATGAGCGGGGTATCCGTCTCTTTGGCAACCTCTTCGTAAAGGGGTAAGGGGTCAAGCCCGAAAAGTGTGAAGTTAGGTACAGAGACAAGAAGGACTTTACTCCCCGATGCTCTACACTGTGCGATCATACGCTTTAGGTTTTGTCGTAATGTTCCCATAGAGAGGTTCTGAAGAATATCATTGCCTCCGTAACAGAGGATCGTAAGAGAGGGATTATGCTTTTTAAGAAGATAGGGAAGCCTTTCTAGACCTTCTGTAGAAGTCTCCCCGTTCAAGCCTGTATTGATGACGGAATATCCACTCCATTTGCTTAAGTAGGCAGGATAGCTCTCTGTTTGGTGAGATGCGCCGTATCCGTAGGTAAGACTATCTCCCGCGGCAAGAACAGGTCTCTCTTTGGGTAGTGAAGGTACAGGTGTTGTCTGTGGTCTCATAAGAAAAAGGAGCAAGGCAACAGCGCCGAGGGCAAAGAGTATTCTCATCTATGTGCTAGGGATGTTACCGGATCGGCGTTGTAGTGTAACGGACGGGTTCTCACCGAAGAGGTCGGTGTAGTAGCGGGAAAAGTGCCCCATATGGGTGAATCCCCAACGGTTGGCTACATGTACGATGGTCTCTTCTTCGGGAGAAGCGTTGATCAGCACTTTTCGCACATGGTTGAGTTTGAGGTTCCGTAAAAACTTATTGGGTGTCATCCCAAAGAGCGACTTGAATGCATTCTGTAGTGTCTGCTCACTTACACCGAACTCTTCTGCCAAAGAGGTGATCGTCACCTTTTTGGTAATACGCTTATATATTCTGTCTCGTATCTGGAGTGCGATCCTCTCCCCTTTTGTGAGTTTTGGGGAATAGGGGGTCTGATCCTCTAAGAGCTTCTCGATTTTTGCTATAAGCTTCTCTTCTGTCTCAACCTGTGTACTAGGAAGGTCGAACAAAGAAGGGTCTTGCCGAAAGTGAGAGAGGATCTCTTGCAGCATAGTAGAGAGTTCGCTATTGGTATCACGTATGACCTTTCCTGACTCCAATGCCAATCTTTGGGCAAGCTGTCTATGATACTTTTTGGGTATCCCTATGATCGATGTCACAAAGGTTCCGCTGGTGATCAGATTGTTGGGTTTCTTGTCATCAAAGAAGACGATATCCCCTTTTTGCAGTTTGGTCTCACCAAAGCATGCTTTATCGTCACAACGTTCGATGATCCCTACAGAGAGCATGCCTTTGGGTGAAGTTACCGTATAGAGTATGCCTCCGCTTCTATGTGCATAGGAGAGTTGTAAAGAGGGGAAAACAAGTGCGGTATTCTCTCCTTGTAGCGCATTAGGCATTAACTTGTAAACAGTATCGTACTGCCAGTTAAGTGTACTTTTTGTCATGAGATCACTGTCTCTGAAAGATTGATGAATATATACGGGTTTTTTCGCTTCCATAAGGGGTATTATAGTCAAAAAAGCTGATGTTTCACGCACGTTTTATAGTATAATGCACAATTAATTTTCCAAGGAAAGAGACGTGCCACACAAGAGTAAGGAGAGATCGATCGTACAAAAACTCGATCTTGACGGTTATATTTTACAGTTCGAGGATTTCTTTTCTCGAAAGAAGCCTGTAGCGATCCCAGGCGATATCAACCAGCATTATCGCTATATTACCGCACTATCGAACGTACAGTTCCCTCAGCCCGATAAAGTGCCGGTACTTGAGAGAGAGCTCAATGTCATTCGCAAACAAGGGGTGTTGGCACTGGAAGAGATATTCTCTTTCGTCAAGATCATCTCCTATTTCAATAAGTTGAAGGCGTTAACACTTCCTGAACCGCTTGCAAGCTGGATAGGTGAGATAGAGATCCCTGAATCGATCATGGAGATAATCGGTTACTTTACGGAAGAGGGAGAGATCAATCCTGAGAAAGACGAGACCTTGATGCAGCTGGAACAAGCCTTGAAGTATAACCGTAAAGAGATCAAAGAGACGCTATATCGTTTGACCCATGCTGCCAAATTGCAAGATTACCTTGTCGATACGCAGGTGCATTTTCACGGCGGAGAAGAGACCTTGTTGGTTAGAGGCGGGTTCAACCATGCTATTAAAGCGACGGTTGTTGGGCGAAGTGCGGGAGGGTTTTTCTATATCATCCCTCAGACCGTTACGCATCTTAAGGAGAAAGAAGCGGCACTCTTGAGTGATCGCTCGGAAGTGATATACCGCTACTGTAAAGAGATATCAGCTACTTTTTTCGAGTGGGAGAGATTTCTGAGCTTTTTGGACAAAGCGTATGATCGTTTCGACCACTATCAAGCACGTGTGAGCTTTGCTCGGGCGAAAGAGTATGAGTTCGTTCTCCCTTCCAAACAAAAAGGGGTCATTCTCCATGATTTCGCACACCCTGCCATAGAGAACCCCGTACCGGTAAGCATCTCTATGGATCGTCCTATCCTACTGGTTACAGGAGTGAACGCCGGAGGGAAAACGATGCTGCTTAAGTCGATACTTTCGGCAGTTTACATGAGTAAGTACCTCCTTCCGTTCAAATGTGATGTTACCCGTACACGGGTAGGGCACTATAAGCATATTGAAGCGGTTATCGATGATCCTCAGTCTGTCAAGAACGATATCTCCACGTTTGCCGGACGGATGCAGGAGTTCGCCAAGCTTTTTAGTAAAGAGAATGCTATTGTCGGTGTGGATGAGATCGAGTTGGGAACCGATTCTGATGAGGCAGCATCGCTTTTCCGTGTCATGCTGGAGGAGCTGAAAAGAAAAGGGATCAGCTTTGTGGTCACCACGCACCATAAGCGTCTGGCGTCACTGATGGCAAGTGATGATGATGTGGAGCTTATTGCAGCGCTCTATGATGAGGAGAGAAGGGTGCCGACCTATACTTTCTTGCAAGGAAGTATAGGAAAAAGCTATGCCTTTGAGACAGCACAGCGTTACGGTGTGCCTCCTGCTATCGTCAACCGTGCCAAAGAGGTGTACGGAGAGGATAAGGAGAACCTTAATGAACTTATTGAGAAGTCCACGACACTGGAACGGCAGATGCGACAGAAGATCGCACAGATCGATGAAGAGCTAAAGTCGGTAGAGAGGCAGAAGCAAAAGCTCATTGATACCGAGGAGAATCTCAAAGAGCAGCATAGAAAAGCTTTGGCGACACTGGAGAACCGCTATAATGCAGCGACCAAAAAGGCGCGTGAAGCGCTCAAAGCCAAAGAGTCGACCGAGGGCAGACGCCTTCTTAATGAAGCACATAAGCGTAAGCAGGTAGAAGTCAAAGAAGCAGCACTTAAAGAGCCTGAACCGCTCAAAGAGGGTGACAAGATCAAGTACCGTTCGCATAAAGGGGAACTGCTCTCCATTCGTGGCAAGGATGCAACGATCCTTGTAGATGGAATGAAGATGCGTGTGCCGCTTAAAGCTTTGAAAAAACGGCAGGATACCCCAAAGGTCAAAGCACCTAAAAAGCCAAAAAAATCGACCCATCATGTTGAAAAGAGCGGTGCGACCGTTTCGGTCAAACTTTTAGGAATGTATGGTGATGAAGCGATCGATACGGTAGATAAATTCCTCTCTGATGCCCTTGTTAACGGTTTAAGTGAAGTACAGATCATTCATGGAACAGGCGGGGGTGTGCTGGCGAAACTGGTGACAGACTATCTCAAGCAACATCCTAAAATACAGAAGTTCTACCGTATGCCGGGGAACCTTGGTATTACGGTTGTTGAGTTATAACCCGCTTTTTAACTCCAAAAGGTATAATAATAACTATATTAATTAACGTAAGGGAGTGCGACCGTGAGCATTAAAGATGATGTAGAGTATGTAAAAAAAGAACTAAGCAGTGATGAAAAGGTGCTTGAAAGCGCGTTTAAACTGGAGACGTTCTATAAAAAATATAAAGTCGTGATCTTGGGGATCGTGGGGGCAGTGCTGCTCTTTGTGATCGCTACAAGCGTGATGGATGCAGTACATGCTTCAAAGTTGGAAGCAGCCAATCAGGCGCTCTTAAAGCTTGAAAAGAACCCTGAAGATCAGGCGGCGATGAAGGCACTAGAGGAGAATAATCCTAAACTTTTCGAGCTTTACCGCTTTTCACAGGCAGCAAAGAAGCAAGATACGCAGACACTTACGGACTTAAGCAGTGGGCAGAACGATATTCTAGCAGATATGAGCCGCTATACCAAAGGTGCGATCGTAAAGGTGCCGGTTGATTCCAAGCTTTACAAGGAACTTTCCTACTTTGAAGAGGCTTATATAGCGATCAAACAGGGTGATGTTGCCAAGGCAAAAGAGAAGTTGACGTTGATCGATGAACGTTCACCTATTGCTGCATTGGCACGTCTGTTGGAGCACTCCACACTAAAGGCAAAATAATGAGATTATTTATCCTCACCTCCGCTGTCGCAGCCTCTATGCTCTTTTTAGGTTGCAGTTCCAAGAAGTATTTTGAACCCAAACAGGCTTTTAGTGCAGAGAAAGCACTTCAGCACTATGACGGTGTGATCGTTGATATCAGTAGAGATGGTGCGACATTGGCAGATGGGCGATTTATCGATAAACACGGTATCAGTAAGATCAAACTGCAAGAGGGATACTACTTTCTCAGTGAGAGCGGCCGTTATGTGCTAGCGGGTAACGATCAGGGAATGCTTAAGGTCATCGATCGTAAAAGCGGAAAAGTCATCAAAGAGATCAGCTTCGATATGCCGGTCGTTTCCGCAAGTATCAAGAACGGGTTGATCGCATATATCTTGAACAGTAATGCCTTTGGTGTCTATAGTCTTGCACAGAATAAAAAAGTGACAGAGAACCGTTCTGAGCGTACATTTGCGATCGATGCGCGGGCTGCAAGTCCTCTTTTTATCGATACACTGGTCGTCATGCCCGTACTTGATGGAAAGTTGATCATATTTGATGTGAATGAGCCGGAGCTCTATAAAGTGGTCTATCTAAGCAGTGATAAGGTCTTTAACAATATCGTATATCTTACTCGTAGTGGAGATACACTTGTCGCGGCAACGCCGAAGAAGCTGTTGACACTTGGAACGGAAGGTGAGTTCACCAAACGGGCGAATATCGCGGAGATCGCTGTTTCTCAAGGAGATATTTATCTCTTCAGTAAAGAGGGTGAGATCGTTAAGTTTGATACGCTGCTGTCTGAAAAAGCGAAGCAGAAGTTCAAGTTCGCACAATACTCTGCTGCTACGGTCTATCACAATAAGGTCTATGCTCTCGATAAACAAGGTTCATTGATCGTACTCGATCCTTCCTTGAAACACTATAAGATATATGACGTGGGTGAGGTGGAGTCTCCGGTATTTATTGCCGACGGGAAACTCTATAAGGATGGTGTGATCATCCAGCTCGATCAGCTTGGATACTAAAGTTAAGTGTATGAGTGATATCCTCTTAGCCTTTGAGGAGTATCTAAGTGTTACAAAGGCACTTGATGAACTGACGGTCTCCTCCTATCTAGGAGATCTCAAACAGCTTGAAGAGCGGGTCAAAAAGTCGTTGACAAAACTGGAGAGTGCCGATGTGCTCTCCTTCCTCTCTGTGTTTGAGAACAAACGTACTCTCAATAGAAAACTCTCTTCTATCAATACTTTTTTTGCTTTCTGTCACCGTCAGAACTTTACCCATGAGAAGATCAAGATCCCTATGGCAAAAGTACCTAGGAACCTGCCTAAATATCTAAGTCCCGAAGAGATCATGGCCGGGTTGGAGCTCATAGACAGAAGCACCCTTCAAGGCTTGCGTGACTATGCGCTTATTCTTTTTCTCTATGCCAGTGGGTGCCGTGTCAGTGAAGCGCTTAATGCCCAGCGAAGTGACATACTCGAAGGATGGCTGAAGATACGTTTTGCCAAAGGAGAGAAAGAGCGTGTCGTCCCACTTGCACCCGTGGCGGTAGAAGCGCTTGAAGCTTACCTTGAAAAGCAGACGATGGCAAGCAGTTATATCTGGCTTAATTACCGTGGTGAGCCGCTTAGCCGCATCAGTGCGTATAAGATCGTCAAAAAATACCTTGGTGTTTCCCCACATGTTCTGCGACACTCCTTCGCCTCTTCTCTTATCATCGGCGGTGCCGATCTACGGGTGGTTCAGGAACTCTTAGGTCACAGTTCGCTGGAGACAACGCAAATATACACACATATCCAGAAGCATAACCTACAAGAGACGATGCGAAGTTATCATCCTTTGAGCTAAGATAGGCTAAGATAGAGATATGAAAGAGATCGTAGAGTTTTTACAGCAAAAGAGGATCATTTTTAAATCCTTCAAAGAGATCACACCTAAAGAGATCGGTTCACGTAAGAGAGTAGGGCTCTATATAGGGGTGGATCTGAAGGGTTACTATGCACTGGTGATGGTGCTTGAAAAAAAGAGCAGGGTGTTGCGTAAAGAGGTGCAGGAGTTGATGGCACTGCATGAAAAATTGGAGCGCTATATCGACAGCAAGATCAACAAAAAATATATCATTATCAAAGCGCCGCTCTGTTCTCATGCCAAGGCAATGCTTGAAGAGAATGGATGGCGGGTGTTTGCGATTTCATCGCAAAGTGAATAGTTATTGTATGCACTACTGTGCAATGCTTTTATTAATATAGGGTAGATTTAGGCCTACCGAAGGAAAGGTTTGATGCAAAAAATGCTTTTAGCTGACATCGGCAATACCCATTTTCACATCTATGACGGAGAAGAGGTGGTACACCTACGTTACCGTGATGCCATCGAACAGTATAGGAATAAACCGCTTAAATACATTTCTGTCAATAGCCATATAGAGCGTCAGATAGGGTGTATTGAAGGGTGGGAGAATATCTCTTCAATCATATCGCTTCCGGGTGAGTATGAGACGATGGGTGTGGATAGAAAGGCATTGTGCCTAAGCCACGATAATGGAGTGTTCGTTGATGCGGGTTCTGCCATGACGGTGGATGTAATGGAGAGAGGTATCTACAAAGGTGGTTATATCTTCCCCGGTATCAAAGCGATGCTGCAAAGCTATGCATCGATCTCTGAAGTGTTGGATGTTCCCTTGGATGCTTCGGTCGATCTGACCCGTTTACCGCTTACAACCAAAGAGCAGATAAGCTATGGTATAATCGCATCCATTAAAACACTCATAGAGAAGCATACACCAAAGAGACCACTTTACATCACCGGTGGGGACGGAGCATTGGTCTCCAGTTTTTTTCGGGGTGCGATCCATGATGAAACACTTGTGTTCAAAGGTATGGGATATGCCTTGCAGGCGAGTACAGAATTAAGAATTAAGAATTAAGAATTAAGAATGATGGTATGTATCGCTTGGCGATACTTCTATTTGTACGAAGGATATATGATATGAATCAAAAAATAAAAGCATTGTGTAGCAATGTATGCCAAAATTGTGTATGTTCACTCCAAAGGAGTGAACTATGCTAACCGTCGCACTTCCAAAAGGTAGGATCGCTGAGCAGACTTTGGAAATATTCAGTGAAATATTCGGTGGAGAGTTCAAGTTCGAAGGGCGTGAACTTATTATGGAGAAAGAGGGGTTTCGTTTCCTCAATGTGCGTAATCAGGATGTGCCTACATATGTAGAACATGGCGCAGCAGATATTGGTGTGGTAGGGCTTGATGTCATTACCGAAAAAGAGCTTGATATCATTCAGCTTCTCGATATGCAGCTTGGAAAGTGTAAGGTAGCCATTGGCATCAAGAACGATGATGCCCTTGACTGGAGCCGTCCGAACATTAAAGTAGCAACCAAGATGGTCAATATTACCAAGAACTACTTTGCAAAAAAGGCCGTAGGTGTCGAGGTGGTAAAGTTATACGGTTCCATTGAACTGGCACCCTTGGTCGGATTGGCCGATTGTATCGTCGATATTGTCGAAACAGGCAATACCATGCGTGAGAACGGGCTGAAAGTAGCTGAAGATATCATGGCCTCTTCCGCACATCTGATCGCAAACAAGAACAGCTTTTATGCCAAGAAGAGGGAAATTCTGTCACTCTATGAAGAGATCAAAGCAGTAGTAGAGAAAAATGGCTAACACAACCCGATCGCTCGATCTTTATGCAAGGATCGAGGATATGCTCGAGAATGAAGAAGCGGTAGAGACACTTTACGGCTATTACTACAATACGCTCTCCACACTCTCATTTCGTACATTACTGGATGTCGGTTGCGGAAGCGGTGCATATCTTGAAGCGCTACAGAGCCACTTTCCCTCTGTCAGAGTAAAGGGGATCGACCTTAGTCCCCAGATGGTCTCTCGTACAAAGCAAAGAGGTATAGAGGCGGAAGCGGTCGATCTGTGTGATGAGAAAGAACACTATGATGTGATCACAGCTGTATTTGATATGGTCAACTACTTGTCAAAAGATGCATTGGAGCGGTTCTTCTCTTGTATCAGTGACCACTTGAACGCAGGGGGGTATTTCCTTTTTGATCTGAACACGGCATATGGGTTTGAGAATGTTGCCGTAGGTGCGTATGTTGTTGAGGATAAGAAGCGTTTTTTGGCGATCGACAGTGATTATGCGTCTGGAGTATATGAGGCGCACTTTACACTTTTTGAAGAAGAGGGGTCGTGCTATAGAAAGATGCAAGAGAAGATCACACAGCACTACCATACATTGGAGGATATTCTTTCTTCTACTTCACTAGGGTTCGTATTTTCCGAGGAGATCTACCTTTACGGTATGGATGAAGCGGACAAGATGTTGATCTTGTTACAGAAGGCACATTAGCCTTCTTCTAGTTGATCGAGATGATCTCGATCTCTGCAGGGAATCCCGGTCCGATCGCTTCTTTCATGATGATCGCCTCTACATTAAGGCTTTTTTTCTGTTGATCCATCAAGTGAAAACGTTCAGGGTTCCGTACCTTATAGTTCTTATGACTTTGTTGCTCTTCAATGACCACATAGGTGTGTGGTGCACTACCTTTGACATAGACGATCCCTTGCAGGTTCACATGGTTACTAGGTAGTTCATTTTGGGCGCAGGCACTTATGCCTATGAGTGCTAAAGTACTCCAGAGTAGATGTTTAAGATAGGACATAAAGGCTCCTTATTTTGCGATAAGTGTTACGTTCGTTGTACCATTAAGGGTAATATTGACATCGAGTGTACCTGAGATATTCTCTCCGATCTTATAGTAGTAGTTCCCTTGTGGCTGAATGGTTCCGCCTGTCGTATAGATCGTAGGTTGAGGATCATAGTTGAAGAAGTTGATCGAACCTAGATCATATGTCGTATCTCCAAAGCTGCTTTCAATGAAGTCTCCTGTATTGTACGTAGGTGTATCTGCATCGAGATCGTCATGATCGGAGAGTATCACGGCAATACCCCACTCCTGTAATAGGTCGTCAAAGTTCTTGCCTTCTCCATTAGCAGTATTGTTTATCGCGTATTCGACCGCATCTTCATGTACATAACTACTTTGCATAATGTCATGAAGAACCCCGACACCATAGTTTCGTGTCAAATAAGCGCCGAATGCATTTACTTTGGAATAATCGGCATAGTAGTTGTTCCAGGATGTCAAAGAAAGCATATTATATTCATTAAAAAGAGGATATCGTCCATAAATATTACCTGATTCACCGGCACTTCCGTCAGTGTAGTCTACACCCCTTGGTCCAATATGATGTATTTTTGTCGAAATTACCTCTTCAATAGTTTCTGAAAGCATTTCGTTAAGCCAGGTATCGGTTTGTTCTCCATTTGTACGTAATATGGTCTTTTGATAGAAGTGGATCATATGCTGAAACTCATGTGCAAGTGTTGAAACTGTCTCTTTTGGCCAGTAGTCCTCCATGTCCCACTCATCATCACCGTTGGCAAATAGTACACTGTCGATATAGAACATGATCATTTCGTTCGAACCGCTCAAGCTATCGGTAGAATAGTTGTCTTTTGAGTAGAAATAACCAATCACTCCACCATTAGTCGCATTGTCATTATCGATATCGGTCAAGAGAATATTGATCTCGCCACTCTCTCCTATCAGGTTACTGTATTTCTCCTGTGCGTCACTTCCCCACTCTTTACCAAAGACATTGGTAACCCAGTCATAGATATCGTTGCTTGGGTCGGTTTGAAGGAAAGTTGATGCAAGTGCATCGACCATCTCTTGCGTTACACAACGCTCTTTCTCACAGCCAGAACCACTATCGAAACTATCGTCAGAGACCCAAATATTCAAAGTTCTGCTACCAAACTCCGTCTCTATATTCGCAATGATCTTTTTTAGCGTAGCATTTGTAGAAGCTCCGCTGTCATCGAGATCAAGATAGAAGGTCTTTGTATCTCCTTCGCTCCGCTCATTTTTGACAAGGATCACTTTTGGGTTACTTGAAAGCGTATTGCTATCAGGTTTTAATAGTTTAGCGTTAAAGGATCGTATCTTTTCTGGAGTAGGGGTGATCTTTGGAGTAGACGCAGATACCGAGGATTTTTGTGCAGAAGAGATAGCATATTTGCTACTCTGTTCAATATTAACGGAGGCACTACTATCTGTTGCAGTGTTACTAAAAACAAGGTAGAGGTCTTTTGGTGTATCTGTTTCTACTTTAATATGAAGATTGACGCTCTCTTCCCCCTCTAATGCAAGGGGTGTGACCTGATACTCCTCAGTAATGCTAAGGCTCTCCTCTATGATCGGTGTTGTTATATTCTCTTCCGTATCATCAGTGGGTGAGGTGCTGGAAGAACCACCCCCACATCCGGTAAGCAGGATCGTGCTCAATACGGCAGAAGATAAATAGTATTTGGTCTGTTTTAATATCATAATAGATTCTCCAATCATTAAGTCTTATGTAATAAACGATATCAAATTTCTCCTTTAATATCTATGGGCAGGAGATATAAAGAGGGATCATTGTTGTAAATATGTTATGATCTGTAAAAAGTAGGTATTTGAAGTGAGTGGTTTTTTTTGCTTGATCTCTATAGGAAGATTGTTGTTAAGAGGGTATAGAATACGTATGAATCTATTCTCTATAAAAAATTCAAGAAGAGGTACGTAAGAAGCAAAAGCTTCTTACTTGATGATCTCGAAAGGATTCTCTACAACGTTCTTTCTGTCAACGATGTATGGAATAAGTGCAGTTTGTCTTGCTCTTTTGATCGCGATCGTTACCATCTCTTGGTGACGTTTACAGTTACCAGTCAATCTTCTTGGCATGATCTTGAATCTTTCGCTCAAACTGAATTTGAGTGCATTAAGATCTTTATAGTCGATAAAATCAACTTTTTGTTCACAGTATTTGCAGTATCTTTTTTTGAATTTTCTTCTTTCAGCCATGGGTGTTTCTCCTAAAACGGTATTTCATCTTCATTGATGTCAATTTCTGGAATACTCTGACTCGGTTGTGGTGTCGACTGAGGTGCAGATGGTGCAGGTTGACTATAGCTCTCCTGTACAGGTGCACCGTAGTTATTAGGTGTAGCCTGTTGCTGCTGTTGCGGCTGAGAAGAACCATAGTTGCTTGTTCCCATCGATGCATTCTCGTCACGACTTCCTAGCATCTGAAGGTTCTCTACCGTAATGGTATGTTTGCTTCTTTTGCTTCCGTCTTGTGCAGTCCACTGATCGAGCTTGAGTCTTCCGTCTACTAGAACTTTGCTTCCCTTACGTAAGTATTGGTTCGCGATCTCAGCAGTACGACCGAAAAAGGTAATATCGATGAACATCGTTTCATCTTTTTGCTCACCAGTTGCAGATTTAAACTTGCGGTTCACAGCCAATCCGGTACTTCCGATCGCTGTTCCGCTTGGTGTATACCTTACTTCCACGTCACGTGTAAGGTTTCCTGCTAAAATCACTTTATTATACATAGGGTGCTCCTGTTAGTCACATTGGACTTATGCTTCTTCGCTTGCGCTCTCTTCTTTTTTCTCAGTATTCGCAGATGCAACAAGTTTGTCAAATTGTGCGACCTCTTTTCCTTTAACATATTTTACTGTCAGGAATTTGATCACATCTTCGTTGATCTTGAGGTTTCTTTCGATCTCTGCGATCGCTTCACCGTTTGCTTTGTAGTAAAGGACAGTGTAGTATCCTCTTTCGTTCTTATCTACAGGATAAGCGAGTCTTCTCATACCCATGTCATCAGTTGCAAGAAGTTCTGCGTCTACTTTTGCAAGAACATCTTTGATCTTAGCGATCTGTGCCGCTGTCTCTTCTTCTGTCAATGTAGGTTTAACTACGAACAGTGTTTCATAACAAGTCATGTGTTTCCTTTTGGTTTAGTAGCCCGTTGCAAATGCGACATCAGTCGTCCAAAACATACGAGCAGGAATTTTTGGAAACGATATATTAGCGTAAATTATCTTATATAGGCATTAAATCTAGGGAACAGATAGGAGGAAGTAAGAAACAGTGAAGGTTAGGTATGCAAAAATCTCCTAATTCCTAAAGGTATTGTTGTATCTTGATCAGTATACTGTAAAGCAGTACTTCCCGCTGTGTAGCAGGTGCCTGTTTCATTGCGATCTCACTCTCAAGCAGGTGTTCGAATATCTTTAGTAAAGCCGCAGATTTTACCCGTAGTGCAAGTTGTGCCTTTTGCTCCTCTATCTGTTTGGGGAGTTTGTATCCGAGTATCTCTGCGGAGTTGACCTGCCCATGCAGTTTGATGTAAGCGTGAAAGAGAAATATCTGATCGACAAAATATTGTGTAGAACGCAGTAGCGATGTCTCATCTTCACCAAGGTCAAGCAGTTTGGTAATGGTGTCAGTGACCGGTTTTTTGTTAAAAAGGTCTATAAGTAGCTGTTCGGTTGCAAGCGGTGCGGTCGAATAGACCAGTCTGTCAATATCTTTGCTGGTTATTTTACTTTCCAAAATAGAGAGTTTTTCGAGCTCTTTGGTACAGAGTGCAAGGTTGTTGTTCAGCAGTAGCATCAAATGCTGAAGAGCATAATGGTCAATATCGATGCCCAGTTGAGCCGCTTTTTGCTGTAGCAAAGGCATGCCATCACGCATATTGGGCTCAAAGAAACGTACCCAGATACCTCCTTTTTTCTCACTAAAACTGCTCTGCATACTTTTTGCATCTTTCGCACTGCCTGTATAGCCGTAGAGAAAGTAGTTGTCACTGTTCTTGTTCGCCAGTTCAATGAGCATATCAAGCTCTTTTTTGGGGATCTTCTTGTCATGCTTGACAATGAGCAGATTGGTTCCGCCAAAGAGTGAGGTTTGAGAGAGATAGCTCTTTGCCTGATCGAAATTCCATTCGTCAAAATAGAGTACCAGCGTCTCTTCCCCTGCATCGAGTTTTTTCTTATATAGATCGATGTAGTGATCGATCATATACTCATTGTCTCCAAAGAAGAGAACGGCTTTAGGGAGGGCTTGGTTGAGCCGTTGGTCGAATTCACGCTGATACATCTTAAAAATCTCCTTGGGAGATTTTTAAAGTGAGGAGTGAGGAGTGAGGAGTGAGGAGTGTTGGTATGCGTTGCTGTGCAACGCTTTTATTCTGAACACTGAACGTGCCCGAACGAAGTGACAAATGCCCTTGGGGTGCTGAACGCTGAACGCTTTCACTCATAGTTCCATCTCCTCTTTACTCAGTTTATTCACCAGTTCAGCCATCACGATCGCCTGTGCGATGTGGACTTCGGTGATCATGATACGTATTTTATCGAAGAGCATGATGTTATCACCTTTAAGATGCACGGTGAGTCCCTGAGGGGCGTTGTCATCTTTGAGAACGGCTTTGGCGCTTTCGCCTGCTTCGATAACCTCCGCTTCAAAGAAGAGACCTTTGTTCTTTTGCGCCCATCTGGCGAATTTACGGTCTCTGAAGTCCCATTCGGATTTGGTCGCTTCACGTTCCAACTCACTGACTCTGACACAGAGCGGGTCGATGTTTCGCAGAAGGTACTCCGCCTCCTCTTCATCGTTTCGCAGCTGTGTCTTGATAAGACGGTGCAAAATCAAATCGGCATACCGGCGGATGGGTGACGTGAAGTGGCTGTAGTGGCTAAAGCCCAGTCCGAAGTGCCCCACATTGTACGCAGAGTAGCTTGCCTGACGGAGCGACTTGATGATCATCGCATCGACCTCTGCGGCAAGTCCCATCTTCTGCGCCTCTTTTTGAATGGCGCGGATCAGGTCGGGAGAGTCTTCATACTCCTCCACATAGAGCCCGATGGCAGCCAGCTCGGTAAGAAGTGCTTCCATCTTGCTCAGTTGCGGCGGCTCATGGATACGGAAGATGCTGTCACCATCCCCGTTAAAGCGTTTGGCAGCTGCCTGGTTTGCCAAAAGCATACACTCCTCGATGAGCGAGTGTGAGGGGGTTCCGGTTTCTATTTGCGTAGAGATCAGTTCATGCTCGTCGTTGATGGTAAGCTTGATCTCTTCACTTCTAAAGTCAAACCCGTGTTTAAGACGCTCTTTGCGCAGTCTCTGGGTGATCTGCTGCAACGGCATGAGCCAGTGTAAGATGCGTTCAATGGTCTGGTTGCTGCCGCTGTAGCCATTAGCGATGATCCCGTCGACCGCTTCGTAGTTGAAGCGGTGCTTGGAGTGGATGATCGCCTCGAAGAACTCCTCTTTCAGCGGTTTGAGCGAGCCTTTGTCGAGTGTAATTTTTGCCACAAATGCCAGACGATCGACCTTCGGTTTGAGTGAACAGATATTTTCACTCAGTTCACGAGGCAGCATCGGGAAGGACTTGTGTGGGAAGTAGGTGGTAAAGCCTCGCTTCTTCGCCTCTTTGTCTATTTCGGTGAAGTAGGGCACATAGTGGCTCACGTCGGCAATGGCGACATAGAGCACATACTTTTCAAGGTCAAAGTAGATGGCATCGTCAAAGTCTTTTGCCGTGACCGGATCGATGGTGCAAAAGTCAAGCGCTGTCAGGTCGATACGCCCTTTATGCTCGCTTTTGGTCACTTCCGACTCTATCTCAAGCGCTTCATCCACACATTCGGGCGGGAATGTGTCGTGGCGGTTGTAGAGTGCCAGTGATATCTTTTCATCGACTTTTGGGTCTGCCAGGTGTCCGAAGACCTCCAGCACTTCATCGGTATCGACATCGACCTTGAGGACGGTACCGATCTTGAAAGCCTTGAGGTCCATGCCCGGCATCACTGCATGTGTGGGCTCTCCTGTATGGATGTCAAGGATGCTGAAGTTGCCCTGTTCGTCACGGTGTGTGTAGGCGATGGTAAAGAGGTGCGCCTTTTGGATGACAGCGACCACTTTTCCCGCCGCACGTCCGCGACGGGCAATGATGCGTTTGGCAACGACCACATCACCGTTCTTGGCATCTCCTAGGTGATCAGGTTCGATAAGCAGGTCTTTTTGCTCTTTGAACTCCGCTTCGACGAAACCACGCCCGTCGTTACCGATGTAGAGTCGTCCTGCACGGTAAAGAGAGTTGAGCTTCCATAGTCCGTTTACCTCTTCGAGTGCACCGATGCGTCGGAGCTCTTCAAATGCGTTCTTGTCCTCTTGCTCGATGTCTGAAGGCAGACACCCTTTGATGAGCTGTCTTGCGAATGCACTCATAGTCTGAAGCCTTTGGCTTCAGACATGAATGATAAATGATGAATAATGAATGGTTGAGGTATGCATCGCAGAGCGATGCTTCTGTTTGATTTATGCATGGAAGTATTATAACTTATCAATGTTTTAACTCCTCTAGTCTTTGTACTCTTGCTTCGGTGCTTGGGTGTGTGCTGAAAAGCTCCTGCATCGAGAAGTCCTTGCCTGTGAACGGATTGATGATGAACATATGTGCCGTTTGCGGATCGGCTTCGGGCATGGTCATCTGGCGTGCATAGTTGTCAAGTTTGAGAAGTGCGCTTTGTAGCCATTCGGGGTGTCCTGTCATGCGTGCGGCTCCTTCGTCCGCCATGAACTCACGGTTACGGCTGACGGTCATCTGGATGATGGTAGCTACCAGCGGCATGATGATCATCAGGGCGATCATGACGATGGGGTTGGGTCTGTCACGATCCCCTCCTCCAAAGAACATACCGAAGTTCGCAAGCATAGCGATGGCTCCTGCAATAGTCGCAGCAACGGTACCGATGAGCATATCGTAGTGCTTGATGTGGCTAAGCTCATGGGCGATGACCGCCTCGACCTCTTCTTCGTCAAGTAGCTGTAGCAGTCCCTCTGTAACGGCAACGGCGGCATGTTCGTAGTCACGGCCCGTTGCAAATGCATTGGGTTGCTGTTCAGGGATGATGTAGAGTGCGGGCATGGGTAGTCCTGCACGCTGTGTCAGGCGTTCGACGATCTCATAGAGTCCGCTTGCATGTGCCGGATCGACAGGGATGGCATGATAGTGGCTCAGTACCGCCTGATCGCTGTAGTAGTATGCGTAGAAGTTCATTCCCGCTGCGATCAAAAATGCGATGACCATACCGCTTTGTCCGCCGATCATCCCACCGAACCAGACAAAGAGTACCACTAGCCCTATCATCAGGGCATAGGTTTTGAATTGTTCCATTTCGTTTCCTTTGTATCTTATTTCATAATAAAAATGATTGAACTGTTCTATTTTAGTGTAGAATACCATAATAACCCTAACCAAGAATGCAACTAAAGTAGGATAATGATGAAAAAAACACTCCTTTTGCTTCCGCAACTTCTATGCTTTTTATATGCGGATCTCCATACGAGCATCTCTGTTATAACACCTGAGATAACACAGCGCATCGTAGGAAGATCGTGGCATAAAGGCTGCCCCGTTCCATTGCATGAACTGCGCTATCTTCGTATACGCTATCTAGGGTTTGATTCACGAACACATCATGGAGAGATGATCGTACATCAAGATGTGGCCGATGAGGTGGTCAAAATCTTCGATCAGCTCTATGTACAGGGGTATCCCATTCGACAAATGCGCCTGATCAGTGACTTTGGAGGGAGTGACTGGCAGAGTATTGAAGCAGATAATACATCTGCCTTTAATTGCCGTAAAGCAACCGGAAGCAAGAAGTGGTCAAAACACGCTTACGGTAAAGCGATCGATATCAATCCGATCGAAAACCCCTATATCTCCCATAGAGGACACATCTCGCATAAGGCATCACAGCCGTACCGCAAACGGAAAGATCAAAGAAGATCGAGCCCTCAGAAACAAGCAGTGATACTTCCGCATGATCGAATTGTACATCTGTTTAAAATGTACGGTTGGAAGTGGGGTGGTGATTGGCACAGTGTGAAGGATTATCAACATTTTTCAAAATAGGTGTATATTTTTTATCGTTTAGGGGAGGATCCAGAGGGTTTTTCGTATAGGATAAGGAAGAACAGATATTTTTTGATCTATGATCTGTTAAAAATACATCAATTACAAGGAGAGAGAATGATCAGATCGATCGTAATAGCATTAGTGGCGACATGGATGCTTGTTGGATGTGGCGGAAATAATGTTTCACCCAAAGTACAAACATCCACTACAGCAGGAGCAGGTGCGGGGGTAAGAGGAGAGGTTATTGGTGCCAATGATATCTCCAAAGAGGTATATCGTTTTCAGATCAATTTTGTTTCAGGCTCGGCGCTTATAGAACCAAAATATATGGATCAGATCAAAGAGTTCGCACAATACTTGAACGCGCACCCTGAGATGACGGTAGAAGTGCAAGGACATACCGATAGCCAAGGTGATGCAGAGACGAACCTGCAACTTTCACAAAAAAGAGCGGAAGAGGTAAAGGCGCAATTGGTTGCCTTTGGCGTAGATGCAAGCCGTATCACGGCTAAGGGGTATGGAGAGAGTCACCCTATCGCGGATAACCAGACTGAAGAGGGACGTTTTCAAAATAGACGTGTAGAAGCGGTCATTACCCATCGTGCAGCAGATGTGCCGTTGTTGCATCCTGGTATCATCGAAGGGGTTGTGGTTGATGCTTTGACACAAAAGCCTATTGGCGGGGTCTCGATAAAAGTTTATCAAGGTGATAAACTTTTACGTTTTGCAACTACGGATGCAATAGGACGCTACCGTTTAAAGCTCAATGCCGGTCACTACAAACTGAAATTCTCACGAAGTGACTATATTTTAGCCGATATGGCTGTAGACGTGACGGAGAATGAGAATACGATCATGATGCAGCTTAAGCAGATCGCTTTGGTTTATACGGGGAAAGGTACGGTTAGCGGAGTGATTAAAAATGCCTTTGACGGCAAAGGGGTGAAAGGTCTGACACTACTTGTCCGTCGCGGATGGAATGCTCATGACAGTGCGGTTGTCGTACGCAGTAGAACAGATGCGTCCGGAGAGTTTATATTGAAACTCCCTGCAGGCTACTATACGATCGAAGCCAAAAGAACAGGGTACGCACCATTGTATCTAAATGTGGTCGCTGTAGGAGGACATGTCATGAAAATGCAAAACGGCAGTATCTCTCCGGCGATCAACAAAGGACAGATACGTATCGTATTGAGTTGGGGTAAACGGCCTTACGATCTTGATGCGCACTTGACAACACCACGTATTCACGGAAGAAGTTATCATATATACTATCAAAAACGGGGGAATAAGCGTGCTGCACCATATGTGGATCTGGATGTAGATGATACAAGCAGTTACGGTCCTGAGACGATCACCATTTATCGCTCTGAGCCGGGTACATATACCTATTTTGTCCATAACTACAGTAAGCGACCGGATATTAAGGTCTCTCAAGCACGCGTACAGGTCTATGGAAGTACAGGTTTGATCAAGGAGTTCCATATTCCGTCACAAGGAAGCGGACTCAAGTGGTATGTGTTCCGTTATGACGGTGCTACCGGTAAGATCACACCGATCAATCAGATCAGACGATAGAGGAGCTTGTCGCACTTACGCGACAGGTTAAAGCAATTTTTTGATATAATCGCGGAAATTTTCACTTAACAGAAGGATATTGAATGTCTACATTGAATGTATATTATGACAAAGATTGTGATTTGAACATCATCAAATCAAAAACAGTTGCGATGATCGGTTTCGGATCACAGGGACACGCACACGCTGAGAACCTTAGAGACTCAGGTGTGAACGTAGTGATCGGTGCAAGAAAAGACGGAAGCTCTTGGAGGAAAGCCGAAGCGAAGAACTTCGAAGTATTGAGCGTTGCTGAAGCGACTGCGAAAGCGGACGTAGTAATGATCCTTCTTCCAGATGAGGATCAAGCACGTATCTATGCTGAAGAGATCGAGCCTAACCTTAAAGAGGGTGCGACGATCGCATTCGGTCACGGGTTCAACATTCACTACGGACGTATCCACCCAAGAGCTGACGTGAACGTCATGATGGTAGCACCAAAAGCTCCGGGACATACAGTACGTTCTGAGTTTGTCAGAGGCGGTGGTATTCCTGACCTTATCGCTGTAGGACAGAACCCAAGCGGTAACACCAAAGAGCTTGCACTCTCTTACGCATCAGCTATCGGTGGTGGTAGAACAGCGATCATCGAAACAACATTCAAAGACGAGACAGAGACTGACCTCTTCGGTGAGCAAGCGGTACTTTGTGGTGGTGCAACTGCCCTTGTACAAGCAGGTTTCGAGACATTGACAGAAGCAGGGTACGCACCTGAGCTTGCATACTTCGAGTGTCTTCACGAGCTTAAGCTCATCGTTGACCTTATGTTCGAGGGTGGGATCGCAGATATGAGATACTCCATCTCCAACACAGCTGAGTACGGTGACTATGTAAGTGGACCACGTGTTATTAACGAAGAGTCTAAAAAAGCGATGAAGCAGATCCTTAAAGAGATCCAAAACGGTCAGTTCGCCAAAGACTTCATCCTTGAAGGTCAAGCGGGTTACCCAAGAATGAACGCAGAGAGAGCGAACTCAAGAGCGTCACTTATCGAGCAGACAGGTGTGAAGCTCAGAGAGATGATGCCTTGGATCGCGAAGAACAAGATCGTTGACCAAGAAACGAACTAATTTTTGCCTACAGTATTTCGGTACTGTATCGGCACCCCACACTTTCCCTCTTTTCCCCCTTTCCTTCTTATAATTGTTATGAATTTAAGATGTTCCTATGCTATGATGAATAAAAATCCGGAGTGTTTGTGATGATCATCTACCAAGTGGTGTATTATAGTCAGTTCAGTGAGAGGGTTGCAGATTTCGGTTTTTACGAAGATAAGCTTGATGCGGAACAGCGGGCATTTGAGGTAAGGATGAAAACCCCTGTAGACAGCGGTAAAGTAGAAATTGAAGAGGTTTTTGTGCACGATAGCAGCCATAAGGCGGAAGTTGAGGCGGAAGAACAGGAAGAGAATAAACCGCAAAAGCAACACAATATCTCCATTTATGAACTAAAACCTCACGACTAGTTATTCTTTGCTCTGTTCTTGAAGAGAAATGAAACAGCTTTGGCTATAATGGCATTATGGCTAGATCTTCAAAAAAAACAGTACCACCCACCAAAAAGAGTTCGACACGAAAACGAAAAAACAGTCGTACTGATCGCACTGGAAAAAAGCGACGTACTACGCGCCAAAGGCATAAGAAGCGAACAAACGGAACCATCGGAAGGATCGTTAAAATCATACTCTTTACTATTTTAATGGTCGTGCTTGTTGCTGCTGCATATATGGTGGGTAAGAAGCTTGATCGGCAAAAAGCTGCTGAAGTAACGATACAGAAGCGCATAAAAGAGCATGCTACAGAGTATGAGAAACAACAGAAGAGCCCATTGTCACGTAAGCATGATGTTGAGTATCAGCCACTACAAAAGAAAGAGCGTACAAAAACGGTAGCAAAACAAGTATCTACGCAAGATACGCATAAGGAGAAGAGCAAACGAGAAGAGCGATCGGTGAGTGTAACAGATACGCACACCTCGCCGGTAGAGTTAGCATATCGAAATCGAAAGGGACGATTGGCGATCATTATTGATGATATCCATACCAAAGCCCAACTCGATACGATCAAGTCACTGCCTTTTCCCGTAACACCTTCGATCTTTCCTCCGTATGCACAATCATCAAAGACGCCACGTTTGGCAACGGAAGTGGTGCATTATATGGTACATTTGCCAATGGAGTCT
Source organism: Sulfurovum sp. (assembly GCA_027063305.1). Classification (GTDB taxonomy): domain Bacteria; phylum Campylobacterota; class Campylobacteria; order Campylobacterales; family Sulfurovaceae; genus Sulfurovum. The sequence goes on along the minus strand of JAMORY010000027.1, from coordinate 36,519 downwards.
GGGAAATGGAAGTATGATAGACAGAGTAAGACATTGATGCGAAGCTTTACCGCTTCTCAGATGCGCCAAAGGATCGATGAGTTAAGAAGACTTTTTCCTCGTGCTTACTATATCAATAATCATACCGGTTCGAAATTCACACAGGATTGTCATGCTATGGCGATACTGTATAATGCAATGCGAGAAGATGGTTTTATCTTTATTGACAGTTTGACAACAGGACGAAGCTGTGTGAGAAAGATCGCACACCGATATGGTGATGCGTATGTGTCACGTGATATTTTCCTTGACAATAAAAAAGAGATAGGGTACATTCATACCCAGTTGAAAAAAGCAGTGGCATTGGCAAGAGAACATGGGTTCGCCATTGCCATAGGCCATCCTCATTCTGTAACGTTCGAGGCACTTCGTCGTGCCACATGGCTACAAAATGAGGTGGAAGTGGTCTATATCGATGCACTATTTAGGAGGTAGAAGATGCGAGGAATCGCTATTGCAATAGCTATTGGAGTGGTCACGGGAGTTGTTAGCGGTGTTTGGTTCCCGTTCGAACATGCGGTGCTTATCGGACTTGTGGCACTTCTGGTGACACTATGGACCAATGAAGCATTACCGTTGGGAGTTGTTTCTATGTTGCCGATCATCCTTTTTCCGGTTTTTGGTATCTTAGATACGAATGCCGTTACGGCAAACTACTCGAAATCGATCATTTTCCTTTTTTTGGGTGGATTTATGCTGGCGATCGCTATTGAAAAGACGGAGTTGCATAAGTACTTTTCGGCAAAACTCTTAAGCTTTTTCCCTCGTACAGCCCGTGGGATCATCTATGCTTTGGCGATCACTTCGGCACTTTTGAGTGCGATCCTCTCCAATACGACCATTACATTAATGTTGATGCCTATTGCCCTTTTTTTGAGTGAGAATGTGCGTTTAAAGGTTCGTTTCCTGCTTGCTACAGCCTATGGGGCAAGTATTGGAGGGATACTGACACCTATCGGAACGGCACCGAACTTGATCTTGTTGGGATTTTTAGAAGAGCATCAACTTCCGACGATGACCTTTGGCGGTTGGATGCTTCTGATGCTACCGGTTGTCGGAGCAATGCTTCTGATCATGCCCTATCTGCTCTCATTAGGGGTAAGTGGAGAGTCTGTTGAGGATGTCAAACATGATGTGGTCACTCTTGATAGAGAACAAAAAAGGCTTTATATGATCATCGGTATCCTTGCATTCGTGTTGATTGCCAATACCTTTATGAAACAGCTTTTTGGCATGGCGATGAACGAGAAACTGGTCTTGCTGGGCTTTGGTATGTTGATGTTCATGCCGCGTATTGGTTTTTTGACATGGGATGATACACGTAATCTTCCGTATGAGATCATCTTTCTTTTTGGTGCGGGCTTCAGTATCGCTGCGGCGTTCATCAGTACGGGCCTTGCAGAAGATATAGCAGGAAAGCTTCATGCGATCTCATCCTTGCCGTTGTTTTGGATGCTTGTGGTCGTTGCACTTTTTGTAACCTTCTCTACGGAGGTGACAAGCAATACGGCACTGACATCCATTGCGATCCCGATCTTCTATGAGTTCTCCAAATATATGCCTGAAGATCAAAGTGCGATCATTCTGATGACCGCGACCGTAGCAGCATCTTACGCCTTTATGTTGCCTATTGCCACCCCGCCTAACGCCATAGTGATGAGTTCGAGAGTAATACGTATTAAAGAGATGGCGATCATAGGTCTTAAACTGAACCTGATCGGTGTAGCGGTGCTTAGCGTGGTCGCCTATACATTTTGGGGATGGGTCGCCAGATAGATGAAAGTACGTCCAGTTACCCGCTATATCAGACCAATGGAAGATATGTCCTATTTGCATCAAAAAAGTAGACGCAGTATCGGGGTTTTTCTTTCATCAGCTTTTCTTTTTATCCATGTAATACTTCAGCCTACACTAAACTATACGGTGCTAGCAGAGATAGTGTTCGCAACTTGGTTGCTGGGAAGAAGTAACTCTTATCTGATGGCACTGCTTCTTGCTTTAGGGTCAGTAGGTATATTGACACAGGAGACGGATACCATACGTTACTATATGTCACTGGGTCTCTTTGCAATGACACTTTTTATCGGTACGGTATTGATCATAGGGGGGATAAGACGGAAAGTGCATTATCCTGTGGGAATGGTTGTCGGAACAGCTTTTGGTAGTGACGGAGGTTGTGAAGGGTCCGGCGGAGATGGTGGAGGGGAGTAGCCCTTCCCTTAGTCCACACGGATAGCGTATTTACCGGATCCAAGAAAGATCACGCAGAATGCACCCAGTAAAAAGAACATCAAACTTTGTGCACCCCACGCACCATATGCTCCCAGTGTCGTACCCCCTTTAAAGTTTGTAAGCCAAAGGGCCATGGTCATATTGAGCAGGATCACACCCGCCCAGATACGGCTATAGATACCAAGTATTAACATCAAAGGTGCCAGAACCTCACCAAAATAGACCCCGTATGCAAGAATATCAGGCAGGTGGTGCACATGGAGCATCCCCTTGATCGTACCAATACCATGTTGCATTTTGTAAATACCGTGCAGAAGTAACATCCCCCCGATACTGAGACGTAAAAGTAGTTTTCCTAGATGATCTGCCATATGAGCCTCCGGTAAAAGATTGTGGCATTATAGCACTCTTTGGGAGAGAAAGATGAAATATATGACAATATGACAGATTTTTATATGTTCTGTATCAGCTGTGTTAAGATTTTCTACCATCTTAAGGAGAGCAACTATGAGTCCGGTTGTCACAACACATATTAGAGCATTCGAAAGTATGAAAAAATATCCTGCAGAGCTCTTTTTTCGAGGAGATCTCTCCCTGCTTAAGCGTCCGATGGTCTCGATCGTAGGGACGCGTACCCCTTCACTTTATACTCAACAGATTACCGAGCAGATCGCAAAGGCACTTGCCTATAGAGGGATATGTATCGTCAGTGGTGCGGCGATGGGGGTGGATGCCTGTGCGCATCATGCCGCAGGAGAGGAGAATACAGTTGCCGTACTTGGGTGCGGATTGGATATTCGTTATCCTTCGATCAACAGAGGGCTAATAGAGGGAATTGAACAAAAAGGTCTGCTTCTAAGTCCTTTTAATGACGGTTTTCGTGCAACGAAGTGGAGTTTTGTCGTACGCAATGAACTGGTCGTGGCATTAGGCGATGTATTGATCGTAACGGAAGCGGATATGGGAAGTGGTTCTCTTCGCTCCGTTGCATTTGCCAAAGAGATGGGAAAACGTATCTACGTGATCCCTCATAGATTGGGTGAGAGTGAGGGAACGAACCGTCTTGTGCAAGAGGGAGAAGCGGAAGTGATCTATGATATTGAAGCGTTTGCATCCCAGTTTGGTAAAGCGGTCATGCAAAGCAGTATTGAAAAAGATGATTTTTTCTATTTCTGCCAATCCTATCCTACATTAGATGAAGCGATAGCACGGTTTGGTGATCGTGTATATGAAGCGGAGCTTGAGGGTATCGTAACGATACACAACGGTATCGTACGATTGGTGTAGATATTATTTTTTATTCAACTGTTCAAAGACGTTCTCAAGTGCAGATTCAGGTAGCATCCCCGCTTGAATGAACTGTACATCACCCTGTTTGTCAAGAACCAAAAGGAATGGAATGCTTCCTTGCCACTGAGCACGCTGGGAAATGTAGCTAACGAACAATCTCTCCTGTTCTCCGGAGATCACGGTATAGTTCATCCCCTTCTGTTTGGCAAAAGCTTGAAGTTGTGCATTGTCAAGTCCCTGTACCTCGATAGAGATGATCGCAAGGTCGTTAGGGTGTTTCTTCTGAAGGTCGATAAGGTGAGGGATAGACTTAAGACAAGGTGGGCATTTATGGCCAAAGAATTCAAGAAAGACCACTTTACCTTCCATACCGGATATCTTCAATCCCTTTGGTGTACCGATAACGGTATAGTGCTTACCATTGATATCTGTCAGTTCAATGCTTGACTTCTTTTCGCTTTGTGCTCCTGCTGCATAGAGGAACGAGAAGAGAAGCAGTAGTGATAAGAGTAATTTTTTCATGTGTATACCTTTTTTAATTATTATTATAAGCATTATACATTAACAAAGATGTAAGAATCGTGTATTTTTTCTAAAAAATAGATAGGGTTTAAAAGGGAGTGGTATCTAAGAGCATCAGGAAGAGTTAAAAAAGGAGGAGGAAAAAATCTACGAAAAGGAGACCAAATGAAAAAACTAGGGAGGGGTGTCTGTTGGTCCCTTCTGATGCTCTTATGGTGAAAGTATAAAGGATCAAGTTTAACCGAATACTAATAACGGGTGGGTAAAATAATGAGTAATGAGTAATGAGTAATGAGTAATGAGTAATGAGTAATGAGTAATGAGTAACCGAGGGGTCTGATGTGTAAGATGTAGTACTTACCATAAAAATACCTTATCATACGGTTATGTGTGACGGTGAAAGCCCAAATCGTGTACAATGCTCAGAATAAAAAATGAGAGAAAAAGAATGTTTAAAAAAATAATAGTCGGTTTAGGTATATGCAGTACGGTACTTTTGGCAGAGGTACCGTTGGAGCAGAAAATAGGGCAGATGTTGATGGTGGGCTTTCATGGTACTAGTGCCAAGCCGGACTCTCGTATCTGTCAAGATATCAAAAAGTACAATCTTGGTGCGGTCATTCTCTTTGATTACAATCCTGTAGATAAAAGCAAGCCTAAAAATATTGTGAACAAGGCACAAGTAGCACGCTTGACCAAAGAGCTTCAGGCATGTAGCCGTGACGGTAAATTGCTTATTGCTGTCGATCAGGAAGGAGGGCGTGTTCAGCGTCTTAAAAGCAAATATGGATTCTATGGCAAGTTCCCTAAAGCTTCAGATGTTGTAAGATCGGGTGCTTCTGAAATGAAGCGAACCTATGAGGCGATGGCAAAAGAGCTTAAGAGTGTCGGTATCAACTACGATCTCGCTCCCGTGGTCGATCTGGATATCAATCCTAAGAACCATGTGATCCATGGACTGGGACGCTCTTTTGGAAAGGATCCTCAAACTGTCACAAAGTATGCTTCTATCTTTATCGATGCGATGCATGAGTATGGAGTGCTCACTTCACTCAAGCATTTTCCTGGGCACGGCTCTTCGGTAGGAGATACCCACAAAGGGTTCGTTGATGTGACCCATTTATGGAAGCCTGTAGAGCTGGAGCCTTACCGTATGTTGAAGGATCGTGCCGATACGGTGATGGTCGCACATGTATTTAACCGAAAAATAGATGCGAAATACCCCGCTACACTCTCTAAAAAGAGCGTTGACGGGTTACTGAGGGCAAAACTGGGGTTTAATGGCGTGGTTATCACCGATGATCTGCAAATGGGAGCGATCAGTCATAAGTACAGGTTGGCGGATGTGCTTGCCTTGGCGATCAATGCGGGAGATGACATCTTGCTTTTTGGAAACCAGCTTGATCCTAGAAAGGTCGTTTCTACACACACATTGGTAGAGACGATCAAAAGTCTGATCGCTCAAAAACGTATTAACAAAAAGCAGATAGAATCCTCCTATAAACGTATCCAGCGTTTAAAAAACAGACTGTAAGAGAGAGTGATATGAGAAAATGGATCATAAGTATATTTCTGCTTAGCGGGTTGCTTTGGGCAACGGATGCGGTGGTCGCCGCACAAAAGCTAGGTGTAGAGAGCCAATATTCCGTTGCATTGAAAAAAGCACAGACACAAAAGAGGATGCTGGTGATGATCATCGTAAAAAAGCATTGTCGCTGGTGTAATAAACTGATCGATAGGACGTTGCACGATCGTGATGTTAAACGTACGTTGGATGAGGAGTTCGTTACCTTGATCATCGATAAAGATGCCGATTATCCTAAGGTGTTCCGTGAGAACTTCTTCCCTTCGATGTTCTTTATCGATGCAAAGACACAGAAGAGTGTTTATGAGAATATAGGATATATCGATGCGAAGACGCTTCTGAACGACTTGCATGAGGCAAAGCAGTTGCAGAAGACGCTTTATAGCGATTAGTCTTTTGTCTGTCGTGCCAAAAAACGCTCCAAAATGATCTGTGCGGCAATAGAGTCTATCTTCCCGTCACGCTTATGACGGAATTGTCCCATGGTCATCTCTTTTGCTTCAAAACTGCTGCCTTGTTCATCTTGGTAGCTTATGGGGATGGAGAGTTCGAGCAGAGAGACAAAGTGTTTGATACGCCGTTCCATCTCCGCTTCACTCGAACCACCCTTAGGAAGCCCGACAATTAAATGTTCGATCTCCCACTCTTGTAAGAATGCATTGACATCACGGGCGGCCTGATTACGGTTCTTTCGGATGATGGCGTTCTGTGGCATAACGATCTTCCCATCAAGTGCGATCGCAGTACCGATCCGTTTGAGCCCTACATCGATACTCGCATACTTCATGATTTGAACTCCCAAACACGACTTAATGCCACTTGGCAGGTTTCAAGAATATCGGGTTTGCCGATCTTGATATATAGGCGTGATATTTGTGGGTAGTGTTGATACAGTTGATCTGCCAGGTGCAAGAGCGCATCCTCAAGGAGTTCGAACTTCTTTTGCTGTATCTGCTCCGTAACCATCGATGCCATTTCTGCATAATCGATGAAAATGCCTTGTGCATAACGGTAGTCGGCTTCAATATCGATGATGACACGCTGTGGCTCTTCTCTCTCAAAAGGGAGAAGCCCGATAATGGTATCGAAGGAGAGGGCTTCGATGTGAATACGCATCATACGACCTTACTCTCCTCTTTATTGATCAGTCTGACGATATTGGGGATATGTTTGTAGAAGATAATGAACGCAATGATCCAGATGGGTGCATGTGATCTGATACCCGGTACTTCAGGGTATAGTATATAAGAGGCAGCGATCAATGCGGCAAGTCCGATAAGGGAGGAGAGAGAAGATATCTTCAGCGTTTTTCCTGCTATGAACCAGACGACGACCGCGATCAGTGAAGGAATAGGCATCATCACTGCAAGTACGCCAAACCCTGTCGCTACCCCTTTACCCCCTTCAAAGCCCAAAAATGCCGAGAAGCAGTGTCCGACAACGGCAAGTACGGCAATGGTCCACAGTGTACTCTCAGGTGCACCAAGAAGCATGGCGATGAAGATGACGACCATCCCTTTGATCGCATCGAGAAAGAGCGTAGCCGCACCCAGTTTCTTTGCAAGGGACGGGTCTTGCTCTTTCACGACGCGCAGTACGTTGGTCGCACCGATATTCCCGCTTCCGGCTTGTTTAATGTCAACACCAGCGAACTGTTTTGCCAATAGGTACCCAAAAGGAATACCCGAAATGAGATATGCCGCTAAGTAAAGTAATATATTCTGATTGAAAAAGTCCATAATAGTTCCATGATGTGAATTTAATATACAATTTTAACCGAATTTTGTTAAAATAGCTACCATTACAAAGAAGGATGCTTATGAGTATAGACTATAAAGCTGAGATCGAAAGACTCAAAAAAGAACTGGATGTCACCGTCGTCGCACACTTCTACCAGCGGGATGAGGTCTTTGAAATGGCGGATATTACGGGTGATTCGCTCGAACTTGCCCGAAAGTGTCAAGCAGACAGTAACCCGTGGGTCGTATTCTGCGGTGTAGGTTTCATGGGGCAGAGTGTTAAGGTCATTGCACCGCACAAGCGGGTATTGATGCCCAAAGTAGCCGACTGTGCAATGGCACGTATGATCGATGCAAGCTACTTTGACGATTCGGTTGACTATATGGTCGAGCGTGGGATCGCAAAAGAGAACATTCTTCCTATCACGTACATCAATTCCGATGCATCCGTCAAAGCGAAAGTGGGAGAGATGGGTGGATTGGTCTGTACCTCCTCGAATGCTTTCAAGATCATCGAGAAGGGGTTGGAGAGCGGGAAGAAGATACTTTTTGTCCCGGACCGCTGTTTGGGGCAGAACTTTGCGAACAGTATGGGCTTGAAGTCCTGTGTGATCGGAGAGGGGGAGTGTGATCCTAAAGAGGCGGACATAATCTGCTTCAACGGCTTCTGTTCGGTCCATCAGCTCTTTACCCTCGATGATATAGCGTTCTACCGTGAGCGTTATCCCGACATCAAGATCGCGGTACATCCGGAGTGTGATCCCAAGATCGTGGAAGCGGCGGACTTCTCAGGATCGACCTCTCAGCTTATCAAGTATGTCAACGATCTTGATCCCGAGCAGAAAGTAGCGATCGGAACGGAGTACAACCTGGTCAACCGTATGCGTGAGAGAAACACCTATGTACTCTCTTCGACAAAACCTGAGTGTCCGACAATGAACGAGACTACTTTGGAGGATCTCTATTTGACATTGAAGTCGATCGAAGATGGGGAACCGATCAACGAGATCATTGTCGACCCGCATACGGTCAAATATGCCAATCTCGCACTGGAGAGAATGTTGGCGATCAAGTAGCGGTGATATGATTATGTATCGCAATAACGGAAGGGTAGGCTTCTTCCTACCTTCATACCCCATTCTGCTATTGATCTATGGTGGCAGACCTACGATAAACAATTAAAAAGAGACAAATATGTTAAAAGAAGATTTTATCAAAGCAATGGTAGCCGAAGATATCGGCAGAGGTGACCTCTTTACAAGGATCAGTGAAAGTAAAGAGGTACGCGCCTACATCATTGCCAAAAGTGACGGTGTGTTCGGCGGAAGAGAGTACATTGACGTATTGGCGAAGATGTATGGCCTTGCATTGACATGGGAAGTAAAAGATGGTGAAGCGTTTAAGAAAGGAAAGAAACTGCTCTTTATTGCGGGTGAGTCCAAACAGCTTCTCTCTTTAGAGCGATCCATCCTCGATATCGCACTCCATGCCAGTGGTATCGCTACGATGACCAACCGCTATGTCAAGGCGTTGGAAGGGAGCGGTGTGAAATTGCTCGATACCCGTAAGACACGCCCGATGCTCAGAGCGTTCGAGAAGTATGCCGTACGCTGTGGTGGGGGGATCAACCACCGTATGGGACTGGATGACTGTCTGATGCTCAAAGATACCCACCTTAAGACCATTGACGATCTCGATGCGTTTATGCAGGAGGTACGTCGTAAGATCCCATTCACCTCCAAAGTGGAGATAGAGTGTGAGGATATGGCAATGGTCGAACGTGCTATGAAGGCGGGTGCGGATATTGTGATGTGTGACAATATGAGTGTGGCACAGATGAAAGAGGTCGTTGTGTTCAGGGATGCACACTATCCCCATATTCTTTTGGAAGCAAGCGGTAATGTGACCCTTGAAACGATTTCAGAGATCGCGCAAAGCGGTGTCGATGCAATCAGTTCGGGGGCGATCATACATCAGGCGACATGGATCGACCTCTCTATGAAAGTACTCTAGTGGTGTTTGAACCTGCACTGATCGAGAGGGTCAAAGCGCTTTTGAACGAAGCGCAGACCATTACCATTTTGACCCATATCAATCCAGATGCCGATACATTGGGTACGGGATTGGGTATCTTTGTACTTTTGAAGAAGCATCTGCATATCCCTGTTGAGATTGTCAATACCTCCAAAGAGCTGCCGCACTATCTTGATTTTCTACCTGCCTTCTGTCGTATCAAACATCGTATGGATTTCGAGAAGGGATTGGTCATCGCTTGTGATGGCGGCAGTATCGATCGTTTTGGAGTGGAGCTGGAGGATCGTACGGTGATCAATATCGATCATCACCAGAGTAATACCAGGTATGGTAGCGTTAATATTGTTATGCCATACTATGCATCAGCTTCACAGGTGGCATTACGTGTTTTTGAACGGATCTGGCCGATCACACAAGCGTGTGCCACATGCTTCTACACGGCACTTCTTTCGGATACCCGCTACTTTACAACGAGTAGTGTGAACGATGAGGTGTTCAAAGTTGCAGCATTGTTGATCGATGCGGGAGCGCAACCTGCGGAGATCGCGGCACAACTGCGTATGCGTCGTTCTTTGGCTTCGCTGCGTATCCTTGAAAGGACCTTGCACTCCCTTACGCTCTATCTGGAAGGGAAAGTGGGTGTGTTATCCGTCACTCCGGAGGATATCAAGGCAACAGGTGCCCGTATGCCTGATATGGATGGACTTGTCGATTACGCACTCTCTTTGGCAGTGGTAGAGGTAGCGGTACTTTGTATTGTACAGCCAGATGGAGAGATCAGGGTCTCTTTGCGAAGCAAAGGGGAAGATGTGGCAAAGGTGGCTTCCCGTTTTGGAGGAGGCGGACATACGGTTGCAGCAGGTTTTACCGTAAGGCAAATCCCAATGCAAGAATTAATCGATACAATTTTACAGGAAATTACCACATTAGGATTGACAGATGGCAAGAAGAAGTAGAGGAAGAAGAAAAAGCGGTGGATTGATCGTATTCATACTGTTATTGGTCGTTGCAATAGCAGGTGCAGGATATATCTATACGGCTCCTGAGTTCGAAAGAGAGAAACCGAAGATCGAAAGTGTCGATAAGCTCTATTGGAACAAGAAAGACCCCATTCGTGTGACACTGAGCGATAATGAGGCGCTTAAGTCGTTCGAACTGGTATTGAGTGATGGTAAACACTCCGTGATCATCGGTCAGGGCCCTTTGAAGGGTAAGCGCGAGGTACTGCTTGTCAAGTACCCTAAAAGTAAAGTATTGGATCCAAAAGCCAAACATTTGATCCTTACGGTCAAAGTGACCGATAAGAGTCTATGGAACTTCTTTGAGGGGAACAGTGCGGTAAAGAAGATCGATATCCGTATCGACCATAAACGCCCTAATGTCAATATCATCTCGAACTCCCGTATGATCAATCAAGGGGGAAGTGCACTTGTGGTATTTCAAGCGGAAGATGAGAACATGGATAAGCTTTATGTCCGTGCCAATCACAATATCTTTAAACCCCAGCCTTATAAAAAAGAGGGGTATTATGCGGTATTGGTCGCATGGCCTTTTGTCGATGAGAGCTTTGAAGCGAAGATCATCGCAACGGACCTTGCCGGGAACAAACGTGAGATGCATATCCCGTTCTATCACGGTAACCCCAGATATAAAGTCTCGAAGATACGTGCTTCGGATAAGTTCATTGACGGTAAGATCACCGATCTTGCATCGAGCGACCCTGAATATGCCGATATCGATGACAGACTGGAAAGGTTGAAAGCGATCAACGAGACGATGCGTCAGAAAAATGAAGCGTTGATCCATAAACTAAGCAAGCATGTCTCTGATGAGATGCTCGATCATTGGAAGGTCAAACGTTTCTATCCGCTTAAGAACGGTAAACGTGTGGCAAGCTTCGGAGATCACCGATACTATTATTATGGTGATAAGAGCAATGTTATATCGGAATCCTACCATGTCGGATATGACCTTGCCAGCACGAAAATGGCCGATATCGTCTCCTCCAATGCAGGAGAAGTTGTCTTTGCCGATGAGAATGGGATCTATGGGAATATGCCTCTGATCGATCATGGTCTGGGACTTTATACGCTTTATGGGCACTGTTCACAACTCTTTGTCAAAGAAGGGGATCATGTGCGTGCGGGTGAAGTGATAGCAAAAACAGGTATGACCGGATTGGCGTTGGGAGATCATCTCCATTTCGGTATGTTGGTGCAGGGGATCGAAGTTCGTCCGATCGAGTGGTTCGACCAGAAGTGGATCACGAAGTTCATCGATAATGTTTTTAAAGAGGCCGATAGGATCATCGATCCGAAACATTAAAAAAATAGGCTTTTCACAATCAATTCACGTTGAAAAGTTATGATTGCAAATATTTATATTTTATAGTATAATTAAATGTTAATGAGAATAAAGGAGAGCGCATGCAGCAAAGAACCATCGCAAAAGCCGTTGAGGTCGTAGGGATCGGACTGCACAAAGGAGAGCCGATCAAGTTACGTTTGGAACCGCTTGATACGGATGCGGGGATCGTTTTCTACAGAAAGGATCTAGCGCTCTCTATTCCACTCTCTCCCAAGTCGGTCATTGATACGCGGATGGCAACGGTCATCGGAAATGAAAAAGGCTTCATCTCCACTATCGAGCATTTTCTTTCGGCTGTCTATGCTTATGGGATCGATAATCTTAGAGTTGTGGTTGATGGTAATGAGATGCCTATTATGGATGGTTCGGCGATCTCTTTTTGTCTTCTTCTTGATGAAGCGGGTATCAGAGAGCAGGATGCGCCTAAGAAGGTTATTCGTGTGATACGCCCTGTAGAGGTAAGGGATGGAGACAAGTTCGTACGCCTGACCCCTTCTCAAAAAGCATCGTTCGACTTTACGATTCGTTTCGACCACCCTGTGATCGGAGAGCAGTCCCACCGTTTTGAGCTAAGTACCCGTGCATTCGTTGAAGAGATTGCACGTGCAAGAACATTCGGTTTTGCCAAAGATATTCAGTATCTACAGAGTCAGAACTTGGCACTGGGTGCAAGCTTGCAAAATGCCATCGGTCTGGATGACCATAAGGTGCTTAATCCTGAGGGGCTTCGTTTCGATAATGAGTTCGCCCGCCATAAGATCCTTGATGCATTGGGGGATATGATGGTCTCCGGACACAATATCCTGGCCAGCTACGACTCTTTTGCAGGAAGTCATAACTTGAACTACCAGTTGACAAGCAAACTCCTTTCTGACAGCAAAAATTACGAGCTTGTCGCGGTAGACACCCTACAAAGTAGAGCCTTTGCAAAAAGCTTCGCCTAAGATCACCCTGCTTATCAACAGCGTCGCCTCACCTTTACAGGTGGGTATCTATGAAGACGATATCCTTATCGGATCGATCATGAAAGAAGAGAAAACATCGGAGATCCTGCTTCCGCTTCTGATGTCACTGATCGAGCGCTATGATGTATCGAAGATGATCTATGTACGTGGACCGGGTTCCTATATGGCGATCAAGCTTACCTATGTGACGCTCAAGACCTTGGAGATCGTGCGCGGTATTCCATGTCAAGGGTGCAGTGGTTTTTCGCTCAATGGAGGTAAACCGATCAAAGCGGTTGGTAACCTCTATTTTATCAAGGAAAAAGAGACTATAATTACAAAAAAATTAGAACCGCCGGTAGAAGCGGCCTTTGTGCTGCCTTTAAGTATTCAAGATCTTGTGATAGATGAAGAATCGACCCCAGATTATATGTTGCCGGCTGTTTAACGGAAGAAGATAACCATGTTTGTAAGCGTACCTGCCACATCGGCAAACCTCGGTCCCGGGTTCGATACCCTTGGCTTGGCGGTTGACCTGAGAAATGAGATCATTATCAAGCCATCGAAGTTCTTAAGCATATCGACCCATGGAGAGGGAGCGGATAATCCTAAGATCAAAAAGAATACGCTCTTTTTGAATATCTTTAACGAGAACTATCAACGTTTGGCAAAACGCCATGATGATTTTAGGTTCGAATTCTATAACCGTATTCCGATCTCAAGAGGGTTGGGGAGCTCTTCTGCGGTGATCGTTGCGGCGCTCAGCGCGGCATATACAGCCGCAGGTGTACGTTACAATAAGCGTGAGATCCTAAATCAGGCATTGAAGTATGAACCGCATCCGGACAACATCACACCTGCGGTCATGGGTGGATTTAACGTCGCATGTGTCGAGGGAGACAAGGTCTATAGCAAAAAACGTCGTTTGCCCGACTACCTTAAAGCCGTAGTGGTCGTACCGAACCGTACCATCTCGACAGCAAGGTCACGAACGGTACTGCCGAAGGTCTATAAGAAAGAGGAGACGGTTTACTCTCTTTCCCGTGCGGCCTATATGACGGCACTTTTTATGAGTGAGTCATGGGATCTGTTGCGTATCGCTTCAAAAGATAAGCTGCATCAGGTCAGACGTATGAAGATGATGCCCGAACTCTTTGAAGTGCAGAAGACCGCACTTAAGCATGGAGCGATCATGAGCACCCTCTCCGGATCGGGTTCGACATTCTTCAATCTCGTGTACGAAAAAGATGCGCAACGCATCCACAACGTACTTCAAAGTCGCTTCCCGCAGTTCCGTGTCTTTACATTGAATCTGGATAATCACGGAGTGATGACAAGAGCCTGACAGCTCTTAATCTCTTTTTAGGTATAATACGCATGCAAAAATCACAGCCTATACGAATGTGCATCGCTTGCCGAAGCAGACACCCTCAACACACTTTGATTAGACTCAAGCAGGAAGGTAATGACGTTATAGCCTATAACGGGACTGGCAGAAGCTTTTATGTCTGTGAAAAATGCAGTAAAAATGAAAAAAAGGTCAAAGGCTTAGTGAAACGTTTTAGACTTGATCAGGAGCGTTTTGTTAAGCTATTGATGGAGATGACACCACCAGTCAGCTCATGCGGAGTACCGCATTTAAACGAAGGAGTTAATATATAATGGATAAAGTTAGAATCCAAGAAGTCGCAGCAGAAGCTGGACTATCCAACGGCGAACTTATTGAGAAGGCAAAAGAGCTTGGCTTTGATGTAAAAGCGGCAAACAGTGCCATTAGTTTCGATGATGCCGGAATCCTTGTAGAGTACGCAATCAGCGGTAACCTACCTAAAGGGTTCAATAAGCCGGGAAGTAAACCCAAGAAGATCACAGTCGTGAAGAAAAAAGAAGCAGCCCCTCAAGAGGATGCTGCCGCTACCGCACCTAAGGAAGAGACAAGTACGCCTGAACTACAGGTGTCTCCGTCCGAAGAGAAAGAGGCTGCGGATGCAACTCCTGAAGTAAAAGAGGAAGCTCCCGCACCTAAAGAAGAGGCAGAGGCACCAAAGAGTGAAGAAGCACCAAAAGAGAGTGCTCCTGAAGAGAAGAAACCGCCGGTGAAGAAACGTAAAGGTATCTCTGTTGTCAGTAAGAAAACCGAAGAGCCTAAGATCGAAAAGGCCGATGAGGCGAAGCCAAAGCGCCGTACCCTCTCACGAACGGGGATCAAGATCGTCCGTAAAGCAAAACCTGCACCGGCACGTGCAGCGACCAAGATCTCTATGGGGAACGCATCTGCACCGGCACCTTCTAAAAAGAAAGTGAAAAAAGGTCCAGCCCAGGCAAAAGAGTCAGGAAAGAAGATCGATATCTTCAACCATGACAGTATGAGCGGTGATATTGACAGCGGGTTCGGTGAGGAAGAGGTAGTACTCTTGGACTTCTCCGACAAGAACATCTATGAAGAGATGATGCGTCAGGAGCAAAAACGTAAAGAGGAAGCGAAGAAGAGAGAGTTGGCAAACGGCGGTGCCGGTAAAGGAAGACAGCCGTTCCGTCCTCAGCAGAAGCGTTCTCTTAAACGTGGTGGAAAACGTAAGAAGTATACCAAAGAAGAGAATACCGAGAAGATCACTTCCGTAGAGATCCCTGAGAATGTAAGGGTCTATGAGTTTGCTGAGAAGATCGGTAAAACGGCCGGAGATGTCATCAAGGTGCTCTTTGCACTAGGTATGATGGTAACGAAGAATGACTTCCTAAGTAAAGATGAGATCGAGATCCTTGCCGAAGAGTTCGAAGTGGAAGTAACGACCATGAACCCGCTTGACGAGCTTGATTATGTGGCTGCCTATGATACCAAACCGAATGAGCATCTTGAAGAGAGACCGCCGGTTATTACCATTATGGGTCACGTTGACCACGGTAAGACCTCACTTCTTGATAAGATCCGTTCCGCTAAGGTCGCAGACAAAGAAGCGGGTGGTATCACCCAGCATGTTGGAGCTTATCAGGTTGAGAAGAACGGTAAGAAGATCACATTCGTCGATACTCCGGGTCACGAAGCATTTACAGAGATGCGTTCACGTGGAGCACAGGCGACAGATATCGTTATTATCGTTGTAGCAGCGGATGACGGTGTAATGCCGCAGACCAAAGAGGCGATCTCGCATACGAAAGCAGCAGGCGTACCGATGATCGTTGCGATCAATAAGATCGATAAGCCCGCTGCAAACCCTGATAACGTCAAAGCTCAGCTTGCTGAGATCGGTGTTATGGCAGCAGACTGGGGTGGTGAGTATGAGTTCGTAGAGGTCTCTGCACATACAGGTCAAGGTATCGATGATCTTCTTGAGACCATTTTGCTTCAAGCAGAAGTGATGGAGCTTCAAGCTGATCCTACCAGAGAAGCCAAAGCGGTTGTTGTTGAGAGTTCACTCGAAAAAGGTTTCGGTCCTGTTGCCAACGTTATTATCAAGAACGGTACATTGCATGTAGGTGATACGGTGATCGTTGGTCAGACATACGGACGTATCAGAGCGATCAAGCTTGATGACGGAAGCAGTGTCAAAGAGATCGGCCCAAGTACACCGGCAGCGGTTATCGGACTCAATGAGGTACCGGGAGCAGGGGAAATCCTTGTTGCGATGGAGAATGAAAGAGAAGCAAGGGAACTTGCAGAAAAACGTGCTGAGTATGAGAGAGCGAAACAACTCTCCAAGAGTACCAAGGCTTCTCTTGAAGACCTCTCCGCACTTATTGCAGAAGGTCAGCTAAAATCGCTTCCTGTCATCATTAAAGCAGATGTTCAAGGTTCTCTTGAAGCGATCAAGGGAAGTTTGGCGAAGTTGAGAAATGAAGAGGTCAAGGTCAATATCATCCATGAAGGCGTGGGTGGTGTGACAGAGAGCGATGTCACCCTCGCCGATGCGAGTGAACATGCCGTGATCCTTGGATTTAACGTCAGACCTACCGGCTCAGTGAAGAAAAAAGCAAAAGAGTTGGGTGTAGATATCCGAACATATAACGTGATCTATGATCTTATTGATGATGTTAAAGCACTTCTTGGCGGACTTATGAGCCCAGTGATCAAAGAAGAGGTGACAGGACAGGCGGAAGTACGTGAAACCTTTGTTGTCGGTAAGGTCGGAACGATCGCCGGATGTAAAGTAACGGAAGGTTCGATCACACGTAACTCCAAAGCGAGATTGATCCGTGACGGTGTGGTGATCTATGAAAGCTCCATCTCTTCACTCAAACGTTTCAATGAAGATGCTAAAGAGGTTAAGAATGGATATGAATGTGGTATCATGCTTGAGAACTTCAATGATATTAAAGAGGGTGATGTGATCGAGACCTTCAAAGATGTTGAAGAGCAAGTGACACTATAGGACTTCGCATACGCAACCGTATTCGATAGTAAATACTCTGGCAGTCGCGAACGGCAAAGCCGCCCTTCGGGTTGGGGCGCTCCTTTGTCGCATTTACTATCGAATACTATCTCATTAATATATATTGGGTTTAATTGCCTTTCAATTAAATATAATATGATATATTTAATATCTGTAGGGTGCAATAAATTGCACCAAAACATAATTATTCTACTAGATTATAAAAAAGAAAGATGTAAGGGTTCCTTATGACACAAGAAGAGATCAAACGTCACCGTGTCGAGTCGGTGCTCAAAGAGATCATCCCTGAAGCACTGGCGACACTGGATGACAGCCGTATCAATTCACTTTTAGTAACGGATGTAGTCTGCTCTAAGGGTAGAAGTGATGCCAAGGTCTATTTGGATAAATCATTTTTAACGGAAGCGGAGCAGAATGAAGCGCTCAGACAGCTTCGTAAGGTAGCAGGGTATATCCAAAACCACTGTAAGCAGAGTGAAGGGTGGTTCAAAGCGCCGCGTTTTACTTTTGAGTTTGATGAACAGCTTGAGAAGCAGAGCCGTATGGAAGAGCTTTTCAAACAGATCTCACAGAGAAAAAAGGAAGATGAAGATGAATCTTGAAGAGCAGATCGCGAAGATCGTTGAAGCCAACGGTGCCAAACTTTATGATATCGAGACAGCAACAGAGTTCGATGAGACGATCTACCGTATCTACATCACTGCACCTGAAGGTGTTTCACTCGATAAGTGTGCCGAGATCTCCAATGAACTCTCACCGTTCCTTGATGTCAACCCGCCTATGCACGGACAGTACAGACTGGAAGTAAGCTCTCCGGGTATCGAGCGAAAACTTACCAAGCCTAAGCACTTCCAGCAATCTGTTGGTTCGAAGGTTAAGGCAAAAGTACTTGGCGGGGACAAACTCAAAGGCATGCTCAAAAGTGCCGATGATGAGGGTGTGGTCATCGAAACCAAAGAGGGTGAGAAATCCTATAAGTATGGTGAACTGGGAACAGTCAAAACTTACTTTGAGTTTTAATTTAAAAGGGCAGGTATGAATGACACATTCTATATGCAGCTTGCCCTGGACGTTGCCTGGAAATACCAGCTTCTGACCTACCCGAATCCAGCGGTAGGAGCCGTGGTTACATTGGATGGAAAGATACTTTCTGTTGAAGCGCACGAAAAAGCGGGCACTTCCCATGCGGAAGTGCTTGCGCTTCTTTCTGCCTATGAGGCACTTTCTCAAACGACTATCGATATTGATCGTTTTGATGCACACAAAGCACACGATTTTCTTCTCTCTTTACCAAAAAATACCTTTTCAGAGTGTACGATCTATGTGACGCTTGAGCCTTGTTCCCATGAGGGCAAAACCCCCTCATGCGCATCACTGCTATCTCAATTGAAGCTGCAAAGGGTGGTTATAGGGCTTACGGACCCCATAGAAGGACATGGCGGTGGTGCGGCACGTTTAGCCGGGGTAACGATGGGAGTGATGGAAGAAGCCTGTAAAGCGCTGCTTGAGCCTTTCATGGTATGGCAAAAACGTGCATTTGTACTCTTTAAGCTGGCACAGACGACCAACGGACGGATCGGAGGAGGCTACCTGAGTTCTCAAGATTCACTTTTCCATGTGCATCAGCTTCGTGGGGTATGCAGCAGACTGCTCATTGGTGGCAATACGGTCAGAGCGGACAGACCTACGCTCGATTGCCGTTTTACCCAAACCAAAGCACCGGATGTAGCTATCTACTCACGATCGGATGAGTTTGATAGAACCATTCCTCTTTTCGATGTACAGATGCGTGATGTGAATATAACGGATGATCTCTCTTTTTTGGATGAGCCGTCGTTTGTGCTGGTCGAAGGGGGAGAGGGGATGCTCAAAGCGTTACAAGATCGTATCGATTGGCTGCTTTTCTACCAGACACCTAAGCTCTCTACCAACCAATTATCCTATAATATCGGCATGAATTTAGAATTTCTACATACAGCAAAAAAGGGTGTGGATATGATGATATGGAGCAGACAACGTGGGCATTGAAAAACTGACGGACAAAGAGGTAAAACAAGAGAAGATCGTAGAGATGTTCGATGATATCGCATCGACCTACGATACGGCGAATAGAGTACTGAGCATGGGTATCGATATCCAGTGGCGTAAAAAAGGGTGTGACAAAGCGTTTGAGATCCTTGGAAAGAAAAAGCTTGGACAGATCACCGATGTTGCAACGGGTACGGGTGATCTGTTGATATATTGGAGAGAACAGGCAAAAAAGAACGGGGTTGAGATAGAGAAGTATGTCGGTATCGACCCTTCCGTCGGGATGCTTGAAGTGGCCAAAGAGAAGGTGGACTTTGCAGAGTTCATTGTAGGCAAGGCACAAGAGCTTCCTGTAGCTGACGAGAGCAGTGATGTGATCTCTATTAGTTACGGTATCCGTAATGTGGTGGATCGTGTCGAAGCGCTGCATGAGTTCAACCGTGCATTGAAGCCGGGCGGACTGGTCGTGATACTGGAGTTCACCAAACAAGACAGAAGCGGACTGCTCGATAAGATAGTCGACTTCGGTATGAAGAGCGTTCTACCGCGTGTCGGTGGGTTTATCTCCAAAAACTACGAAGCGTACAAATATCTTCCGGACTCCATTGAAGAGTTCCTCACTACGGAGATGCTCAGCAAAGAGCTAGAAGAGGCGGGATTTGAGATGAAGTATACCAAGTCCTTCTCTCTGGGGATCAGTACACTGTTGGTGGCACAGAAGCGCTAGTGAGGAGTGAGGAGTGAGAAGTGAGGAGTGTCGGTATGCTTTTCTTCGAAAAGCTTTTATAGATAAAAAAGTAGTAAATCGACAGCTTTACATACAACAACTATTCACTATTTACTATTCACCATTCACTACATATTCAAGGATCTATCCTTGAATATGCTCACCGTTTCTTCACTCAATACTAAAATAAAATCTCTCCTTGAAGCAACCTTTATGCATACCATGGTCGAAGGTGAGGTCGCATCTGTTACTTATCATACTTCAGGACACCTATACTTCTCTATTAAAGATGATAAAAGCTCCATCAAATGTATCATGTGGCGCTCATCTGTCGCGAAGATGAAGTTCCGGATCGAAAAGGGGATGCATATTGTCGTAGAGGGGTCGGTCAGTGTCTATACCCCCAGAGGAGAGTATCAGTTCCAGACCGTGAAGATAGAGCCTTACGGGCAGGGTGCGTTGGCATTGGCGTATGAACAGCTCAAAGAGAAGCTCAAAGCCAAAGGCTACTTTGATGCACAGCGAAAAAAGAGCATACCAAAAGTGATACGCAAGATCGTTTTGGTTACTGCCAAAGAGAGCGCGGCACTGCATGATATGCTCAAGATCATCGAGAAGCGATGGCCGCTGGTTGAAGTGGTGATCGTCGATACCTTGGTACAGGGTGAGAGTGCTGTGATGCAGATCGCACGGAGTCTGCGTTTTGCCGACACATTGAATGCGGATGTTGTCATTGTAGGGCGGGGTGGTGGATCGGTAGAAGATCTTTGGGCATTTAACGAAGAGGCAGTCGCCGATGCGATCTTTGCTATGCGAACGCCGGTGGTTAGTGCGGTCGGTCATGAGGTCGATGTACTTATTAGCGATCATGTAGCGGACCTTCGTGCCCCAACTCCTAGTGCCGCTATAGAGATGATATTGCCCGATAGATATGAAGTGCTTTTGACACTAGATGAGATGCAAGAGCGATTTAGAATGTTCATACGTCAAAGGGTATTGGAAAAAGTAGAGCGTATGCAATATTTAGAAGCTCTTTTAAAACAGCAGTCTCCTCTACGTAAACTTATGACCCTCTCGCAGCTTTTTACCTCTTTGGAGGGAGAGTATCAACGCCTGATACGTTATCAGATACAAAAACAAGAAACACAACTTCCTCATTTAAGAAGAGAGTTCGATCATGCGATAAGTATGCAGCTTGAACGTAAGCGTGACCAACTACAACTTCTTGAAACACGTATAAAGCAGAGTGATCCCAAACTTCAATGTAAAGAGGGGTGGGGTAAGCTCTCAAAGGACGGACATAAGATTGCCTTACGTAAGTTGCATGAAAATGAGAGATTTACCATAGAGGATGCCGATGTAAGAGTAGAGGCTGTATGCTTAAGTAAAAAAGAGATATGATATTGTCAGAAAATCGTATGTAGGGAAGTTAGGGGGACGTTTTGTTTTTTAATCGAAAAGAGAAAAAGCATAAAGTACAACAACGTGTTGATATTGAGCTGTTGAAAAAAGCATTTGAGCTATCGAATGATGCAGTATTGGTCGTTTCGGATGAAGCAGAAGTACTCTATGCCAATAAAAAGATGAGAGATTTTTTCTCATTACCGGAGAAGTATACCGGAAAGAAGCTGGAGTATATGCCAAAGATCAAGATCCAGAAAGAGTGGAAGAAACTGGATGCACTTATCGATGAAGCTGCATCGAAGAAAAGTGATCAAATATTTACCGTTAGACATGCCGAACTTGAGTCTAAGAGACGGGATAGAGGTAATATCCCGATCGATCTCTATATTGACCGTACAGCCTCTGAAGATGATAAGGATGGTGTGGCAATGGTCTTTATGCAAGATCTTACACAGCAAAAAGAGTGTCGAGAGATGCTCTATCGTCATAAATTGACCAAACTTCCAAACCAGCTACAGGCACAAGAAGACCTTAACCGATTCTTTGCACAGATACACTTGCATAATAAAAAACTGGCACTTCTTTTTATTGATATCGATAACTTTTCGGAGATACGTTCTTTGGTAGGGGGTGAGCGTAGCGAACAGATATTGATCCACTTTGCAGAATATTTGAAGCAGTTGACCAAAGAATCAAAGAGTTATGTATATCATACTTTCAGTAATATTTTTATGATCTGTATGCCAAAGGTAGAAAGTTTGGATGAAGTCCACTATCTTGCGCGTCAAATACAGAGAGAGTTGCGTTCTTTCTACAAGATCAGTAATATTCATTTTCACTTGACAGCTTCCATAGGGATCAGTATCTATCCTGACAGTGGTTCTACGCTAACTCTGATGGATAATGGTTTTAAAGCACTTTCGGAAGCGCAAAAGAGTGGT
This sequence comes from Sulfurovum sp., assembly GCA_027063305.1. Taxonomy (GTDB): domain Bacteria; phylum Campylobacterota; class Campylobacteria; order Campylobacterales; family Sulfurovaceae; genus Sulfurovum. Next base: position 14,279 of record JAMORY010000027.1, on the reverse strand, counting down.
TTTGGTCATATTTATGTCTACAAAAAGACAGAGTTGGAGTCAAAATATGATGAACTCACACTCTTTAACGAGGTGCATCATGCTATAGATAATGGTGAATTTGAGGTCTACTATCAACCTATTGTAAGAGCTAAAGATGTTGAAGTGGTCGGTGCAGAAGCATTGATACGATGGAAGCATAAAATACATGGGTACATTCCACCTGATGTTTTTGTCCCTATGCTAGAGAAGTCGGGATTTATTATCGATCTTGGACGATATGTTCTTTCAGAAGTTCTCAAGCAACAAAAACGTTGGGAGCTCTTTAAGTTCAAACCGATCGAAGTTTCTATCAATATGTCACTGTTGGAGCTTGAAACGGAAGGTTTTGTCGAAAATGTTGCGCAACAACTTGCAGAGCATCAAGTTGCACCGGAACTGATCAAGTTTGAGATCACTGAAGGGGCAGCAATGCAAAATGAGTCTAAAGCGGATGCTCAGCTTCATGCTTTAAAGAAGTTAGGTGTTTCGATTGCTTTGGATGATTTTGGAACTGGGTATACCTCTTTTGCATATCTAAAGAAATTTCCTGCCAATATCCTCAAGATCGACAAATCCATGGTCGATCATATTTTAGATCAACAAGAAGACCAAAGAATTATACGTGCGATGATCGAACTGGGACATAATCTTGGTATGAAGATCGTGGTCGAAGGGATAGAGAGTCTTGAAATGGCAGATCGTTTGATCGCATACGGATGTGATTATATGCAGGGGTACTATTTCTCCAGACCGCTTCCGGCATTCGAGTTCCAAGAGATGATACGTAGATAGATATAGATTTTTTAGTAGAAAATGAAAGGAGGGGAAAGATATCTCTTCCCTCCTTTTTCGAACCTATAAACGTGAAGCAGTTCACGTTTACTTTACGGTTCTCGCAGCCTTCACGGCTACATTCACGTTGTTCATTCCGACCGTTCTGGTTTCGAACCTATAAACGTGAAGTAGTTCACGTTTACTTTACGGTTCTCACATCATTCCCGGCATTCCGCCCATTCCGCCCATATCAGGCATTGCAGGAGCCGGAGTCGGGTTCTCTTTTACATCAGAGACAGTCGCTTCGGTTGTAAGAAGCAAGCTTGCCACCGATGTAGCGTTCTGTAGTGCTACTCTTTCCACTTTCAGCGGATCGATGATACCTGCTTCGAACATATCGACATATTCACCGCTTGCTGCGTTGAATCCGAAGTTCTCTTCAGAAGCGTTTGCAATCTTGTCTGCTACGACACCCGCATCGAATCCTGCGTTCTCAGCGATCTGCTTCATTGGTGCATAGACAGCTCTAAGAATAATGTCCGCACCTACCTGCTCGTCACCGCATAGTTCAAGATTTACCGCTTTAGCCGCTTTGACAAGTGCCGCACCACCACCGATAACGATACCTTCATCCACAGCTGCTTTGGTTGCCGAGAGTGCATCGTCAACTCTGTCTTTTTTCTCTTTCATCTCAGTTTCGGTCGCTGCACCGACTTTGATGACCGCAACCCCACCGCTGAGTTTTGCAAGACGCTCTTGAAGCTTCTCTTTGTCATACTCACTTGTCGTATTTTCGATCTGTACTCTGATCTCATTGACTCTCGCCTCAACTGCTGCCGAGTCTCCTTTTCCGTCAACGATAACGGTATTGTCTTTGTCGATGACCACGCGTCCTGCTTGACCTAGGTCTGCCAATGTCGCTTTGTCCAGTGAGAGACCAAGCTCTTCGGTAATAACATTTCCACCTGTTAAGATAGCAATATCTTTGAGCATCTCTTTCTTTCTGTCACCAAATCCAGGTGCTTTGACCGCAGCGATGTTAAGTACACCTTTGAGACGGTTGAGTACCAGTGTTGCCAATGCTTCACCCTCTACATCATCCGCAATGATAAGTAGCGGTCTACCGCTTTGCTGGATCTGCTCAAGCACAGGGATCAGATCTTTAAGAGATGTGATCTTGCTGTCTGTGATAAGAAGAAGCGGGTTCTCCATCTCACATGTCATCTTCTCAGAGTTGGTTACAAAGTATGGAGAGAGGTACCCTCTGTCAAATTGCATCCCTTCGACTACTTCAAGATCGTCATTGATCCCTTTGGCTTCTTCAACTGTAATTACGCCATCTTTTCCTACTCTGTCCATCGCTTCTGCGATAAGGTTACCGATAGTCTCATCAGAATTTGCAGAGATGGTGGCAACTTGAGCGATCTCTTTTTTGTCTTTAACCTCTTTGGAGATTTTTTTCAACTCTTCAATGATCGCAGCACTTGCTTTGTCCATACCGCGTTTGACTTCGATAGGGTTCGCACCTGCGGTGATATTTCTTAGCCCTTCTTTAAAGATAGAGTGGGCAAGTACGGTTGCAGTGGTTGTCCCGTCACCCGCTTCATCAGCGGTATTGCTTGCAACCTCTTTAACCAGTTGCGCACCCATGTTCTCGAGGGTATCTGTTAGCTCGATCTCTCTTGCAACCGATACACCGTCTTTTGTGATGTGTGGTGCGCCAAAGCTTTTTTGAATAAGAACGTTACGTCCTCTTGGTCCCATGGTTACCTTAACCGCATCAGCGAGTTTGGTAACACCTTCAAATAGTCCGTTTCTTGCATTGTCTGAAAAGTGGATCTCTTTTGCCATATTTCAACTCCTTTATTATATTATCGTTTCTTCAATTCTTTTTTATGACCATTCAGTAATTAGCCGATAACACCAAGTATATCGGAGACTTCAAGTACCAAATACTCTTTATCGTCAAGTGTCAGTTCCGTTCCAGAGTATTTTCCGAATACAACGACATCATCTACTTTAACCTCTTCAACGTCACTTCCGATGGCCAATACTTTTCCTTGAGATGGTTTCTCTTTCGCATTGTCGGGAATGATGATACCACTAGCTGTAGTGTTCACCTCTTCAACTCTCTCTACAAGAAGTCTGTCACCAAGTGGTTTAAAGTTCATCTTTTGTCCTCCGTAATTGTGATTTCTTAAAATTGTATCGGGATTGTACAACATTTTTTGATTAATGTCAATAACATTTAGTCAATAAGACTAAAACATTCTTCGAAATACGATATAGATTTAATCATTTTGCTTATTAATATGATATAATTCCACTAAAAATTTTTCTGGAGGTACTGTTCATGGAAAAAAAACAGAAAAAGATCGTACTTTTTACCTCTCCCGGATGTAAATGGTGTACAGTAGCTAAAGAGTATTTCAAAAAGAACGGCTATAGATTTAAAACGATCGATATCAGTAAAGATAGAAAGGCTGCAGAAGATTGTCAGCGTCATGGATGCAGAGGGGTACCGGTCGTTCTTGTAGGAAGTCGATGGATCTGTGGATTTGATCAAAAATCGATAGAAAAAGCACTTTAAAGATAAAGTTTAATCTTACTTTAAGAAAAACTCTATTATAATCTCGACCTCCAAACAAGTCAAGGTAGCTCAGCTGGTTAGAGCGCTGGTCTCATAAGCCGGAGGTCGAGGGTTCAAGTCCCTCTCTTGACACCACTTCATTCAGAGTATATTTCCTTTATTTTTATTACTTCTATGTAATCACTACTTCCTAATATTTTTAAATATTTCATTAAAAAAACAAAAAAATTATGGTATCCTACAAAAGATGCATTTTACTATGCAGATAGAATTTTAAAAAACAAGGGAGTTTAACAAATGAAAAAAAGTATTACTATTCCATGTATTGCAATGATCCTTGGGGCATCCGCTTATGCGGGAGATATGGCTATCAGTGAAAGAATTTTAGGAGTTGAGATCAATGCTGCACAGATCCAAGCCGACACGAACGGTGATGGTATCTTTGGTGAAGCGAACCATGACGGATCTGATGTTGAATATGGTATCCGTATCGGGGCACAGATGAACGAGTGGAGAACAATGCTCGTACTTAACTATTTTGATAGCTCGGATGATGACCAGAATTATGAAAAAGGAATGATTACACTAGATTATATGTTCCTTGCAGATCAAGGAAAAATACAGCCGTTTCAACCCTATATCGGTTTGAATGTCGGTTATATGAATTATGAATCGACAGATATCGATGAAAATGGTGTTCTTTATGGTGGGCAAGTAGGATTTGCATACCGTTTGACGGGAAATGTAGGACTTGACCTTTCTTACCGCTACTCTTTGACCGAAGCGGATAGAACCGATCATATTCAGAGTGTTGTATTCGGTGTGAACTATATCTATTAATCTATTGCAATAAAAAAGGAAGAGAAGAATGAAGCGATATCTTTTAGCAATGCTGTCACTGATGATGGCATTGGTGATTTCAGGGTGTGGAAGTAACAGTAAGGTTGACGACACAAGTGATACCGGAAGCCTTATTACAGACATAAAACTTTCTGAGATGCAAGTTTCAGGGGATAACTTTAGTGTAAGTCTAACCTTTACAAAAGAGGTGGATAGTTCCTATAAAGTGACCCTTGATCATTTTAACCTAACTGTAGCAGGGTGTACATTGAGTAATGTGCTATATACCCCGGATAGTATTGTACTTGATGGAGAGAAAGGAACCTATGTACAGCTTGTAATTACGGGAGAACGTGATGCAAACTGTACAAACGAGGTATATACATTCAGCGCATTGCAGACTACAGAGAAAGATGGTCAGATCGATGAAAGAATGTTTACAGCAGTATCTGATCAAACAACAGATGATGGTACGACAGAGCCAGCTCCTAGTAATGGATTCTATAATGTAACAACACCACTTTCCGTGACCAGACCCGATACACATTATGATATTAAACTACAAGTGGTCTCAGACGGTTATGCTGTCAGTGGTCAGGAGGTTGCATTACAGGTTTTCGATAGTAAATACGGGTACATTTCAAAGCCAATCCAGGTAACAGGTGATGATGGTTATGCTGTCTTTGATTATCTTTCCCCTTCCATTCTTCCTGCACAGGGAACATCGACACCGATCACGTTTACCATGGAGCGAAACGGAACGATTTACACGCAAAATGTTGTTCTAGAGTTTAATGCAGATAATATTACAGCAACGGATGACTATGAACTAACGAACCTAACATCACCGCTAGTAGTAAGTTATGACAGTGAATTGAAAACGATATCTGCAGATGTGGTCGATAGTTATGGTATCGGTGTAGAGGGTGTAGAGGTAGCGATTTCTGCAGTCTCAGGTGTGGAATACGGTTCTATTATCAGTGCGTCACGTGTAACAACAGATCAAAGTGGGCATGCACTTTTTACATATAGAGCACCGGAAAATATTGCAGCAGTTGATGGGAATGAAACAACAGTAGAGGTTTCAATGATCAATGAAAGTGGTACAAGGATCGTCAAAGATATCACGATTCAATTTAAAAAGATTGATGTAACTGCACCGAAACCAATTGTTGTTGTTATGAATGCATATAGAGAGATCAACCTTACGCAGAATAATCAGAATGTGATCATGGAGGTTGAAGTATTTGAAGAAGGAACCAATAACCCATATACGAGTGGGAATGTTAGAGTCTCTTTGCCAGATAAAGTTTTAGACGGTGTAGATATCGGAAGTTTTGCAGAGTATACGGTTCCAGTTGGAAGTGATGGTAAAGCGGTCTTTAACTATACTGGGCCACAGGATCTTCAAGCACTGGTCGATACAGATGACCTGAATACAACCTTTATGTTCTATCATGAAAGTAACCCTACGCAACAAGAGAGTATTACTGTAATTTACGATCTTACATCTGATTATGTTCCTGCAAACTATCTCTTGAGTGTATCAAGTACGGATGGTGATCAGACAATGGGATTGAATATGTTTAAAACATTTGCGATCTACCTTAAGGATGATCAAGATGAATTGGTTGATAGCGAGGATATCAGTAAGATTACGATCACAACCAAAAATAGTTCTATTGGTCAGTTGATCGATACTAAGAATAATGGTGCATTGGCCGATAGTATTACATTTGATGATGAGAATGCAACCAATAGTAAATCATTCCTTGTGCAGACAACGACACTTTCTGGTCTTTTACCAATCGAGATCACTATCGAGTTCACGGATGGAAACGGAGAAGTGCAAACTTTAACGAAAGTAATCAATATTGTCGTCTTTTCTGGACCTCCAACAGCACTCAGTATCTCTTATGCAGGGGTAGAACAAAACAGTGATACTGCAAAATATATAGAGAAATTCGTTGTTACGGTCACAGATGCTTATAATAACGCAGTCAATACACGACCATATATTTCAACAGGAAGTATGGTCGAGTATGCTGTAGACGGAAGTAGTACAGATAGTGAAAGAACAGAGACCTCTCCTCGCCTTTGGCATGGTGCAAATGATAGTTTAGGTACACTTGAGTCGATCGATGACAATAAAGCACAGTTTACATCTGATGATACAGATATCTTTCAATATATTGACCTTTCGAATGATAAACTTGTATTGTTCGGAGCAGGATATGTATATGAAGCTTTAGGAAAATGGGATATTGAGTCATCGAACGGTAGTGATACGCTCTCTTTGGTTGACGACTACTATGGTGATGATAGAAGAGATCTCTATTTTGCTGTTGGGCACAATAATAGACAAGACCTATGTAGTAATGATGGAAGAGAATATGTCGGTAACATGAAAGCAAATCAGTATCAGTTGGATGAGACTGGTCATGCTTTCATTGAGTTTGAATATGATTACCATTTAACTGGAAAAGATATTATGGTCTGGGTAAATTTAACTGGATTCCAAGCAGATAATAATCATACTGGACGTATAGGTGAGGCAATTAAGCATACACTAAGAGGTAATGGACTTTTATCTGCTGATTCGTACATGGTTGCGTCAAATGCAATTGTTCGTTTCCATATAGAACATGAAAAAGCTCCAGAATGGTATCAGAATGGACATTTCTCATTTACTCCGGTAGGTACATGTACTGTTAATGGTATTATTGATTGGAGTAACTTGCATGATGCAAGAGATTGTGATAATATAGTAGGGTATGTTGACCTGAATGTTACAAATGATACTGCAGCAGATCAATGTTCAATTGCAGTAGATAGAATTTTGGTAAGCCCAGAGTTCTCTGGTGTTTCTTCATATTAATACTTTATGGCATGGAGAATTCTTTCTCCACTGCCAAACCTAATTATCTTTCCACTATAATTCCATAAACAAACATTTTACTTCTAGGTACATTCATTATGATCGATCTTAAATATTTACAGAACAATTTTGAAGAGGCGAGTGCCAAGCTTCAGAAAAAAGGTGTCGATGCACAGACACTGGAAAAACTCAAAACACTTTTTGCCGAACTTAAAGAGGCCAATGCGGCGCTTGAAGCGGCGAAAGCGGAGCAGAACAGTATGTCGAAGCTCTTTGGGCAGTATAAGCGTGAGGGGAAGGATATTGCCGAGCTTAAAGCAAAGGTCGATGCCAATAAAGAGGCGATGGTTCCTTTGCAGGAGAAGGCTAGAGAGGCAGAAGCGGCACTTTATGAAGTGGCATTGGCGATCCCTAACTTTCCTGATGACTCTGTACCTGAAGGTGAGGATGAAGATGATAACGTCGAGCTTCGTAAAGTCTTGGAGCCAAGAGCATTTGATTTTGAACCACTTGAACACTGGGCATTGGCGGAGAAGAACGGATGGATCGATTTCGAGCGTGGGGTAAAACTTGCCAAGAGTCGTTTCTCCGTACTCCGCGGTGAAGCTGCAAGGCTTGAGAGAGCGCTTATTAACTTCTTTCTTGATACTAACAGAGAGAAGGGCTTTGAGGAGCTTTGTGTGCCGTTTATGAACAATGCACAGATGCTTCAGGGAACGGGACAGCTTCCAAAGTTTGAGGATGATCTATTTAAAATTGAAGATGAAGACCTTTACCTCATTCCGACTGCGGAAGTGCCGTTGACCAACCTCTACAATGATGAGATCCTCAAAGAGAGCGTACTTCCGGTACTCATGACCGGTTATACGCCATGTTTCAGAAAAGAGGCGGGAAGTGCCGGCCGTGATACACGCGGGATGATCAGACAGCATCAGTTTGACAAGGTGGAGATGGTTGCCATCGCCCATCCTGAAAGAAGTGACGAAGTGTTTGAGATGATGGTACAGAATGCTTCAGATATCTTGACTGCGCTTGGGTTGCCACATAGAGTGGTAGAGCTTTGTGGTGGAGACCTTGGTTTCTCGGCGGCAAAGACCATTGACCTTGAAGTGTGGCTTCCGGGGCAGAACAAATACCGTGAGATCTCTTCTATCTCCAATACCAGAGATTTCCAAGCACGTCGTGCCAAGATCCGTTTTAAAGACGGAAAGAAGAACAGGCTGGTACATACACTCAACGGTTCTGCATTGGCGGTTGGGCGTACGCTGATAGCCATTATGGAGAATTATCAGAATGAAGACGGGAGTATTGAAATTCCTGAAGTGTTGAAGAAATATATGTGAAACCTGTTAAGCAAATGTGAATAGTTTCACATTCGTAGGGTTGGAACCGAAGGTGATGTATCGAACAGAGTGAGAGACCACCGAAGGCTTAACCCCTGTGGTTACCCTTTAAAAGTGCAAGATTCTTTTGATGCAAGAGCAACCATAAGGGTTGCCCCTACGGGCACTATTTTATAAGCTTACCTTCTTAGGTCTCTCTTTCAATTTCCCCTCCATACTCAAATAACTGTTCAATGCGCCAAGATAGGCTCTGGCACTTGCAAGCATAGTATCGATATTGAGTCCATGTCCGATAACGGCAGGTTCACCGTTGAAGGAGACTTTGACTGTAACGTTCGCTAAAGCATCTTTTCCTTCGGAGACGGACTTGACCTTATAATCTTCCAACTGTCCCTGATAGCCTGTAATACGGTCAATGGTCTTGAATACTGCATCGATGGTACCCTCACCGATACTTGCATCCATCACCTCGCCATCCTCTTTTTTAATGCGCACAGCAGCACTTGGAACACCGTTGGAGCAGTCCATCAATTGTAATGAGACGATCTCATAGACTTGTGTTGCTTTGGTCATTTCATTAGTAACCAAGGCTCTTAAGTCATCATCGTAGATCTCTTTCTTACGGTCAGCTAAGATCTTGAAGCGCTCAAATGAAGCGTTCAAGGCATCATCATCCAACGTAAAGCCGAGTTTTGCCAACTTGTCTTTGAACGCGGCACGCCCCGAGTGTTTTCCCAAGACCAAGGTATCTGTCATATCCAACCCGATATCTTCAGGACGGATGATCTCGTAGGTTTCTTTGTTCTTCAACATACCGTCTTGGTGGATACCGCTCTCATGTGCAAAGGCATTTTTCCCGACAATCGCTTTGTTCGGTTGCGGTTCGATGCCTGTGATGGTGGCGATCAAACGGCTTGCCGGATAGATCTCTTTGGTGTTGATGTTGGTTTTAAAATCCTTAAAGACGTCGCTTCTGGTCTTAAGTGCCATAACGATCTCTTCTAAGGCGGCATTTCCTGCACGTTCACCCAAACCGTTGATGGTACACTCTACCTGTCTTGCACCGTTGATGATGGCTTCGAGTGAGTTGGCAACCCCTAATCCCAAGTCATTATGGTTATGCACGGAGATGATGGCTCTGCCTTTGACATACTCGCTCATCTCTTTAACCATCGCACCGATCTCGAAAGGAAGTCTGAACCCTACGGTATCGGGCAGGTTGATGGTGGTCGCACCTGCGTCAATGACAGCATCAGAGATCTCTTTCATAAAGCCGATGTCCGAGCGCCCTGCATCTTCACAGCTGAATTCGACATCATCAACGAACGTGCGTGCATACTCGACTGCACGTACCGCACGCTTGATGACCTCGTCAGGTTTCATCTTAAGCTTGTACTCCATATGGATGGGACTGGTGGCAATGAAGGTATGGATACGCTTCATGTTCGCTTTGGCAATGGCTTCTCCTGCGGCTTTGACGTCAGAGTCGATGGCACGGGCAAGGGAACAGACAGTCGAGTTCTGTACTCTTTGAGCGATCTTGTCGATGGCATCGAAATCTCCCGGGCTTGCAGCAGCAAATCCAGCCTCGATGATATCTACTCCCAAACGCTCCAACTGTGCGGCGATCTGGATCTTCTCTTCGGTGTTCATGGAAGCGCCCGGGCTCTGCTCACCGTCTCTTAATGTCGTGTCGAATATTTTAATGGTTTCTGTACTCATAGTATTACCTTCAATTGTATCAAAACGCTTTAGCGAAATAAATCTTATGCACTCTCCAGCAGAGAGAACACAGCGTTAGCGCAGCCTTTACTCTGTGGCATTGCGTAATGGTTGTCTAATTTTACCTAAAACTTGGTTAGGGGTATTAGAATCGCGTGGTTTTGTGTTTGAAAAAGTGGATCGTTAGACGATTAGAGAGAAAGGAGCAGCAGGAGAGAACTGTCTTGCTTGAAAATAGTATGGGCGTGAATGGTTGTTTTCATGTGGCTACTCCTGTTTTTGACAGATTATAACAAAAAGAGGAAATGAAGTCAAGGAGAAAAATTATTGTTTGGAAAATATGGGAGAGGATAAGGTCTTACGCCTTATCCTCTTTTTGGGAAGTTGCAGTTTCGTTCGATCTCTCTTCTTGTGACTCTTTAGGTGTATCGACCTTATCTTTGTGAGCTAGACGGCTCTTCATATTGTTCGCTTCTTCAAATTCGGCAATAATCTTACGAACGGTCTTCCCTTCGATCACTTCAGCATCAAGGAGCTCTTGGGTCATGCCCTCGATAGCACCACGGTAGGTTTCCAAGGTTTCTTTCACAAATGCATAGCGTTCATTGAGTGTACGTTTGATATAGGTATCCATCTCTTCAGCCATCTTCTCGCTGTAGTCGGTACTGACCATACCGCCACCTAGGAAAGAGTTCTGACTACGTGAGAGAACCATAAGCCCTGCCACATCGGTCATACCGTAAACCGAGATCATATCTTTGAGAATAGCAGTAGCACGGTCAAGGTCGTTTCCTGCCCCCGTACTGATCTCACCGATGAATACCTCTTCGGCGGCACGCCCTCCAAGCAATACGTCGATCTCTGCGATGAGTTCATGTTTTTGTTTGAGGAAACGCTCTTCATCTTCAGGGAGGTGAAGGGTATAGCCAAGTGCACCAAGTCCACGTGGAATAATAGAGACTTTGGTAACACGGGTCGCACCCTCTGTAAGCTCAGCCATGAGTGCATGACCGCTCTCATGGTATGCTACGATCTTCTTCTCCGTTTCGTTGATCTTGCGGTTCTTCTTCTCAAGTCCGACAAATGAGCGTTCGATCGCTTCAAGCAGATCCTCTTGTTCTATCTGCTTTTTGTTCTGACGTCCTGCGAGAAGGGCTGCTTCGTTAATGATGTTCGCAAGATCCGCACCTGCAAGTCCGGCCGTCTGTTTTGCAACCACTTCAAGGTCGACGTCCGGAGCGAGCTTGACACCCTTGGAGTGAACTTTTAAGATAGCTAGACGACCTTCGAAGTCCGGTTTATCTACCAATACCTGTCTGTCGAAACGTCCGGCACGAAGCAGTGCGGCATCGAGTGTTTCCGGACGGTTGGTCGCGGCAAGGACGATAACAGGCGTATCGGTACCGAAACCATCCATCTCTGCAAGAAGCTGGTTGAGTGTCTGTTCACGCTCATCGTTCCCACCCATCTGACCGCCGGACGCTCTGGATTTACCGATCGCATCGATCTCATCGATAAAGATAATGGAAGGTGCCTCTTTCTTCGCTTGAGCAAAAAGGTCACGTACACGGCTGGCACCGACACCGACGAACATCTCGATGAAGCCTGAACCGCTTACGGAGAAGAACGGAACGTTCGCCTCTCCGGCAACTGCTTTGGCAAGGAGTGTTTTACCTGTACCCGGAGGTCCTACAAGCAGTACCCCTTTGGGGATCTTCGCACCTAGTTCAATGTAGCGTTCTGGGAATTTGAGGAAGTCGACAATCTCTTTGACCTCGTCTTTTGCCTCTTCGACACCTTGTACGTCATCGAATTTGGTATCGGGCTTTTCGGAGTTAATGAGCTTGTCTGCTTTCCCCGCTCCTAAAATACCGCCTCCCATGCCTTTAGACATCTTTTTTGCCAAGAAAATCCAGATAGCGAAGAAGATAAGAATAGGTAGAAGCATACTGATAAGCTCGGAGACAAAACCGTTACCCATAACACCTTCGTAAGGAATATGCTGTTTTTCAAGTAACGGGATCAGCTCTCGGTCATAGGTAGGGACATTGGATGCAACATAGCGTATCTTTCTGCCACCCTCATCCGCTATCGCTTCGATGCTAGTAGGTGTCAGTTTGACATCTTTGACATTTCCTTCTTTGATCTTTGCTTTGATATCAGAGTACTTGACCTGTTTGGTCAGTGCGACATGCTGGGTATTCATCATGTTACCCAGTCCACCGCCGGTCTCACCGACAAATGATTTGAATATTAGGATAATAACAATAGAGAAGAGTGCAAATGCCAACAGAGGGTTGTCATTGAAAAAGTTCTTATTGTTATTGTCTTGATTGTTATTATTCTGGTTATTAGCCATTACTTTCCTTTTTATAGACAAGTGTTATCCACTCATCTTTAAGTATCCGTTCTTCGAGTTTCAAATCCTCAAACGAGGCTTTGACAAGTTCCTCTTTTTTATCCAAAATACCTGAGAGGATCAAGTATCCGTTCTCTTTGACCGCTGTTTTAAGGTCTTTTGAGAGAAATCTTAACACATCGGCGATGATATTGGCAATGACGACATCATATTGCCCTTGTGCTTTATCGACCGATCCTTCCCATAGTGCGTCGAATGTCTCTTCATTGAGTTTGAAGTTTGCTTCACAACTCTCTACCGAGATAGGGTCGGTGTCGCAGAGTGCCACGGTTGCTCCAAGCTTTTTGGCTGCCAGTCCCAAGATACCCGAACCGCATCCAACGTCGATAACGCTGTCACCCTCTTTGACATACTTGCTTATAGCGCTTAAGCATGAGAACGTAGTGGCATGGTGCCCCGAACCAAATGCAAGTGCCGGATCGATCTTGATGTTGATAAGATCCTCTTTGGGCTCATGCCAGCTGGGAAAGATATGGAACTTGCCTGCCTCGATAGGCTGAATGGACTCTTGGTAGCTTTTGATCCAGTCAACATTCTCTTTCTCTTCGAGTGAAAAATCCATAGGAATTTTTTCATCAAGATTGGACTGCAACTCTAGCAGGGCATCTTTAATGAAAGTTAAATCGTTCTCGCTGCGCAGGATCAGTTTGCCTTTGCCAAACTCGATCCCCTCATCATGAAGGTTCATGATGTAGTCGGCAATAAGGTCTACATAGGCATCGTCAAGCGTAACGGTCAGTTCGTAGTAGTTATTTTGCATTGGCGACCTCAAATGCGGCAGCAAGATCAAGCGTACCTTCATAGAAGGCTTTTCCAACGATGGTGCCGTCGATACCCGCATCGATCAGTGCATGAATATCATGCATATCTTTCAATCCGCCGCTGGCGATGGTCTCAAGCCCTGAAGCCTCTTTGATCGCAAGTGTGAAGTCAATGTTCACGCCTGTCATCATTCCGTCACGTCCGACATCGGTACAGATGATCGCCTGCACACCGCAGTCGGCAAAGGCCTTGGCAAGATCGGTCGCTTGCATATTGGAAGTCTCCGCCCATCCTTCGACCGCTACCATACCATCGATCGCATCGATACCGACAACGATAGGGTATCTTGCTGCCATAGCTTTGACGAATTCGGGGTCTTTGACCGCGATGGAGCCGAGAATGAGTCTGTCGATACCAAGCTCAAGATACATTTGGATGGTCTCCTCATCACGGATACCGCCTCCTAGTTCGAGTTTAAGCGAAGTGTTCTCCCTGATCTTCTTGATCTGCTCAAGGTTTTCGGGTTGTCCTGCAAAAGCACCGTTAAGGTCAACAAGGTGTACCCATTCGCTGCCAAGCTCTTCGAAGCGTTTGGCAACCTGCCACGGCTCGTCGGAGTAGATCTTGGCCGTATCCATCAGCCCTTTGGTCAGTCTGACGGCTTTTCCGTCTTTAAGGTCGATCGCTGGTAATATGATCATGATGCACTCCTTGCATCATGGAGTGAATAGTGAATAGTGAGTAGTGAATAGTGTCGGTATGCATTGCTTGGCAATACTTTTATTTTTTTTTGCATTTTTAGTAGTTCCTATAAATTAATAAAATTCTTTATGATCTTCAAACCGTTCTCATGGCTCTTCTCAGGGTGCGGCTGGATGCCGTAGACATTGCCGTTTTGGACTGCCGAGACGAATTCATAGCCGTAGTAGG
>JAMORY010000026.1 GCA_027063305.1 Sulfurovum sp. | reverse complement strand
CCTGCGACTGTCTCATCAAGATCTTTGAGCGTTATTTCGATACCTTCTTCCGTATAACAGGCATCGTCAACCATATGCAGAGGGATATTTAAAACCTCTTCACAATACTCCAGAACAAAAAATTCCAGACTTCTGTCCGGCGGGTTCCATGCAGGGTCTATCTTTGTGTTGGGGATAATAAAAAAATCTTCCATTTTACAACTCCTTTTGATAACATTGAATATAGTTTTGACACTGTTTGCATATTTCGGAATCTTTATCAAGATTATTCACCGTCTTGATGAATTCACTTTTGATACACTCGATATGGCGTTCGGCATAAACGATCGGAAGCCCTCTTCTCTTTGCTTCTGCTTTGTAGTATTTCATTGCATTGTGATTCAAAAAGTTGGTAAGCATCACAACCATACTGACCTTTGAGGGAAGAGGGCGGCTCTTTTGTCTGCCTCTTTTCTGGCTTCTTGCTGTCCAGTGGACAATGTTGTCCACCCCTAAAGACATCAGTGCCTTTCTGATCGGGTCGATGTTGTCTCCACCGAGTATTAGTATAGACATCTTACCTCCTTTTTGATAACGATATTCAGAATATTAATTCAAAGAGGCTTAGCAAATTCTTTAGTTGATAACGATTGTCATTTTAATGTTTTATTAAGAATAAAACCGCGATACTTCCAGCATCTTAATGATATTAATTATCAGAGTTAAATAAGGAAAAAGAAGAAGTGACACGTCTTTATCAATGTATGGAAGCTAAAAGAGTCAATCAATCATATGCAAGAGAGGCGATCTACCGTGTCCTGTTAGATGCCGAAGATAAATGTCTATGTGTAGATGAGATCATGAAACGGCTTAGCAAAGTGTACCCTAAAAAGGTCTCGCTCAATACGGTATATAGACATCTAAATCTTTTTGTTTCATGCAAACTGGCTGTCATGCTGCAGGATGACTTTAAAAAAGCTTACTACTGTTTGACAGAGGAAGAGCCGTTGGCGTTTGTCATTTGCAGGAAATGTCACAAAATCGAAAAGTGCATCTCCACTCCGGCACAACTGATGGATGGGCTTGATAGTACGGATTTTATTACGATCCATAAAAAATGTAAAGGATGCAGCTAAAGATTCAAACGAGGGAGGATTATCAATAATGTTTTTTTTTGCGATTTTCATTATTACTGCCAATCTCCCCTCCCTCTTTTGAGTCTTTGCTCAAATATATTTAAAAAGGGTTGACTATGTTAACAGACAAACTATACCAAAAAATGAATGAACAGATGATGCTGGAGTTTGAATCGGCAAATATCTACAAAGCAATGAGTGCCTGGTGTCATGCGCAAGGATTTAACGGTGCCGCACGATTTTTGAATCAACATGCAAGCGAAGAGATGGAACATATGGAAAAACTGTTTCAATACATCAACGAAACAGGTTCGCAAGCGATCATCAAAGATATGAAAGCACCTCAAAGCACATTCGGCTCGCTCAAAGAGGTGTTTGAAAAAACCTATGAGCATGAGCAGTATATCACCCAGAAGATCTTTGCACTTGCCGATTTGGCACTTGAACTCAAAGATTACTCAACCTTTAGCTTTTTGCAATGGTACACCGCCGAGCAGCATGAGGAAGAAGCGCTCTTTAAAGGCATTATTGAAAAATTCGACATTATCGGCATGGAGGGACGAGGGCTCTTTATGATCGACAGAGAGATAGGCAATCTTGCCCAATAACCATAAACCATACAAATAAAAGGATCAGCCATGGCAGACCTGACGCTACTTAGAGAGTCCAGAGAGATACTGAAACAGATGGAGATCACCCAAAAAGAAGAGAGTCTGTTGTGTCCCATACTGAAAGTACTTCAGATGAGACATGCCGATATTGATCTTGTGCAGGCGACAAAGATAGTCAGAAAGGTGCTGCATGATTGAACGGGTAAATGAATTTATAGGAACGATTAGGCAATGGTTGCGTGAGCATTCAAAAGCGAACAGCATCCATTTTATCAGAGAGCATAGAAAACGTTTTTAATTAAAAATGAGAATGATTGTCAGTTTAATGGAGTAGTTAAGTTTTCTACTTTATTATTCTGAGATTCATTTTCAAATATAAAACAAGGAGAAAATAAATGAAGAAAATCATACTGAGTACCATCGCAGCAGGTATGCTGTATGCAGGAGGAGATATCGTACCTGTAGAACCGGAGGTAAAGGTTGTATCTCCTACTAATACACTGGCAGATGCTTTCAAAAACGGTAAGGTAAGCGGTCAGATCCGTGCGGGGTATATTAATTTCGACCCGGAGCTTTCGGGAGATACAACAACCTTCTCAACAGCAATAGGAGGACAGCTCAAATACGAAACAGCAGCGTATTACGGCTTCTCTTTAGGCGCAGCCTTTTATACTTCTCATGCAGTGATGGGGCTGAGTGGAGAAAGAAGTGAAGGGAAATATAATAACGAGCTTTCCTCTGATACCCATTATGATGTTCTGGCGGAATCCTACATCAATTATCATCATGGTGATTTCAATATTCGTATCGGTAGACAGCTGATCGATACCCCCTATGCAGACAGTGATGACATTCGTATGACCCCGAATACCTTTGAAGGCGTTGTCGCAAGTTATGGACTTGGCAATATTACACTTTTGGGTGCATACTTGACTAAATGGCAGGGACCGGATGCTGAGTCCTATGATTTTGTCGATCTTCTGGGACCGGATGCTGATGGTGTTGCTATGGCTGCGGTGACATATGCAGATGATATGTTCGAAGGTGGTATCTGGTACTACGGTGCGGATGAGACGGCAGATGTATTTTACGGTGATATCAGTATGACTTATGTCCTCAGCGATGGTGTGGAACTCAAAGGCGGGCTGCAATACGCTTCACAAAGCGAGAAAAGCAACTCAGGTATTGACGGCACACTGTTCGGTGCAATGGCAGAGGTCGGTTTTTCCGGTGTAACACTTGGTATTGCCTACGATACACTGGATGTAGATGACGGCAAAGAGTACTTTGGCGGTTTTGGCGGTGGTGTCGGTTTTGTCAATATGGATGAAATGACAGCAGGTATCTTTATGATTTCCCAGGGCGGTGATGCATGGAAGTTCTCTTTTGCCTATGATTTTGCGGAAGTCGGCATAGAAGGGCTTGGATTTGAGTATGACTACGGTGACTTCAAAGGTGACAAGATCCATGAAGCGATTGAGCAGAATATTATTCTCAGCTATGCACATGGGGATGAATGGGACATCGAAGCAGTCTATTCCATGATTGAAGACGAAAACAGAGATTTTGGGGAAGATAGCAATGGAAATCCTGCCGACGGCGGTTTCAACAGATTGCTTGTTCGTGCGAATTACAATTTCTAGAAACTGTTTTGTATGAAGAAAGAGGTGCTAAAGATAGGTCCGTTCAAAGAGATATCTTTAGCAGAGGTGTTCAATAGAAAAACTATCGAACCTGCATTATAGCAACAATAAAAGGAAAAACAAAATGAAAAAGATCATTATTTCTACAGTAGTGACAGTGGCATTGGCAACAGGTGCGACAGCACAAAGCGGCTTGAATAAAGTAAAAGAGTTTGAACTTGAGCATGCAACAAAGCTTCACAAGGAGGCAGAAAAGCTCAAAGCATTGGCAAATGACTATTACGGCGATCTCAAAGCAGCCGGTTTTGACTATGATAAGGCATGGGAAACCAACAAGGCGGATATTACCAAAGATGTGGAAGCGATGCAAAAAGCTTGGATAGAAGCTTCCAGCAACTATGAGATCATCGAAGGTATCGTAGCGGGAATGCCGCAGACGGTTAAGTACGATCTGATTTTGGATGCGGGTATTCCTGCGAGTGAAGGGAATGAAGATGTCGCTCCCCATGATCTGGACTGCGGCGGCAAATGCAAATTCAATACCAAAAGACCGGGAAACTTTTTTCACAATCTTCTTGAGCCGACACTCTGGGGAACACATGAAGCCTATGTCGGCAAAAAAGTGGACCTTAACGGTGACGGTCAGATCACTTCCGGGGAAGTTCTGCCCAATGCGAAATGGCTGAAATGTGTTGCCGAAAATTTTGAGAAGCATACTGCAAATCTTGTCAAGGACATCAAAAATCTGGATATGACACTCAAAGATGTCTTTACAGCTGAACTTACCATGATACCGACGATGGGTGATTATTTTGAAGACTGGAAAAACGGAAAGATCCTTGGGAAGTCGGAAGCCTTTATCGCACTTTCGAGAATCTTTGATATCAAAGGTATCAGTGGCGGTTTGAAAGTTGCCTACATGGAAGCTATTAGTCCGGAACTGGCAAAAAAAGATCCTGCACTTGACAAGCAGATCAAACTGGCATTTTTCGACCTGGTATCATTCGTAGACGATATCTATATGGCAGAAGAGGCAGGCAAGAAATTCAAACCTGAAGATGCCGATGCCTATGCGGCGAAAGCTCAGGATATGGCGGACAAGCTCAGTGCACTTGTGGCAAAAGCTGCAAAAAAACTCAATATCACTCCTGATATATAATGAAGTACTTTGCACTGATCTCTGTAGCGGTGACTACATGTTTGCTGGCTAGCGGATTTGCGTACTACTTTCTGGCTCCTCTTAACTGGGGAGCCGGTGAACTGGTAATGCACTTTCATCTGTGGATAGGTTTATTTTTTGCTTTATACTTGGGGTATGCCGTACCAAAACATATAAAGAGTAACAAAGCAAAGTGTAACCGTCCTCTCTTCGTCAATACCGCATATCTTCTTCTATGGATATTTCTGATTACCCTTGCAAGCGGGCTTGTGCATTTTATTCCCTATGTCAGCTATTTTTTCACACCTGTCTATTACCGGTTTGAAACCTATGACCTGATCTCGCTTATCCACCTGGCGGCAGCTGTCGGAGTGACGCTGCTTTTTATCATCCACCTTTCTATGGTGAAGAAGGAACGCAAATGAAAATAGATAAATACCAAAAAACCGTTTTGGTCGTATTGGCTGCCTGTATTTTGGGTGTCGGCGCAATCTATGCACTGACACCCAAAAAAGAGTATAAGGGTATCGATATAGAAGATATAAATTTTTACTCAACTCCTTGGGGAAAAGATAATCCTTTTTTCCCGGGTGAGATCAAAACCGCAGACGGCAAAATGGGAAGCCCCAAAGCGATACCAAGTTCAAGCAGTTGCGTAAAGTGCCATAAAAAAGAGTTTGAAGAGTGGGTGCCATCACTTCATAGCATAAGTGGTAGGGATTTGGTTTATGAAAACTCTATTGAAGTAAATGCCGATTACAAAAAAAATCATCATGGAGAAGAACTTTCACGGTTTTGTGATAGCTGCCATAATCCTATGGAAGTTACAATGGGAAGAATCAATCCCATAACTACAGTAGAGCCAAGTGATGTTCAAACAGAAGGTTTAGCTTGCGTATTTTGCCACACGGCAACGCATGCGGATGCAAATAAAGGAAACGGTGCTATTACGTTCGACTTAAACAAAGCGTATGACAATCTAAGTGGCGCTGCCATATTGGCAAGCCCCAAAGATCATGCCAGAGCATTCGGAAGTGCCAAAACGAACGAACTTCTAAAAAGTGCGGAGTTTTGCGGAGCTTGTCATAATGAGCGATATTATCCGCCCGTTACGCCATCAAACAAAGTGCTAAAAGCGCAAAGTACGTATGATGAGTGGAAAGATAGCTGGTATGCAAAAAATGATGTCACTTGTCAAGATTGTCATATGAATTATGAACCAATAAAATTTATAGCAAATTTACAAAATGGAATTATTGAAAAACCTAAAAAATACTCTCATAACTTTTGGGGTGGAAATCATGTTTTGCAAGATACTTCTTTAAAAGAGAAGCTTCTATTTTTAAGAGGCGGAGTATTGCCCGGAGTTGATGTAAAAGAGTATTTTAGATTGATAGATAAACAAAAACCAATTACAGAAAAATTTTTAAAAGCTGCTGCAAGAGTCGAGATTGTCTCTTCTGAAATCGCAGATAACTATTTGGAAGTAAAAGTAAAAGTGAGCAATATAGGAGCCGGACACAACCTGCCAACCGGAGTTGTAGATCAAAAACATATGTGGCTTGAGCTAAAAGTAGTAGATCAAAATGGGAAAGTCATCTATGATAACGGAGCAAGCGACAGAGATAAAGATGTAGTGATCTGGGCTGAGCGATTTTTAGATAAAAACGGCAAAGTTATAATGGATCATATGACGTTTAAAACGGCTGATATTATCTTAACTCGTCCTACAATTCCGCCAAGAGGACATCAAATAATTACTTATAAAGTGCCATTAAAAGATGGAGTGCAAGTAGCAAATTTAGAGGCAAATCTTTGGTATAAAATAGCTTATGAGGAGTTGATTATAAAAACACTTCATAGAAATTTTCCAATACCAAAATTTTTAATGGCAAGTGATAAAAAAAAGGTTGATTTATGAAAAAAATTGTTTTGCTAATTTTAACGATAACATCGCTTTTTTCAATGGAGCTTTGGGAGCAAAAGGCAAAAATAGATCAAGAAATTTTTAAAAAAAATATCACTCTTTTAAAGAGTGAGCCTTTTGATGATAGTAAGTTTGATTTTTTTGAAGAGAGTGCTACTAAGCTAAATATTGTTGATGAGTTAGAGAAACTTAAAAGTAGTAACACTACAGAAGAGTTTCTCAAATCAAAAGCTTCATTTTTAGCAAAAATGGAATCAAGTGCTTATGATAAAAAGCTTTATGATTTAATAGATGGATATGAAGAAAATATAGATAAAGATGCTCTTTTTAGCAAAAAGATAAAAAATCTTTTTGTAAAGCTTGAAAAATCGGACTTGAAAACTATATACAAACCATTGGAGATGCTCTTTTTTATAAAAGAATATCTCGATATAGTTGGCAAACCGATGAATAAAGCCCTATTTGACAATCTTTACATTGCTATAAAAAGCAGAAATTTAGACTCTTTTAAAAAATATATAAAAGAGTTACAAAAGATTATCATCACTCTGAAATCTCAAAAAGTATCTAAGCAAAAGTTCGAACAAGAGGTGAAGTCTTTTATAAGATACAACAAACTCACTGCTTTTGATTATAGTAACGGTGTAGATGATGAAGGCAATATTAAAAACTCTCTTGAATACACTGAAGCTGTTATTTTTAGTGCAAGAGCAAAAGAGAGAATCCTCTCAATTAGTGGAAACTTAGATGAAAAGACCTTTAATGAGCTTTTAAATATTTATGAAAAAATTATCACAAATATTCAAAATAAAACAGGCAAAAAAGAAGTAAGCAATCTTACAAAAGAAGCTAAAAAGCTTTTACTTGAAGCCACAGGATTAAAAGAGGTAAAAGAGACGCCAAAAGAGCTTGTAGAAAATGTAATAAACTCTTTAAATGCTATGGAGCAGATGGTTGAAAAAAATGATTTTAAAGGGGCTGAATTTTTTAGACTT
This sequence comes from Sulfurovum sp., assembly GCA_027063305.1. GTDB lineage: Bacteria > Campylobacterota > Campylobacteria > Campylobacterales > Sulfurovaceae > Sulfurovum. The sequence continues at coordinate 27,586 of JAMORY010000026.1, read as the reverse complement.
GAAGCTTATAGTTTTTTTGACCCGGATATAGAAGGCAGACTAATTCCAAGAGACCCGTCTCTTGCAAACAGACTTGAAGGATTGTTTTGGGACGGATATGGCGATATAAAAGGGCTTGGATATTTAATCTCAAAAAAAGATAAAAACTTGGTTGCCAACACTACAAAAGAGTTAAAAAAAGAGCTTTTTGATGCACAAAAGGTTTTGGAAACCAAACTGTCATACAGCGGCTCATTTATCCAGTCAGCTATGATCATAGTAAGAGAAGGATTAGAGGCTATTTTAGTTATTGCTATACTTTTATCTTTATTTACTGCAAAGAGATCAAAGTTTTATCTATATGCAGGAGTGGCACTTGGAGTTATTGGTTCATTTGTGACTTATTATGCAGCAAAAGAGATCATCTCGATCTCAACTTCAAATAGAGAGATGATAGAAGGTGTGAGTGCTTTGATAGCCTCAGCTATGCTTATATTTGTCACGGCTTGGATCTTTCATAATACCTACTCGAAAGGCTGGGTGGAGTATGCAAAAGAATTAACCCAAAAATCAATAAAAGGTGGCAGTTTGTGGACACTACTTTTTATAGGGTTTATCGTGGTTTACAGAGAGGGGTTTGAGACAGTTCTTTTTTATGAAACTCTGGCAAACGAATCAGACCCGCAAGCAGTATGGTTTGGATTTTTGGCAGGACTATTTTTTATAATAGTTGTTGCTGTAACTATTGTAAAAGGGATAAAGAAACTTCCCATAAATTTACTTTTTAGTGTTACAGGAGTCTTTTTATCACTACTTGCAGTTATATTTACCGGAGCCGGGATCAGAGGATTGCAAACGGCAAATATGATAAGTGCCACACCGTCAGAATATTTGCACGACTGGCAATGGCTGCGTGACTATTTCGGATACTCCCCGACACTGGAAACAACACTTTCCCAGATCATAATTGTACTAATCCTCTTGGTGTTTTTTATATACAGTAAAAGAAAAAAAGCACAAAGTTGATTAAAATCAATGATAATTAATATCATAATCGTACAATACGAAAAAACAAAGGAGTTTTTTATGAAAAGAATACTATTCGCATTCTTTACACTGTTGACACTTTCGACAGCATCACAGAAACTAGAAAAGATCATCATTGCAGGACCTGCGGCAAGCGTTTCTCATCCGGTCTTTAAAATGATAGAGGATGGTGCACTTAAAGAGTTTGCCGACAAGATCGAATTCAAAATGTGGAAGAACCCCGATCAGCTGCGGGCGATGATCATCAACAAAGAGGTGGACTTTGTAGCCGTGCCAACCAATGTCGCTTCCATTCTCTACAACAAAAAACAGCCGATCAAAATGCTCAATGTTTCCGTGTGGGGTATTTTGCAAATACTTGTCAGAGATGAAAATATCAAACATCTTGAAGATCTCAAAGGTTCTGAACTGGTAGTGCCTTGGCGTGGTGATATGCCCGATCTTGTACTCAGAGCGGTGATGAAGAAAAAGGGACTAAGCAAAGAGGATATCAAACTGATCTATGTCTCCAACCCGATGGATGCGGCACAACAGCTCATTATGAGAAGAGCGGACAATATTTTGCTGCCCGAACCTGCAACCTCTATGGTGCTTAGAAAAACGAAATCGTTTCCCGTCAGCATTATCGCACCGACCGTTTTTAGAGGGATAGACCTCCAAAAAGAGTGGGGAGATGTCTACAAAAGAGAAGCAAAGATCCCTCAAGCGGGTATGGCCGTAGTCGGTGATATGCTAGAGAAAAAAGAGATCATTAAAGCCTTTGAAGAAGCCTATGCCAAAGCGATGCAGTGGTATAAAACACACCCGAAAGAGGCAGGGGAACTTGTGGTCAAGTATGTTGAAATGTTCAATGCCGATGCCATTGGTGACTCCATTGCTCATGTGCAGCTGGATGTCAAAAAAGCCATCGATTCCAAAGAGGAGCTGGATTTTTTCTTCTCTGTACTCAAAGAAGAGAATCCGAAGATCATCGGCGGTATGCTGCCTGATGAGAACTTCTACATCAAGGATGCACAAGAGTGAAATCACTGTTTAAAATTCTAAGGGATTTCCCCGCCTATCTCTGGAGCGGCTGGGGAGCGGTCGCTTCGATATTTCTCTTTATCGCGGCATGGGATATCGGCAACCAGATTTATGGAGATTTGATTCTTCCTTCGCCTTTGGAGACTTTTGGGACACTTTGGACACTTTTTAGTGACAATGGATTCATGGAAAACCTCATGGTCACACTTCGCCGTGCCATGGTTGGGTTTGGTATTTCCTTGGTCGTGGGTACGACTTTTGGACTATTGGCCGGATTTTTTGTGACAGCTTCTATTGTAAGCCGTCCTATCGTCACTATTTTAATGGGAATGCCTCCTATTGCATGGATCGTGCTTGCCATGATCTGGTTCGGTATGGGGGATGCAACGGTCGAATTTACCGTTATTGTCGCCTCTTTGCCTATTGTATTCGTCGGTGCGTTGCAGGGAACCAGAACTCTTGAAGACAAATTTGAAGAGATGGCGGATATTTTCAAGGTTCCTTTGTGGATGAAGTTCTTCGACATCTATCTGCCGCATATCTTCTCCTATGTCTTTCCCGCATGGGTAGCCGCACTGGGTATGGCTTGGAAGATTGTTGTGATGGCAGAGCTTTTGGCAACGAGTGATGGATTGGGTGCCGCTCTGGCAATGGCAAGAAGTCAGCTTGATACTGCTTCTGCTCTTGCTATTGTAGTTGCTATGGTCGGTTTACTGATGATTGCCGAATATATCTTCCTTGAACCTATCAAAAGAGAGGTGGAAAAATGGCGAGATTAAAAGTAGAGAACCTGAGCTTCTCCTTTGGGTACGATACGATTTTAGATAATATCAGTTTTGAAATTAATGAAGGTGAGGTAGTTTCCATTGTCGGACCCAGCGGAGGCGGAAAGACAACACTGCTGCGACTCTGTGCAGGACTTCTTGACAGACAGGAAGGAAAAATAGAGAATAGTTTTAAGACACAGTCTATCGCCTTTCAGGACCCCAGACTGCTTCCCTGGAAAAATGTCATAGACAATATCGCCTTTGGACTCAAAGCGATGGGTGTCCCGGTCAAAGAGAGAGAAGAAAGAGCCAAAGAGATCGCTTTGAAGTTTGATCTCGAAGAGAAAGATTTTGATAAATTTCCCAAAGAGCTTAGCGGCGGTATGAGCCAGCGGGTCTCCTTTGCAAGAGCGCTGGTTACCAAGCCAAAACTGCTGTTTCTGGATGAGCCGTTCTCAGCTTTGGATATCGGGCTTAAAAGGGAGTTGCAAGATCATATCATGGAGATGATACGCAACAAAGAGCTGACGATATTTTTCATTACCCATGATATTATGGAAGCGATCAGGCTAAGTGACAAGATACTGCTTCTGGAGCCTGATCCGGGACGGATCGTTAAAGAGTTTACTTTTGATATACCTCAGATCGAGAGAAGTGATGAATATGTCTATAGTAAAATGGCAGAACTGCTAAGTGATAAAAAGATTATAGAGACATTTGAACTGGAGTTTAAGTAATGGCAGCAACAAAACACTACGAATCGTATCCTGAAGGTGATATCCCTATCTATTTGGCATATGGATTTAGACCGGCATTTCTGCTTATGGCTCCGTATATGATACTTTCTATTGTTCTTTGGGGGCTTTACTATAGCGGCTATATTACTTTGCCGTTTATCGGTGATACTTTGTCATGGCATATTTATGAGATGCTTTTTGGTGTCGGCTTTTTGGGGATGGCAGCATTTATCTTTACCGGTGCACCGGAACTCTACCCGGGTACTGTTCCTATAGTGGGCAATACCCTTCGTAATCTTTTTGGGTTGTGGATAGCTGGAAGAGTATCTTTTTGGCTAATGGACATCATTAGCCCTTATCCTGCTGCTGCTATCAATATATTTCTTTTTGCATGGCTTATCGCATTGGTTGCCAAGCCTATCTTTCAAGATCCTGCCAAAAGACATGTGAGCATTGCTTATGGATTTGTTGCAGTACAGGCGGCACAGATATGGTTTTACTTATCAGTATTTGGGCTTGTTTCGACTTCTGCCTTGGATATCCTCAAGATCTCGTTGGCTATTTTTATGGTACTGATACTACTCTCTATTAGAAGAGTGAATATAGAAGCGGTCAACGAGATCATAGAGCTTGAAGAAAAAAATGAAGAGATATTTTTTGCCAGACCGCCTGCATACAATCTCACAATGTTTATGATCGCTCTTTTTGCTACTGTAGAGTTTTTTTATCCTGAAAACAGAGTACTGGGATGGATTGCGTTGGGTGTAGCCAGTGCTTCTTTGGCAATACTGAATGATTTTATCGCTTATGATGAGGAAAATATTCTCGGAAAGAGACTCATTCGGGCTTTGATCACAGTACCGGTACTTATCGCGATAGGATACGGACTTATTGGATACAACTATCTTACAGGTATGCATTATAACAACGGAGACTTCATCCATGTGCTCACCAGCGGAGCCTGGACACTCTCTTTTTATCTAGTGATGATTGTTGTTACTATTGTCCATACGGGTAGAGATATAGCCAAAGAAAGAAACAGTTGGATATGTCTGAGTATTTTCTTTATCTTGTTGGCAACAGGATTGCGAACAGCAGTTGCGTTTTATCCTGCATATGCTACGCTGCTGTATATGAGTTCAGCACTTGTATGGAGTCTGCCGTTTGTTATTTATATCGCTATTTATTTTAAATGGTTATTGAGCCCAAGAGTGGACGGATTACCGGGGTAGAACCCATCAATATAGTACTACCCTTTCCACTTATCTGAGATTGCATTGTCGTATAGCTTTACCAACTCATCGACTTTGCTGTTTGCCTCTTCTTGAGTTATATTAGGGTCTCTAGCTTGAGGATCTTCAAATATCAGGTTTTCTGCTGGAGATTGTTCAAGCGGTGGAGAGACCGGTTTTTGTTTTGCCGGTACCTCTTTTTCGGATGTAATGACCTCTTACGGCACACTTTCATCGTCTCAATGTTGAAGTACACCGACCTAAGCATCTTGGAGGTTGCACAGATCGTCGGACATACAACGACACAGATGATTGTACAAAATTACGGAAAGTATATCAAGGGTGAACACCTGAAGATAGACAGAAGTGTGAAGCTCTTTACTGACAAATCCACTGACAGTATCGCTTAAAGGCTTGGAAAGTCTCTGTTTTAGGGCATTAGGTGGTGGGTTCTCGGGGACTCGAACCCCGGACCACTCGGTTATGAGCCGAGTGCTCTAACCAGCTGAGCTAAGAACCCGTTCTTAGGAAAGTGTTGCTTTGGTTTGCATGGTTATTTTTTCGTCGGAAGTATAACGACTATAGTCTTTAAAAGCAATTAAATTTTGTAAAATCCCAAAGATCACTGCAAAAATGATAAATGAAGTTCCTCCATGACTGAACATGGGCAGAGGAAGTCCGACTACAGGTGCCAGACCGATGATCATGAAAATGTTGACCCCCATATAGACAAAGAAGAGAAAAGCCAATCCTATGGCGAAGGTTTTAATGTAGTAGTCGCGTTTGTGCCGCCATGAGATGAAGAGCAGATTGAAGATAAGCAGAATGTACAGACCGATGACCGTAACCATGCCTTTGAACCCTAAACGCTCGCCCAGATAGGCAAAGATAAAGTCTGTAGATGAAACAGGCAGGAACTTCAGCTGTGTCTGGGTAGCATTCTCTTTGGGTTTTCCTTCCATTCCGCCGCTTCCAATGGCGATGAGTGCTTGGCGTACTTGGTAGCTCGGTTTGTTCAGCATATCGTGAATACGCTTCTTTTGGTAGGGTTTAAGCCCGTATTCATAGATGATCGGTGCACCCGCACCTGCCAAAATGAGCAGTACCGTCCATATTTTCCAGTTGACACCGATAAGGAATAAAATGCCGTAACCGGTGATCAGCAGTACCAGTGCCGTACCAAGATCCGGCTCTTTAGCGATGATGATGAAGGGAATGACGATCACCAGTGAGAGCTTGATGAACTGGAAGATACCGTAACCGTTCTCCGGTGGCGGCTTTTTGTGAATGAGATAGGCAAGCATCATAATAACGTTGACCTTGATGAACTCAGAGGGCTGAATGGTAATGTGGATACCGGGCAGTTCGATCCAGCGTTTGGCTCCGAGGATGGTCTTTCCTACAAACTCCACGGCAATAAGCAGCCCTAAGTTGACAAGATAGAAGAGTGGGGCGAACCACCACATGATACGCCGCCAAGGAATAATAAGTGCTACACTAAAGGCTAAAAAGGCGATGAAGTAGTAGACCATCTGTTTGTTAAAGAGTTTGATGTTAATTTCGTAGACAAGGTATGAGGAGATAGTAAAGATGGGGATCAGCTGAAGCATCAGGGTATAGGAGAAGTGTTTGAAAAGACGTTTGTCCAGGTCGAACCATGTGTTCATCGGTGCTGTTTCCCTCATAGAATTTTTTGGATATTATATCGTAAAGAGTTAATAAGGAAATACAACATGGAATTTTACCGATTTGAACGGCTTTTAGCTCACCCGAAGTGTATCCATGGTGTTACATTAAAAAATATGAACATGCCGTATGGCTGTTCTCTTGCTCTTCATACAGGAGAAGAGGCTTCGAAGATCATTCAAAACCGTCAAGCGGTTAGGGATGCGTTGGGGATCGATCTGCAATATCGGATCGTTCTAGCCGACCAGACCCACAGTGACCATATTCATATCGTTACCCAGACCAAAACCTGTGGTTGGCAAGAGCAAAAGAGTGCCATCGCATCGTGTGATGCACTTGTTACGGCGCAAAAAGGGGTGATGCTTGGTATTTTGACGGCAGATTGCGTACCTGTTTTGCTCTTTGATCCGCATCAGGAGGTGGTTGCCGCAGTTCATGCGGGATGGAAAGGGACGAAAGCGAATATAGTAGCTAAAACCGTAGCACGTATGGAAGCACATTTTGGCTGTAACCCTCATGATATCATTGCAGCGATCGGCCCTTCGATAGGAGGGTGCTGTTACGAGGTAGGAGAGGAGATTGCCGCTCACTTTAGCCATATTGAGGGTGCATACACAAAAAAAGAGAATGGAAAGTATCTATTAGATTTAAAATATATTAACAAATATCAACTCTTGAAAGCTGGGCTTGAGCTGAAGAACATTGAGCTAAGTGACGTATGTACGGCATGTGATACCGAGCGATTCTTCTCTTACCGCAAAGAGCAGGGGTGCAGCGGGCGGTTTATGAGTTTGATTGGGATGAGACCGAGCTCTTTATCCGGTTAAACCGCCACTCCGCCTCTTTGAGGTAGTAGATGAACCTCTCGTCACTGATGCCTCTGTATTTGAGGATGAACGTTTCAAAGTACTCCCAGAAATTCCGTATGGTGGAGCGTTCTTTGGAGAGTTTGGAGATGGTGTGGTAGCGCAGGTACTTCTCCAGAAGTTTCTGTTCATCTCTGTTGTTGGGGTCAAGTCCCAGTCTGGCGATGGAGGGCATCATGAGGTTGTAGACCTTTCCTTCGTAGGCGAGGGTAAGGAAGTGTTTCACTTTGCCGATGTTGGGTTGCGGGTCAAGGCTTTTTGGGAGGTAGAGGTATTCGTCATAGTCGGTGACAAGGTGGCTGTGTTGAGTGTAGCGTTGTTCACATTCCAGTGTGATCTTTTCTCTGAAGCGGTCATAGTACTTCTGTACGGTAACAAAATGCATGCGTGTCGTCAGTGCCGCTTCTCTGGCAGTTATCTCTTTGGAAAAGAGTTCCCAAAGTCTCTTTTCTCTTTCTATCTTGGCAGGGGAGAACTTACGCTTACATTTGCTGCACTTACGCTGTTTGTTCCCAAGTTCGTAGGTATAGGGATGATCACAGTAGATACACTTCATCATAAAAGCATACCATTTAGTCCCTAAAATAGAGTAGAAATGATATTTTTAATGCAAGGTTAATCTTTCTCTACTACCATAATGAATATTCATTCAGTTTTAAAGGGTAAACCATGGAAATATCACTCCTACTCATCTTTTGGTACGGGATTTTACACGCTTTTGGTCCTGATCACCTGACAGCCATCGCTGACTTTTCCATAGGAAAGAACAAGCAAAAAACGCTGCTGATCACCACACTTTTTGCCATCGGTCACGGGTTGAGTCTTTTCCTTTTTGCCAAACTGCTGCAGGGGATGCATATCTCTGATGAGATCCTTGCTTATGGAGATATCATCTCTGCAGCGGTGATCATCGGGATGGGGGTCTATTTGCTCTTTATGGTCGCAACGGATCGTATTCACTTAAGAACCCATGAACATAACGGAAAGGAGCATATCCATATTTGGTTCGGCAAGTCGCATGAACACAGTGATGCTGTAGCGGAGAGTTCATCCTTTACAATGGGACTGCTTATGGGTGCCGGAGGAGTGAGAGGGATGCTCATTACCCTAGGAGCGGTTGGAAGCGGCAATGTAGACTTTACGATGATCGGTGCGTTTACCGCAGGGGTCATGCTGATCTTTGTCAGTTTCGGGCTTGTCATTCTTTACCTGAACGAGCACTTTTTAGGCAACATTACCAATGTCAGACGGGCGTTTGTCACAGCGGGAGTGATCTCGCTTGTTGTCGGAGCCAATATTTTACTTGGTTAATAAGGAATCGGGACTTCAGTCCCGTTAGATGCAATATTTTTATAAAAAAGGGTGGGACTGAAGTCCCGATTCCTATGAATTACAATCTATTAAAAGGAGTTTATTTTGTGTACAGATTGCGGATGCAGTATTAGAGGAACGGAGCATGAGCATAGCCATGACCACCATCATCATGACAATGACCATTCTCACGACCATAGCCAAGAACACCAAAAGGCGCATGAACACCTGCATCATAACCCGCAGCTTAATGATGCCAAGACCATCTCGGTCATTCAGAAGATCTTGGATAAGAACGACCATGAGGCAGACCATAATCGTGCGCACCTGGAGCAAGCGGGTGTGCTGGGCATCAATCTTATGAGCAGTCCCGGTTCGGGGAAAACGACGCTTTTGGAGTATTTGGCAGATGTGGCACCCTTTAAGTTCGGTGTGGTCGAGGGTGATCTTGAGACCAACCGAGATGCCGACCGTCTCAAAGCCAAAGGGATACACGCACGGCAGATACAGACAGGAAGTGCGTGTCACCTTGATGCTTTCATGGTACACAAAGGACTGCACCATATTCCGCTTGAGGAGGTGGATGTACTCTTTGTCGAGAATGTCGGAAACCTTGTCTGCCCGGCAAGTTATGATGTGGGAACACACCTGAATATCGTACTGGTCTCCGTTCCTGAAGGAGAGGACAAGATCGCCAAGTATCCGGTGATGTTCCGTCAGGCAGATCTTATTCTCATTACCAAAACAGACCTGCTGCCGCACTTTAAGTATGACATTGAAGCGGAGAAGAAAGAAGCAAGACGCATCAAACCCAATGTGGATATTTTGGAAGTGAATATCAATGATATTGATTCGGTCAAAGCGGTGGCGGATTGGATTGAGTTCAAACGAAAAATGCGCTAAGCATTTTTCTTAATTAAAAAGTAAAAATGAAAAATGAAAAAAGAAGTTGATGTAAATATTTAATTTTTAATTGTTAACTGTTAATTTTTAATTTTTTGACTGAAAGGAGAAATAGTGTGTTTATCGATCCCAAGTAAAGTTGTCAAGATATCTGACGACAAGACCATGTGTACTGTTGATACAATGGGGGTACAGCGTGATGCGAACCTGATGATGATGGATGAGGGTGATGTGAAGGTAGGGGATTATGTGCTGCTTCATATCGGTTTTGTGATGAACAAGATCGATGAGGAGGAGGCGCTGGCATCCATTGAGACCTATAGGGAGATATTGGAGCTGATGGATGAAGAGGAGCGGCGGCAGGCAATTTTGGAGGACGACAATTGTCTTGAGAGAGGGAGTAGTGAGCAGATAGCAGGTAGCAACTAGCAACTGTTTTCCTCTCTTGTCACACTCACACTTTTTGTGCAGGTGTGTATGCGCCCATATTTGCGAAGCAAGGCGCATTAAGCACCGTCCGCACAATTGTGAGTGTGACGCTTTTTTCTAAAGAAGTTTTCGCTGTGCGAATCGCTATTCGCTAACTTTGCCTACTTTTTTCTCTTGTGAAGCGAAGCGGTAACGAAGTTATCACTCTCTTCGAGAAAAAAAGTAGAGAAAAACCCCTTTGCGGTAAATTAAGGTAAGAGTACACATGAAGGAACTAGCATTAAAAAATCTCTATGATGACTTTAGAGACGGAAAGACACTCCAAGCTTACGCAAAGATCATCGCAGAAGATGCAGCGAAGTTGGATCGTACCATCAACATCATGGAAGTATGCGGTGGGCATACGCACTCCATTATGAAGTTCGGACTGCCGCAGTTGATGCCTGAGAACATCAACTTCATTCATGGGCCGGGATGTCCGGTGTGTATCATGCCTAAAGAGCGTATCGACCACGCCTATGTGTTGGCGATGCAGCCTGATGTCATCTTGGTAACATTGGGAGATATGATCAAAGTCCCCGGAAGTAACGGCAGTTTGCAGGATGCCAGAGCCAAGGGGGCGGATGTGCGGTTTGTCTATTCACCCATGGAGTGTCTGAAGATCGCGCAGGAGAACCCTGAGAAGAAAGTGATCTTTTTCGCCATCGGGTTTGAGACGACCACACCGATGACGGCAGTACTGATAGATCAAGTCATCAAGCAAGGGGTGGAGAACATTCTCTTTCACATCAACCATGTCACCGTTCCCGAAGTGATGAAAGAGCTCATCGACAGCCGTGATGTCCATGTGGACAGCTACAATAACAAGATCGATGCCTTCTTGGGACCAAGCCATGTGAGTGTCATTGCCGGCAGCAAGATCTATGAGCAGTTTCCTAGAGATTACGGCCGTCCGGTGGTCGTCAGCGGGTTTGAGCCGGTCGATGTGATGGAAGGCATCAGTATGATCGTCAAGCAGTTTATGCAGAACCGCTGTGAGCTTGAGATACAGTACAAGCGTGTCGTGACTCATGAGGGGAACCTCAATGCCCAAAGGCTCATCAATACCTACTTTGACAAAGTAAGCCTCTTTCGCTGGCGCGGGCTTGGGAATGTTCCTGAGAGCGGTTTGAAGCTCAAAGATGCCTATGCGAAGTATGATGCGGAGGTGGTCTACAAAGATGTCCTGCCGCTAGCGGAGATAGAAGATCATAAGCTCTGCATCTGTGGGGATATTTTGCGTGGGATGGCAAAGCCGCCTGAGTGTACCATCTTTGGTACGGCATGTAAGCCTACGACCCCTATTGGCTCTTGTATGGTCAGTAGTGAAGGGGCGTGTGCGGCGTATTATAAATATGGAAATTTATTGTAATAGGAACCGGGACTTTAGTCCTGCATAAAGTAGGATATAAAACTTGGGACGGGACTAAAGTCCCGATTCCTGAATTTGAGGAAATGATATGAACAAAACCATTACCATAGCCCACGGAAACGGTGGCGAAGAGAACAATGAACTGATCAAGAACATCTTTTACAAGCACTTTAAAAACGACATTTTAGAGCGCAGCGAAGATGCGGCGGTTTTACAGGTAGCAGGTGAGGTTGCCATGACTACCGACTCCTTTACCGTCTCACCGCTCTTTTTCCCCGGTGGAGACATCGGGAAGCTGGCGGTTTGTGGTACCTGTAATGACCTTGCGATGATGGGGGCAAAGCCGAAATTCCTGACCTGCTCGGTCATCATTGAAGAGGGGTTCTCGACCCGTGAGCTTGAGAAGATCGTCCGTTCGATGAAGAAAGAGCTGGAGGTTAACGGTGCGGTGGTGGTCAGCGGTGATACCAAAGTCGTTCCCAAAGGCTCGGTCGATAAGCTCTTCATCAACACTACCGGTATTGGAGAGATAGAGCAAAAAGGCATCTCCTCACACAACCTGCAAGAGGGGATGAGCATCTTGGTCAGCCGTGATGTGGGTGCGCATGGTGCGACCATCTTTGCGGCGCGTGAGGGTATTACTTTGGAGAGTACACTTCAAACTGATTGTGCGTCACTCTACCCACAGGTTAAAGCGCTGATCGATGCAGACATAGACATTGTAGCGATGCGTGATGCGACACGTGGCGGGGTGGCGGCAGTGCTCAATGAGTGGGCGAAGGCGTCAAGTGTCTGTGTCGAGATAGAAGAGGAGAAGATACCTGTCCAAGAAGAGGTTAAAGGCATTTGTGAAATGCTTGGGTTTGAAGCGGTCAATCTGGCAAATGAAGGCACCTTCGTACTTGCCGTAGCCAAAGCCGATGAGGTCAAAGCCCTGGAGGTACTGCAACAGACTCATGAGAGTGCCACCCTCATCGGTACGGTCACACACCAGCATGATGGTAAGGTGATACTCAACTCCTCATGGGGAACCAAACGCTTTCTGGACCTGCCTACGGGTGAGCTTTTGCCGAGGATCTGTTAACCAAGGAATCGGGACTTTAGTCCCGCAAGATTAAAGCTGATCGAAAGTAGGAGGGCGGGACTAAAGTCCCGATTCCTCATTTGTATGGAGAAATTAGATGAAATATAATCATTTACCTCATATCGATATTGAAGGGTACTATCAGTTTATTACCTTTAGAACGTATGACAGTGTAGATGATTATCTTCTTGCGTTATATGGTTCCAGAATGGACGAAAGAAAAAAGCAGTTGGCTATTGATACGTATTTAGATAGCTCGTTAAAAGGTGCATACCTTGAAGGTGAAATACTTGATTATCTTTTTCACTTTATTCGATCGAAACATAATGATCTCTATAAGCTTATTGCATTTGCCATTATGCCTAACCATGTACATTTACTGATAAAACCTTTTGAAAGTCTTGATAGTGTGATGAAAAAACTTAAGGGTGCAAGTGCCAAAGAGATCAATAAACTTTTAAATAGCAGTGGAAGGTTTTGGGCAAGAGATTATTTTGATAGAGGTATAAGGAATGAAAAGCATTTTCAAATAGTATATGAATATATTAAAAACAATCCCAAAAAAATCATGAAACGGGACTTTAGTCCCGAGATATGCAAAAATAAAACTGAAACAGAAAAACGCTTTTATGGAGTATTTGAATGAGAATCTTGCTTCTTGTCACCACCTTCAACTCTCTAACCCAAGCCGTCTACACAAGGCTTAAAGATCGTGGTGACGAGGTGGTGGTGGCGTATGCCATTAGTGAGAGTCAAATGCTCGAAGAGATAGAAGCGTTTGCGCCCGAACTGATACTCTGTCCGTTCCTCAAGGCCTATCTGCCGCCGAGTATCTATGAGAACTATCCGACTTTTATTTTTCACCCCGGTCCCAAGGGAGATAGAGGACCACATGCCTTAGAGCATGCACTTAAAAGCCGGACAAAAGAGTGGGGCGTGGTGATACTGCGTGCCAATGAGGCGTATGACGGGGGTGACATCTATGCCGAGCAGCATTTTTTTGTCAGAGATACCTACAAAGCGTCACTCTACCGTCAAGAGGTGCTTCATGCATCACTGCAAGCGTTAGATCAATTCTTTATGCATTATGAAAAAGAGATATGCCAGCCGCAGTTGCTCAACCCGTTACACCATCAGTTCACACAAAAGGAGCGTGCGATCGATTGGGAGAGTGACGATACGCAGACGATCGTTGAAAAGATATACTTCTCCGATTCGCATCCGGGTGTGCTTGATGAGATACTGGGGGTGCCGTGTTATCTTTACGGTGCATGGAGAGAGGAGAAGTTTGGAGACGCGACTTTAGTCGCGCGCGGGACTGAAGTCCCGATTCCTAAAACGGTTTTGGCAAAACGAGACGGTGCGATCTGTATAAAAACCATAGATGGTGCAGTGTGGATAAGCCACCTTAAAGAGCCCGGAAGGTTCAAACTGCCTGCCACCTATGTACTCAAAGAGCGGATGCAAGGGGTCAAAGAGGAGCGTTTGCCGCTTATTTTTGACAGAAGCTATGAAACTTTCCATGAAGTGTGGATGGAGAGAAAAGATGAAGTCGCCTACTTGCACTTCAACTTCCACAACGGTGCGATGAGCGCGGCGCAGTGTGTGCGGTTGAAGTACGCGGTGGAGTATCTGCAAAATGAGTGTGAAGTGCTTGTGCTGATGGGCGGGGAGGATTTCTTCTCCAACGGAATCCACCTGAACATTCTTGAAGACTCTCAAAAACAAGGGGAGGACGGCTGGGCGAACATCAATGCGATGAACGATCTGGTACGTGCCATCTTGTTTGCCGAAGAGGTAATTACCATCGCCTCGTTTCACCGTAATGCGGGTGCCGGCGGAGTCTTTTTAGGTCTAGCGTGTGATTATGTGGTGGGACGCGAGGGCGTGGTGCTCAACCCGCACTATAAAACACTGGGGCTTACCGGAAGCGAGTATCATACCTATTCGCTCCCCAAACGGGTAGGTAAAGAGAGAGCCCAAGCGCTTTTGGATGATTGTCTGCCTCTTTCAACGCTTTATGCCAAAAAGATAGGCATGCTTGATGAGGTATTTGAAACGCAAGGCTACGAAGAGAAGCTTCATGCCTATGTGCTGAGTAAGATAGACGATGATTTTCTTTGGGAGAAACAGGATTTCCTAGAGGAGCATGCCGAGCGTATCGAGGCGTGTAAAGAGGCGGAAATAGAGGTGATGTACCCGGAGTTCTGGGAGGAGGATAGCCCCTTCCATCAACTGCGTCTGGAGTTTGTCTATAAGGTGTGCCCAAGAGAGACACCCAAGAGATTAAGATATAGGAGTCGCGACTTTAGTCGCGTGCGGGACTAAAGTCCCGGTTCCAAAATTAAAAAAGGAAGAAGATGCATGAATACAGCGTAGTCCAAGCACTGCTGAACCAGTGTGAAGAGGTGGCCGAGCAGAACGGTGCGAAGAAGATCACCAAAGTAGTCTGCAAGATAGGTGTGATGAGCGGTATTGAGATACATCTGCTGCAAGTGGCGTTCGATACCTTTAAAGAGGGAACCATGTGTGATGGTGCGGAGTTTGTCATTAATGAGCAGAAGCTCAAGCTTGAATGCAGGGAGTGCGGACATGTCTTCGAGACCGATGAGGTACGCTACTTCTGTACTAAATGTGAGAGTTTGAAGGTCAAAGTACTTGATGGGGAAGATATGTATCTGATGAGCCTTGAGATGGAGTGATGCTTTGCATCAAATAAGGAGTGAGGAATGAGTAATGAGGAACCGATGTAGGGTGGGCTTCAGCCTAGCATTAATAGAGAATTGCATACAAAAAATATTTGCCGAAAGGCTTAAGAGAAAAAGTATAAAAGGAAGATCATGCAGGAATATTGGGAACTATATATGAAAAATTTGGAAGGGAAGCCGGCGAGCATTTTGTTCAATGCGGGTATCTCTATGGAGGTGGAGGCGTTACGGTATGTCTATCCTATCGTCGCATTTGTGAAGGTGAAGTTGCAAGAGCCAAAAGAGAATGGTCTGCTTAGTGATGAGGAGCAGCCTGAGATCGGTTTCTTGGAAGATAAGCTTGAGGCTTCGATGATCAAATTCCGTATCGGGAAGTATGTAGGGCGTGTGATCAGTGACGGTTATGTGACATTCCTTTACTATTTACAGTTTACCTATAACTGGCAGGATTTCCTCAACTTCGCACTCGATGAGTTCGAACACTATGAGATCACCAGTGGTTTCCAGAACGATGAGGAGTGGAACTACTACAAAAAACTGCTCTTCCCGACCCCGAAAGAGTGGCAGATCATTCAAAACCATAAAGTATGCGACCAACTGCGTGCCAAAGAAGATACCCTTCAGACACCAAGAGCCATTGAGCATAAAGCCTTTTGGGTCGGTGATGCCAACTTAGAAGCGGTAAAAGAGGCGCTTGGAGCGGAGGGGTTCGGCGTACTGGAAGAGATAGAGAACGAAGAGGGTGTCAAAGGGTTCAGTTTCTACCGTATCGATAAACCTTTCTATACGGAGATTGACGAGATCACCATGTGGCTTATCGACCTGCTTGAGAGTCATGGTGCCAGTTATGACGGCTGGGAGACCAGCGTGGTCAAGGGGTAGTTCATACAAAGTTCATATGAGGGTGTTATACTAAACAAAAAAATGAGATAAAGGATTTGAATATGTTGAAGAAAATATTACTCTTAGCCGGTGTAAGCGGTATGTTGATGGCAAGTGACGGAGCGTCACTATTCGATGCGAAGTGTTCGATGTGTCATGTCACAAGCAGGCCTTCAGATATGAGTACGCTTGTCGCGCCTCCGATCATGGGTGTGATGAACCATGTGAAGATGAACTATCCGAACAAAGCCGATGCGGTGAAGTTCATTGTCGATTATGTGCAAGAACCAAGTAAGAGTAAAGCCGTCTGTATGCCTCAGAAGATCCAGCGTTTTGGTCTGATGCCTTCACAAAAAGGTGCGGTCACACCGCAAGAGCTTGAGACCATCGCTTCATGGATGTATGATAATTTCCCTCCCAAAGGCTTTAGAGGTCGCGGTATGGGCGGCGGTATGGGGCAGGGGAGAGGCTTCTAAGCCCTACACCCGTCTGACATCATGAATGATCTCTTCTAAAGAGATCTTTTTCTTATTGGGCATTACTTCTATGCCCGAATCTCTCAAAAACTTCAAAGCTACCTTTATGTATCCCTCAAATGCTTCCCTCAAGGTTTCACTCAGCGCCATCTCGAAGGTAATATGGTGTGGGATGATGCCTAGTACTGTTGCTTCGGGGAGCGGTTTGCCTTGGAGTTCGAGCATATCGAGTACCTGAAGTACGCCTATTTCGTGCGCACCGCCGCTGTTGAGTCCGTGACCGCTGAGTTCATGGGAGGGGATGAGGTAGATGGAGCCGGGTTCGTCGCTTAGTTCGATGGAGTCGAGTATGAGGAGTCTATTGCTTCGTTCAACGACACTAAAGAGGTTGATACCCTCGACACCGCCGTTGATGATCTCCACTTCGGGAGTGAAGGTGTAGTTGTGTAGCAGGTAGGTTGCGGCATATACGCCGATGCCATCATCTTTTTGAAGTACGTTTCCTATGCCGAGTATGAGCATGTTCCCCTCTTGAATGAAATGGAAAATTATAGCCTATCCTCATTAAAATACCATGCCCAAAAGCCATTAGAGATTACAGCTGTTGCCTCTGGAGCCCCATTTGACGATGGTGCCTTTTTTGTCAACCTCCAAGAAGAGCTTACAGCTTTTATAGTCGATATCTGTGCCGTAAGCTACCGAGAGCCCTCCGTAGTATCCGCCGTGACCGTAGTATCCAAAGCCCGGAGAGAGTGACGGGGTGCTGTAGATCTCCTGTTTTTCATAGACATAGACCGTATGACCGTTAGTGAGCGTGTAGGTGGTGTCAGGGTAGCCGTATTGTGCGGTGAAGTGATGAATGTTATGTCCGACCCAACTGTTGTAGGTTTTGACAAAGTTCTCATGTGAGGCACATCCGCCAATGCCTATGAGCATCAGGACAAGTATGATCGCGCACCATCTGTGTTGCATCTGAACTCCTTGAAAGAAGATATCTCTATTGTACCATGTTAGGCTTTTTTGTTTTCGTATCGTGATCGAGGATCATTACCGAAGCGGTCAGTCCAAAGCGTAGTTTAATATTCTTGGGTAACGGGTCGAGCTTGATACGTACGGGGATGCGCTGTGCAAGGCGTATCCATTGAAAGACCGGTTTGACACTGGGTAGCAGGTTGCTTCCTGGGTTGCCGTCGGTATGGGAGATACCCCATGCGATCGACTCGACCGTACCTTTGAGTGGGGTATCGGGGTAGGCAAGCAGTGTCACCACCGCTTTGTCTCCGACCTTGACATGGGGAATGGCGCTCTCTTTAAAGAAGCCGAACACCCAGAAGCTATGCTCGTCGACCAGTGCCAAGAGGGGTCTGTTGGCAGTAGCCTGTGTTCCTATCTGGAAGTTGATGTTGGAGACATAACCGTCCACCTCCGCATAGACCTTGGTATAGGAGAGGTTGAGCTTTGCCGCATTGAGCGCTTCTGTGGCAGATTCGATATCGGCAAGCGATTTGAAGTAGTTGGTCTCGTTGCGCACAAGATCCTTTTGCGAAACGGCACCGCGGTCTTTGGCGTAGATGCTCTTGACGCGTTCATACTCTATTTTCGTACCCTTTGCCGCTTCAAGCGTTCGTTTAAGGCGTGCTTGCGCCTGTTTGACCTTCAGTTCGTACTGGGAAGGGTCGATCTCGAAGAGAAGGTCGCCTTTTTTGACGTGCTGATTGTCTTTGATGTGTATCTTGGTGACCATACCAGTTACACGCGGGGCGACCTGAATGACCTGTGTACGGACCTGTCCGTCCCGTGTCCACGGATTGTCGATGTAACGGCGGTACTTCTCGTAACCGAAGTAGATTGTCGAAGCGATCAGGGTGAGGGTCAATATCAGTTTGATGAATCTCTTCACAGCTATCCTTTAAAATGTGATCCAAAAACGGTCGATGAGTATCATGTAGAGTACCATGATAGCGATAAATACGTATGACGGGGCATAGAACCATCGGGAGAGTTTGAGCGTGTTCAGCAGCATGACCGTAACAAGTGCGGCAAAAAAGCTCAGGAAAAGGACCGGAAGCAGCGGAGAGAAGTAGACGTCTCCAACGGCAAGTTCGTGCGGGATCTTACTTGGCATGGGCTGTGAACTCCTTTGGCAAGCGGGTCATGTTCTCATCGAGGTATTCTCCCCAGTCGGTACGTGCACGCATGCGTGCAATGCTCTCTTTGGAGAGGTAGCGTTTTCCGCGGCTCATTTGCCATCCGCCCCCAAGGGCTTTGTAGAGAGCGACCGCACTGAGCGCAACGCTTCCTTTAATGACGGCAAAACGGTCTTGGACGGTAGTGAGCTTCTCGACGGTGGTCAAGAGACGCTGGTAACTGACCAGTCCGTCGTTGTACTGAATGACAGAGAGGTTGAACGCCCGCACCGTGGCATCGAGGGCTTTGCGGTTCTCTTTTTGTTGCAGGCGTGTCAGCTGATAGCTGCTAAGTGCCGTGGATACCTCGGAAACGGCGCTGAGGATGCTTTTGTTGTAGGTAAGCAGGCGCTCTTCAAAGGTGGCGTCTTGCAGGCGTATCTGGTTCTTGATGCGGTCGTACTGAAAGATGTTCCAGCGAAATGAAGGGCCGATGGTCGCGGCAAGTGCGTCGGCACCGTTGATCCATTTGCCGAACTGATCGTTGGGGTGGTAACCGATACTTCCGAAAAGAGAGAAGCTTGGGTAGAGTTCGGCTTCGAGCGCTCCGACACGCGCAGCTTCCACATGCACAAGATGCTCTGCGGCTTTGATGTCGGGGCGTTGGGTAATGAGGTTGGCATCGATGCGGTAGTGCGGGTCGATGGAGATCCGGGGGATCAGCTGCATCTGGTCAACGCTCTTATCCTCTTGGAGTTGAATGACCCCTCGGTGCTTGGCAATAAAGCGGTCATGCTTTTGGTAGGCGGAAGCTTTGGGGGTGTAGAGGAGTCTGTCGATGGTTGTGGCATCCTCACCCAAGAGCAGGGCAAGTGCATTGCGTGATCGCACCAGATCAAGTTGCAGTGCGGGGATGGCGCTTTTGGTGTTGTAGAGTTGCGTACGTGCCTGTTGCATATCCAGCTCCGAGACATTACCGGAGTTGAACTGTATTCGGGTCATCTCGGTCACACGCTCTTGAATGATCACATTGCGTTTGGCATACCCTAATCGCTCTTGAGCGGTACGGTAGTTGATGTAGTTGCGTGCCACTTCGGCAATGACGGAGACGATAACGGCATCATAACCTGCGACCGAAGCGTAGAGTGCGGCTTGCGAGGCTTCGGTGGTGAGAGCGTATTTGCCCCAGATATCCAGCTCCCACCCCATATCGAAACGGATGTTGGCGGTATGAATGTCACTGATGTTGGTGTGGGTCGTAGAGGCATCGGCATTGAGCTGTTGCAGTTGCGGGAACTGCATCGTGTCGGCAATACCCAGTGCGGTGCGTGCCTGTAGAATACGCAGGCCGGCACTTTGGATGTCGAGGTTCTGACGGTAGGCTTTCTCTACGAGGATGTTGAGTGTTGGATCGTGGAAGCCTTTCCACCATGTGACGACATCGCTGTTATCTGTGTTATGTGCTTTCCATGCTTTGGGGATCGGTGGGTTCTTGACCCCTTGGAAATGGGGACCGAGCGTATTGCACCCGCTTAACAGCAGTGCGGATGTCATAAGGCGTACGTACTTTCTCATTAAAACCTGCTCTCTTGTAGGGTATGGAGGTTCAGGTGCGCTTTTTGCTGCTTCCATACCGTTAGGCTCTCCCAAAAACGCATATGCATCGTAATGTAGGAGAAGAGTTCGATATAGGCATGTTTCTCTTGTGGGGAAGAGGGAGGTCGATGCAGAAGCGTTTGAAGTATACGTGAGATATGTGCGGGGTCGCTCTCTTTCGTGTCGATACGGTCGAAGACATCTTGCAGTTGCGTCCCGTTCTTTTGCAGTAGTGTCTGTATCATCGGATTCTCCCCCTCCTTTGCCTCTCTTCTCAAGAGCATCTCCAATCTATACGCGATGCGCTCTGCATGCAAGACCCATGCCAAGAGCGCCTCTTTCTCCAAAGGGCTGAAGTACTTTTCGTCGATCTGTTCCGCCCAGAGTTTCATCTTTTGTACGGTAGAGATGAGATGGCTACGGTAGTATTGTACCGCAAGTCGGCTCAAAAAGTGTTGCTTCTTTTTCGGGTCGGCATAGAGTGTACGGATGAGTTTTCGCATGATGGTATAGAGGCGTTCTTGCAAGAGCAGGAAGAGCCTTTCGGGACGGGTGGAGAAGGGGATATAGTAGAAAAGCAGCAGCAGTGACAAGAAGGCATAGAACATCAGCAGGGTCATCAAAAAGATATCGAAACTATAAAACGGTGTGTCGCTCAAGCCCAGCGTGAGCATGCCCATCAAAAAGAAGATGGAGAGCTCTGGGGTGAAAAAATAAAACCCGATAAAGGCATAAACAAAGAGAAAAATACCCAGTTGCCAACCATATTGCAGTTGAGGCAGTACAGCAACATACATGAGTGCGGCAAAGATGAACGCAAAGCTAAAAAGCAGCATCAGCAATGAGGGTTTGATCGGGGTAAAGGCGGTAATGACGCTTAACCCTACGGCAAGTGAAACCACCATGAAGCCGCCGGGAGGGTTGAGGTATATCCATAACAGCGTACCACCCCAGAAGATCAGGAACGTCACCAGTGTTGCTTTGAGATGTTCGATATCTCCCCAAAGAAAGCGGTGGTCTTGGGTTTGCCGGTACTCATAGGGAAAGGAGGCAGGCAGTGGGTCATGGATGGCATTGAGCTTCTTAAGCAGGTTGCGAAGATGGGTGTGCAGTTCGCAGAGAGTCTGAATAGTAGTGGTTGCTGCTGCGATCTTTAGCGGATCATCGGTATGCAGAGAAAGCAGGTCGTACTCGATCTGACAAGCTTGGGGTAGAGGTTGGGGGTGTTGCTTGCTCCATGCCTCTTCGATACGAACAAAGAGGCTCTCCACTTCCAAAGAGAGACGCTCTATTTGGGGGATTTTTGGGGTGTTGGGTGCTTGGATCCCTTCATGGAGCGTGTAGAGATGCAGTAGTATTTCGTCGATCGTACGGTAACTCTCGATGATCTCCCTCCACTCATGTGTGCTAAAGCCCCTCTCGCTTGCCGCATTTTGGGTTTTGCCTACGGTCGCTTGTAGCTGCTGCTCTTCTTGAAGGAGGGTGTTGTATGTCTCCTGTTGTTCTTTCGTACTCTCTTTTTGCAGGCTTTGGTAGAAGGTGTGCTGGGTTTGTGTCAGTGTTTTGGCGTGTTGGGCACTTTCGTCTTTCATGTGGACAGGCCAGAGGAAAAGACCGACGAAGGTGTAGACAGCAATGCCGAAGATGGTCATAAAGGTCTTGTCTATGCCGTAGAGAAAGACATTGTCCACCTCACCGTTCTGAAAGAGAGTCATGATGGTGATGCCGCTTAATACGAAAATGGTGGTATCTCCCTGATAGGCACGGGCGAAGTAGAGTATGATGGTGACAATGACGGAGGCAAAGAACAGATAGAGCATCCTCTCCTGTGGGAAGAGGGCGATCAGGCCCATGCCGATGATCGCACCGATCACCGTGCCGATAACGCGAAGCAGCCCTTTTGTCATCGAGTCACCCAGCGATCCTATTGCAGCAATGAGCATGATCGTCGTAGCTGCGGTGGTAGCTTGGTTCCATCCCTGTGAGAAGGGGATAAGAAATGCCAAAGCGATACTCAGTGCCGCTTTGACGGCGAACTTGAACTTCTCCACCTAGTCGCCTTTGGGGTTGGAATGAAGCCGTTTCTCTCTCTCGCGCTCCTCTTGAATGGCGGCAAGTCGCAAGGAGATGAGACTTGATACGATGATCGCCATATAGAAGACCCCGATGATCGATTCCATGTAGACGAAGAACTCGGCAATGTGGTCATGGGGGAGTATGTCACCGTAGCCCAGTGTCGTGAGTGTGACGAAACTGTAGTAGGCGATACGGGAGAATCCCTCTTGCCAGTTTGTCACCTCCAGTCCGGTAAAGGCGTTGGGGTCGAAGAAGAGAATGATAAGGTAGATCATCGTCCAGATAAGTCCAAGCAGAATGTAGAGCGTCAAAGAGCCGATAAGTTTGTTCGCATCAATATCCCCTTCAAACAACACCTGCTTGAATGCCGTTGTGAAACTACCGATGAAGAAGATAAGCAGGGTACTAAGCAGTAGCAGTACCGATATGGTGCCGCTAAAAAAGTGTTCGATGAGCGTTAGAATGAAAAAGGAGGGGATGAGCACATAGAGGACATGTTTCCATGTACTGCCGTGCTTGAGGGTTCGGATATTGGCTCCAAGCATCAGTAGCGTAATAAGCGTAAAGGCGCTCTTGCTGAAGATACCGGAGAACTCCGCTACGATGGCGGAGGTGAACAAAAAGAGTATCAGCGCGGCAAAAAGGTAGGCAAAGTTGTTGTGTCTGTCGAGTTTTTTCATTGCTTAGCTTTTGATGCCTCTTTCTCTTGTCCCTCTGATATCCAGAGTTCAAAGAGTTTGTAGGTCAAAGAGAAGATGACCGCACCGATAAAGAGCCCCACCATCCCCATGAGCATCATTCCTCCGATAGCCCCGATGAGAATGATTAGCATCGGAATATCCACCCCACGCCCCATAAGTATAGGTTTGAGCACACCGTCACTGGCACCCACTAACAGCATGTAGACCGTAAAGATCACCTCGGGCGTTCCGCTTCCTTGGGCAAAGACCCATGCGATGACCGGCCCGATAATAATGAGCGCGGGCAGCTGAATGATAGTCAGGAACATAATGGCAAATGCCCAGAGCGCCGCAAGAGGGATCTGCATGAGCAGCATCCCGATAAATGCGAACGAGGCTTGGATGAGCGCGACCCCGATAACACCGGTTGTGACACTGCGAATGGTCAATGCCGAGAGGTGTGCCCACTCATCACCTTTGTCACCGAGCAGACGGCGCATGATACGTTTGTAGAATGCCACCGCACCCTCGGCAGCACTCAGGAAGAAAGCGGCGATGATCAATGCGCCGATGAATATAAAGATCGTACCCAGTCCGCTTCCCAGTGCTGAAAAAACGGACTCAGCGGTATGTTTGATCTGCGTTTTAAAAGGTGCGAGTGTCTGAGCGAGGTTCTGTGAGGCAGACTTCCAAAGCGCATAGCTCTTCTTGCCGATAAGCGGCCATTCCCTGACATTCTCCGTTGGCGGCGGAATGGTGATATTGCCGTCCTTCATCATCACTGCCAACTCCTGTCCTGTTTGTATCATGGTATCGGAGAGCATATAGGTCGGAACGATCAGTGCGGCTATCATCGTTGCGGTCAGTGCGATGATGATCCGTTTGGGGTGTCCGAAGCGTGCTTGCAGCCTCACTACCAGCGGATGAAGCGAAACGGCGATGATGATCGCCCAGACAACAATGCCGATGAAAGGTTTGGCAATGAGGTAGGAGATGTAAAGCACCAAAAAGAGTAAACCGAGCTTTACGGCGATCTCGATGGCGATATCCACTTTCTCCTGTTTGTTCAAACGGTCGGGCATAAGGGTCCTTTTTCAGATTGAATGGAGTGATTATAACGTATTTTGATATAGATAGATATGATAAACATAAAGATAAATGTTTTTTTAGGATAATTAATCTATTTGACTCGGAGCTTGGGATATAATGATAGTATATGTCAAAACAGAAGGAGTTTATCAATTATGGAACAGTTAAAGTATGTTGGTGCAAAGCCGAAAGTCTCACAGCACGGTGTCGGTTTCGACCAGTCAAAACCCGATAGCTATACCTTCTTGAGCGCAGCGGCAGAGTTGCTAGAGAGCCTCGATTTCAATCCTGAAGAGGGGAAAGCGGTCTACTTGCACGAAGTATCTGCCAGAGAGTATGATGCGAAGAAGCTGGTCGAACTGCTTGAAACCTATTGTGATGATGTCGATGCGATCTTCGATGAGGGGCAAGCGCATACCAATGATTTGATCAACGACTACAGAGTAAAAGTGGAGGCCAATACGAACCTGAGTATTGATGAGAAGCGTGCATGGCTTGGCAACATTGACATTATGCGTAATTACTACCTTCAGTATACCACCAATGAGCGTGCCTATCAGTGTCTGCTTCATGTATTGGCGGATAAGATCCACCAAAACCATATCGAGCTGATCCGCGTACCTCTCGGACGTAATTACGGATTGGTGCTCAGTCATCTTGTTCAGGTACTACAAGACCATAAACCACCGTACGATGCAACGATGACGATCGAAGAGGATCACGGTATCGGTTATGCCGTACTCGATATGAACCGTCCTCAGCCTATAGATGTATAAGGTGGGTAGCTGAAGATGAGAGAGAATGGTTTTGTCGATCGTGTCTGGAACTTTTTAGGAGAGTTCACCGAACTCTTTTTGGTACTGCTTTTTATCGGGTTGATCGCACTGTTCATTTACGACCGCTATGTGCAACGTAAGCATCAGCTGCTTATCAACTATCCGATCATCGGCCGTTTCCGTTACTTCTTCGAAGCGTTGCGTGAACCCCTAAGACAATACTTCGCAGAAGAGACATTCTATGAATCCCGTGATAAGGTTGAGTGGGTCTATAAAGCGGCAAAAGATGTACCCAACTACCAATCCTTTTCCGTAGCACAGCCCTTTTCGGGTTCTCGTTTTGTGATCAAGCATTCGACCAATGTCAAGAATGAAGATGAGGTCTCTGATGATCTCTCCGTAACCTTCGGTTCACAGTGTGCATACCCTTTTGTGGCAAAAACGCCTATTATCCGTTCTGCTATGAGTGACGGGGCGTTAAGCCCGGAAGCGGTACGTGCTTTCTCTTTGGGAGCGAAACTTTCAGGGTTTACGGTCAATACCGGTGAAGGGAGTCTGACTTCCAATCATCTCTATACGCTTGAACCGGATGTAAAACAGGATAAATACCTTGAAGTGGTCAAGAGTACGCCGTTGGCAGAATTCACATTCAATGTGATCGACAAGATCTTCAACCGTACCTATGCGCTTAAAGCCTACAGAAAGATACTGCTTAACAGTAAAACCAGCAATACCTATCTCTATGATAAAAAGAGCCATGTACTTTTCCGCATCAACTGGAATGCTCCGCTGGATGCTTTTCCCAAAGAGGTACCTGAGTCACTGCCTGATATTGTGTTCCAGATGAGTTCGGGACTGTACGGTGTGCGTGATGAGGAAGGGAATTTTGATGAGGAACGCTATGCGAAAGTGATGCGTTTTTGCCGTATGACGGAGATCAAGATCGCACAAGGTGCGAAGCAGACGGGAGGGAAACTCTCCGGGAAGAAGGTCTCTGCCGATATTGCCTACTATCGCGGTGTGGAAGAGGGGAAAGATCTCTTCTCTCCAAACCGTTTTCCCTATGCGGATACCCCTGATCATCTGCTTGACTTTGTGGGAAGATTGCAAAAGATCTCGAAAAAGCCTGTAGGAATGAAAATTGTTGTTTCCGATGCCAATGTAGTTGACGAGATGGTCGCAGCGGCTGCAAAACGCAAAGAAGAAGGCAAACCGCTGCCTGATTTTATCTCCGTGGACAGTGGAGAAGGCGGAAGTGCTACTGCACCGCTGGAGATGATGGAGTCGGTCGGTCTTACGACGAACAATGCGCTCTATATTCTGGATGCGACCCTAAGAAAGTACGGGCTTAGAGATGAGATCAAAGTGATCGCCAGCGGTAAGCTTCTGACACCGGATGATGTGATCATCACCATGTCTATGGGTGCGGATGCAGTGGGAATCGCCAGAGGGTTCATGATGAGCGGCGGGTGCATCAGAGCGCGTATGTGTTCGGGGTTCGGTTCGCATCAGTGTCCGGTAGGTATGGCGACACAGGATCCGAAACTGCGTGCCTCATACCTTGTGGGTAAAAAAGGGCATGAGATCGCCAACTACCACAAGAACCTCATTAAGGGGATGAAAACCCTTCTTGCGATCATGGGAAAAAGCCATATTAGCGAGCTAAACCGTAAAAACCTTACCTACAAGAATGAAACAGGCGAGATATTCTTTGATGTCGATACCTACTTTAAGAAAAAACTGCACCTCTAAACGAGGGTTGAAGGAGGGGGAATGAAGCATGAACACATCGTCTGCTGCCATGCGTGCGATGAGCTCTGTTGTGTCAGGGAGCCTCAGCGTAACGGACGTTTTCTCTGTCCACGTTGCGGTACGCTGCTCTTTCGTCACCGTACGGGTATGATTGAAAAGATGTACGCCTATGCCTTGGCATCGCTTATACTCTTCGGACTGGTCAACTATTTTCCTTTTCTCTCTTTTGAAGTGGCGGGTAATCTCTCTCAAGCGAATTTTCTAACCAGTACAGTCTATCTTTTCAAGGAGCATGAGTGGATCTTGGCGGTTGCGGTACTCATGACCATACTGGTCGTTCCACTGATGCGTATTATGCTTTTTTTGCTTCTTTTTGCACCGCTTTATTACGGGAAAGTACCTTTTTATGCAAAGACGGTGCTAAAAGTGCTTGAACACGCCTCACCGTGGGGAATGCTCGATGTATTCTTGGTCGGTGTGCTGGTCTCTATGGTCAAGCTTGTCAAGATGGGGACGATTGTTCCGGGTACGTCGATGTGGGCGTTTGTGGTGCTGGTATTTGTGATGACATCGATGCAGGTTAGTTACAATCCGCATATGGTGTGGGAAATTATTGAAGAGGAAGAATCCAAAAGGAGTGCTTTATGAGAGCCATCGATCATGGTGTCACGGCATGCGATACCTGTCATGCACTGGTCAAACTGCCGCACAAGCGTACCGATGTGGTCGCGCACTGTCCACGATGCGGAGAGGAAGTTTATGCGCGTATTCCTAACAGCATACAGCAGACATGGGCGCTGGTGATTGCAAGTATCGTCTTCTACATTCCTGCCAATCTACTGCCGATGATGCATGTGCATACCTTCGCCGGTACGCAGTCGGATACCATCTTAAGCGGGGTGCTCTACTTTCTGGAGACTGGAAGCTACCTGATCGCAGCAGTGATATTC